>NZ_JBARWZ010000151.1:0-79063 GCF_049647105.1 Actinophytocola sp.
GTGACCACCCCGGCCCCGGCGCCCGCCGCGAGTGGGGCGCTCGACGCGGCCGCGGTGCGCGGGCTGTGGTCGGAGCTGCTCGGCTCGGTCCGCAAGAACAGCCGCAGCACCGAGGCCATGCTGACCAACGCGACCGTGCAGTCCGTCGAGGGGGACACGGTCACCATCGCGCACACCGCGGCGCCGCTGGCCCGTCGGCTCGGTGAGCCGCGCAACGTGGATGCCATCGCCGCCGCGCTCGGTGAGGTACTCGGCGGGCAGTGGCAGGTCAAGTGCGTGCACGCCGCGCACAACACGGCCACCCAGTCGGTGCAGCAGAAGCCACGCAGCGAGCCGCCCACGTTCACCCGGCCAACGCAGCCCGCCGCGGCCCCGCGACAGCAGCAGGCGCCCGAACCGCCGAGGCCTGTCGTCCCTGCCTCGCCGCCGCCCGCCGACGAGCCGCCGCTGCCGGAGCCACCGGAGGACGACTACTACGAGGACGATGGCGTGCCGCCTGCGCCGGTGCCAGAGAGCAACCCGGAAGAGGACATGGTCAAGCTCCTCACCGACAAGCTCGGCGCCCGCCCCATCAACAACCGGTAGGCGGGCTGGTCAGCCCAGGTAGGCGAGGATGCCCGCCGTGATGGCCGTCGCGTAGGACTGGCGGCCCGCCTGGTCGCTGAACGCGGCGGCCTCGGTGGCGTTGCGCATGTTGCCGCACTCCACGAGCACGGCAGGGCGCTCCGACAGGTTGAGCCCGCCGAGGTCGTCGCGGGGTGACAGGCCCGAGGACCCGATGTAGGTGGACGTCGCGAAGCCCTTGGCCACCAGCGTGTCCCGCATGGTCGTGGCCAGCCGCGTCGACGGCTCGCCCTGTGCCTCGTTCAGCGGTGGCGCCGAGTACGCGAGGTGGAAGCCGTGTGCGGACGGGTTGGTCGAGCCGTCCGCGTGGATCGACACGACGGCCGCGGCGCCCGACTCGTTGGCGATCGCGGCCCGGCGGTCGACGCACGGGCCGATGCCGTTGTCGTCCGGCCTCGTCAGCACGACGCGCACGCCCTGTGCGGTGAGCTGGTCGCGGACCCGCTCGGCGACGTCCCACGTGAACGCGTGCTCCGGGTAGCCGGCGTTGGTCGCAGTGCCGGTCGTGTTGCAGGCCTTCACGCGGCCGCGGCCGGCGGGCACCTGGCGGTTGATCTCGCCGGGGTTCGCCGCGTTCGCGCCGTTGTGGCCGGGGTCGAGGACCACCACGGGCGCGGGTTTCGCGGGCGGGGCCACCGTGGTGGTGGTCGGGGGCGTGGTGGTCGTGGCGGACACGGTCGTCGTGGTCGGGGCCGTGGTCCTCGTCGCCGTCGTGGCCGGCGTGCCGGATGACTGGCCGCCGCACGCCGTGAGCGTCACCAGCCCGATCACCGCGAGTACAGATCTCCGCACGGCGCTCACCCTGCCACAGGGGTGCGCGACTACGCTGGGAACAACCGAAGAGAGGACTCCATGGTGCAACCCGGTGGTGGCATGCCCGACATGCAGCAGATCCTGCAGCAGGCTCAGAAGATGCAGGAACAGCTCATGTCCGCGCAGGAGGAGCTGGCCAACGCGGAGGCGACGGGCTCGGCGGGCGGTGGTCTCGTGACGGCGGTCGTGTCCGGCTCCGGCGAGCTGAAGTCCCTCGCGATCGACCAGAAGGTCGTCGACCCCGACGACGTGGAGACGCTGGCCGACCTGGTGGTCGCCGCCGTCCGCGACGCCAGCGGCAAGGCGCAGCAGATGGCCGCCGACGCGATGGGTCCGCTCGCGGGTGGCATGGGCGGCCTCGGCCTGCCCGGCATGTAACCCATGTACGAGGGACCGGTCCAGGACCTGATCGACGAGCTGGGGCGGCTCCCCGGCGTCGGTCCGAAGAGCGCACAGCGCATCGCGTTCCACCTGCTCGGCGCCGACCCGGCCGACATCGCCCGCCTGCAGCTCGCTCTGCAGAAGGTGAAGGAGGGCGTGGTCTTCTGCGACATCTGCGGCAACGTCTCCGAGGAGCCGACCTGCCGGATCTGCCGCGACGCGCGCCGCGACCCCTCCGCCGTGTGCGTGGTGGAGGAGCCCAAGGACGTGCTGGCCATCGAGAAGACCCGCGAGTTCAAGGGCCGCTACCACGTGCTGGGTGGCGCGCTGGACCCGCTGTCCGGCATCGGTCCCGACCAGCTGCGGGTGCGTGAGCTGCTGCAGCGGATCGGCGGGCAGGAGATCACCGAGGTCATCCTGGCCACCGACCCGAACACCGAGGGCGAGGCGACCGCCACCTACCTGGTGCGGATGCTGCGCGACTTCCCCGGCCTCACGGTCACCCGGCTCGCCTCGGGCCTGCCGATGGGCGGCGACCTGGAGTTCGCGGACGAGCTGACGCTGGGCCGGGCACTCACGGGCCGCCGGTCGGTGTGATCGAGCTGAGGCCGCCGCGCCTCGGCGCCACCACCCTGATCGCGGTCGACGGGCCGTCCGGCTCCGGCAAGACGCACTACGCGAACGAGCTGGCCCGCGAGCTTGGCGCCACGGTGGTGAGCACCGACGACTTCGCGACCTGGGACGCTCCCGTGTCGTGGTGGCCACGTCTGGTGAACGACGTGCTCATTCCCATAGAAATGGGAAAAACAGCCTGCTACCAGCGGATCGAATGGACGGACGGCCGCTCGCACCCCGGTCGGTACCGCCGGATAGAAGTGCCGGAAGTGCTGGTCATAGAGGGTGTTTCGGCGGGCAGAAGGTCGATCTACGACAAGCTTTCCCACCTCGTCTGGTGTGAGCTTCCTGACGAGACCATTCGGCTGGAAAGGGCCGTCGCGCGGGACGGCGAGGAGGTCAGGAAACACATGCTGACCTGGCAGGACTTCGAGCGTGGCTGGTTCGCGGTCGACCAGACCAAAGCACGTGCGGACCTGTGCCGATGAGGATCGGATACCGAGTCGTTACAGACCAGGACTTCACGTCCTGGCACCCGGACGGGATAGGGTCGGCGACCAAAGTGTGAGACTCGAACCCTCTGAGGTGCGTAATGGTCAACCCCCGCACGGTCCGCTTGGCGGCAATCGGCTTCGCCGCCGCTGTCGCGCTGACCGCGTGCGCTGAATCCCAGCGCGACTCCCAGGACGAAGGTGGCGGCCAGACCGGCGGCACGATGACCTTCGCGACCGAGGGTGCGCCGAAGCTGTTCGACCCCTTCTTCGCCACCGACGGGGCCACCTTCCGCACCTCGCAGCAGATCTTCGAGGGTCTGATCGAGTTCAAGCCGGGCACCGCTGACGCCGAGGCCGGTCTCGCCACCAAGTGGGACCACAGCGAGGACGGGCTGACCTGGACCTTCGAGCTCCGCGAGGGTGTGAAGTTCCACGACGGCTCCGAGTTCAACGCCGAGGCGGTCTGCTTCAACTTCGACCGCTGGTACAACCAGAAGGGCCCGGGCCAGAGCCCGGCCGTGACCGGTTACTGGCAGGACAACTTCGGCGGCTTCGCCGACAAGGCGAACCCGTCGCTGTTCGAGTCGTGCACCGCGGACGGCGCGAACAAGGCCGTCGTGAAGCTGACCCGCTCCACCTCCAAGTTCCCGGACATCCTGGGCCTGCCGTCGTTCGCGATGCAGAGCCCGACGGCGCTGGAGCAGTACAAGGCCGACGAGGTCGTCCAGGCGGGTGACAGCTTCACCTACCCCGAGTACTCGACGGACCACCCGACCGGCACCGGCGCGTTCAAGTTCGCCAAGTACGACGAGGCCAACGGCACCGTCGAGCTGGTCCGCAACGAGGACTACTGGGGCGACAAGGCCAAGCTGGACAAGCTGATCCTGCGTGCCATCCCGGACGAGACCGCCCGCAAGCAGGCGCTGCAGTCCGGTGACGTCGAGGGCTACGACCTCCCGTCCCCCGCCGACTGGCAGGGCCTGAAGGACGACGGCTACAACGTCATGATCCGCCCGGCGTTCAACGTCTTCTACCTGGGCATCGGTCAGAAGAACGTGCCGCAGCTGCGTGACCTGAAGGTCCGCCAGGCGCTCGCCTACGCGATCGACCGCGAGGGCCTGGTCAAGCAGCAGCTGCCCGAGGGTTCCGAGGTCGCGGAGAACTTCTACCCGAAGACGGTCGACGGCTGGACCGACGACGTCGAGAAGTACACCTACGACCCGGACAAGGCGAAGTCGCTGCTCGCCGAGGCCGGCGCGGCCAACCTGTCGGTCAACATCTACTGGCCGACCGAGGTCACCCGCCCGTACATGCCGAACCCGCAGGACATGTTCGGCTTCATCCGGGGCAACCTGGAGGCCGTCGGCGTCAAGCTGAACGTGGTCAGCAAGCCGTGGAACGGTGGCTACCTGGAGGACGTCGACCAGGGCAAGGCCGACCTGTTCCTGCTCGGCTGGAACGGTGACTACAACACGCCGGACAACTTCATCGGCAACTTCTTCTCCGACCCGAACAACCGCTTCGGCACCGGCAACTCGCCGTGGGGCGCCACCCTGTCCCAGGAGCTGCAGGCGGCCGACTCGGAGCCGGACGCCGAGAAGCGCACCGGGTTGTACGAGGAACTGAACAAGAAGCTGAAGGCCGAGTACCTGCCCGCGATCCCGATTTCGCACGGACCGCCCGCACTGGTCGTCGCCGAGAACGTGAAGGGTCTGGTTCCCAGTCCGCTCACGGACGAGCGCTTCGACTCCGTCAGCCTCGGCTGACCTGTCCCGCTCCCCACCACAGGAACAAGGGTTAGGTGCTTCGTTACACGGTTCGGCGGTTGCTGCAGCTCGTAATCGTCGTCGGGGTGCTGTCGCTGCTGCTGTTCGCGTGGCTGCGTTCGCTCCCAGGAGGGCCGGTCTCGGCCCTCCTGGGCGAACGCGCGACCGCGTCGTCCAGAGCCCGGCTCACACAGGAGCTGGGTCTGGACGAGCCGATCTTCGTCCAGTACTGGAAGTTCCTGTCGCGTGCCGCGTCGGGTGACTTCGGGGTGTCCACGGGTGTGCAGCCCGGCGACACGGCGATGGATATCTTCTTCCAGCGCTTCCCGGCGACGCTCGAGCTGTCGTTCTTCGCGATCGTCATCGCGATCGTGGTCGGCATCCCGCTCGGTTATCTCGCCGCCCGCCGCAAGGGCGGCTGGCTCGACAACCTGTCGATCGTCGGTTCGCTGATCGGCGTCGCGGTGCCGGTGTTCTTCCTCGCGTTCGTGCTGAAGCAGGTGCTGGCCGTCGACCTCGGCTGGTTCCCGACCGCTGGCAGACAGACCGGTGGCATCGACGCCACCCGCGTCACCGGGTTCTTCGTGCTCGACGGGATCCTGACGCAGGAATGGGACGCGGCATGGGACGCGATCCACCACCTGATCCTGCCCGCGCTCGCGCTGTCGAGCATCCCGTTCTCGGTGATCTTCCGGATCACCCGCGCGTCCGTGCTCGACGTCCTCGACGAGGACTTCGTCCGGACCGCGGAGTCCAAGGGCCTCACCACGCCGGTCATCAACCGCCGCCACGTGATGCGCAACGCGCTGCTGCCGGTGGTCACCACCATCGGCCTGCAGACCGGTGCGTTGCTCGCGGGTGCCGTGCTGACCGAGAAGGTGTTCGCGTTCCCCGGCATCGGGCAGGCGCTGGCGCTCGGGTTCGAACGCCGTGACTATCCGGTGCTGCTGTTGCTGATCCTCTGTGCCGCCGGGGTGTTCGTGCTGATCAACATGCTGGTCGACCTGTCCTACGCGTTGATCGACCCGCGCATCCGCACGGCGGGTGGTGCCCGGTGAGCACGAAGTCCAAGATCGACGCGCTCGCGGCCACCGCGGGCAAGATCGGCGACGACCCCGGCGTGAGCGTCGCGGCAGCCGCGTGGCGCAGGCTGCGCCGCAACCCGGTGTTCCTCACCGGTGCGGTGATCATCGCCGCGTTCATCGTGCTGGCGATCCTGTCGCCATGGCTGGCGCCGCACGACCCGACCGACCCGATGCTGGGCGACCAGGTCGTCAAGGCACGCAACCAGATCCCGGAGCCGCAGCCAGGGCACCCGCTCGGCGGCGACCAGGTGGGCCGCGACCTGCTGTCCAGGCTCCTGGTCGGCTCGCAGCAGACGCTGCTGGTCGGTGTGCTGGCCACGCTGATCGGACTCACGGGCGGGTTGATCCTCGGCACGCTGGCCGGTGCGATCGGCGGCTGGGTCGACAGCGTGGTCATGCGCGCGGTCGACGTCATGCTGTCGATCCCTGGCCTGCTGCTCGCGGTCTCGATCGGCGCGTTGTTCGCACAACCCAACGTCTACACACTGATCGTCGCGGTCGCGACGGTCCAGATCCCGATCTTCGCGCGCCTGCTGCGGGGCTCGATGCTCGCGCAGCGGCACAGCGACCACGTGCTCGCCGCCCGTTCGCTCGGCGTGAAGCAGCGGGCGATCGTGTTCCGGCACATGCTGCCGAACTCGCTCGGCCCGGTGATCGTGCAGTCCACGCTGGTCCTCGCGATCGCGATCATCGAGGCAGCGGGCCTTTCGTTCCTCGGTCTCGGCAACCCGGACGACCGCGTCCCGGAGTGGGGGCAGATGCTCGGCCGGGCGCAGAACGTCATCGACAGCCACCCGCAGCTGGCCTTCTGGCCCGCCGGCTGCATCATCGTGGTGGCGCTCGGCTTCACACTCATGGGTGAGTCGCTGCGCGAGGCCCTCGACCCGAAGAGCAGGAGGTGACCGGTCAATGGCACTGCTAGAGGTACGCGACCTGCGGGTCGTCTTCCAGCGCAAGGGCGAGGAGCCGTTCACCGCGGTCGACGGTGTCGACTTCGACGTGGAGCCCGGCCAGACGGTCGGTCTGGTCGGCGAGTCCGGCTGCGGCAAGTCCGTGACCGCGATGTCGATCATGGGTCTGCTGCACAAGCGCGGCAACAAGGTCACCGGCTCGGCCAAGTTCGAGGGCACCGAGCTGCTCACGCTGTCCGACCGGCAGATGCGGGACCGGCGCGGCCGCGACCTGGCCATGGTGTTCCAGGACCCGCTGTCGTCGCTCAACCCGGTCATCTCGATCGGCCTGCAGGTCACCGAGGTGCTCGAGCGGCACCGCGACCTGTCCCGCAAGAAGGCCATGGTCGAGGCGGCCGACCTGCTCGAGAAGGTCGGCATCCCGGACCCGAGGCGGCGCCTCGACGAGTACCCGCACCAGCTGTCCGGCGGCATGCGGCAACGTGCGCTGATCGCGATCGCGCTGGCGTGCCGGCCGAGGCTGCTGATCGCGGACGAGCCGACCACCGCGCTGGACGTGACCATCCAGGCGCAGATCCTGGCGCTGCTCGCGGAGCTGGTGCGCGAGACCGGCACCGCGCTGATCATGATCACGCACGACCTCGGCGTGGTCGCGGGCCTGTGTGACGAGGTCAACGTGCTGTACGGCGGCCGCGTGGTCGAGCGCGGCGGGCGGCACGACCTGTTCCAGGTGCCTCGGCACCCGTACACGTACGGCCTGCTGCAGTCGATCCCCAGGCTCGACGCGCTGAAGGGGGAGCGGCTGTCGCCGATCCGCGGGTCGGTGCAGGACAACATTCCGTGGACCTCGGGTTGCGCGTTCGCGCCCCGCTGTCCCAACGCGACCGACACGTGCGTCGAGGTGACACCGGAGATGGTGCCGGACGGGGTGGGTTCCGTGCGGGGCGAGCGGTTGCTGCGCTGCCACAACCCGGTCGCACAGGAGGTGCCAGCGTGAGCGCGCCAGCTACCGAGCCGACCACGCGGCCACTGATCGAGACCGAGGACATCAAGGTCCACTTCCCGATCAAGCGCGGGATCGTGCTGGACCGGACCGTCGGCTACGTGTACGCGGTCGACGGGGTCGACCTGGCGGTCAACCAGGGTGAGACCTACGGCCTGGTCGGCGAGTCCGGCTGCGGCAAGTCCACGCTCGGCCGCGCGATGCTCAAGCTCACCGAGCCGACCGGCGGCAAGGTCGTGTTCGACGGCGTCGACCTGTCGTCCATGAAGGGCGAGCCGCTGCGCACCATGCGGCGGCGCATGCAGATGGTCTTCCAGGACCCGATGTCGTCGCTGGACCCGCGCCAGTCGGTGGAGTCGCTGCTGATCGAGGGCATGCGTGCGCACGGCCTCGACAAGAGCAAGGAGTCGACCGGCAAACGCTTGCGGGAGCTGCTTTCCTCGGTCGGCCTGCCGAGCACCGCGCTGCGCAAGTACCCGCACGAGTTCTCCGGCGGCCAGCGGCAGCGCATCGGCATCGCCCGCGCGCTGACCGTCGAGCCGGACCTCATCGTGGCGGACGAGCCGGTGTCGGCGCTGGACGTGTCCGTGCAGGCGCAGGTCATCAACCTGCTGGAGGACCTGCAGGAGGAGTTCGGCCTCACCTACCTGGTGATCGCGCACGACCTGGCCGTCGTCCGGCACATCTCCGACCGCGTCGGCGTGATGTACCTCGGCGGCCTTGTCGAGGAGGCGACGTCCGACGACCTGTACGCCGAGCCGCTGCACCCGTACACCAGGGCGCTGCTGTCGGCGGTGCCGGTGCCGGACCCGGCGATCGAGGACAGCCGGGAACGCATCCTGCTCGCGGGCGACCTGCCATCGCCAGCCCGCCCGCCGACGGGCTGCCGGTTCCACACCCGCTGCCCGTGGAAGCAGGCGGAGCGCTGCGACACCGAACGCCCCGCACTGCGTGAGATCACGCCGGGCCACCGCGTGGCGTGCCACTGGGCGGAGGACATCCGCGACGGCAAGATCCAGGCGCACGAGGTGAAGCCGGAGCTGGTGGAGATGGAGTGGGACGCGCCGGACGACACCTCGCTGGCCGGTCCCGCCTCGGTCACGGAGACGCTGGGCCCCTGATTCCCGGCCAGGCTTGGGACATGCACTTGTCGCGCTCGACCGGTAGACAAGCGGGGCCCGGCACGATCGTGCGCGGGGGCGGGTCTCGTAAGGGGTTGCCGGGCCCGCCCCCAACGCCTGCTCAGCGTGAGAAGCGGTTGACCGCCGACACCACCGCGCGCAGGGACGCCGTCACGATCGAGCTGTGGATGCCGACCCCCCACAGCGTGCGCTCGCCGATCGAGCACTCCACGTACGCCGCCGCGCGTGCGTCGTCGCCCGCCGTGAGTGCGTGCTCGGTGTAGTCGAGGACCCGCACGTCGTAGCCGACCGAGGCGAGCGCGTCGACGAACGCGGCGATCGGGCCGTTGCCGGAGCCGGTGATCTCGTGCCGGTCACCCTCCACCTCGACGACCGCGCTGATCTCGTCGTGGCCACGGCCGTCCGAGGGATCGGAGCCGGCGATGCGGTGCTCGCGCAGCACGAGCGGTGCGTTGTGCTCCAGGTACTCCGACGAGAACGTCGACCACATGAGCGCGGGCGACACCTCGCCGCCCTCCGAGTCCGTGTAGTGCTGCACGGCCTGCGAGAACTCGATCTGCAGGCGGCGCGGCAGCTCCAGCTGGTGCTCGGTCTTCATCACGTACGCGACGCCGCCCTTGCCGGACTGCGAGTTCACGCGGATCACGGCCTCGTAGGTGCGGCCGACGTCCTTCGGGTCGATCGGCAGGTACGGGACCTCCCACGGGTGGTCCTCGACCGGGTGGCCCGCCCGGTCGGCGGCGTCCTTGAGCGCGTCGAAGCCCTTGTTGATCGCGTCCTGGTGCGAGCCGGAGAACGCGGTGAACACCAGGTCGCCGCCCCACGGGTGGCGCTCGCCGACCGGCAGCTGGTTGCAGTACTCGACCGTGCGGCGGATCTCGTCGATGTCGGAGAAGTCGATCTGCGGGTCGATGCCCTGGCTGAACAGGTTCATGCCCAGCGTCACCAGGCACACGTTGCCGGTGCGCTCGCCGTTGCCGAACAGGCAGCCCTCGATGCGGTCCGCGCCGGCCTGGTAGCCCAGCTCGGCGGCGGCCACGCCGGTGCCGCGGTCGTTGTGCGGGTGCAGCGACAGCACAACGGAGTCACGACGCTCCAGGTTGCGGTTCATCCACTCGATGGAGTCGGCGTATACGTTCGGTGTCGCCATCTCGACGGTGGCGGGCAGGTTGATGATCACCGGGCGGTCCGGCGTCGGCCGCCAGATCTCGGTGACCGCGTTGCACACCTCGGCCGCGTACGACAGCTCCGTGCCGGTGTAGGACTCGGGGGAGTACTCGAACCGGAAGTCGGTGTCGGAGTACTTGCCCGCCAGCTCGGCCACCATCTCGGCGGCGGAGGTGGCGATCTTCTTGATGCCCTCGCGCTCCTCGCGGAACACCACGCGCCGCTGCAGGATCGAGGTCGAGTTGTAGATGTGGACGATCGCCTTGCGTGCGCCCTGCAGTGCCTCGAACGTGCGCTCGATCAGTTCGGGGCGGCACTGGGAGAGCACCTGGATCGAAACGTCGTCGGGAACGGCGCCGTCGTTGATGATCTCGCGCACGAAGTCGAAGTCGGTCTGCGACGCGGCGGGGAAGCCGACCTCGATCTCCTTGTAGCCCATGCGCACGAGCAGGTCGAACATGCGTCGCTTGCGGGCGGGGGACATCGGGTCGATCAGGGCCTGGTTGCCGTCACGCAGGTCGACAGCGCACCACTGCGGCGCGCGGGTGATCACCTTGTCCGGCCAGGTCCGGTCGGGCAGCGTGATCGGCTCGACGACCTGGGCGAAGGGCTGGTAGCGGTGCACCGGCATCGACGAGCCGCGCTGGGTGTTCCACGCGGGCTGGTCGGCGGGCGCCGGCCTGCTCGGCATCCGGATGTTGCTGGTCGCGGCACGCTGTACGTCGGGAATGCTCATGATCTGGGGACTCCTGCTTGCGGGTCTATGGACGAAATGACCGGCAAGGCTTCGCCCCGCGGCGGGGAGCCGGTCTGGTCAGGCCCCGTCGCGGCAACGAAGGAGGAGAGCACGTGCCACGGCGACAGCCTAGCCACCGATCGCGGTGAACACGAAGGCGCCCCATCGCAATGTGGGCCGAACGGCCTACCAAGATTGCTCCCAGCGGCGAGTTTTGTCACGGCGGGTCTGGGCATCCACCTTTCATGACAACTCGTAGATGGAGCCGCACAGGCAGTGGGACCGCAGCGCGCGTAGTCCAGCTCATCGGGGCTGTCTTCGCGCTCATCGAGGTCGTCTACATCCTGTTGAACCTGTTCGGCGCGAACGCAACCAACGCCTTCTTCCGTTTCATCCAGTCGATGGCAGAGCCGCTGGCCCTGTTCTTCCCTGGCCTGTTCACCTTCGCCAACAAGGCACTTGAGACCATCGTGAACTACGGTCTGGCCGCCGTGTTCTGGCTGGTTCTCGCCGGCCTGATCGCGCGGTTCGTATCCTGATGGCGATCGTGCCAGACTCCCACCATGGTCGCTGTGACCCGGTCGAACGTGGTGGGAGTCCTGGCGGGCGTCGTCCGTTGGGTTGGGTTGATCTTCGCCGTCGTGCTGGTCGTGCATGTCCTGCTGACGGTGGGCAACGCCAATCCGGCGAACGGCATCACCAAGTTCTTCTCTGCCGCCGCTGACCCGCTCGCACTCGCGTTCAAGGATCTGTTCACGCCGGACAACGCGGGGTTGCGAGTGCTCGTGAACTACGGTCTCGCGGCGCTGTTCTGGTTGATAGTTTCCTCGGTTTTGTCACGCCTGGTCCGGCGGCTGGCGTGACTCTGGACGACTCTGCCCTGGGTGCCAGTCGGGGGTTCCCAGTGCTGTCGTAGGCCTTGCCGGTGCCCCTCCCCCTCGGGGCGCGGGCAAGGCCTTGCGTCTCGTTTGTAGAACGTGTTCTAGTTATGTCGTGGACACGATTCCGGCCGTCGTTGCCGAGGCGGCTCGTCGGTTCGGGCGCGCGGAGGCCATGGTCGACGGCCCGGTGCGGATGACGTGGCACGAGCTGCACGAACAGGTCCGCGCCACCGCGGGACTGTTCGCCGCCAACGGCGTCCGGCCCGGTGACCGGGTCGCCATCTGTGCTCCCAACACCCACCACTGGGTCCTCGCCGCGCTCGGCGCGTTCACCGCCGGTGCCACCCTGGTCCCCGTCAACACCCGCTTCACGGCCGCCGAGACCGCCGAGATCCTCGCCCGCACGGGCGCGAAAGCCCTGGTCGTCGCAGGTAACTTCCTCGGCCGCGACCGGCTTCGTGAACTCCGTGACGACGGCCACCCGATCCCGGACTTCGTCATGACCGTCGAGCCGGACCAGCCGTGGCGGCCGCTCGACCACCGGGCGCCCGATGTCGACGTCAGCCCCGACGACGTCAGCGACATCCTCTTCACCTCCGGCACCACCGGCCGCAGCAAGGGCGCCATGAGCGCGCACCGCCAGGCTCTGGGCGTCGCGCGGGCGTGGGCCGAACTCGGTTGCGTCACCGAGGACGACCGCTACCTCGTGATCAACCCGTTCTTCCACAGCTTCGGCTACAAGGCGGGCATCCTCGTCTGCCTCCTCACCGGCGCCACGATCGTCCCGCAGGCGGCCTTCGACGTCACCCATGCCGCGCGTCTCATCATGGACGAACGGATCACCGTCCTTCCCGGCTCACCGACGATCCACCAGACCCTGCTCGACCTGCCCGGCGCCGACCTGTCGTCCCTGCGTCTCGCCGTCACCGGCGCCGCCGTCGTGCCGGTGCCGCTCGTGGAACGCATGCAGCACGAGGTCGGCACGGTCCTCACCGCCTACGGCCTGACCGAGGCGGTCGTCGCGACCATGTGCTCGCCGGGCGACGACGCCGTGACCGTCGCCAACACCTGCGGGCGGCCGACTGCCGGGTTCGAGCTGCGAATCGGCGACCAGGACGAGATCCTGTTGCGTGGCCCCAACGTCATGCTCGGCTACCTCGACGATCCAACGGCGACCGACAAGGCGATCGACGCCGACGGCTGGCTGCACACCGGCGATATCGGCCGTGTCGACGACCGCGGCT
The DNA here is from genome assembly GCF_049647105.1 of Actinophytocola sp. Taxonomy (GTDB): domain Bacteria; phylum Actinomycetota; class Actinomycetes; order Mycobacteriales; family Pseudonocardiaceae; genus Actinophytocola. Next base: position 12,863 of record NZ_JBARWZ010000151.1, read on the forward strand.
ACCTGACGATCACCGACCGTCTCAAGGACATGTACATCAGCGGCGGCTTCAACGTGTATCCCGCGGAGGTCGAGCAGGCGCTCGCCCGGCTGCCCGGCGTCAGGGAGTCCGCGGTCGTCGGCGTGCCGGACGAGCGGCTCGGCGAGGTTGGCAAGGCGTTCGTCGTCGCCGGTGGACTGTCCACTGACGACGTCATCGCGCACTGCGGGAGCCTGCTCGCCAACTACAAGGTGCCGAAACAGGTCGAGTTCACCGATGCGCTGCCACGCAACGCTTCCGGCAAGGTGCTCAAACGCCTGCTCAGGCCGTGATGCCGTCCAGGGTCATCTTCAGGTACTGGTCGGCCAGCTCGTCCGGCGAAAGCCTGCCGTCCTGGCGGAACCAGCGCACCGCCACCCACACCGAGTCGCGCAGGAACCGGTAGGTGATCGCCGGGTCGAGGTCGTCGCGGAAGCGGCCCGCCTCGATGCCGTCGCGCAGCACGGTGGTCCAGATGCGCCGGACCTCGTCGTCGGCCTTGGACAGGTAGCCGAAGCGGGGGAGCGTGCGCAGGTAGTTGCGTTCGTTCTGCAGCACGGTGATCGCCGCGCGGTGCTCGCCGAGCGACCGGAACGCCTCGGTGACCAGCCCGCGCAGCGCGGTGACCGGCTCGGCGCCCGCGATCTCCCGGTACGTCGCGAGCAGCTCGTCGAGGTAGCTCGACAGCAGCTCGTCGAGGATCGTCTCCTTGGAGTCGAAGTGGTGGTACAGGCTGCCGGACAGCACGCCGGCGGCATCGCCGATGTGCCGGACCGTCGTGGCCCGGTAGCCGCGTTCCGCGAACAGCTCCGCCGCGATCCGCACCAGGTCGGCACGCCGTGCCGATGGCTTGCCGCGCGTCTCCACCATTTTCTCCACTCCACCCAAGCGCTAGCTTGGTAGCCTAGCACCGTGGCAGACGCGTACATCGTCGACGCGGTCCGCACGCCGGTCGGCCGGCGCGGCGGCGGACTCGCTGGTGTTCATCCGGCCGACCTCGGCGCGCACGTGCTGCGCGCGCTCTTCGACAGAACCCCGCTCGACCCCGGTGCCGTCGACGACGTGGTCTTCGGCTGCGTCGACACGATCGGGCCGCAGGCGGGTGACGTGGCGCGGACGTGCTGGCTCGCGGCAGGACTGCCCGAGGAGGTGCCGGGGGTGACCGTGGACCGGCAGTGCGGGTCGTCGCAGCAGGCCGTGCACTTCGCCGCGCAGGCGGTGATGAGCGGCACCGCGGACGTCGTCGTGGCCGGTGGCGTGCAGAACATGAGCGCGATCCCGATCTCGGCGGCCATGTACGCGGGCCGCGAGCACGGCTTCCCCGACCCGTTCTCGACCTCGCGCGGCTGGCTCGCGCGCTACGGCGACCAGGAGATCTCCCAGTTCCGGGGCGCCGAGCTGATCGCCGAGAAGTGGGACATCTCGCGCGGTGACATGGAGGAGTACGCGCTGCGCAGCCATGCCCGCGCGGTGACCGCCATCGACGGCGGCTGGTTCGCGGGCGAGATCGCGCCCGTGGACGGCGTCGACGCGGACGAGTGCCCGCGCCGCGACACGTCGCCCGCGAAGATGGCGGGGCTCAGGACCCTGGTGCCCGACGGTCGGCTGACCGCGGCGCTGGCCAGCCAGATCTCCGACGGCGCGGCCGCGTTGCTGGTCGTCTCGGCGCGTGCGCTCGCCGAGCACGGGCTCACGCCGAGGGCCCGCGTGCACCACCTGTCAGCCCGCGGCGGCGATCCGGTGGTGATGCTCGACGCGCCGATCGCCGCGACCGGCCACGCGCTGCGCCGTGCCGGACTGTCCATCGCCGACATCGACCTGGTGGAGATCAACGAGGCGTTCGCGAGCGTGGTCCTGGCCTGGCTGAAGGAGACCGGCGCCGACCCGGCGCGGGTGAACCAGGCCGGTGGCGCGATCGCGCTCGGCCACCCGCTCGGCGCGACCGGCGCACGGCTGATGACCACGCTGCTCGCCAACCTGGAACGCACGGGTGGCCGGTACGGGTTGCAGACCATGTGCGAGGGCGGCGGGCAGGCGAACGTGACGATCCTGGAGCGCCTGTGACGACCGTGCTGGTGACCGGCGGCGCACGCGGCGTCGGGCTGGGGATCGTGCGCGGGTTCCTCGACGCGGGCGCCAACGTGGTGACGTGCGGCAGGCACGAGCCGACGACCGACCTCGGGCCTGCCGAGTTCGTGCAGGCGGACGTGCGTGATCTGTCCCAAGTGGACGGTCTGGTGTCCTCGGTGGTCAGCCGGTACGGGTCGCTCGACGTGGTGGTCAACAACGCGGGTGGTGCGCCGCCGGTCGAGGCCGCCTCGGCGTCCCCTCGCCTGCACGCCAAGATCATCGAGCTGAACCTGATCGCGCCACTGCACGTGTCGCAGCGCGCGAACACCGTGATGCAGCAACAGGAAACGGGTGGCGTGATCGTGATGATCGGCAGTGTGAGCGGCACCCGGCCCTCGCCGGGCACCGCCGCGTACGGCGCGGCGAAGGCGGGGCTCGCGAACCTCGCGACGTCGCTCGCCGTCGAGTGGGCGCCCAAGGTGCGGGTCAACACCGTCGTGGTCGGGCCGGTCGACACCGAGCGGTCGCACCTGCACTACGGCGACGCGGCCGGGGTCGCGGCGGTGGGCGCGACGATCCCGATGGGGCGCATGGCGGTGCCATCGGACGTGGCGCAGGCGTGCCTGTGGCTGGCCTCCCCCTCGGCGGCCTATGTCAGCGGCAGCACGATCACCGTGCACGGCGGCGGTGAACGGCCCGCGTTCCTGGCGGCCTCGAACGCGGACCCGTCGTGATCTGCGAGGGACGGGTGGTGGCCATCACCGGCGCGGCGCGGGGCATCGGGCAGGCGCACGCGGAGGAGTTCCGGCGCCAGGGCGCGCACGTCGTCGTGAACGACGTCGACGGCGGCGACCACGACGCCGACGTGTCCACATGGGACGGTGCGAGGTCGTTGGTGGACCTGGCCGTGTCGCGGCACGGCAGGCTCGACGTGCTGGTGAACAACGCGGGCATCGTGGCGGACCGCATGCTGGTGTCGACGAGCGAGCAGGAGTGGGACGACGTGGTGCGCGTGCACCTCAAGGCCCACTTCCTGACCATGCGGCACGCGGCGGAACACTGGCGTGCGCGGTCGAAGGCGGGCGAGCGGGTGTCCGCACGGGTGATCAACACCAGCTCGGGCGCTGGTCTGTTCGGCAGCGTCGGCCAGGCGAACTACTCGGCGGCGAAGGCGGGCATCCTCGGGTTGACGCTGGTCGCGGCGGCGGAACTGGCGCGGTACGGCGTGACGGTGAACGCGATCGCCCCGTCCGCGCGCACGCGGATGACGGAGGACCTGTTCCCCGACCTGCCGGGGCCGGGGGAGGTCGCGCCGCTGGTGGTGTGGCTGGGCAGCGCGGAGTCGGCCGGGGTGACCGGCCGGGTGTTCGAGGTGGAGGCCGGGAAGATCACCGTGGTGGCCGGGCACCAGCGAGTGGCCACAGTGGACAGAGGAAGCCGGTGGCCGGTCGAGAAGGTCGGCGCGGCGGTGACGGAACTGATCGCCAAGTCACCACCGGAGATCCCGGTCTACGGCGCGTGACACCGCGTTGGGCACGCGGGTTCAGAAGGCGGGGGTTCCCCACTCGCCCGTGAACGCGATCTCGTCCAGTGCCAGCCGCCGCCGAGGCGCGATCTCCTTCGCGCGTCGCTCCTCGTCCAGCAGGGCCGGGTCGCCGAGGGTGCCGAGTGCGATCACCGTCTGCGGCTCGACGTCGGCCGGCAGCGAGAACACGAGCTTCGCGCCCTCCTTGGCGAACCCGCCCATCTGGTGCGCGACCAGCCCCTCGGCCACGGCCTGCAGCGCCAGGTTCCCGGTGGCCAGCCCGACCCCGTACTCGGACATCGGGATCGGGCCCTTCTCGTTGACGGTCACCGCGCACGCCAGGATCAGCGCCGCCGCCGGATGCGCCCAGCCCTGGTTGCGCCCGGACAGCAGGTCGAAGATCCGCGCGTACGTCTCGTCCCCGCGCCGCCCCACCAGGTACCGCGCGGGCTGGGTGTTGCCGTTCGACGGCGCCCACCGCGCGGCCTCGAGCACCGCACGCAGCTGCTCGGCGGTCACCACACCGTCCGGGTCCAGCGCACGCGGGCTCCACCGGCCGGCCAGCAGCGGGTGGATGGGCACACTCGTCTCGGCGTCTCTGTCAGTCATCAGATCGCGTAACCCCACGACGTCAGTGCGTATGCCCCGAACCACGAACTGACCACCGCCAGCGCGCACAACGCCACCACGAACGTCGACACGCGTCGTTTCGCCAGCGCCAGTGCCACCGGGATCAGCAGCGTGAAGGCAGGCACCATCAGCCGCGCCTTCGAGTTCATCAGCCCGTTCGAGGTCAGGTCCATCGCCAGCACGGCGGCCGAGTACACGACCAGCGGCCACTCGACCTTCCGCACGATCATGATCACCAGCAGGATCAGCGCCACCACGATCAGCCCGACGGTGGTGACCTCCAGCACGGACCGGGCGTCGGCCAGCGCGTCCAGCGAGAACCGCAGCGTCGCGGCACCGCCGTCGAAGCCGGTGCCCCACCCGCGTTCCTGCAGCGCGAACCAGCCGTTCCACTCGCCGGTCCGCATCCCGACCCACGCGAGGTACCCGATCAGCCCGAGCGGCGCGACCACGCCGCCCACCCACGCCCGCCACGACCGAGGATTCCTGATCACCACGAGCAGCGTGGCGAGCCCGACCACCAGGACCAGCGCCGCGCCGGTCGACCGGACCAGCCCGGCCAGCGCGCAGCACACCCCGGCGAGCAGCCACCGCTTCTCCAGCACCCCGACCAGCGCCCACGCGGCGAGCGCGCAGAACACCGCCTCCGAGTACGCCATGGCCAGCACGACCGACATCGGCGACGCCGCGAACAGCGCCACCAGGATCAGCCCGGTCCGGCGCGAGCCGCCGCGGATGTGCTTCCCGAGCCGCGCGAGTGCGTAGGAGCACACGACGCCCGAGACAATCGTCACGGTCAGTGCCGAGGTGACGAGGCCGATGCCGCCCGGCCCGTCGATCGCGGCGAACCACCGCACGATCACCGGGTAGCCGGGGAAGAAGGCGAGCGGGGTCTCGGCGCCGCGCTGCCCGTACGCGTCGACCAGCCCGTCGGGCACCCCGGCGTAGCCGCCGTCCGCGATCGCGAGGAACCACTGCCCGTCCCACGACCGCAGCGCGTCGGACACGGAGTGGTGGTTGCGGCTCGCCATCCACGTGAGCACAAGAAGGCCCAGCTCACGGATGCCGAGGAAGATCAACGCGGGGGCCAGGAGAGCGACCGCTCTTCTGACGGTCCATGCGTGCTCGCGATCGCTGGACTCCACCGGTACGCCGTCCGGGACGGAGGTCTCGTCCGCCTCGGTGCGCGTCACGTCCGTCGCCGGCACCCCGATCCTTCCCGCCCGTCTCGGCTGGCTGTCCGCTACAGGGTAGGACGAGTGTTCTCGCACGTGGCGGGCGCCACACGCGCGACGGAACCAGTTGGCCAACTCGGTTAGGCTCGACGTTGACTCTTCGAGCGGAGCTTGCGGAGCGAGCATCAGACACAGCGCCACTCGGAGCCTGCACGGGGTGGCCGGACGGGAGGTAGCCGACAGTGGCGCTCGTGGTCCAGAAGTACGGGGGCTCATCGCTCGAGAACGCGGACCGGATCAAGCGGGTGGCCGAGCGGATCGTCGCGACCCGCAAGGCCGGCAACGACGTGGTGGTCGTGTGTTCCGCGATGGGGGACACCACCGACGAGCTGCTGGACCTCGCGCAGCGGGTGAACCCGGTCCCGCCGGAGCGCGAGATGGACATGCTGCTCACCGCGGGTGAGCGCATCTCGAACTCGCTGGTCGCGATGGCCATCAGCGCGCTAGGTGCGGAGGCCGTGTCGTTCTCCGGCTCGCAGGCCGGGGTGATCACCGACTCGACGCACGGCCGCGCCCGCATCATCGACGTCACGCCCGGCCGCGTGCAGCAGTCGCTCGACGACGGCTTCATCTGCCTCGTCGCCGGCTTCCAGGGCGTCAGCCAGGACACCAAGGACATCACCACCCTCGGCCGGGGCGGCTCGGACACCACCGCCGTCGCGCTGGCCGCCGCGTTGAACGCCGACGTGTGCGAGATCTACACCGACGTGGACGGCGTCTACACCGCGGACCCGAGGATCGTGCCGAACGCGCGCAAGCTCGACCGGGTCCCGTACGAGGAGATGCTGGAGATGGCGGCGTCCGGGGCGAAGGTCCTGATGCTGCGCTGCGTGGAGTACGCCCGCCGCTACGGCGTCCCCATCCACGTCCGCTCGTCGTACACCAACAAGCCGGGCACCATCGTCACCGGCTCAGTGGAGGACATTCCCGTGGAACAGGCCATGATCACCGGCGTCGCACACGACCGCTCCGAGGCGAAGGTCACCGTGACCGGCGTGCCGGACCAGGCGGGTGTCGCCGCCAGGATCTTCCGGGTGGTCGCGGACGCCGAGATCGACATCGACATGGTGCTGCAGAACGTGTCGAGCACGGTCTCCGGCCGCACCGACATCACGTTCACGCTGTCCAAGGACAACGGCCCGACCGCGGTCGCGTCGCTGGAGAAGATCAAGGCCGAGCTGGGCTTCACCGCGGTGCTCTACGACGACCACGTCGGCAAGGTGTCGCTGGTCGGCGCGGGCATGCGCTCGCACCCCGGTGTCACGGCCAGTTTCTGTGAGGCGCTCGCGAACGCGGGCGTGAACATCGAGATCATCAACACCTCGGAGATCCGCATCTCGGTGCTGATCCGCGACACGCAGCTCGACGATGCCGTGCAGGCCATCCACACCGCCTTCGGGCTCGGCGGGGACGAGGTCGCCCAGGTGTACGCGGGGAGTGGTCGCTGATGGCGCCCGTGCTCGCACTCGTCGGCGCCACCGGCGCGGTCGGCACCGTGATGATCGACATCATGAACGAACGGCCGGCGTTTCCGTTCGGCGAGGTCCGGCTGATCGCGTCGCAGCGGTCGGCTGGCCGCAGGCTGACCGTGCGCGGCGAGGAGAAGACCGTCGTCGCGCTGTCGCCGGAGGCGTTCGACGGCGTCGACATCGCGATGTTCGACGTGCCGGACGAGATCTCCGCCGAGTGGGCGCCGATCGCCGCCGCGCGGGGTGCCGTGGTGGTCGACAACTCGGGCGCGTTCCGCATGGACGACGACGTGCCGCTCGTGGTGCCGGAGTGCAACCTCGACAGGATCGGCGACCGGCCACGCGGGATCATCGCGAACCCGAACTGCACGACGCTGTCGATGATGGCCGCGCTTGGCGCACTGCACCGGTCGTTCGAGTTGAAAGAGCTGGTGGTCGCGTCCTACCAGGCCGTGTCCGGCGCCGGTGTCGCCGGCGTGGAGCGGCTGTACGCGGAGCTGGCCGCGGTGGTCGGCAAGGGCGTCGGTGTGCGGGCGGGTGATGTGCGCGAGGCACTGGAGGCCGCCGGGCTGCCCCTTTCCGACTCGCCGTTCCCTGCGCCGCTCGCGCTCAACGTGGTCCCGTCGGCCGGGTCCTACAAGGGCGACGGCTGGTACTCCGAGGAGCTGAAGGTCCGCAACGAGTCGAGGAAGATCCTCGGCATCCCGGACCTGAAGGTGTCCGCGACCTGCGTGCGCGTCCCCGTGGTGACCACGCACTCGCTGGCGGTCCACGCGACGTTCGCCTCGGCGGTGACCGTCGCCGCCGCCCGCGAGGTGTTCGAGGCGCAGCCGTCGATCGTCCTCCAGGACGACCCGGAGAACGGCGTCTTCCCGACCCCGGCCGACGTGGTCGGCGGCGACCCGACGTACGTGGGCCGCATCCGGCAGGCGCTGGACTTCCCGAACACCCTCGACTTCTTCGTGTGCGGCGACAACCTCCGCAAGGGCGCCGCGCTCAACACGTACGAGATCGCGGAAGCCCTGGCCGTCCCGCCTCCCCGGAACTGAAGGCTGTTGGTCGCGTCGCCCAACCCGGTGGGGGATCCTCGATGTACCGAGCGAGGATGGCGGGCAGGAACACGGTGGTGAGCAGCGCGGAGCGGCGGACATGATGATCAGGCACGCCCCGGACGGCCATGACGAGCTGCGGCGTGCCCACTTCGGCGATCTTGGCGGCCGTTTCAACCGCGACGTCTGGTACGCGGAGATCGGCGGCGAGGTCGTCGGCACCGCCATGATCGGCCCGCCGCGGGGCATCTTCGGCCCGTGGGTCGGCGAGCTGTACCGCATCGAGGTGCACCAGGACCACCGGCGCCATGGCATCGGCACCCGCCTGCACGACGCGTGCGTTGCCGCATGGCGCTCGCGCGGCGTCACCGTCGGCGTGCTGGAACTCCCGGCCACCGACGAAACCACCCGCGACTTCTACGAAAGCCACGGCTGGCGCCGGGACGGCCACACCCACCCCGGCTTCCACGGCACCACCTACGTACGACTACGCCGGACCATCGACTGACAACCCGCGGGTTCAGGTGGTGGCCGGTACCTGTTCGCGTTGCCGTGCCGCCAGTACCCATGCCAGTCCGGCGACAAGGACGCCGCCGATGCCTGCGGTGGCGAAGCCCCAGCCGGGTGACGCGTGGTCCACGACGAACCCGACCAGCGGTGCGCCCGCCGCCGACCCGAGCGTGAACGCCGACGACTGCAGCCCCATCGCCACTCCGCGTGCGGCGGGCGGTGCGAGCCGGGCCACCTCCTCGCCGGTGGCGGCGATCGTCGGCGCACAGAGGAACGCCGCGGGCACCAGCACCAGCATGAGCGACCACCACGCGCCGCCCGCGAGTCCGATCGGGACCGTCAGCAGCCCCAGCCACGCCATCAGCGTCACCTGCCGGAACGACCGCGTGAGCGCCCCGTAGACGAGCCCGCCCACGGCGGACGCGGCCGACCACGCGATCACGATGAGGCCGGTCCACGAAAGGTCCTCGTTGTGCTGCATCTGCGCGACGATCGCGACCTCGGAGCCCGCGAGGATGAACACGGCGCCCGCGCCGACGAGCAGGACACCCACCAGTCGCGGCGACAGCCATACCCGGCGCGGCACCTTCTCCGCTGATGCCTTCTCCGCCTCGCTGCGCACCGCGGGGTTCACTACGTACAACGCGGACCCGACGACCACGATGCCCGCCGCCATCGCGAGCGTCGCGGTCTGCGTGGAGAACTGCGTGGAGACGAGCACCGCCGCCGCGGGCCCGACCATGAACGACAGCTCGGTCGACACCGTGTCCATCGAGTACGCGGTCCGCCGCAGGTCGTCGGGCACGATCGCGGCGATGGCCTGCCGCCCGATGGACATGGCGGGCAGCACGAGCAAGCCGCCGACGAAGCCGCACACGAGCAGCACCGGGTACGGCATGAATCGCGCGAGCACCCAGAACGTGGTCTCGCCGATCGTGGTGACCACGAGCATCGGCCGCAGCCCGTACCGGTCGACGACGCGCCCCAGCACCGGCGCCCCGAGCGCGATGCCGATGGTCGCCACCGCACCGACGACGCCTGCCGCGCCGTAGCCGCGGTCCATCGTCACCGCGACGTGCAAGGTCAGGACCATGCCGGCCGCGGTAGCCGGGATACGGGCGAAGAACGCGAGGACCAGGAGGGTCCGGACCCCGGGCAGGGCAAGCGTTCGGCGGTACAACTGCATGATTTGATGTGACCTCTCGCGATCGTCGATCGGCAACCAATTTACGGCCGACCGACCGACAGTGCCGCGCCTATTCTTGACTCATTCCAGAAAAGGTGGTGTCGTGGAGGCATGAGCGACCACCGGGCAGAACAGCTGAGGGCCGTGGGCCTGCGGGTCACCGCGCCGCGCGTCGCCACGCTCGACTGGCTGGCAGAACACCCGCACGCAACCGCCGACCAGGTGGCCGAGGGGGTGCGTGCACGGCTCGGTTCTGTGTCCACGCAGGCTATCTACGACGTGCTGAACGCGTGCACCCAGACCGGTCTGCTGCGGCGCATCGAACCCGCGGGGTCCTCCGCCAGGTTCGAGGCCCGCGTCGACGACGACCACCACCACCTCGTCTGCCGGGACTGCGGGCGCACCGAGGACGTCGACCGCGTGGTCGGCGCCGCGCCGTGCCTCGAACCGTCGACGTCCGCCGGGTTCACGATCGACGCGGCGGAGGTCGTCTTCTGGGGGCGGTGCCCCGGCTGCGCGGCAGAACAGGAGGGACAGCCGTGACCCGTCCGACCACGAACAACGTGGGCATCCCGGTCCCCAGTGACAACGACTCGCTGACACTGGGCGAAGACGGGCCGATCCTGTTACAGGACCACTACCTGATCGAGAAGAACGCGCAGTTCAACCGTGAGCGCGTGCCGGAGCGGGTGGTCCACGCGAAGGGCGGTGGCGCGTTCGGCTTCCTCGAGGTGACAGAGGACGTCAGCCAGTTCACGAAGGCCGCGGTCTTCCAGCCGGGCACCCGCACCGAGAGCCTCGTGCGCTTCTCGACCGTCGCGGGGGAGCACGGCTCACCGGACACCTGGCGCGACCCCCGCGGCTTCGCGGTGAAGTTCTACACGCAGCAGGGCAACTACGACCTCGTCGGCAACAACACGCCGGTGTTCTTCATCCGCGACCCGATCAAGTTCCCCGACTTCATCCGCTCCCAGAAACGCCGCGCGGACAACAACCTGCGCGACCACGACATGCAGTGGGACTTCTGGACGCTGCGGCCGGAGTCCGCCCACCAGGTCACGTGGCTGATGGGCGATCGCGGCATCCCGTCGTCGTGGCGGGAGATGAACGGCTACGGGCCGCACACGTACCTGTGGCAGAACGCGGGCGGCGAGAAGTTCTGGATCAAGTACCACTTCAGGACCGACCAGGGCACCGGCTACCTCACGCAGGCCGACGCGGACCGCATCGCGGGTGAGGACGCCGACTTCCACGTCCGGGACCTGCACACCGCGATCAAGCGCGGCGACCACCCGTCCTGGACGCTGTACGTGCAGGTCATGCCGCACGACGACGCCGCGGGCTACCGGTTCAACCCGTTCGACCTGACCAAGGTGTGGCCGCACGCGGACCACCCGCTGATCAAGGTCGGTCGCTGGGTGCTCGACCGCAACCCGGAGAGCTACTTCGCGGAGATCGAGCAGGCGTCGTTCGAGCCGTCGAACCTGGTGCCGGGCATCGGCCCTTCACCGGACAAGATGCTGCTCGGCAGGCTGTTCTCCTACCCGGACGCGCACCGCTACCGCATCGGCACCAACTACGCGGAGCTGCCCGTGAACGCCGCGAGGACCGAGAAGAACAGCTACGCCAAGGACGGCGCCATGCGCTACACCAACCCCGGCGACCCGGTGTACGCGCCGAACAGCCACGGCGGCCCGCACGCCGACCCCGCGCTGGCGGGCGAGACCGCGTCCGCGTACGGCGCGACCGGCGAGGTCCTGCGCGCCGCGTACCGCCCGCACGCCGAGGACGACGACTTCGGGCAGCCGGGCACGCTGGTCCGCGAGGTCATGGACGACGACCAGCGGGAGCGGCTGGTGGGCAACATCATCGGGCACGTGAAGAACGGGGTGTCGAACCCGGTGCTGGCGCGTGTGGTCGAGTACTGGCGCAGCGTCGACGAGGCGCTCGGCGACAAGGTCGCGGCGGCGTTCGGTCCCTCCCCGGCCTGACCGGTCCGGCAGTTCTGTCAGGCGGTCGGCCGGAACAGGTCGACGACGTTCGCGCGGGACCGCAGCGCGAGACCCGTCCGAAGCGCGCCCGCCGCTTCGGAGACGGCTTCCCGAAAACGCATGCCGAGGTTCACGAAGCTGACGAACCCGTGAATGAGGTCGTCGTGCTGCCGTTTCACCACCGGCACCCCCGCCTCCCGCAGCCGGTCGGCGAACGCGTTGCCCTCGTCGCGCAGCGGGTCGAACCCGGCGGTCGCCACGTAGGCGGGCGGCAGCCCGCGCAGGTCGCCCGCGAGCAGCGGGGACAGCCTCGGGTCCGCACGCATGTCGACGTCCGGGCAGTAGTGGTCGAGGAACCACGTCATGTCGTCGTCGGTGAGGAAGAAGCCGTCGGCGAACAGGTCCCGGGACCGGCGCCGGGTGGTGCCGTCGGTGGCGGGGTAGAAGAGCAGCTGGAAGACCGGCCGCGGTCCCTTGGCCATGGTCTGCACCGTCTGGAGGCACACGGACGCGGCCAGGTTCGCGCCTGCGCTGTCGCCGCCGATCGCGATCGCCGACGAGTCCGCGCCGAGCGCCTCCGCGTTGTGCGCGGCGAACCGGAACGCGGTGAGCGCGTCCTGTGCGGCGGCCGGGAAATGGTGCTCCGGTGCCAGCCGGTACCCGACCGACAGCACCCGGACCTGGGCGTTCCTGGCCAGGTAGCGGCAGGTCGAGTCATGCGTCTCGATGCTGCCGATGACCCAGCCGCCGCCGTGGAAGTACACGAGCAGCGGTGATCCCGGCGCGAGGCTGACCGGTTCGTACAGCCGGGCGGGCACCGGGTCGCCCGCCTCCGACGGGATGTCCAGGTCGCGGGTCCGCACGCCGGTGACGCCGGGCCCGACCAGGTCGCGTCGCAGCTCGAGCTGCGCACGCGCGTCGGCAGGCGTCCCACCCCCGAGGTTGGTGTCGGTGAGCGCCAGCATGCGCAGCAGCAGCTGCGCGTCGAGCGCCAGCTCCAGCCCGTCCCGCCGGATCGGGGGCCCGGCGATCAGCCTGCGCAACGGCCGGGGCAGCGCGTACACGGCGTGCAGGGCGGCACCTTGAACGGGCAGCGGGACCCTGTCCATCACTCTCGACATAACGCCTCCCGGGCGGGTACGGATGGAGGCTAACCAATGAACGTGTCGCTGGTCACCCGATGTACGGAAAGTCCACTACCACGGGTGCTTGTCCATGGCCAGACCGCTGGTGGAACTACTAGGAGTGGAGTGAAGTGTCGCCAAAAGGGAGGATGATCGGGGTGGCGAAGGGAGAACGGTGACTGTCAGCGTGGTGGGCATCGGTGGGTCGTTGCGCACGGACTCGCAGTCCGAGCGTGCTTTGCGCATCGCGCTCGACGGGGCGGAGAAGGCGGGCGCCAAGACGACCGTCGTCACCGGGACCGATCTGGTCCTGCCGTTCTACGACCCGGCGGAGCCGGAACGCGGCCCGGCCGCCTACCGGCTGGTCGAGGAGCTCCGCAACGCCGACGGCGTCGTCCTCGTCTCGCCCGGCTACCACGGCACGATCTCCGGTCTGGTCAAGAACGCCCTCGACTACGTGGAGGACCTGCGCGACGACGTGCGCCCGTACCTCGACGGCAGGGCGGTCGGCTGTGTCGCGGCCGCACGGGGCTGGCAGGCGTCCGTCACCACGCTCACGGCACTGCGCTCGATCGTGCACGCGCTGCGCGGCTGGCCGACCCCGCTCGGCGCGGCCGTGAACTCCGCGGATGTCGTGTTCGGGCCGGACGGGAGCTGCTCGGACGAGCAGGTCGCCATGTCGCTTCGCACGATCGGGCGACAGGTAGTGGAGTTCGCCACCGCACGCGTGTGACCAGGAATCCCTCCGGGTACACCACCGTTTTCCCCAGGTGTACCGAGGAGGTATGAGATGACCAAGTCACCCATAACCAGCCCGCTGGGCGACGCCGAACGCGAGGCCACCGGCGCGGTCCTCCAGGCGACACTCGTCGACCTGATCGACCTGTCCCTGATCGCCAAGCAGGCCCACTGGAACGTCGTCGGCCAGAACTTCCGCAGCGCCCACCTCCAGCTCGACGAGCTGGTGTCGGCGTCCCGGCAGTACGTCGACGAGGTGGCCGAGCGCGCCAACGCCATCGGCATCTCCCCGAACGGCAAGGCCAAGGCCGTCGTCGAGTCCTCCGGCATCCCGGACTACCCCGCCAACTGGCAGAACACGGAGGCCACCGTCGCCGCGATCGTCGAGATCCTCGGCGAGTTCATCAAGCGGCTGCGCAAGCGCATCGACGAGACCGACAAGACCGACCTGGTCACCCAGGACCTGCTGATCGAGATCGCCGCCGAGATCGAGAAGCAGCACTGGATGTGGCAGGCCCAGACCGCCTAGCTGCCCAGGTGGCGGCGGACGAAGTCGACCTCGATCGCGGTCTGCTTGATCGTCTCGGCGACCACCAGCGATCCGTGACCCGCGTCGTACCGGTACACCTCGTACGGGCTGTTCCGCTCCGCCAGCCGCTCGAGATAGTTCTCGATCTGGCGGATCGGGCAGCGCGGGTCGTTCTCCCCGGCCACCACCAGCACCGGCGCGGCCACGCTGTCCACGTACGTGATCGGCGAGCACTCGACGTAGCGGTCCCGCACGTCGTCGGGTGAGCCGCCGAACAGCGCCCGGTCGAACGCCCGCAGCGGCTCCATCTCGTCCTCGTATGCGGCGAGGTAGTCCGCCACCGGCACCCCCGCGACCCCCGCGGCCCACAGTCGCGGCTGCGTCCCCATCGCCAGCAGCGACAGGTAACCACCCCACGAGGCGCCGTTGACCACGCACTTCGCCGGATCCGCCAGCTCCTTCGCCACCGCCCACTCGTGCACCGCGGCCACGTCAGCCAGCTCGGTGAGCCCCGGCCTGCCCTCGATGGCGTCCCGCCACTTCGAGCCGTACCCGGACGAGCCGCGGTAGTTGACGTGCACGATCGCGAACCCGGCGTCCAGCCACACCGCCCGGTACGCCGAGAACCGGTCCTCGTCGTGCGAGTGCGGGCCGCCGTGCAGCGAGAACACCGTCGGCAGCGGCCCGTCCTGCGCGTCGGCCGGCCGCGCGTACAGCGCGTGCACCTCGCCGTCCTCGCTCGGCACGAACACGTCCATCAACTCGACCGACTCGGGCGCCCGGTGCCCAGGCGGCGCCAGCAGCACCCGCTCTGTGCCGTCGGTGTACAGCGCTCGAACGACCCCGGGCCGGGCCGCGTTGGACCACGAGTACTCGACCGTGTGGTCGGGCCGCACGTCCACCGACCCGATCGTGCCCACCTGGGTGGCGAGCTTGGTCAGCCTGCCGGCGGCGAGGTCGTAGCGGTGGACCGTGTTGCGGGCCTCGTACGTGTGCACGACGACGATCGCGCGGCCGTCGGGGTACCAGTCGGCGGTCAGCTCGCCTGGCAGGTCGATGGCCAGCTCGACCTCGGTGTCCTCGGAGACGTCCCAGATCAGCAGCTCGTCGCGGCCCCGCCGCTCATGCCGGACCAGCAGGCGCTGGTCGCCACCGACCGGGCTGAACCCGATCGCTTCGAGCCCCTTGCCCTCGCCGTCCCACTTCTCGGCGACCGTCGCGCCGTCGGCCACCGCGAGGACCCGCAGCGCGGTATGCCGGCTGTCGCCGTGCTCGGAGTGCTCGATGGCGAGCAGCGTCTCGTCGCGGGACAGCGCGGTCACGCCGCCGTCGTTCTCGTTCCGGTACACGACCCGCGCGGCCGCGCCGTTTTTCGAGACGAACACGGCGGTGCCGTCGTCGTCGGACACGCCGACCGCCGTGACAGTGCGGCCGACGGCCAGGCCCGCGGGGTAGCCGGCCGCGGTGCCGGGCATCGCGGCCACGGGCTTTTCGTTGGCGGGCCTGCCCGCGAACGGCTCGGACACCCAGCTGCCGAACTCGTTGCCGTCGGAGTCGGCGAACCACCAGATGTGCTCGCCGTCCGGGGTGATGGTGCCGTTGTGGGTGCCGTTGGGCCGGTCGGTGACCTTCCGGTGCGTGTCGGTCGCACGGTCCCACGCGTAGATCTCGAACACGCCGCTCGCGTTGGAGACGTAGATGTTGCGGTCCGGCGCGTCGCGGGCCCAGCCGGGCAGGGACACGCGGGCCGCGGTGAACCGTGCGCGCCAGCGGGCCTCGGCGTCGTCGTCGGCGAACAGTCGGTCTGGGACCTCGGCGGCCGGGTGGTTGCTCACCCCCTGATCCTGCCAAACCGCGGCGACTTCGCACAGCGTGTCCGCTGGTGGCACGCACCTGACCGCCGGTATCGAGAAAACCCTTGTTGCGAAGGGACAACCGGCCCGCGGGTGCCGACTGGCCCGATTTCGCGGCAGGCGAGTTAGCGCAGGGTCCTCGCGGGGTATCCCCGTGCATGGGATACGTCGTGGACCTGCACCGCCCGGTGGCAGGCGATGTCATTGACCTGATTCTGGCCGACCACCGCCTGTTCGAGGAGTTGCTGCGCGCACTGCGCGACACCAGCGCGGACCGCGACGAGGTGCGAGGCGCGCTGGCCACCGTGCTCGTGGCCCATGCCGAGGCCGAGGAGAAGTTCGTCTATCCGAAGCTCCGCAAGCGCCGCGCGGTCGGCGAGGAGGAGGCCGAGCACGGCGAGGAGGAGCACGCCGAGGGCCATGAGGCGCTGCTGAAGGTGCTGGAACTCAAGGGAACCGACACGAAGGCCTTCGACGACGCCGTCGAGGAGCTGTCGGGCACCATCAACCACCACTTGGCCGAGGAGGAGCTGACCATCCTCAACCCGGCCCGCGACGAGGTGGGTCCGGTGGTGCGCGCGGACCTGGGCCGTGAGTTCCTGACCGAGCGCAACCGCCAGATCGACGCGAACTGCGGCCGGGTGGAGAACGTCCGCCGCCTGGTGGCGGAGGCGAAGAAGCGGGGCAAGCTCGACGACGACTAGAGCGGAGAAACGACCAGGCCCCGCCCGCGTGTTCGCGGCCGGGGCCTGGTCGTGGATCGATCCGTCAGCACAACACGAGCAGCCCTGTCACGGCCGTGCAGTACCGGCGAGCACTGTCGTTTTCACCGTCGGGATCGGAAGGTGTGGAGGAAACCCGGGTGACGGTCGAGGAGAAGGACCCCAGCGTCAGCAACCCGGCATAAACGGAATACGTCGCGGACACGGTCCCGCCGGACGGAATGGACGCGAAGTCGCACACGACGCCCCGGTTCCCGTCCTTGACACACCCTGACCCGCTACTCCAGGCGAACCCGGCCGCGTAAACCCCGGAAATGCGGACCGAGGAAGCGGCGGAAGGCCCGTGGTTGGTCACGGAAACGGTGTAGGTAATCCGCGAAGCCAGCAGGCCGCGGGGTGACGCGTCAAGTGAAACCGCGAGATCGGCGATCTGGGGCGACACGACGACGGAAACAACGGGCCCGGACCCGGGCGCGAATGAGAAGTTGCTCCCGACGTGCTGGTGCTCGAATGTGTAAGCCGCCAGCGGGGCGGACTCGCGAGCCCGGAAAGTGAAAACCACGGTGGCCTGACCGCCGGAGGCGATGTCACCGACACCACCGCGGTAACTGGTGGGCGAGTTCTCGAAACACGTCCCGCCAGTACATGAGACCAGCTCGAACACCGACGTGATCGGCGCTTCGGCGAGCCGCAACTGGGCGGCAGCCCCGGTGACGGTGAACGCCTGAGGATTGAACAACTCGACGGAAACCGTGAAGGTGCCCCCAGGGGCCACTTCGGAAGTACCCGTGACAGCCGCACTGGGGTCAGGAGGCGCGGCAGTAGCAACCCCCGGTACCACAAGCCCAGCGAGCAGAACAAGAACCCCTACCAGCCCTTTACGCATACCCCATCCAATCCTCAACCGACACCACTGCACCCCGTCGCGACCCAACCCCCGTCCGTTACGAACGGATACTCTCTCCACCCGAAAGGGCTAGTCACTTCAACCTGAATGCGGGAATCCAAAGCACAGAAGCGCACTGAGAGCAGACCGCGTCGTGCGACCGCATTCCTGTCAAGAATCGAGCCAGTCCACTCGGTCGAGTGCACTTTTCACCCGTAGGGATCCCACTTCCTCCGATGCCGCTCCGTTACTGTCCATTTCGGACTGAAGCTGCGACAGGAAGAAGAGGATTCCGCAATGAACGAACTCGATCCCTGCATCATCGACGGGGGTGGCGGCCCCGTCACCAGCACGGGTCTGTCCATGGCAATCGTCGCGGTGGCCCTCCTCGTGGCCGCCGTCGCGGTGGCCATCCTGGCCCGCGTGCGCGGCAGGCGTGCCGCGGGCACGGCGGCCATGGTCGTGGCGCTGGGCCTGTTGACGTTCGGTGCCGTCGCGATCGTCGCCCCTCCTCAGGCGGCCGCCAGCGCCCCCTGCCCGGTCACACCGGCGAACCCCGTCACCACCACCTGGGCGCCCACCGCTACGACGCCCGACCCCGGCACGCCCCCGGCCACCCCGACGACGGACGTCACCACCACCACGACCCCGCCCCTCACAACCACCGGCGGTGGTGGCGGCGGCAACAACGGCGGCGGCGGCAACGGCGGCGGCGGCAACGGTGGTGGCGGCAACAACTGATCCGGTGATCCATCAAGAAGCCCGCGCCCGGCCGGACCGCCTCACCCGCCTGCTGACTCTGTCGGCCGCGGTGCTGTTTGGCAGTGCCGCGGTCGCGGGCGTCCTCGCCCTGCGCGCCCCACCGCCCGACATCCCCCTGTCCGCCCCACTTCCGAACAGCACCATCAGCACGGTGCGCTCGGTGCAGGCACCCGCGATCACCAGAGGCACACCGTCGACGGTGACCGTTTCCGCGATCAACCAGCACGACGTGCCGATCATCGCGGCGACAGTGGAAGACGATCGGATCAGCCCACCGCGCGACGTCCACACGGTCGGCATCTGGACCGGTGGGGCGCCCCTCGACGCCACCACCGGCACCACGACACTGGTGGGTCACGTCAACTACGTCGGCCAGGGCAACGGCGCGTTCCACGACCTGGCATTCGTCCAGGTGGGTTCGGCTGTCACCACCGTCGACGCGACCGGCAGAGCCACGTCGTGGGTCGTCACCGCGATCACCACCACCGCCAAGACCGACGGCGTGGACCCCGCCGCCCTGGCGGGAACGCCCGGTCCACGCCGCCTGGTCCTGGTCACCTGCGGCGGCGAGTACGACGAGAACCTGCAGTCCTACAGCGACAACGTCTATGTATGGGCCACCCCGGCCAGCGGTTGATCTCCCCAGATTCTCCCCGGCGGTGTCCTGGAAATCACTCAGGGCCGGACTCCCCAAAGAGGGAACCGGCCCTGAGCTGCTGTTTTCCACCGTCGGGGTGACAGGATTTGAACCTGCGACCCCTTCGTCCCGAAGGCAAGCAAACAGCGTTTGACGTGTGGAAACGCCACGTCAGTCACCCTTCCGGCGTCCGTGGACGTCCGGCCAGATCTGTGCCGATTCGCCATGATCGTCAGGCAGTTGGTCAGGCGGCGGGAAGGGCTACCAGCAATACAGTCGGAGGCGGGAGGTTTGTGTTCAGACTTTCTCCACTGTTTCAAGGCGGGCGCCTTCGGCGCCCGCTGGCCCGCTGTGCTCATGGCCGAACCGGCACTGCGCGCTGGGCGTGCGGCTGGCGCCGGTCCCAGCGCGCGCCGGTAGGCCGGAGGCGGGCCAGGAGCAGTAGGCCCGCGCTGAACAGAGAGAAGAGATGTCCTCGCCGGACGGGCAGGTCTCCAGGATGGCGGGGACTGCGGTTCGGCTGCGGTTCGTCGGGGGAACGTCCTGCCTTCCCGTCGACCTCCACAAGGGCTATCGCACCGCGTCAAGGGGGCAGACCCAGCCCAGGGTGCCAGCCACGAGGTAGGTGCCCCCTTGACCCGGCACGATCGGGCTACGCCAGGTCGACGGGAAGGCAGGAAGCCCCTTGGATGTTGTGTCTGAAAATGTTCATCAACCTGGGTAACGGAAGGTGACTGCAGCTCGATCTCTTCGTGAGAGCGAGAGGAGTCGATCGTGTTGCCTGAGATGGTCAT
Source organism: Actinophytocola sp. (assembly GCF_049647105.1). Taxonomy (GTDB): domain Bacteria; phylum Actinomycetota; class Actinomycetes; order Mycobacteriales; family Pseudonocardiaceae; genus Actinophytocola. The sequence goes on from NZ_JBARWZ010000151.1 coordinate 32,591, forward strand.
ATCGCAGTTCGACTCCACGCTGCGCGTGCTCCCGTTCGCAAAATCGCCTCACCGTGCTACTTGGGAGGAGCTCGAGGCGACCTTCGGCGACACGGCTGAGCGGAAGACCATGCTCTACCTGGCGCGCAGTCGCCTTGAGGCGATGATTGCTGACTCCGTTCCTGTTGCTGCGGCTTGGGTGAACGGATCTTTCGTCACCAGCAAACAGAGTCCTTCAGATATCGATCTTGTAGTGATCCTGAATGGGCCGCAGGTCGCGCAGATGTGGCAGTCGGGGCTGATCCCCCATGACGAGGTCATGAAGCGGATACGCCACTACGAAGAGCAACGATACGAACCCGGTGGGACGGCGACGCAGCATCTAACAGACTTCCACTACGCTCGGTGGTTTCCCAAAGATCACGGACTCCATGCCAGCAGCTACGGAGAACTTGAGTACTGGTCTTCTTGCTGGTCACGTGTCAAGGTTGAGTCAGATGCGCATACTGAGGAGGTACCGGACTTCACCCGGTACGCAGACTGCAAGGGCTTCGTAGAGGTGAGGTGGTAGCCATGGCAGAACCACTACCACCTGTGCTTTTCACGCGACGAGTCTCCGAGCCAGGACGGCTGGTCAACGCAGACGAGGATCTAGTCAGGTTTGATGAGTTCCTACTCTCAGTTCCATCCGACTACCCAGGGTTGCACGCTTTAAGGCGTCGTCGGGAGGAGCTGGCTACTGCGGCCTACGGTGGCGTCCCCGAACTCGACCTGCATCTCGATGGTGACTCTGTACGAGGACATGGCACCGACGCAACTCACTTAGCGAGGTTCATCGGAGCAGCATCGCGCGCTGTGCAAGAGGTAACCAAAAGCCTAGGAGGCTTTCGGCGGCTTGCACCCGGGCTCCAGGTGATCCCAGGTCCAGGAAGCGTGAGGCTAACTTTCATGCCACGAGTGAGCGTCCCGCCGCCGGGTAGCCTCTCCAGTCAAGCTCTGGTCACGAACGAAGTGGCCGGCCTTCGTCGGCTCGCGAACCTCATGATCGTGGCACAGACAACTGAAGACATCACTGGTGCCGAGATGCTTGCCGCTGTGCAGGACCTGGCGCCCACTGCCCGCAGGGCGATCCGCTCCTTCGCGAAGGCTGCCATTGACGGCGAGTACGACGTCGATGGCACTTGGGTGGATCCTGGTCGCGGAACGACTCCCCTGCGTCTAACTCAGCGTGCAGCTCGTCGGCTGACTGACGCCGCAGCGATGGCTACTGAAGAGATCACGAAGGCGTCGATGAGTGGCGCGATCGACGGCTGGGAGTGGTCTACGAGCACCATCAAGTTTCGCCCCGCAGTCGGATCGCGCTTCCGCGCGCATGTTCCCGAACGGCTTGCGAACGAGGCAGCCCGGTTGGGTGCTCAGCGGGACCTACAGCTGGATGTGCTGTTCACGGTAGTCACCAAGTACGGCGCCGGAAGCGATAGACCTACAGGCCGTGGTTACACCGTGGAACGCATTGCACCTAGTAAAACTTCGGATACCCCGCCGTTCTGATTGACTATAGCCAATCAAGATCATTCCCCGAGTTTACCCTCAGAAAACGACCACAACTGATCATGGCGGACGCCACACGTCGACCATTCACACTTGCGAATCGCACAGGTGGGACGGTAAGTCGGCAAATAACGACAGGTGATCGACGGACATGATCATGAAACCGTAGGTTCGCGGATCTGGTCAGGCTGGTCCTTGTGTCGCGTCATCGGCAGGCGACTTCGTCAATAGATCGCCCTAATCCCGTGTAGCTCCCCGTGGCCACACCACTGTGACCGGTATGCCCTGGTTGCGGGCCGCGTCCACCACGTCGGCCGTTCCGCCGTAGCCGCGTGCTGGCTGGCCGTCCCAGACGGCGAGCAGTTCGTCTGCATCTGTGAGCATTCGCAGGCTGGCGTCCATGTGCGCCTTCGAATCGGACTCGATGTGGTCAAGGCGGATGGTGTCAGCGGCTTCGGCGATTAGCGCGTCGTAGGTGGCGTGGTGCTCCTGGGGGAGGCCGTCGCGGTACCGGTGAGCGGGAACGATGACGTGGAGCGTTCCTCCGTGGTCGAGTATGGCTCTGGCGAACAGGGCATCTGCTCCGTCAGCGATGCAGCTCAGGCCGACCAATGGGCCGTTCTCTGCGCGCTTGCTGACCTCCTCTCGGAGAGCGGCGTCTACCAGTGTTGCCGTTTCGGCGGAGAGGCCGCGGTGCCCTGTTGTTGCCAGGCGCGTCATCCGTCTTCCCGTTCGTAGAGCGTGGCCAGGGCGTCGTCAAGTTGGCGGGCTTCTGTGGTGTGCGTTGCGATGCTCGCGCGGAACTGGCGAACTCGGCTGGTGATTCGTTCGCTGCCGTAGGCGCGGCCAACCGCAAGGGCTTCGGTCGCCAGTGCGCAGCCTCCGGCGATGTCTCCGGTACTGGCTAGTACCGTGGCGTGCTCGACCTGGGCGAGGGCGCGCGGCTTTGCGGCGGTCAGTGCCGGACCTGCAGTTGCATAGGCAGTTCGGGCCGCTCGGAGGTCGCCGAGGCGGCCGAGCGCGCTTGCTCGGTACCGGGCGGCCTTGGCGGACGAGAACGCGAACACCCACGGCCATTGTGGTTCGCCAGTCTGTCGGCCAACCAGGTTCTCCGAGTCGCGCAGCGCAGCAAGTGTCTGTTTCCGGTCGCCTGTGTGGGCGTAGGCGATAGCGAGCAGGGATGCCAACCAAGCGCGAGCAGTTGCAGGCGCGCTGACATCGAGCTGCTGCATAGCCCGCTGGAGCAGCGTCAACCCCTGGCGACTGTCACCGATCTCCACTGCGAAGTGGCCGAGGCTGGCCGTCATGTACGCAGCTAGGAGCGGGTGGTGTGCACGCTTGGCGTGCCCGATCGCCTCGACGTAGCGGCGTCGGGCCGTGGCGTTGTCGCCACGGTCCGCCGCTAGCCAGGCTGCCAGTCCTGCGGTCTCGGACAGTGTCCGAAAGCCATCTGACGTGCGGACACGATCGCGCACGATCCCTGCGGTGAGGTTCAGGTGTGCATCCACCGCCGGAGACAGCCGGTCCGAGGCGACGACTGACTCCATCTGCCGGTAGTGCGTGGTGGGGCCGGACAGGATCTCGATCAGGTTGGCGTCTGATGGCGCCAGCAAGACTCCGGCGCCAACTCCCAGCGTCGTCTTCAGGAACGTCTTGCGGTTCACGTCATCCAACGTAGCCCGCGACGGCCTCCTGAAACCCAGCTCGATGTCGGTCGTGACGTTGAGGACGGCCCGGAGCGCAGATCGGTACCTTGCCGCTGGCCACCTGGTGACGCCCCGTTCCCAGCGGCCGACGTGCCGAGCATCGACAGCTCCTGGCGTGCCGGTCGCCCGAAACACGTGGTTGTTGACCGCCTCCGACAGATCCTGACGGGTCATGGGGTGGCCTGGCGTGCAGGGCGACTCGATTCGCATCCGAGCCGTCGCCAGCAGGCGGTTGCCTGCGGGCGCGGTCTCGGCCTTCTCTGCTCGGTTCGCAGGCGACGGACGGCCCTGACTCTCGGAGGCCGATGTCGCATTCATGCAGGTCAGCATAGGACGCATTGTGACGCGGTGCATAGCGCTAGTACGCGTCCTTACGTTCCGTAGAACTCAGTGACTACATACAGTGCGCCCGTGAGCAAGCTCCCCGACTTCGACCCGGCGAAGATCGGCCCGGACTACCTGTACGTAGCCATGGCCGATCACCTCGCGGCGCGCATCGAGGCTGGGGAGCTGACGCCCAACACCCGCCTACCTGCGGAACGGGACCTGGCCGACGAGTACGGCGTCAGCCTCGGCACCGCCCGCCGGGCCACGCGGGAGCTGCGGGAACGCGGGTTGGTGATCACCGTGCCGGTCAAGGGCACGTTCGTGACCAACCGGTCGTAGCGCTCACGTCGCATCGGGGAACCAGACAGGGGGAAGTGTGGCTACGGTTCAGCGCTGGTCGGGAATCGAGGTACGGGCACTCCGCGAAGCCAAGCGAATGAGCATCCGGGAGTTTGCGGCCCACCTGGGCGTCAGTGAGCGCATGATCTCCAAGTGGGAGGCGGGCAAGGAGAACATCCGCCCGAGGCCGGTCAACCAAGCCGCTCTCGACACCGCCCTGGCCCGGTGCGATCCCGACACACAGGCACGTTTCTCGTTCCTCACCGGTGACTCGCTCGTGCCGGAGGAAGACGGCGGCGCGGCCGCCGAGCCGATCGGGGGTAGCCATGTTCGTCACCCGGTCGACGGCCGATCTATGGCGAAGGTCGACGGGAGCGTCTTCCTGTCGGGACCAGGCAACGAGCCCCTATGGCTGCCGGCCTTCTACATCGATGTCCACCCCGTGACCAACGACGAGTACGCGCGCTTCGTTGCGGCCACCGGCCACACGGCGCCGCAGGACTGGGAGAACGGGCGGCCAGCCGACGGCCGCGGTGACCATCCCGTCGTCTTCGTCACCTGGACTGACGCTGCCGCGTACGCCGAGTGGACGGGGAAGTCGCTGCCCACCGGCCAACAGTGGGAGAAGGCAGCCCGCGGCACCAGGGGCACCGTCTACCCGTGGGGCGACCAGACCACGCCCGCCAAGTGCAACGTCCGCGAGAACGGCGTGGGCAGTACAACGGCCGTGGACTGCTACCAGAGCGGAGTCAGTCCGTACGGCGTCTTCGACATGTGTGGCAACGTCTGGGAGTGGTGTTCGACCCAGACCAAGCCCGGCCGCCACGAACTGAAGGGCGGCGCCTGGACCAGTCCGTTTCTGCGGGCCACACCGTCGTCGTTCAACGACGCGGCCGAGTCCATGTGCGATGACGACACCGGGTTTCGGTGCGCCGTGACTGCTGAAACGCTGGACGGTTAGAGCCGGTACGCCAGTTGCCTGCTCCACAGGTCATCGGCCGCCGGAGTCGCCGATGTCGGCCAACTCGTTCACGACCTGGGTTCGACACAGGCGTGCGGCGGTGGCGAGTTGCTCGGCGACCGAGGCCCAGTCCGTGGCCTCTCCCATCAACACTCGCCGCGAATGATCTGCGATCGCACGGCCAACTACCTCCAACTTGCCGACGATCTCGACTATCTCCGGCGTTGCCGACGTCGATGGCTGCCGGTCGCGACTCACTGCAAGCTCAACCAACGGGTGCATCTGCCCGGTCATGACCTACGCCGATCGCTCAACTGCGCCGTGTCGAGCATGGGGCGGCTTCTGGGTGCCTGCGACAGAGAACACGCACCATCGCGCGTTGGGCGGCGGCGGGAATCACGCTGTGCTCGGGCTTCGGCTCGCTTCGCCTCGGCGTCTTGCTCACGCTGTCGTTCCTCGGCGCGCAACAGCAGCACCGCGCCGTAGTCGGCGAGTCCGATGACCGCCAGCAGGCCGAGTAGCCATGCGATCGATTCCCACAGGGAAGCGTTCATGACTACCGCCGCCCCGCTGTGGTGTGGGAACGATCGCGCCTCGGTACGAAGTGACTGGTCATGACTCCAGCATCGGTACCAGCGTGACCAAGATCGACCGCACACGACGGGGCAAGTTGGGGGAACGTGCGGGGTAAAAGCGCTGGCCCGTTAGATCTGCTCGGCGGGGATGTCCGCGTACAGCTCGCGCAGTTGCTTCAGCACCGCGTGGTCGACGGGCCACGAGTGGTCGTCCACGGACGCTACCGGGCGGATGCCGGTCGCCGCGTTGGTCGCGAACACGAATTCCATGGCCGGGAGGTCTTTGAGTGTGAGCGGTTCGGAGTGAATCGGCTCGTCAAGCGCTTGGTTCAGCAGCGTCATCGTGATACCGGTCAGCCATTCTGAACGCGGCCACACGATGCTTCCGTCGCGTACGAATCCGATGTTTGATGTCGCGATTTCGGAAATGGTCCCGTCCTGGTTTAGGAACAAGACATCGTCGAATCCCTCGCGTTGTGCGGTTCGCCTGCACCGGAGCGCGCCGAACAGACCGATGTGCTTCACCGCGGCCATCTCCCGGCGGTACGCCGCAGCCTGCAGCCGCAGCGGGCCGGGGTCGCTCGTCGAGGCCGCTCGTGTCGTCACCAGGACGTGCGGGGCGGCGTCCGAGCCTATCGTGCCGAGGTCGAGACCGGGGTCGTAGACCGTCACGCGCGCGACGGTGCGCGGAGCCTGGTCGACGAGCGCCTGCCGTACGTAGTTCCTGACCTGGTCAATGTCCAGATCAGCGTCGAAGAGCAGCCGGCAGTCCCTGGCCAGTCGCTGCAAGTGGAGGGACAGGCCACGCACGCGGCCGTCCTCCGTCAGCATCGACGTGAAGTGGCCGTAGTTCGTGAGCGCCAGAGCCTTGACCTGGTCCATGGTCGGGGGGACGCCGTTCAGCTGCATGTCGGCCAGCCTGACACGAAAACAGGCGCATTGACATGCCGAGACCGCCGAAGTTCGGTGAAAGTTCAGTGCGTCCGGTTCAGCGGAAGTTCAGCGTTTGGGGACTATTGCGGCACTTCTCGCCGCGTTCCTCAGGCCACATAGTTGTGGTGTGAGCAACAACGGCGAGAGGAACAACAATGGCGAAGAACGTAATGCCCGGGTTCAAGACCGGCGGCAGCGTGATGTCCAAGGTAATCGGAACCCTGGTCGTATTGGCCATTCTCGTGATCGTGGTCAAGCACCCGACGGACGCGGCCAGCTTCGCGAAGGGTCTCTTCAGCGGCGTGGGAGCCGTCATCGACGGCTTCGTGAGCTTCTTCCGGTCACTGATGGGCTAGGAGTCAAGACGGCCTTCGAGTTCGGTGACTCGACGGCGGAGATCAGCGATGGCCTGCCAGACGCGTTCGTCTCCACCGCCATCACGAGCCGGGGCCTCACCGTCGAGCGCCTGAGTGCGCACGAACGACCCCTTGCCGTGCTGAGTGACCACCAGGCCCTCGTCGCGCAGCAGCGTTACCGCGGACTTGGCGGTGTTGATCGCGACGCCCCAGGTCTCGGCGAGTTCTTGGTAGGTCGGCAGCTGCACGCCGGGGCCGTACTCCCCCGACCGGATGGCGGCACGCAAGCCACCGGCCACCTGCAAGTACGGCGCACGCGGGTCATCCGGGTCAAGAGAAGCCATAGAACAAGAGTAGGCGAATCAACTCAGTTAAGTCAGTTCCAGCATGTCTGTTGACAGAGTTAATAGACGAGCCTTACGTTGGGCCTCGGTCGCCACGACCGCTCCCGACTGGGAGACCACGACAGCTTGGAGCCAATCCCATGGACGAGGTACTGCCGCCGCTCAGCTACGCGCCGGACGGCTTGTACGAGGCAGACGTGGACGCGCTGATCGCCGAGTACTTCACGACCGACGAGCCGCGCATGATCACGGATCGCGTGACGGAGCACCGGCACACCCGGCGTCTCAGCCGCCAGACCGTCAGTGCCGCTCTCCGCGGCCGTTCGGTCGAGCCGAACCGCGTGGACGACGCGGCGGCTTGAGTTCGCCCCGGCCCGGCGGCCGGAACCGCCAAGAACCACCCGCCGGACCGGGCTCCCAAACCATCACCAGGACAGTCAGGAGACTTCTAATGGTAGGGCTCAACCTGCCTGACAACAGCCCCGGCAGCGCCTTCCCGCCGTCCGTCGAGGGCTTGATGCCCCGCGTTCGTGAGTGGGTGGCGGACCTGGGTTCGTTGCCGTCCCGGAACCGGATCATGAGCGAGTTCCGGGTGGGTGCACCGAAGGCGCGGGCCATCCTGGCAGCGCTGAACGAGGGTGCCTCGGTCCGGACCCTGCGTTCCGTCCCGGACTCGGCTGTGGACGCTGAAGCAGCACCATCGACTGAAGAAGTGCAGGTCAAACTGGTCGCGGACTCGGGTCCGGAGGAGATGCGGCCGGTCCCGTCCTGGCCGCTTCTCCTGCTCGCGTTGCCCGCGTTCGTGGCGATCTGGGGAGGCTGGGTTGGCCTGGGTCGGCTGACCGGGTTCGGCCCGATCGAACTGCTCCCGGGGATCTGGGACGGCCTGACGATCAACTCGGCGATCACGCTGCCGATCGGTGTCGAGACCTATGCCGCGTTCGCCATGCGGGTGTGGATGTCGGCCTCGACCCGGTCTACCCGCGCCCGGGAGTTCGCCAAGTGGTCGACGTTCGGATCGTTGGCGCTCGGGATGGCGGGTCAGGTCGCGTACCACCTGATGACGGCCGCCGGTGTCACGCACGCCCCGTGGCCGATCACCACGCTCGTTTCGTGCCTGCCCGTGGTCGTGCTCGGCTGCGGCGCGGCGCTTGCTCACCTGCTCCACACCAGCCGTCAGCAGGAGGTGTGCGCCTGATGAACACGACAGACGAACCCGGCAAGGTGATCGCGTTCCCCACGATCGTGGACGCCGAACTGGTCGACGACCCGCCGACAACGGCCGTGGACACGCGCGCCTCCGATGGCTCCACCTGGCTGGACCGGTTGCGAACGCAGGACCGGCAACCGATCGTCCCGCCGTACCTGCGGTCTCTCCCCGAGGCCAAGCAGGCAGCGACGTGGGTGGGCAAGCACTACGCCCACAAGACCGGCTATCACTTCGCCCGGTCGCCGCTGTACGCGCTGCGGCTGGCTGTCCGGTCACCGCGCGGCCTGCTGCTCCTGCTCGCCGCCACCGGCCGGTACGTGACCGACGCCGAGGGACGACCCGCACGCGCCGAGACGGCGACCGCGGACAAGGCAGAGCTGTACCTGAAGCTGTCGCAGCAGCGAGACCGGCGGGTCGTGCTGCGTTGGGTTCAGCTCGGCTTGCTCGCCAGCGTCGGCCTGGTTCTGCTGCTGGTCCTGCCCAACGTGTTGCCAGGTTGGGTGATCTGGGCGTGCGGAGTGCTGGCCGTTGGCCTGCTCGGCAAGCTCGGGTCCACGAAGGACAACCCGGTCGTGGCGTCCCGTGCCGTGATGGCGTCGAAGGTGCAGAAGCTCACCAGCGACAACGTGGTCCACGCGCTATCGGTGCTGGGCATCGCGGGCATCAACCAGGCTCTCGCCAAGAACCCGGACGCCATCGGGTTCACAGCGCCGATTCAGCGGGACGGCCCGGGCTGGCGCGCGGACGTCGACCTACCGCCCGGTGTCACGGTCGCCGAGGTCATCGAGCGCAGGCCCAAGCTCGCATCCGGTCTCGGCCGTCCACTTGGGTGCGTGTGGCCGGAGGGCAACGCCGAAGTCCATCCCGGACGGATGGTGTTGTGGGTCGGTGACGAGGACATGTCCAAGTCCCGCCAACCGGTATGGCCGCTGCGTAAGACCGGAACCGTCGACCTGTTCAAACCGCAGGCGTTCGGCACCGACCAGCGCGGCCGGTGGGTCAACGTCACGCTGATGTTCATCTCGATGGTCATCGGCGCGCTTCCCCGCATGGGCAAGACGTTCACGCTGCGGGAGCTGCTGCTGATCGCGGGCATGGACCCACGCGCCGAGCTGCACGCGTACGACCTCAAAGGCACCGGCGACCTGTCGCCGCTGGCTCCGATCTCGCACCGCTACCGGGCGGGAGAGGAGCCGGATGACGTCGCCTACGCCGTGGCGGACCTGCGCGCGCTGAGTGTCGAGCTGCGGCGGCGCGCGAAGGTGATCCGGGAACTGCCGAAGGACCTCTGCCCGGAGAACAAGGTCACGCCGGAGCTGGCCGACAAGAAGTCGCTGGGCCTGCACCCGATCGTGATCGGGGTCGACGAGTGCCAGAAGTGGTTCGAGCACGCCGAGTACGGCGCGGAGATCGAGGAGATCTGTACCGACCTGGTCAAGCGTGGACCGGCGGTGGGCATCGTGATCATCCTGGCCACGCAGCGGCCGGACGCGAAGAGCATCCCGACCGCGATCAGCGACAACGCGGTGATGCGGTTCTGCCTGAAGGTGACAGGGCAGCAGGCGAACGACATGGTGCTCGGCACGTCCGCCTACCGGAACGGCATCAAGGCGACCGCGTTCTCCTTCCGTGACAAGGGGATCGGCATCCTGCTCGGCGAAGGCGACGAGCCGCGGACCACGCGCGGCGTCTACATCGACGGCCCGGACGCCGAACGGCTCGCGGCCCGTGCCCGCACGGCACGGCTGGCGGCCGGACGACTGACCGGCTACGCGGCCGGACTCGACCTCACGCCGGACGACGAGGCCGACAGCGGCACGTTGCTGGCCGACGTGCTGACCGCGATCGGCAGCGCGGACAAGGCGTGGTCGGAGTCCATCGTGGACCGGCTCGCCGAGCTGCGACCGGCGGTCTACGGGCCGTGGGCCGAGCTGCCGACCGGCACAGCCAAGGCCACCCAGCTGTCCAGCGCGCTCAAGCCGTACGGCATCTCCACCAAGCAGGTGTGGGCCACCGACCCGGAGACCGGGAAGGGCGCCAACCGCATGGGCATCAAGCGCGAGTGGATCGCCAATGCTCTCACGGAACGTGACCGGATCCGAGGTCACGGCTAGCTCGCCACTGGGCTCTAGGTCTAGGGCCTCCTGCCTCTAGGCCTAGAGCCCCTCCTAGACCGTCAAACATCCGCTGATCAGCGTCCTAGCACCTAGAGGCGTGGGCTGATCGCGCCCAGAAACAGCCCTGGAGGCACCTCGTGAACACCCTCGGCGTGTTCCTGCTCCTGATGATCCTTGTAGCTCTCGGTTACGCATGGTCGTGCGCCGTCTACCCGTACCGACCGTGCCGTTCGTGCCGCGGCGTGGGGCAGTTCCGCTCCCCGTTCCTGCGTGCCATCCGGCTGTGCCGTCGCTGCGGCGGCACCGGTCGCACGCTCCGCGCCGGACGCCGCGCCTACAACGCCGCCGTCCGTGCCCGCCGCGCCATCCGACGCTCGCAGGGCCGCTGACCACACCTCCTGTTCCTTCGCTCGAAAGGCGATCGATGACTCCCGTCATCCTTGACCCCGAACGCCAGTTCCTCGGCTGCGTCATGCAACTCGACGCCGACCCCGCGCGGCGGCTGCTCGCCGGAATGCAGGCAACCGACCTCAACGAGCCGATCGGGTGCGACGTCCTCCAGCTCGCCATCGAGTTGGTAGCCGCCGACCAGGCCCCGACGCCGCTCGCTCTGCTCGATGGCGTGTGGGAGACCACCGACACGCGGCCGTGGACCGGAGGCCCGCGCCGACTTCAGGTCATCGGTTCGTGGCTCGCGGACACCTACCACCACGCACCCCACGCACCAGCGGCAAGCGGGACATGGCTCAAGACCGTCGTCCTGAAAGCCGCGTGGCGCCGAGCAGTCCGCGCCCACGGCCTGCGCCTCGTGCAGGCGGTCGACGACGAGTGGGCAACCACGTCTCTGTACGAGGTCGCCGACGACTCCGCGCGGATCGATGACCTGTGGAGCCGCTACCGAACCGCCTGTGAGTACATCGGCGCGTCGACTCGGCTGGAGGCGGCGTGATGCCCGACATCACTGACGCGCTCTCGGCGATCGATGCGGCCATTGGTGAGTGCCTGTCGTGCGGAGACTCGCTCGGCACGTCACCCTCTGCGGACTTCTGCTCGGAGACGTGTCAGACCGGTTGGCGCGCGCAGAAAGCTGGGGCCAAGAACGTCGAGGACATAGGTGTGGCCCATCCGTTGACGTGGCTGGGTCCGACGGCGGCCGGCACTTTGCGCACGCCTGGTCACGACGTGCTCGACGCCGTGGTGGCGTTCGTGTCGCGGTTCTCCGCGTTCCCGAACGAGCACTGCGCGCCGACCGTGGCCTTGTGGTACGCCCACACTCACATCGCGGACCGGCTCTACGTCACGCCCAGGCTCATCCTTGATTCGGCCGAGCCGGGCAGCGGCAAGACGCGAGTCCTGGAAGTTGGCCAGTACCTGGTCGCCAAGCCGGAGATGACGATCAGCATCACTCCGGCGGCGGTCTTCCGGATGTTGGTTGAGGGTCCGATCACGTTGCTGTTCGACGAGATCGACGCCGTGTTCAGCCCCAAGACCGGCGGCAACAACGAAGACCTCCGGGCACTGCTGAACGCTGGATACAAACGAACCGCCACCGTCGCTCGCTGCGTCGGCGACGCCAAGAGCATGAACGTGGCCAGGTTTCCGGTATACGCGCCGGTTGCCCTGGCAGGGATCGCGGGCGGCATGCCCGCGACGATCACAACCCGCGCGGTAACGATCCACATGCGCAAGCGGCGCTATGACGAAGTGGTCGAGGAGTTCATCGAGGAAGACGTGGAACGGGAAGCCACCCCACTCCGCGAAGACCTCGAAAGCTGGGTCTACCGCGTCGCCGACAAGGTCGCGCACGCGCGACCCGACCGACCGGACGGCGTGCGGGACCGGGCGGCCGAGATCTGGCGTCCGCTCCTGGCGATCGCCGACGCGGCGGGAGGGCACTGGCCGGAGACCGCGCGTCTGGCATGCCGCCATTTCGTCCTTGAGGAGGGGCCGCGTGACGTGTCGACCGGCGTCCGGCTGCTCGCGGACGTCAGGGAGATCTTCAGGACACAGCACACCGACCGCATGACGACGGCCGACCTGATCCGCGAACTGCACGCGATCGAGGACGGTCCGTGGACCGACCTGCAAGGCAAGCCGCTCGACAGCCGACGGCTGGCCAAGGAGCTGGACCGCTACTCCGTCCGCCCGAAGGACGTGAAGGTCAACGGCAAGGCGCTGAAGGGCTACCGCGTCGACGGCGACGGTGGCCTGACCGACGCGTGGAGCCGCTACCTCCCGCCGGTCAAGGCACACGCGACGGCCGCGACCTCCGCGACCACACAGGTCATCGAGAACAACGACGCCGAACAGGTCGCGCGACCAGGCGCGACCTCCGCGACCGCCATCCCGACAGAGGTCGCGGACGGTCGCGGCAGCGGGGAGACGTCCGCACCGCCCGTGACCAGGGCTGTCGCGGAGGTCGCGGAGGTCGCGGGCGAGACGTCCGACGCCCCTGAGACCCAGGGAGACGACCTGTGACATCGCCATTGATACCCACAAGGATCCGTCACTCCGACACGAGGGGAGAGGTAGCCGAGATGACCACGCTGGTGCCGTCCGTCGTGCCACTGCGCCACCTGTACAAGGTGCCGGAGGCGATGCGACTGCTGTCGATGAGCCGTTCGGTGATCTACGAGCAGATGCGCGCCGGACGACTGAAGTTCGTGAAGTTGGGCCGGTCGACGCTCATCCCGGCCGTCGCCATCTCGGAGTACGTGGAAATGCTGATCAGCGAATCGGGGGTGTGCCTTGACTAAGCGACGCGACCGCGGCGACGGCGGGCTGAGGTGGAGCGAGTCTCGGCAACGGTGGATCGGCGAACTGACGATCGGCTACCGCCCGGATGGCAAGCGCATCGTCAAGACGGTGACCGACAAGACCAAGACCGGCGCGAAGAACAAGCTGGACGAGGTCAAGCGCGACTTCGCTGATGACGAGCTTGCGACCGGGAAGGGCCACACGGTCGCGGACGCGGTGAACGCCTGGCTCAAGTACGGGCTTGCTGGCAGGAGCCAGAACACGATCGACAAGCTCACCAGCCTGGCCGAAACCCACGTCATCCCTGCCCTTGGAGCCCGCGAACTGCGAAACACGTCGCGTAAGCGCCACCTGCTCACTGCCGATGACGTGGACGAGTGGCTGGCGGAGAAGGCGCAGGAGCTCTCGACGAGGACCCTTCGGGAGGTCCGCTCGATCCTGCTGCGGAGTATCACCCGGGCGCAGAAGCGGGAGGGCGTGAAGCGAAACGTGGTGCTGCTCTGTGACTGCCCGACGGGTCAGGAAGGGCGGCCGTCGAAGTCGCTCACGCTCAAGCAGGCTGAAGCCGTCCTCACTGCGGCCGAGGCCGACCAGTCGACGATCGGCGCGTACATCGTGACGTCGCTCCTCGGGGGTGTCCGCACGGAGGAGGCACGGCCGCTCACGTGGTCACACGTCCACATCCCTAGGGCGTCGGATCGTGAGTCACGCAAATCGCATATCGACGTGTGGCGCTCCGTGCGTGTCGGAGGCGACACGAAGACCCGGAAGTCTCGCCGGTCGTTGGTCATTCCTGACCGATGCGTCGCGGAGCTTCGCGCACAGAAGGCGCGACAGCGGAAGGCCAAGAAGGACGCAGGCTCAGCCTGGCGCGAGAACGACTTGGTGTTCGCGTCCGAGGTCGGGACAGAACTGGACGCGCATAACGTCCGGCGTGCGTTCCGTCGGGTGGTGAAGGCCGCCAAACTCAACCCGTGGCTGTGGACTCCGCGTGAGCTGCGGCACAGCTTCGTGTCTCTCTTATCAGATGCAAGCGTGCCCATCGAGGTCATCTCGCGATTGGTCGGCCATAGCAGCACTGAGGTCACAGAGAAGATCTACCGTCACCAACTCAGGCCCGTGGTCGAGAGAGGGGCAGACGCCATGGACCAAATTTTCCCGGTCACAGCTTCATAGGGTCTGTTGGTGCTAGGTCATACTCAAAGCGATTGAGTATGACCTAGCTCAGTTTTTGTCAAATTTGATCTTCGCTCTAGCGACTCTTCCTGAGGCTGTGTGAAAACGCAGTTGAGCGGATCTGTTGTCGTGAAGCGCAGAGCTTAGTCCAGCATCTACTTCGGGTATTGGTTCGATCGTGAAGTCGTAGCCGCGCTGCGCTTCGATCAACATCGGAAAGTTGAGCCCGTTGACGTACTTTGCAGAAATGTCCGCTTTCGGTCCGAATCTGACATTTTCCGAGCTGATCCCCCATCCTGCGGATACGCGAATGACCTGGGCGTCGAGTCGGCCTTTGTTGAATATCCGCCCCTGGATCTTCATCTCATTGCCTCGCCCTGAACAGGTCGCTTCGACTCGTACAACCGGCCCTTGCCGTCGCCACGCGACGATGTTCCACAGTAGAGAAGCTGCGGCAAGCATTGCACCGCCGATGGCTATCACCCTCGCGAGCCAGTCGGCAGCCATCGAACCTCCCAGCCGTGGGCTGTAGACCGCGTGCACGCGGGGCCTTAGTCAGGCAACTAGTCAGGCAGAGACGATTCAGGCCCTGTCCACATCCAAAGTAGACAGGGCCTGACCACCGTCGGGGTGACAGGATTTGAACCTGCGACCCCTTCGTCCCGAACGAAGTGCGCTACCAAGCTGCGCCACACCCCGGTGGTACGGGAGAAAGTCTAGCCGACGTCCGCGCCTGCCCCGAACCGGGCACTGTCGGCAGCGCCGGGGTGTCCGGAACCGCTGGTGGGACGGGGCACGAGGGTCAGGAGCGAAGCCTCGGGCGGGCACGCGAACCGCACGGGTGCGTACGGCGAGGTCCCGAGGCCGGCCGAGACGTGAAGCCACGTGTGCGCACCCCACCTCGACGCGCCGCGGGCGCGGGTCCGGTCGAGCTGGCAGTTGGTCACGATGGCGCCGTAGCCGGGCACGCGGAGCTGCCCCCCATGCGTGTGACCGGCCATGACCAGGTCGTACCCGTCGTCGGCGAAGGAGTCGAGGACGCGAGGTTCCGGGGAGTGGGTGACGCCGAGCCGCAGGGTCGCCGTGCGGTCGGGTTTGCCCGCGATGTCGGAGTAGCGGTCGCGGCGGAGGTGGGGGTCGTCGACGCCGGCCACGGCGATGGTCTGGCCGTTGACGGCGATGAGGCGGCGCACGTGGGTGAGGTCGTGCCAGCCGCGTTCGACGAGGGCCGCGCGCAGGTCCCGCCAGGGCAGGGGCACGCCGTGGATGCGCTTCTTCGACTTCGTGATGTACCGGACCGGGTTCTTGGGGCGCGGCGCGTAGTAGTCGTTGCTGCCGAACACGAACACGCCGGGCACGTCGAGCAGGGGGGCGAGTGCGCGGACCACCGCGGGGACCGCGTTCTGGTGGGCGAGGTTGTCGCCGGTGTTGACGACGAGGTCCGGCTCGAGCTCGGCGAGTGCGGCGACCCAGCGCTGCTTGGACGTCTGGCCGGGCGTCATGTGCAGGTCGGAGATGTGCAGGACCTTGAGCGGCCGTGCGCCTTCCGCGAGCACGGGCAGGGTGGCCTGCCGCAGCGTCCAGTGCCTGCGTTCGATGCCGACGGAGTACGCGAGGGTCGCGGTCCCCACCGCGGTCGCTCCCAGCGCTGCCCGGCCGATGTTGCGCACAAGGTTACCCACGCACCCGAGCCTAGATGTGCCATCTGATGATCGGAAATCGCCGTGAGCGGGATCCCGGCTGACCAGTAGTGTTCGCGTCATGGCTGACCTCAAGGCACGGCTGCGGACGGACCTGGCCGCGGCCATCAAGTCCCGGGAGACGACCCGTATGGCGGCGTTGCGCATGGCGCTCACGTCGATCACGACGGAGGAGGTGGCCGGGGACGAGGCCCGCGAGCTTTCTGACGCCGAGGTGGAGACGGTGCTGACCCGCGAGGTGAAGAAGCGCCGCGAGGCCGCCGAGGCGTTCGCGGGCGCGGGTCGCGTTGAGCAGGCACAGGCGGAGCGGGACGAGGCCGCGGTGCTGATCGACTACCTGCCGAAGCAGCTGTCGGACGACGAGCTGTCGGCGCTGGTCGCGGACGCGGTGGCCGAGGTGACCGAACAGCTGGGTGAGGCGCCCGGCCAACGCCAGATGGGTCAGGTGATGAAGGCCGCGAACACGAAGGTGGCCGGCCGCGCCGAGGGTGGCCGGGTGGCGACGGCCGTGAAGGCCCGCCTGCGGAGCTGACCAGACGAAAGAGGCCGGGGCCCAGTGAGATCGCTGGGCCCCGGCCTCTTTGCGGGTCAGCCGCCGCCGGGTCTGCCGCCCGGCGGGTTGCCGCCGCCGGGACCCGGGGGTCCGCCGCCACCACTCGGTGGCGGGGTGCCCCCGCTGGGTGGCGGTGGCCCACCGCTCGGCGGCGGGGCGGGTTGCTCGGTCTGGGCGGGCGGGACGTAGCCGGTGCTCACGTAGATCGTGATGGTGGCGCCGGGGATCGTCGCGCCGCGTGGGCTCTGGTTGACGACCGTGCCCTTCGGGTCGGAGCGGTTGGTCCGCTTGACCGCCACCTTGTAGCCGGCTTGTTGCAGTGTCGCCATGGCGTCGCCCTCGCTGCTGCCGACGACGTTCGGCACGCGGCTCTCCGGTCCGCCGTCGAGGTAGCGGGGGTCGCCGGGTGGCAGCGGCACGGCCGGTGCGTCGCCGTGGATCTGGCCCATGGCCTCGAACCACGTTCTCGCCGGGGCCCGGCCGCCGAAGATGGATCCGCTGCCGCACAGGCGTGGGGGCACGCCCGACGCCTGCCCGTCACAGATCGGCCTCGGTCTCGGTCCGTCGTTGAAGGTCATCGTCGACGCCGCCAGCTGCGGGGTGGCGCCGACGAACGCGGCCGACTTGTAGTCCTGCGTCGTGCCGGTCTTGCCGAGCATCGGGCGGGTCCAGCCGAACGACCGCGCGGCACCCGCCGATGTGCCGCTTCCGGTGTCGTCCTTGCTCATGCCCTGCGCGAGCGAGTTCGCGAGCGGCTCGGCGACGGCCTGCTCGCACGGCTCCTCGTACTTGGTGATGTCGAGCTTCTTGCCGTTGCGGTCCAGCACCTCGACCAGCGGCGTCGGCGGGCACCACACGCCACCGCTCATGATCGTCGCCGCGACGTTCGACATCTCCAGCGTGCTCACCGGCGCCGGGCTGAGAGTGAACGACGCGCGCCCGGGGTAGCCGTTGGGCCTGGGCCGGAAGTACTGGTTCTGCGTCTGGGTTTCCTCTTCGCGGCTCCCGGCGGGGTCCGGCGTCTTGCCGTTCATGTTGGTCGCCATGGTCTCGCGCAGGCCGAGCCTGCTCGCCATGTCGACCACCAGGTCCATGCCGATCGTCTCTTCCAGGATCACGAACCCGGTGTTCGGCGACGTCGCGAGCGCTTGCTGCAGCGTCATCTGCTTCGGGTAGCCCTCGCTGGCGTTCGACAGGCAGTACTTGCGGTTGTCACCGTCGTTCGGCGCGTCGGTGCGGGGGCACTTCTTGGCGCCACCGCTGAACGTGTTCGACGTGTGGGAGCTCGGCGTCTGGATGACGTGGTTGATGCCACCGCCCTTCTCCAGGTACGCGGCCGCGGTGAAGATCTTGTACGTCGACCCGGCGCCGAACTTGTTCATCACGCCGTACGGGTAGGAGATGGTGGTCTGGCCCGCGTCGCCGTTGAGGCCGTAGTCGCGGTTGGCGACGAGCGCGACCACCTCGTGTCTGGTCTTGCCTGGCCGGACGATCGACATCGTGTTGGCGATGCCCTCGGTGCTCTTCGGTACCTGGTGCTCGACGGCGGCCTTCGCGATCTGCGTGGCCCGCGCGTCGAACGTGGTCTTGATCGTGTACCCGCCGGAGTACAACTGGTCCTCGGAGAACATCCCGATCTTCAACAGGTAGTCCTCGACGTACTGGCAGAAGAAGCCGTACTTCGGGCCCGCGCCGACGCAGTTGGCCGGCGGACGGTCCGGTCCGTTCGGCTGGACGCCGAGCGGCTCCTTCTTCGCCGCCTCCGCGTCCTCCTTGGACAGCCGGTTCGTCTCGACCATCGTGTCGATCACCCGGTTGCGCCGCTTCAGGGTCTGGTCGGCGCGCTTCCACGGGTTGTAGAGGCTCGGGTTGTTGACCATCCCGGCGAGCATCGCGGACTGGCTGACCGTCAGCTTGTCCGGCGTCGTGTGGAAGTAGGCGTGCGCGGCCGCGCCGACGCCGAACACCCGGTCGGTGAACTCGACGACGTTGAGGTAGCCGGTCAGGATCTCCTCTTTGGACATCTTCTGCTCGAGCTGGATCGAGAGGCGCGCCTCGCGCAGCTTGCGGGTGATGCTCTGCTCCTGCGCCCGCTGCCGCCCGATCTCCTTCTCCGGGTCCTCCTCGGCACCCTCCTGGTCCCGGTAGACCACGTTGATCAGGTAGTTCTTGACGTACTGCTGTGTGAGCGTCGACGCGCCCTGCGTGTCACTCGACGACGAGTTGCTGATCGCGGCACGGATGGTGCCCTTCCAGTCCACGCCGTGGTGCTCGTAGAAGCGGCGGTCCTCGATCGAGATCACCGCCGCCTTCATGATCGGCGAGATCTGGCCGGAGGTCACCGGCAACCGGTACTGGTTGTAGAGGTAGGCGATGTCGTTGCCCTGCGAGTCCGTGATCCGCGTGATCAGCGGTGGATCGGTGGCGACGAGATCCGCGGAGACACTGTCGATCGTGTCGCTCGCGCGGTTGGACGCCACGCCAAGGGCGCCGACGACGGGGAAGAGCATTCCCGCCATCAGGACACCGGCCAGCAGGCACAGGCCGAACATCTTCAGCAGACCGTCTCCGACTCGCACGGGGGCCAGCGTACGCGGGATCCAAATGCCCCTCTGTTACCCGACGGAGTTATTGACTTTCTGTAACGCCTGTGCACCCGGTCGTTCTCATGGGAACCGGTGGGCCCTAGAGTCCGTCAACGTCTCAAACGACATGAGCCGGGCAGGGCGACCACAAAGGTGGCCGGCCGCTGGCACCCCGGGGCCGAAGGGGGGACCCGGGGGATGAGGTCGAGACGAGGTAGGGGCGGGGGTTATGCAGCAGATGGAACACATGGAACAGGCCGACTGGCGAGTCAACGCGTCGTGCCGCAACGAGGACCCGGACGGGCTGTTCGTCCGCGGCAAGGAGCAGCGCAAGGCCAAGCTGGTGTGCATCGCGTGCCCGGTGCGCACGGAGTGTCTCGCCGAGGCACTGGACGGCCGGATCGAGTTCGGCGTCTGGGGCGGGATGACTGAGCGTGAGCGACGGGCTCTACTCCGTCGCCGCCCGGACGTCACGTCCTGGCACGAACTGCTGACCGAGGCCAAGCGCCAGCACTCCGACGAAGACGAGGATGTCCGCGTCGGCTAGATCCAGCCCAGGACACGGCGGCACACTGCCGCCGGTCCTGGCGGGTCTCCTAATCCCGGGGCGGCGAACCAGCCAGCTGCTCGCCGATGGTGCGCAGGCCCGACAGGTCGTGTACGTCCGACGGCATGGCGGGCACGCTGACCGATGGCACGCTCGGGTGCGCCTTGGTGAACCTGGCCAGCAGCCTGCGTTCGCGCAGCCGGACGGCCACCCGGTCCGCGTGCAGGCGGAGCACCGCGGCCGCGAGCGGCGACTCGCCCTTCGCGTCGAGCCCGTCGGCGGCCGCGATCGCCTTGGCGGCGGGCAGCTGCGCCAGCACCGGGTGCGTCCGGTTGATCACGAGCCCGGCGAGCGGCATCGACTCGGACGCCAGCCGCTCCACGAAGTAGCTCGCCTCCCGCAGCGCGTCCGGCTCCGGCGAGGCCACCACCACGAACGACGTGCCCGACGAGCGCAGCAGCTCGTAGGTCTTGCGGGCCCGCTGCTTGAAACCACCGAACATGGAGTCGAAGGCCTGCACGAACGCCGACGCGTCGGCCAGCAGCTGCCCGCCCACGATGGTCGACACGGCCTTCGCGAACAGCATCACCCCGGCGCCGACGACCTTGCGGATGCCCCAGCCGCCACCGCGGGCGGGCCCGGACAGCAGGCGGATCATCCGGCCGTCCAGCGCGGAGGACATGCGCTGCGGCGCGTCGAGGAAGTCCAGCGCTGACCGGCTCGGCGGGGTGTCGACGATGATCAGGTCCCATCGGCCCTCGTTCGCGAGCTGGCCCAGCTTCTCCATCGCCATGTACTCCTGCGTGCCGGAGAACGACGTGGAGATCGTCTTGTAGAACGGGTTGGCGAGCACCTCCTGCGCCCGCTTCTCACCCGCGTGCCCCAGCACCATGTCGTCGAAGGTGCGGCGCATGTCGAGCATCATCGCCGAGAGCTGGCCGGACGGCTCGAACCCGTCGACCTCCACCTCTCTCGGGGTGTTGCCCAGCTCGCGCAGCCCGAGCGCCTGCGCGAGGCGTCGCGCCGGGTCGATGGTCAGCACCACGGTCTTGCGGCCGCGTTCCGCGGCACGCACCGCGATGGCCGCGGCCGTGGTGGTCTTGCCGACGCCACCGGAGCCGCAGCAGACGATCACCTGGATGTCAGGGTTGTCGATCAGCGAGTCGACGTCGAGCCGCTCGGTCATCGCACCCCCTGCTCGACCATGGTCTCGGCCAGCTCGTACAGCGCGGCGGTGTCGACGCCATCGTTGATGTCGGGCAGCTCGACGGCGGGCAGGTCCACCTCGGCGATCTGTTCGCGGGCGTTCTGCTCGGCCAGCACCCGGATCGCGTGCTCGACGGTCTCCCCGACCAGGCCGTCCAGGTCCTCCTCGGACAGGTCCAGCCCGGCGGAGGTGAGCCCGTTGCGGACCCGGGACGCGTCGACGCGGCCACCCGCGGCGGGTGTCACGGAACGGGTGGGCAGGCGGGGCGGGCGCACCCGGTTGAGGAACACCACCCCCGGCCGCAGGTCCGCGCCGTCCAGCTCGGTGATCGCCTCGATGGTCTCGCGGACCGGCATCTCCTCGAGCAGCGTGACCAGGTGCACCGCGGTGTCGCCGGAGTGCAGCAGCCGGACCACACCATCGCTCTGGCCCTTGATCGGGCCGACCTTCGCCAGCTCCGCCATGGCCTTGGTGACGTCGAGGAACTTCACGATCCGGCCGGTCGGCGGCGCGTCCAGCACCACCGCGTCGTACCTGTGCCGCCCGTTCTCGTCGGTGCGGCCGACGGTCTCCTTGACCTTGCCGGTCAGCAGCACGTCCCGCAGGCCGGGCGCGAGGGTGGTGGCGAACTCGATCGCGCCCATCCTGCGCAGCGTCCGGCCCGCGAAGCCCAGGTTGTAGAACATCGCGAAGTACTCGAGCAGCGCCTCTTCCGCGTCCACGTGCAGTGCGCGGACCTCGCCGCCGCCCGGCGCGGACGCGATCCTGCGCTCCTCGTAGGGCAGCGGGTTGGTGTCGAACAGCTGGGCGATGCCCTGGCGGCCCTCGACCTCGATCAGCAGCACCCGGCGCCCGCCCGTGGCCAGCGCGAGCGCCAGCGCGGCGGCGATCGTGGTCTTGCCGGTGCCACCCTTGCCCGTGACCACGTGCAGCCGCGCCCGTGCGACCTGGTCGGTCCAACCGACAACGGGAGTGCTCACGTTTTCAGGGTAAGTGGACGGATACGACCAGCGCTCACGAACCGGCTCAACTAGCGAGCATCATCACGGTCACGGCGCCGCCGACCACGACCACGACGCCCCACGCGATGCCGGCGGGCAGCACGAGCAGCACCAGCCCGACCAGGATCACGAGGACCACGAGCGAGATCGCCCCGGCCACCGCGACGTCGGCGCCGGTCGCGCCGCGCCGCTCGCGCACCTTCGCCATCGTGAGCAGCATCAGCACGATCCCGGCCACCGCCAGCAGTGCGCCCGCTATCAGCCGCCAACCCTCCACGCGGCACACCGTACCGGGGTGGCGGCTAGAGTCGCGGACCATGACCAAGTGGGAGTACGCCACGGTGCCGCTGCTGATCCACGCGACCAAGCAGATCCTCGACCAGTGGGGCGAGGACGGCTGGGAGCTCGTCACCGTCCTGCCAGGGCCGACCGGGGAACAGATGGTTGCCTATCTGAAGCGGCCCAAGTCGTGACCTGGTCGGGCCGCCTCGGGAGCCTGGGCATCGAGCTGCCGCCGGTGCCTGCGCCCGCGGGCGCCTACGTGCCCGCGGTCCGGTCCGGCAACCTCGTGTTCACGGCGGGCCAGGTGCCGTTCGTCGACGGGAAGATCGCCGCGACCGGCAAGGTCGGCCGCGAGATCAGCCCCGAGGAGGCCAAGGCGCACGCCCGCACGTGCGCGCTGAACGCGCTGGCCGCCGTCGACCAGCTGGTCGGCATCGACAAGGTGTCGCGGGTCGTCAAGGTCGTCGGGTTCGTCGCTTCCGCGGAGGGCTTCACCGGCCAGCCCGCGGTCCTCAACGGTGCGTCCGAGCTGCTCGGCGAGGTGTTCGGGGACGCGGGGCAGCACGTCCGGTCCGCGGTCGGGGTCGCCGAGCTGCCGCTCGGCGTGCCGGTCGAGGTGGAGCTGACGGTGGAGATCGGCTTTTAGGGGAGAGAGCGTCATGACCGAGGTGGACGAGCGCGACGAAGCGTGTCACGAACTGCTGCTCCGGTTCGCCGGGCGGCTGCCCGACCGTCAGCTGTGGCGGCTGCGTGACTGGCTCGCGGGTGGCGCCATCGACGCGCTGGCCCGCGCGCTGCCGCTGACGTTGCTCAGAGAACGTGTCGCGATCACAGCGCGTGAATCCATGCTGCTCAACGCGGCCCTGCTCGATGCCGGAGCGGACGCGGGACGGCTTCACGCCGTGCCCTGGGTGGACCAAATCGACGAAGTCGACTACACATTCACCACGGAGTCGCCCGATCGGGTGAATTCGGGGGACTCCGACGCAGTAGTGCTCGGGGCGGTACTCCATGGTCGCCCCGAGTTGGTCGACGTGCGTGGGAGCTGGCGACGGCACCGATCAGGGGTGGGACCGGCCACCAGGATCGTGCTCGTCACGGCATCGACGGGCTGCGCTCGGTTGACCGGGGAGCTGCAGCGCGTGCTGCGTGCTCTTGGTACGCACGAGCCGGGCGTCGAGGTCATGCCGGAGGGCATCGACCTCCCGCCCTATCACCGTGCGGCACTGGCGGCTTCCGAGCCGCTGCTGCCCGGGGTGATCGTGCACCAGGGGTGAGCCTGCTCCCCAGCACAAGCCGTCGATGCCGACGAGAGCTGGGAAGGAGCCGACCTTGACACAGGTCGCGCGGGGGGTAGGACCAGGTGGGGCGAACCGTCCAGGTATCGCGTTGCCGATCCGGATACATGATCTGCTGCTGGCGCTCGCGGGGCGGCTCGACGACGACGCACTGGCGGACGCGCGCCAGATGGTGGCGTCCGCCGAGCTGGACCGGTCGCTCGAGTTCCTGGCCGGGTGCCTGGCGGCCGGCCGGATCGTGCTGACCCGGGATCAGCACACGGAGCTGGAGTCGCTGTTCGCCGACATGTACCTAGACCCGTCGGTCATCGACCGGGTGATGGTCACCGACCACGTCGAGGCGGGCAGACACCGGTTCGCGTTCGGTGCCGTCGACGGCCGCGACCCGGAACGGGGGGTCGCCGACGCGGTGCGCCCGGTGCTCGGGGTGCTGCCGGACGTGCGGTCGATGTGGTGCGTGTGGCGCCTGACCCCGGCAGGACCGGCGTCCGGCGCCGTCCCACGTCTGCTGGTGCTGGTGGGCATCGGTCCCGGCGGTTTCCCGCCCGCGACCGCCTACCGCGTCGAGGAGGCGCTGCGGCGCGCCGGTATCCGAGCGTCGGTCGAGGTCCTCATGGATGGCGTCGAACCCGGCGACTACCACCGGGAGGCGATGCGGAGCGCGCGACAGGTCCCTTTTGACGGTCTCGGCTCCACCCTCCCGAGGGTGGAGCCGGCATACGAGGCACCCCGGATCGAGTCGGCACGTACCCGCGTCGAGTCGGCCAGGGTCGAGCCGCCGAGGATGTCGGCGGTGCCGGAGCCGTCGAGGATCGAGTCGTCCCGCGTCGAGCCGCCACGGCTGACGGCGGCGCCCGAGCTGCCGCGCCGCCCCGAACCGGCCCCGGAACCGCCGCGGCTGTCCGCGGTCCAGCCGGAGCCGCCGAGGGTGGCCGCCGTGCGGCCGGAGACCTCGCGCAGGGACTCGCTGGCGCACGACGTGCCGCGGATCGACTCGCCGCACGTGGAGATCCCGGTCCGCAAGGACCCGCCGTTCAGTGATCAGTCCGTGTTCACCGAGCCGCATCAGGAGGGTCCGCACGTCGACCCGCCGACGATGATGACCCCGGCGGCGGGTGGCATCGAGGCCAAGGAGCCGCCACGCGTCGATGCGGTGCGCAGCGACCCGTTCGAGCCGCCGGTGCCGCAGCCCGCGTCGCAGTTCGAGCAGGAGCGTCTTCCGGAGGACGCGCAGCCCATGCCGGTCCAGCCGCCGTCCGCGCTGCACGAGGAGGCCCGCACGAACTCCCGGCCTTCGCCGACCCCGCGCCGCCGCGCCGAGCCGCCGAAGGACGAGCAGCCGCAGGAGCCGCCGTCCCGCCCCCGGCTCGCGCCGGCGAACGGGGTCGACAAGCACTCGCAGGCGTTCGTCGACGACGTCCTCAGCACGCAGGAGCGCAACCTGCTGCGTGAGCTGCAGGACGAGCTGGCCAGGCGCGAGCAGCAGGACCCGCCGCCGCAGAGCACCGCGTCATGGCACGTCGACAGGTCCGGCCGACACGGCAAGCCCGCCTCGGCGGCCCCGTTCGACCACCCGAACCAGACGACGGGCCCGATGATCATCAACGGGATGCCGCCGCACTCCGACAACCGGGGTTACCCGCCGGCCAACTGATCGGTGACGCGGCCGAGCAGCCGCTGGAGGTGCAGCCCGCGCCGCACGTCCAGCGGGTGCTCGGCCGTTCCGCTCTCGACGAGACGCACGAAGTCGTCGAGCAGCACCGCGTAGCGAGCAGGCGCGTCCCCACTGGCGTCGAACGCGAGGAACCCGCGCGGCCCGTGCACGGCGAAGTCGGTGATGGCGGGCTGCGTCGGCGTGTGCATCGACAGCGTCGCCGTGCTCACGCGCCCGTTCTCGTGGCCAAGCATGACGTGCCAGACCCCGTGCTCGGTGAACCGCGCCTGCTCGATGTCCGCGACGGGCCCCAACGCGGCGTCGAGAAGGTCGAACACGTGCGGCCCGATGTCGGCGAGCGCCCCGCCGTCGTGGCGCCACTGTGACCGCTCGTACCTGGTCTCCAGCAGCGTGCCGGAGAACCAGCGGGCGAGCCCGCCATCCCACTCGCCGACCCGGTGCACCTCGTCGAGCCACCGCCGGGTCCCGGGGTCGTACCGGAAGGTGAGCATCATGATCGAGGTGACCCCGGCCTGCTCGACAGCGGCCGCGAGCACCTCGGCGTCACCGGCGGAAGACGCGACGGGCTTCTCGAGCACGAGGTGCTTCCCGGCCCGCGCCGCCCGCGCGGCCAACGGCGCCTGCACGGCGGGCGGCACCGCGAACGCGACCGCGTCGACGTGCCGAAGGAAGTCGTCGAAGTCGCCGAACGGCGTGGCCCCGCCGAGCGCCGCGACCTCGGCAGCCGCCTCGGGCCGCCGGGCCCACGTCGCGACCAGCTCGGTCCGCGGATGAGCCACGATCCCGGGCCCGTGCACCTTGTGCGCCCACGGCCCAGCCCCGACAAGCCCCATCCGCAGCACGTCTTCACTCATGAGCCCATCCTGCCGCGCGAGCCGCCCCACCGACGCACCGGCGGCCCGCGGTGAGCCTCGGATCGGCCGCTCGTGTTGCGGGGCCGTGCGTGGCCTGCGCCTCAACATGGGCCTGCGTGGCCACATGGTCGAAGTAGGCTCCCTCTGTGCGTGAGCTGCCCAAGGAGTTGACCCTGCCGTCCGGGCTGGTGCCCCCGGAGCCACCCGATCCGCCGGTCACGCCCAAGGACGCGGCCACCGTGATGCTCGTGCGGGACACGGCCGCCGGCCTCGAGGTGTTCCTGCAGCGGCGGGTCCGGGGGATGGCGTTCGCCGGTGGGATGACCGTCTTTCCCGGTGGTGGCGTCGACCGGCGGGACGCCGACACCTCGATCGCCTGGCACGGGCCCGCGCCCGAGTGGTGGGCCGAGCGGTTCTTCTGCGACGTGGGGCTCGCGCGGGCACTCGTGTGCGCTGCCGTGCGTGAGACGTTCGAGGAGTCCGGGGTGCTGCTCGCCGGGCCAGACGGGCACAGCGTCGTCGCCGACGCGCGGCCGTTCGCGGGCGCGCGGGAGCAGCTCGTGAACCGGGAGCTGTCGCTCGCCGGGTTCCTCGCCGAGGCCGGGCTCGTGCTGCGGGCCGACCTGCTGCGGCCGTGGGCCAACTGGCTGACGCCAGAGCAGGAGACCCGGCGGTTCGACACGCGGTTCTTCCTCGCGCGCCTGCCAGAGGGGCAGCGCGCCGATGGCGACACCTCCGAAGCCCAGGACACGCGCTGGCAGCGCCCCGGTGACGCGCTCGACGACTGGAAAGCGGGCCGGGACGGGCTGCTGCCGCCGACCTGGACCACGCTCGCCCAGCTGGAGGAGTGCGCGACCGTCGCCAGAGCCATGGCCGTCGAACGCGAGATCACCGTGCTCATGCCCAAGGTGGCCCGCGACGGCGACACCCTGCGCGTCGTCCTGCCCGGCGACCCGCTGTACGACGACTCGCCCGCGCACCTCGACGCACGCCCAGATGACCGGATCGGCGGATGACCGGGCACCCGGCGTACGGCGAGCTGCGGAAGGTCACCGACACCGCCGCCGTCATGCTCGAGGACAACCCGGGCGCGATGACGCTCGAGGGCACGAACACGTGGCTGCTGCGGGCCCCCGGCTCGTCGGCGTGCGTCGTGGTCGACCCCGGTTACGAGGACGAGGCGCACCTGACCCGGGTCGCCGAGGCGGCGGGCGAGGTCGCGTTGATCCTGGTGACCCACCATCACCCGGACCACGTGCAGGGCGCACCATGGCTCGCGCGCCGCGTCGGCGCGCCGATCCGCGCGTTCGACCCGTCGCTGTGCGCGGACGCGCCCGCCCTCACCGACGACGAGGTCGTCGACGCCGCCGGGCTGTCGATCCGCGTGCAGCACACCCCCGGCCACACCGACGACTCGGTGTGCCTGGCCGTCGAGGGCGCGCTGCTCACCGGTGATTCGGTGCTCGGCCGCGGGACGACGGTGATCTCCAACCTCGGCGCGTACATGGGCTCGCTCCGCCGCCTGCTGGCGGTGCCGCCCGGCACCGTCGCGCTGCCGGGCCACGGCCCGGAGCTGCCGGACGTCGCCACGACCGCGCGCGAGTACCTCGGTCACCGCGAGTCGCGGCTCGACCAGGTGCGCGAGGCACTGCGCGAACTCGGCCCCGGTGCCACCGCCCGCCAGGTCGTCGAACACGTCTACCGCGACGTGGACGAGTCGCTGTGGGGCCCGGCCGAGTGGTCGGTCCGGGCCCAGCTCGACTACCTCTTCACCACCGACGAGCGGTTCTGACCGTCTACTTGGGCGGCAGCATAGGCATCACCACATAGCGGACTGTCGGTTCCATCGGCTCCACGGCCGAGAAGACGGTGGCGCGCATGCCGGGCTGGATCTCCATCCGGACCTGCCTGCCGGAGAAGCAGCGAAGCGCGTCGGTGAGGAAGCGGAACTGGTAGGCCTGGCCGGTGCGCCCACCGTCCACACCCGCCTTCACCGACTCCTCCGCCTCGCCCGCCTTCGTGTCCGCGCCACGCAGGCGGATCTCACCCTCGCCGATCTCCACCAGCAGGACGCCGCGCGCGTCCGTGTAGAGGCCGACCCGGCGGACCGCACCCGCCAGCGCGTCGGCGTCCGTGGTGACGACCGTGTCCACGTCCGACAGGTGGATCTTCGACTCGTGCAGGAACGAGCCGTCGAGCACCGCGGTCGTGGCCAGGGCGCCGTGCCAGCCGAGGCCGAACCGGTCGCGGTCGGCGTGCACCGTGACCTCGCCCGCCGGGAGCTGGCGCGCCAGCTCGGTCAGCAGGCTCGCCGGGACCAGCGCGTCGACCGTGCCCCGCGCGTGCCACGGCAGTGACGCGAGCGCCATCTGGTAGCGGTCGGTCGCGACCATGATCAGCCGGTCGCCCTCCGAGCGGACCCGGACTCCGGTGAACATGGGTAACGCGTCGTCCCGCGACGCCGCCAGCACGGCCGTGGCCAGCGCGGACGCGAACAAGGCTCCGTCGACCGTGCCCGCGACCGTCGGCGCGTCGCCGACGCCGGGGTGGACGTCCGCGTCCAGCAGCGGCAGCGCGTAGCGGGCACCCGGGGCCCGGATCGCCAGCTTCGAGCCCTCCACCACCAGCCGGACCTGCTCCTGCTCCAGCGCACGTAACGTGTCGGCCAGCGGCTTGGCAGGCACCAGCACCCGCCCCTCGGTGTGCACGACCGCGTCCCGGCGCACCCTGGCCGCCCGCTCCCGGTCGTTGGCCGCGAGCGATACGCCCTCGGCCGTCGCGGTCAGGAGCAGCCCGGACAGCACGGGGTCGATCAGCTTGCCGGGAACGAGCTTGACCAGCGCGGATGCGGCGCCGGCGAGTGCCGCGGTGGTGACGGTGACGTCCATGGCGAACAAGTTAGACCCGACCACCGACAATCGCCGCGGGTCAGCTCACGGCGACGAGTTCCGGCACGGGCGCGTGCTGCTCGACGACCGTGTGCCTGCGCGACATGACCAGCCCGGCGATCAGCAAGCCAGCGACACTGGCCGAGAGGAACGCCGACCACACGCCGACCTGCTCCACCAGGTAGCCGCTGGCCGACTGGCCCGCCGCGAGCCCGAGCGTCACCGACGTGACGATCCAGCCGAACGCCTCCGTGGCCGTGCCGTCCGGCGCGACCAGCTCGATCATGGTCGAGTGCGTCGTGGACTGCGGGGTGATCCACATGCCCGCGAACAGTGACAGCACCGCCAGCCAGAGCAGGCTCGACGTGGTCGCCAGCGGCGCGACGAACAGCGCGAACATGCCAAGCAGGAACGGCAGCCGCAGCCCCATCCGCTTCGGCCACGGGTGCGCCGCGAAGTACACGCCGAAGATCACCGAGGTCAGCGACCACGCGGCCAGCATGACGCCGCCGAGCGGCGCGTGGCCTGCGTTGGTCGCGGCGGCGGGGATGGCGACCTCGATGAACCCGACGGTGACGCCGAACCCGAGCGCGGCCAGCGCGACCGTGCGCATGCCGGGGGTGGCGAGGGCGCCGAGCAGGCGACCACCGCCGTTCTTCGTGGGTGCCACGGCGCGGACGGCGGCCGTGAGCCCGAAGCCGACGCCGCCGATCACCATGCACGCGGCACTGAACACGAGGCCCGTCCCTGCCCACGGCGCCGCGACCATGAGGCCGGCGAGCGCGGGGCCGAGGATGAAGAAGACCTCGAGGCTGATGGCCTCGTACGCGAACGCGGCGTGCCGGACCGGGCCTGCCGGGACCAGGTGTGTCCACAGTGCCCGGGACGCGGAGCCGACCATCGGTTCTGTGAAGCCGATGAGCCAGCCGAGCGCGACCAGCGCCGGGCCGGTCTGCCCGGACTCGATGGCGATGATGACGGCTGTGACGGTCGCCACGAACAGCGCAGAGGCGACCATGAGCGGCTTGGTCGGGCCGAGCCGGTCCATGATGCGTCCCTGCGCGACCGCGCCGATGGCGACGCCGACGAGCGAGCCAGCGGAGACGAAGCCGGCGATCGTGAACGAGCCCGTCTCCCGCTGCACGTACAGGAGTAAGGAGAGGCCGACCATCGCGATCGGCATCCTGGCCAGCAAAGATGTGAGGACCGGCGCACGTGCGCCCGGTGTGGTCAGTGCGGCGCGGAAGTCGGCGAGATTGGCGGAGTGGGACACACGTACCAGTATGCCAAACTCTGGTACGCGCGTACCAATCAAATCCATTCGGTCACGGTTCGGTAACGACAGGGGATAGCGCACAACGGATGGGTATTCGAATCAGTCCTCGTTTTATATGACAGGTTCCCTTCCGCGGGCGGTAACGACCGGCAGCGGAAAGGTGTTCAAGTCCACAAGCTCCCTCCGGCAGACATGGGTCGGGGCCTAATGGTTCGGAGGGCGGGGAGCGTGGGCCGTCGGGGGATGGTTCGCGCAAAGCGAGGAGCCGGAGCGCCGCGTCGGGGGCGGTGCCCGGCTCCTTTGCTGTTCGCGGGCCGCTCAGGGTGTCCAGAAGGGTCACGAGCACGCGAAAGGGCCCGGCACCGTTTCGGTGCGGGCCCTTTCAGGCGTGACTCATCTGGCGCGGCGGGCCAGGCGCTCTGGGTCGAGGATCAGCACGCTCTTGCCTTCGAGGCGCAGCCAGCCGCGGTGCGCGAAGTCCGCGAGTGCCTTGTTGACCGTCTCGCGGGAGGCGCCGACGTACTGGGCGATCTCCTCCTGCGTGAGGTCGTGCATGACGCGCAGCAGGCCCGCCTCCTGGCTGCCGAAACGCTGCGCGAACTGCAGCAGCGCCTTGGCCACGCGGCCGGGCACGTCCGTGAAGATCAGGTCCGCCAGCATGCCGTTCGTCCGGCGCAGGCGGCGGGCGATGACGCGCAGGAGCTGCTCCGCGATCTCCGGGCGGGTCGCGATCCACTGGCGCAGCGCCGGGCGGTCCATCGTGCGGGCGACGACCTCGGTGACGGTCGTCGCGGTCGACGTGCGCGGGCCCGGGTCGAAAATGGACAGCTCGCCGAACATGTCGGCGGGGCCCATGATGCCCAGCAGGTTCTCCCGGCCGTCGGGTGACTTGCGGCCGAGCTTCACCTTGCCCGACTGGATGATGTAAAGACGGTCGCCGGGCTCGCCCTCCGCGAAGATCACGTGCCCGCGCGGAAACTCAACGGTCTCCAGCGTCTGAGCGAGCGCTTCAGCGGCAGCCGGTTCGACACCCTGGAAGATGCCGGCCCTGGCAAGGGTCTCGTCCACCTGCGTCCCTCCCAATCAGCCTCGAGGCAGCGACCAGCGGCAACGGCGCCCTGATCACTAATTGGAAGTGTAGAGCGTGTGCGGTGGATCACCTCGCAGGGCGTACCACTGGTATGTCGTCAGCCGATCTTCTTGGGCAGGTCGGCCCTGGAGATGCGGATGGTCGGCGCGTTCATGACCTTCCTGGCGCGAGCGCTCGGCCTGCCCTTGCGGCGCAGCCGGAACAGCTCGAGCGCACGGCCGATGCCATGGCCGTACAGGGCCCGCACCTCGTCGGGGCGAGGGTTGTCGAGGAAGGCCTCGACCTCGTCCTCCTGCACGGCGACGTGCCTCAGCCGGGCCTCCACCCGCTCCATGAACAGGGCGAAGAACATCACGACGATCGGAACGGCGAACACGAACCAGACAGCCATAGTGTGTTGATCCTCGCTCAGGTCGGCTCGGGCAACGCGGACGCCGGGTCCGGCGCGTCCCTCACTTGGTGGACGTCCATGGCACGGATGAGGTTGTGCGGCGGCCCGTAGGCTAGCGGGGTGCCGCCCGCCACTCGACAGCTACCCCGTGCCGCGACCGCCAAAACTCCGCCGCCGACGAAGTTGGTCCGCCGCGCCCGGCGGATGACCAGAGTGCTGGCCGAGGCGTTCCCCGACGCGCACTGCGAACTCGACTTCACCAATCCGCTCGAGCTGGCCGTCGCCACGATCCTGTCCGCGCAGAGCACCGACGCGCGGGTCAACCTGACCACTCCGGCCCTGTTCAAGCGGTACCGGACGGCCGAGGACTACGCGGGCGCGGACCGGCTGGAGATGGAAGAGCTGATCCGGCCGACCGGCTTCTTCCGGAACAAGACGAACTCGCTGATCGGGCTCGGGACCGCGCTGGTGGAGCGGTTCGGCGGCGAGGTCCCGAACACGCTGGCGGACCTCGTCACACTGCCCGGCGTCGGCCGCAAGACCGCGAACGTCATCCTCGGCAACGCGTTCGGCATCCCCGGCATCACGGTCGACACGCACTTCGGCCGCCTGGTCCGCCGCTGGGAGTGGACCGAGGAGGAGGACCCGGTCAAGGTCGAGCACGAGATCGGCGAGCTGGTCCCCAAGAAGGACTGGACGATGCTCTCCCACTGGGTGATCTTCCACGGCCGCCGGGTGTGCCACGCGCGCAAGCCCGCGTGCGGTGCGTGCGTGCTCGCCAAGGACTGCCCGTCGTTCGGCACCGGGCCGACCGGGTTGGAGGAGGCGGCCAAGCTGGTCAAGGGGCCGGAGGCGCCGCAGCTCATCGACCTGGCCGAACGCGTCCGCAACGGGTACAAGCCGGGGCACGCGTAGATGGGGAACGGAGCGCGGTGGTCGATAGCGGCGGTGATCCTGATGATCGCCGGTGTGGTCGCCATCTGGCCGCGCTCCGAACCCGCTCCCGCACCGCCGAGGGACGCCACGCAGACCGCGCCGGACCTGTCGGAGGCACGCGCCAAGGCCGGGCTGCCCGCCTGCCCCGAAGGCGCGGAAGGCCCCGCTGACCTCCGGGGGATCACCGTCGAGTGCCTCGCGGACGGCGGCCCGCTCGACGTGGCCACCGCGCTCGGCGGTCGGGTGCTCGTCAACATGTGGGCCACCTGGTGCGAGCCGTGCAAGGCGGAGCTGCCGGTCCTCGCCGCGTACGCGGCCGAGCCGGACGCGATCCCCGTGGTCACCCTCGGCGTCGAGTCCCGGCCCGGTGACGCGCTCGAGCTGCTCACCGCGCTGAAGGTGCGGCTGCCGAGCCTGCTCGACGAGAACGGCATCACCAAGCAGAAACTGCACCCGATCGGTCTGCCCGCGTCGTACCTGGTGGACGACGGTGCGGTCACGCTGATCGAGAACCCTCGGGTGTTCACCTCGGTCGATCAGGTCAGGCAGGCAGTGGCGGATGGCTGAGCACGGACCGCTGGTCGACCCGGCGACGACTCCCGGATGGCTGCGCCCGGTCGTCGAGGCCAGCCGCGACCTCGACGCGCAGCTGTTCCGCCGCATCTCCCCGCCGGCAGAGGACGCCCGCGACGCCGCTGTGCTGATCCTGTTGGGCGAGCACGAGACCCGCGGCCCGGACGTGCTGTTGCAGTTACGGGCCAACGGCGGCGGCGCGCACTCCGGGCAGGTCGCGTTCCCCGGCGGCTCCAGTGAGCCAGAGGACGACGGCCCGGTCGGGACCGCGCTGCGTGAGGCCGTCGAGGAGACCGGGCTGGACCCGGCAGGCGTGCGGCCGGTCGCGCTGCTGCCTCAGCTGCACATCCCCGTGTCCCGTTTCCACGTCACGCCCGTGGTCGCGCACTGGGAGAAGCCGAGCCGAGTCTGGGCGGTCGACCCGGCGGAGAGCGCGGCCGTGGCCCGGGCGCCGATCGCTGACCTCGTCGATCCCGCGAACCGGTTCATGTGCCGCCATCCCTCCGGCTTTCTCGGTCCGGCGTTCGCCTTGCCAGGAATGCTTGTGTGGGGCTTTACTGCCGCACTGCTGACTCTGCTTCTCGAGCTCGGTGGCTGGGCCGAGCCGTGGAACGGTTCGGACATACGCGACCTTGACGCCGCTTGGCGTTCAGTTGGGCAGAGCGTCGGGGAGGTATGAACGGGTGAACTGGGTCGACCTTGTGGTGATCGTGCTTGCGATCCTGGCGGCGATCTCGGGGGCACGGCAGGGCGTGATCACCGCGCTGCCCGCGTTCATCGGGGTGTTGCTCGGCGCCATCGCGGGTATCAAGATCGCGCCGCTCGTGGTGAAGTACATCGAGTCGACGCCGACCAGGGTCGCCTTCGCCGTGGCGATCTTCGTGTTGCTGGTCGCACTGGGCGAGACGCTCGGTGTGTGGCTCGGCCGCAGTCTCCGCGAGAAGATCAGGTCACCGAAGCTCGCCGGGGTGGACAACGCGCTCGGTGCGATCGTGCAGGGCGCCGTGGTGTTCGTCGTGGCGTGGCTCATCGCGTTGCCGCTGGTCACCGTGGGTGGGTTACCGGACCTGGCGTCCGCCATCCGCAATTCGACCGTGCTCGGCGGCGTCGACAAGGTGATGCCGCAGGCCGCGCAGGACCTGCCGGACGAGCTGCGCCGGCTGCTCGACGTGTCCGGCTTCCCCGAGGTCGTCGACCCGTTCGACCGGACCCCGAACCGTGAGGTCGAGCCGCCCGACCCCGCGCTGCAGAACAGCGCGGTCGTGCAGAACGTGCGGCCGAGCATCCTGAAGATCCACGCACGCGCCCCGTCGTGCTCGCGGGCACTGGAGGGCAGCGGTTTCGTGATCGCGCCGGAGCGGATGATGACCAACGCGCACGTCGTCGCCGGCACGTCCGAGGTCGTGGTGGAGACCGACGAGGGTCAGCTGAACGCGCGGGTCGTGCTGTACGACCCGGACACCGACGTCGCGGTGCTGTCCGTGCCCGGCCTGACCGCGCCGGCGCTGCCGTTCGCGGACCAGCCCGCGACCTCCGGTCAGGACGGGATCGTGCTCGGCTACCCGCTCGACGGTCCGTACCGCGCGGCGCCTGCCCGCGTGCGTGACCAGATCACGTTGACCGGCCCGGACATCTACGACGCGCGGCAGGTGCGGCGCGAGGTGTTCACGCTGCGCGCGCTGGTGCAGAGCGGCAACTCGGGCGGCCCGCTGGTCGACACGCGGGGCCGCGTGATCGGCGTGATCTTCGGCGCAGCCACGGACCAGTCCGAGACCGGCTTCGCACTGACCGCCGCCGAGGTGGCGGAGGAGGTCGAAGCGGCCCCGGACCTGTCGCGTGAGGTGGCGACCGGCAACTGCGCCGCCTAGGGGCCGGGCCACCAGCTATTCCACGGTCGGCGGGGCCGCCGCGCAGTGCGTGCCCGGCCTCGGCATCTCCTTGTGCAGCACGTAGTTCGTGAAGACGGCGCGGGTGCAGTCCGTGCGGGCCATGACGCCGTGACCCCAGCCGTCGTAGGTGAGCAGGACGCTGTCGTCGAGCTGCCGGTTGACGTCCTTCGCCCACGCGTAACCCGTCGCCGGGTCGTGCAGCGAGTTCATGATCAGGATCGGCGGTGCGTCGTCGGTGTCGGTGCGGTGCTGCGGGTTCGGCACGTCCGATGGCCAGGCGGAGCACAGCGAAACGGCCGCCCATGCGAAGTGGGTGCGCATGGTCGGCGCGACCGCGTTCTGCTTGCGCCACAACGACAACCACTCGTCCTGCGAGGAGAACCGGAACCGGTGGTCGGTGCAGAACGCGGCGATCGGGAACGGTGTCGTCTCCTCGGCGGCACGCGTCGTGGTCGCGCCTTCGGACAGCTGCTTCAACCGCACGGCGAGGTCCGCCCAGTCCGGGCCGTAGAAATGGTCCAGGGTCAGCTGGGTCAGCGGGAGCGCGGGCATGGGCAGTTCACCACGCACCGCCTTGTCGTACAGGTCGCGATACACCTGACTTACGTCCTGGCCATGCAGCGCGCACGTTTCGTCGCTCGCGCACCACTTCGCGAACTCGGTGAACGCGTCCTCACCGGCCATGACCTGTGTCGTGAGGAACTGCTTCCGTGTGAGGCCGTGGTCGAAGACACTGTCCAGCACCATGCCGCGCACCCGGTGCGGGAAGTTCTCCGCATACATCTGACCCGCCAACGTGCCGTACGAACGGCCGTACAGCGTGACCTGCCGCTCGCCGAGCGCGGCACGCAGCGCGTCGATGTCGTGCGCGACGCTCACGTTGTCGACGTGGTCGAGCAGCGGGCCGGTGTGCTCGCGGCAGCTGTCGCCGAGTTCGCGGGCGTAGGACTGGATGTCCGCGAGCCGCGCACCCGCCTCCGGGATCACGTTCGGCAGGTTCGCGACCAGGTCCGCGTCGCACTCGACCGGGTTGCTGCGGTTGGTGCCACGCGGGTCGTAGCTGACGACGTCGAACCGCTCGGACACCGCTGGCGGCACGATGTTCCTGCCCAGCAACCGGTTCACGCCGGAGTCACCCGGCCCACCCGGCATGAACACGAGCGTGCCCTCACGTTTGCCTGTCGCCCGCGTGCGCGCCACCGCCACGCCGATCGTGCCCGCCGACGGGTGGGCGTAGTCGACCGGCACGGTGATCGTCGCGCACTCGACGGGATTTTCCGGCTCACACGGCCGCCAGTCGAGCCCCCTCGGCTCGGCGGTGGCGGTGCCGGCCGCGACGCCCGTCAGCAGCAGAGCGGCGAGCAGCACTGGACCACGCTTCATCGCGTTTCCTCCCCGGTGTGTGGATCCCCGGGAACCGAGTCTGCCGCCGCCGGATCACCGACGTCTCCGGGAGAACCCTGAGATGTCCCCGGACTATCGGGCGAGGAACTCGCTGATCGCGCGGTTGGTCGCGGCAGGCGCCTCCTGCGGCGGGAAGTGGCCGACGCCATCGAGCGTCGTCGTCCCCACCGGGCGCGTCGCCCACGCCGCCGACGCCGTCAGCGTGCGCGGCAGCACGCACGGGTCGAGCGCGCCCGCGAGCTGTAGAACGGGCACGGTCACCTTGCGCTGCATGGCTTCCGCGAACCGGCGGCCCTCACCACGCAGCTGCGAGCGGCCGGCCCAGCGGTAGTACTCGAGCGCGCTGTGCGCGGCGCCGCGGACCATCATCGCCGAGCGGTGCCTGCCCGCGGACATCGCGAAGTCCGATGTGTCCGTCCATTGTGGACCGGACCATCGGCGCATCAGTTCTTCGACGGTCGCCGCGTTGTCCCTGGTGAGCCAGCGTTCCGGCGCGAGCGGCACCTGTGCGCGGAACACGTGCCCGAGCGCGCGGGCCTGGTTGGTGTCCTTGCGGTGCAATACCGTGC
The DNA here is from genome assembly GCF_049647105.1 of Actinophytocola sp. Taxonomy (GTDB): domain Bacteria; phylum Actinomycetota; class Actinomycetes; order Mycobacteriales; family Pseudonocardiaceae; genus Actinophytocola. The sequence goes on from NZ_JBARWZ010000151.1 coordinate 69,640, forward strand.
GGCGCAGCTCCCTGCGCAGTGCCATGGGATGCGCCGACGCGATCGAGGTGACTGACCGGACCAGCCGGGGGTGCAGCGCGGCGACCGTCCACGCGAGCATGCCGCCCCACGCATGGCCGACCAGGTGTGCCCGGGGCTCGCCAAGCGCCTTGATCAGGCCGCCGACATCGCCCGCGAGGGTCCAGCCGTCGTAGCCGCGCGGCGGCTTGTCGGAGTCGCCGTAGCCGCGCAGGTCGACCGCGACCGTGCGGTAGCCGGCGTCCGCGAGCGCGCCCAGCTGGTTGTGCCATGACCACCAGAAGCCGGTGAACCCGTGCAACAGCAGCACGAGCGGGCCCTCGCCGGTCTCGGCCACGTGCAGCCGGATGCCGTTGGCGTGGACGTCACGGTGCACCCACGGCCCGTCGAGACGCACGGTCGACGGGTCGGGTCGCACGATGGTGCCCGCGCCGCTCAAGGACGGCGCGGTTCCAGCTCGTAGTGCTCGTCGTCACCGCGGCCGCGCAGCGTGGCGATGGTGTCCTTCGCCGAGTCGATCGTCCGCTGCGGCGCGCGGATCCGCTTGAACTTGCGGATCCCGACGAACACGAGCAGGGCGACGACGACGATGAAGATCACGAACGTGATGAGGAAGCCCGCCCACGGGTGGTCTTCCCAGTCCAGGAGGTCGTTGATCCCGAGCGAGAACGCGACGAAGAGGAACGGGATGGAGAGCAGCAGCACGACGAGCGCGATGATGAGCGAGACGCTGCCCGTGAGGCCTTTCTTGATCTCACCGGTGACCTCGGACTTCGCCAGCTCGAGCTCGCCCCTGATCAGCGTCGAAAGGTGCGTCGTGGCGTCCCTGACCAGCCCGCCGATCGACTGGTCCCCCGGTGTGCTCGCGTCGTCCGATAGCGGGATCGACGGGACCCTGGGCAGTCCTGCCCCGTTTCCGTGGCTGTTCTCGCGCGCACTGGTCACCGCGACATCGTGCCACGTGCGAATGAAAGAAGCTGGCCGGGCGGGGTCAATCCGCCGAATGAGCCTTGCTTCTACGCGCCAGCAGCATCGCGGCGAGCAGTGAGGCGAGCGCCGACGCGACCAGAACGGCGCCCTTCGCCAGCTCCATGTCGGGCCCGTCGAGTGACAGGTCGGCGATCAGCAGGCTCACCGTGAACCCGACCCCGCCGAGCATCGCGACCGCGGCGAGATCCCGTTTGCCCAGGTCGGGGGGTAGCCGGGCCACTCCGAGCCGGACGGCGAGCAGCGACGACCCGACGATCCCGACGATCTTGCCGACCACCAGCCCCGCGATGATCGCGAGCGAGAGCCGGTCGGTGAACAGGCGGCCCAGCGCGTCCCCGCTGAGCGAGATGCCCGCCGCGAAGAACGCGAACACCGGCACGGCGAGCCCGGCCGACCACGGCTGCAACCGGTGCTCCAGCCGCAGGCACGGCGACTCCTCCTCGCCGGGGTCGGTGCGCACCCTGGTCAGCAGCGCGAGTGCGACCCCCGCGATCGTGGCGTGCACCCCGCACGAGTGGACGGCGACCCACGTGGCGACGGCGACCGGCACGTACACCCACGGCGTGCGGACCCGTTTGTGCTGCAGGAACCAGTAGAGCGCCAGCAGCGCCACCGCGACGGCCGCCGCGACGAGGTCGAACGAGCTGGTGAACAGGATCGCGATCACCAGGATCGCGCCGAGGTCGTCCACCACCGCGAGGCTGAGCAGGAACAACCGTGCGCTGCTCGGCAGTCCCGACGCGGTCAGCGCGAGCACCCCGAGCGCGAACGCGATGTCCGTGGCGACGGGGATCGCCCATGCCTGCGCCATGCGCGGATCACCCCAGCCGACGCCGAGCGCGACCAGGGCGGGCACGACCATCCCGCCGATCGCGGCGATCACCGGCAGCAACGCGTTCTTGAGCTGTGACAGCTCGCCGACCACCAGCTCACGCTTCAGCTCGAGCCCGGCGACGAAGAAGAACAGCGCGAGCAGCCCGTCCTTGGCCCAGTCGCCGACGGTGAGGTTCAGGTGCAGGAAGTGCGGGCCGACCTCGGCGTCGCGCAGCGCCAGATAGGCGTCGGCCCAGGGCCCGTTCGCGGCGAACAGGGCGATCGCGGTGGCGATGAGCAGGATGGACCCACCCACCGTCTCGGTGCGGAGGAAGCGCCCGAACTCAGTCACAGGTCTCCAGGGGTCGGCGGACTGACATGCCGACCAGGCTTCCCGGCTCACCACCGTCGACCCTAGTGCCTCGTCCAGGCGGATGCGGCGGCATGATTCTCTTTCGGCCCCGCCGCCCGCCGGCCGCGTTGCCGAAAGGCCCGAGTACAACCCGGTAGGAGGACCTTCCGGCGCCTTGCCGGCGAACACCGGGAGCCGCCGATAACCACCCCGATCCACCTGGACGGGGCACTAGCCACCGACGGTGACACCGAACAGCACCCCGACGAGATAGGTGACGAGCATCGTCAACGCGCCGACCCCGACGTTCCGGACGATCGCGCGGGCGACGTTCGCGTTGCCGAGCCGCGCGCTGACCGCCCCGGTGAGCACGAGCCCGGCCAGTACCGCCGCCGCACACGCCAGCACCCGCACGCTGACGTCCGGCACCGAGATGGCCAGCAACGGCAGCAACCCACCGATCGTGAACGCGACGAGCGACGCCCACGCCGCGTGCCATGGACTGGTGAGGTCGTCAGGATCGATGCCCAGCTCCGCCTCGGCGTGGGCCTCGAGCGCGTTGTTCTGGGTCAGCTCGCGCGCGACCTCGGCGGCGAGGCCGGGGGAGAGGCCACGCTCCTCGTAGATCTCGGCGAGCTCCTGCTCCTCCTCCTCGGGCATGGTGTCGAGTTCGTACTGCTCGAGCCGGAGCGCGGCCTGCTCGGTGTCCCGCTGCGTGGAGACGGAGACGTACTCGCCGCCCGCCATGGACAGCGCCCCGGCGACCAGGCTCGCCACCCCGGCGACCAGGATCGCGGACCGGTCGGCCGTCGCCCCCGCCACGCCGACCGCCACCCCGGCAACGGACACGATCCCGTCGTTGGCCCCCAGCACCCCGGCCCGCAACCAGTTGAGCCGCACACCAAGACTCGCATGGTGCGGCTCACCAGGATGGGTAACGGACACGGCCATATTGAACCCTGTGTGGCAAAAGTTCGCTGACTGTCACACAACTGTGTGTTTCTGTCGGTGGTTCACTCGCACGGCGGAGCCAGTTATTCCCGTAGTTACCCTCGACGCCAGACATGGCAGTGTCGCTGACCCAAATGGTTGATTATTGCAAGCATCTGGTGTTAGCCCGGATTGTAACTGCTTCTGGTAGTTAAAATTTCACCAGACTAGGGATTCCTGTCGTCGTTCGTGGGGATTCACATTGGGGGACTTTCACGGAGTCGACGACCAGTGGTCGCCGTCCACCCTGCTCGGAGGCCTGAGGCCCACCGATCGGGCGGCATTGCTTGCGGTGGGGACCAGGGTCGAGTATGCGAGCGAACGGCGCCTGATCGAGCAGGGCGCGGCAGATGACCACGCGTACCTGCTGCTCGCGGGGATGGTCAAGGTATCGATTCGTGACGACAACGGGCACACCGCATTGCTCGGTATTCGGATAGCGGGTGACATGGTGGGTGAGATGGGGTCGTTGGAGGGATCTCCGCGCTCCGCCGACGTCATCGCATGTGGCGCGGTCGAAGCACGGGTGATGGGCGCGGCCGAGCTGCGTTCGCTGACCCGGCGCCACCCGGACATCGCTCTCGGCCTTGCGATGATGATCGGGAGACGCCTGCGCTGGGCCAACCGGCGCAGGCTCGACTTCTCCTCGCGGGACTCGCGCACGAGGGTGGCGCGGGTTCTCTACGAACTGGTTCGCGGCTACGGTACGAAGAAGCCGACGCACTGGGAGATCGGTGTGCCGCTAACACAACCGGAGATCGCGTCCCTCGCGGGCGTAGGACTGCGCACGGTAGAGAAAGAACTGCGTTCGCTGGAATCCGAAGGCGTCCTCATCCGGAAATATCGGCGGATCGACGTTGGTGATCTTGCCGGATTGCTCCGGATCGCGAACGGGTGAGCAAATCCCGCACTGAGACGGGTTCTTGTTACTTGCTGTGCCTGATCATGACACCACTGTCAGCTCGGAGCACTCGAAAGGCCTACCCGTGTCATCAGATGGACTAACGCGACGACGTCTCTGTGTCGCGATGGACGCGAAGAGTTATGGCTCTCGCGTTGAGGTGGACCAGCGGGAGGTGCAGCGCGGGATGGTGTCGGTCGCAGGCACGGCCGCACGCGCCGCTGGACTGTACCGGGGCGACTGGATCACGCAGGACGGAGGTGACAGCGAGTTCGCTGTCCTCCCGTCCATGGAACCGGAGGTCGTCGTGGTCGACCGCTACGTCCGCGAGCTCACCGCGGAGCTGCATCGTTACAACGACCGTCTCCGGCCGGAAGCGCGGTTGCGACTCCGTGTCGCCATGCACTTCGGTCCGCTGTCTCCGGCGGAACTTGGCCACGCGGGACCGGCACCGGTCGCGGTCGCACGGCTGTTGGACTCCGGTGTGCTCCGGGCCGCGCTCGCTGAGGTGGTACCGGCGAACCTGGCCCTGCTGTTGTCTGAGCGGATCTACACGGACACGGTGGCGAGCCTCGCCACCACCTGGCGACCGGACGAGTTCCGCCAGGTGCGTGTGCATCAGAAGGAGTTCGACGAGCCAGCGTGGCTGTGCGTGCCCGGCCACGATGTGCACGCGATGACGTTGCGAGTAGACGAACCGCCGCGTGAACCGGGCCCGACGTCGCCTGGCGCGCAGCATGTCGTGCAGAACACCATCAATACGGTGCACGGCGAGCGTGTGGTTTTCGGCATGCAGTTCGGGGCGGATCAGTGACCGCTGCCGAGGTGCACGAGCAGGAATCGGTAGCGGCCACCCAGGAGGCGCCGGACGAGGACGCGGGGCAGGGGAAGCCGGTGGACGCCGCGCCTGCCGAGTTCGAATGGGACGGAGCGGAGGAGTTTCGCCATCTCCGCAAGACCTTCAATGTCCAGAACAACATCTATGGCGGCGTGCGTGCCGAGCACGGCGTGTTCGGTGTCGGTTTCGGCGAGTCGCTGTCGTCGGCCGCGTCGGGACCGCTCGACGTGGAGCGGGTTGCCGAGACGTTGCGGTGCTTCGTGTCGCCGCCGGAGCGATCCACGGCCCTGGTGTTGTTGCGGCAGCACAACTTTGTGGTGCTCGTCGGCCCGGAGAGCAGCGGCAAACGGGCCCTTGCGCTCCACCTCCTGCGCGAGGTGTGTGGGCCGGACGCTCCGCTTGAGGCCGCGTCGCCCGCGCGCGGCCTCGGTCAGTTGGGCGGCATCGAGTTCGTCGAGGGCACCGGCTACCTGGTCGCCGACCACCTTGGCACGAACGAGGAGCCTGCCGTCCGCAGCTACGAGGCGGACCGTCTGGCGACCGCATGCTCGAGAAGGGGTGCGTATCTCGTGCTCACCACGACATCGCGGCGGATGAGCGAGCGCCACCTCACTCCGTATGCGATTACCGTTGGCCCACCGGATCCGGTGCAGACGCTCCACAGCCACCTCGGGGATGTCACAATCGAGCCGGACGTCATCGCGATGGGGGAGGAGCACGTGCGCGCGGGCGGCCGCCCGCGGGGCGTCGCACTGCTCGCACGCCGCATGATCGATGACTCGGCCGATGCTGTCGCGGCCATGCGGGACGTGCCGAAGGAACAGGTCGCCACGTGGTTCGACGGCCGGATCACGATGCGGGACCTGCTGTCCATCACTGCACTGGCGGTTGGCGGCAGCCAGCCGGAGCCGACGCACGATCATCTAATCGACCTGCTGCGCGTCCACGCCGTCGCCACGCAGGAGAAGCGGGCGGCGGCGCCGCACCTGCCATGGCATGAGGAGGTTCTCGAGCAACGCTCCAGGAGCCATCCGCTCGTCGCCGTCGTCGCTGCCGACGACCTCGACGACGATGGTTGGCTGGCTGGGAAGCTGGTGCGGTTCCGCCACGGGGATCACCGTGCGCACGTGCTCCGCGAGCTGTACGACCGGTACGGGCACCAGCTGTGGCACCCAGTGCGCAACTGGGTGCACGACCTTTGCCGGTCCGACTCGCCGGTCGATGTCCTCGGTGAACTCGCCTACGCGCTGGCGCTGCTCGCCAGGGAGAACTTCGTCGAGATCCGGGACGGATATCTCACGGGCTGGGCCGCTGGTCTTGCTGCGGAGCGCACGACCGCCGCGATGGTGTTGTGGTTCATGAGCTACGACGACCGGCTGGCCCCGGTGGCGTTGCGCACCGCACTGGACTGGGGCCAGAACAACGGGCTGAACCGCGCCGTCACCTCCGCGCTCGCACTTGGCGGTCCCCTGGGTATTCGGTTCTCGGACGAGGCGCTGCAGCGGTTGTGCTTCCTCGCACTTCGCGCAAGGCGGATCGGAGAAGTGGCACGGACCGCGATCAGCGTGCTGTTCGCGGTGGCCGTGGCCGAGGACTCGGTGGCAACGGGTCGGGTCCTCGCGACCGTGCGAACCGAGCTGATCCGCGCTGTCGACCCACATCACGCCGCGCCCGCGGACCTCACGACCGACAGCTACGTCGTGGAACAGCTCGCCGAGACGGCGGTCGAACAGGTCGAGAACCAGGAGCAGTACGAGCGAGGGTGGACCGGGCGGGTCGCGAAGGCTGCACGGTCGATGGCCCTCGCCCTGCTCCGTGCGGAGGAGGGCGAGGGGAGCGGTCTGGTCACCGCACGGATTCTGCGCGAACAGCCGGAGCACGTTGAAGTGCTCGGCGCGCTCTGGGCTGAGGTTCTCTGCAGCTCGCCGCACCGGAAGGAAGCCATCGACACGCTGGTCGAGGCCCTGCGGTCCCTCTCGGGGGACGCGGACCTCCTCGGCACGGTGGCCCGGCTCGGCGCCGCGATCCACACGGCCATGCCCGTCCCGCACCGTGCTTTGCGCATTGCGGAGCTCGTCAGAGCGATGACCACTGGCACCGCCGCCGACCGCCCGTCACCCGCACTCGTGACCACCCTGCTCACCGCGCTGAGCGCCACCACCCAACCTGTCGGGAGCTGAAGTATGGCCAACACCACCACCTACCCGGTCGTCGACGAACGGGCACTCGACCCGGCGACGCGCCGCTGGCTGGGGCGCAGCCGCGACCTGAGCGAGCTGCCAAAACACCTCCCCGGCACGGTGCCGGTCTTCGAGGTACACAACGGTTACGTCGCCTTCCAGGAGCGCAGGCACCTCGGTCGCCGTGAAGAGCTGGTGATCAGCGCAATCTCCGTCAGTACCGTCGACATGCGACCAAAGACCGTCACCGTCCAGTTGCAGGTGCCGTCCTGCAGTGCGGCCGACGAGTTCGTGCTGCTGGTGGACTTCTGGTGCCAGGTCGAGGACCCAGAGCGGGTCGCGGAGGCCGGTCTGCGAGACATGACCGAGCCGTTGCGGCAGTACCTGCGGCGGGACGTGAGCCTTACGCAAATCGGCGTCCGTTACTCGGTCGAGGACATCAACGTGGTTCGAAACGAGCTGTTGAGCCGCGTCGACGCCTACACCCGGCTGCGTGCGCCGCACGTCGATGGCATGAGCGTGGCCCTGGGTGCGGTCCTTGTCGTCACGCCGAAGGACCTGGCCGGCTACGAGCGAGACCTGCGCAACGTGCGCTGGCACCAGAACAAGGAGGTGCTCGAGCACTCCGGTGAGGACCGCAACGCCGAGCGGTTGCGCGCCTATGTGGACGGCGGGCCGAACGCACTGTCCGCGCTCGCGGCAGCCCGAGGGGAGCTGAACCTCGGCGCCGCCGTGGAGCGCGGATACCGGATAGCCGAGGACAAACGCAAGCAGTTGATCGAGATCCTCAAGTCGATGCCGGAGGAGGAGTGGCACACGATCGCCATCGACAGTCAGCGGATCGTGGGCTCGCTCGTGGACGAGCTCATCGGCACCCAGCCGGACGCAGCCCGACCCGGCCTGGCGGACGGCGGTGAGCGTGGCCGGCTCGACGCCTGACGACCACTTCGAGCACGATGTGCTCGCTCAGCCGGGACTCGGCCTTCTCCCCGGCGAACGGCCGACGGCCGAGAACCGAGGACAGCGCGCGGGTCAAGCCCTGCGCTGGCTCGCGGGTGTCAACGAGGAACTGCTCGCGTGGGTGCCCGGTGAGCGGGCGAAGTACACCGCACTCGGCGGGGTGGTGCTCGGCACCGCCACCATCGCCGCGTTTTCGATGGCGATCGCGCTCACTGAAGTCCTCGGCGGGTTCCATGTCCTCATCCTGCTCCCGGTACTGATCTGGGGCGTCTTCATCGCGAACCTGGACCGCTGGCTGGTGTCTACGTCCACCGTCGGCCGGTGGGGGAGACGGGCCGGGCTGTTCGTACCGCGGCTGGTGCTGGCGTTCGCCTTCGGTGTGGTGATCGCCGAACCACTGGTGCTACGGGTGTTCGAGTCGGCGATCGAGGAGCACATCCACCAGGAGCGGGCGGCGGCGGTGACGGTGCTGGAGAGTGGGTTCACCCGCTGCAACCCGGCGCCGACCGCCGACGAACAGACGAGGGCGGCCACACGAGAAGCGGCGTGCGCCAGCTACCGGCTGGGCCTTGAGACCGGTTTCGAGGCGATCCAGCAGGACGTCGCCGCTAAACGCGCGACCGCGGACACATTGGCGGAGACGATCCGGAACGACAGCGCCGAGCAGGCCAGACGGGACATCCTCGCTAGCAACGAGTGTTCCGGTACGCGGGCTCCGGGCTCGACGGGCCGGATCGGCAGAGGCCCGGAGTGTCAGGCACGCGAGGCCGAGGCCGCCGAATACCGGAACGCGCACCCGACCGCCGAGCACCAGGAGAAGCTGCGCGAGCTCCGCGACGAGATCGGGGTGCTGGAGGCCGGGCTGAGTTCCGCTCAGCAGAACTACGAGGACACTCGCGCGGACGCCATCGCAGGCAAGGTAGCCGAGATGCGGGCGAGCCAGGGCGCGATCGGCCTGCTCGAGCGGTTCGGTGCGTTGACGAAGCTGACCGAAGACAACGCGGTCCTGACCACGGTCACTTGGTTCATCCGGCTGTTCTTCATCGCGATCGATTGCCTGCCGGTCGTCGTGAAGTTCATCAGCGGGACGAGCCGATACGACGAGCTGGTGGAGGCGCACTCGTCGAGCGCGCAGAAAGTGTACGGGCAGAGTGTCCGCACCATGGAGGGTGCGTTGCTCTCCGACCTGCGTGGCCGCCAGCACGAGACAGCGAGTTCGGCTGACATGGTGCGGTCGGCGACCGATCACAAGCGTCGCCTGCACGAGGCGCGGCTCGATGTCGATCTCGACCACCAGGTCACCGCGCTGGCTGCGCAGCTGCGTGGCGGGCCTGCGTACGAGGGGTGAGGGCCGGCGTGAGGGGTCGTGACCGCGTCACGGC
>NZ_JBARWZ010000152.1:0-6427 GCF_049647105.1 Actinophytocola sp.
CGTCCGAGGTGCTCGCCGCCGCCGCCGAGGAGGCGCTGCGCACGTCCCCCCAGCTCGCGACCGAGCTGTTCGACGCCGCGGTCCGCGCGGGCGGCACCGCGAGGACCATCACCGCCCGGCGCGCGCAGGCCGCAGCGCTCGCGGGCGACCCATCGCAGGCCCTGCGCTTCGCCGACGAGACCCTCACCGCCGAGAACCCGACACCAGAGGACCGCAGGCGCGCCGTCTCCGTCACCGCCGCCGTCCTCGCCCACCGCGGCTTCGCGGAACGCGCCGCCGAGCTGTACCAGGGCCTCGGCGACGCCGACATGCTCCTTGCCGTCCCCGCGCTCCTCGCCACCGGCGAGCTGGACCGGGCCCGCGCCGTGCTCGCCACCGCCCCGCCGAGCGAGCACGACGCGCCCACCCTCACCGCACCGGCCGTCCGGCTCGTCGCGAAGGGTCTCCTCGCCACCGTCGACGGCGACGTGCCCGCCGCGTTGTCCTGCCTCACCCGCGCGGCCTGCCTCCTCGAACCGGCCGGCGAGTCCGTCCTCCTTCCCTACAGCCCGGCGGAGCTGCTCGCGCTCGTCGCGGCCCAGTGCGGGGAGGTCGCGCTCGCCGACACGATCCTCGGGCAGGCGGTCGCAGCGAAGGTCGGCGGCGGCCTCGCCCATGCCGGGCTCCTGTTGCTGCACGGGTGGATCGCGATGACCCGCGGCACCGTCGGCACCGCCCGTGAGGTCCTCGACCGGGTGCGTGAACCTCTCGAACCCACCGACGAGGTGATGGCCGCCGCGCTCACCGCCGCCGTGGCCCGCCGCACCGACGACGTCACCGCCCTTGCCGCCGCGTTCACCAGGGGCCGCACCGCACTGATCCGCCACCCGGTGCACCTGTACCTGCTGCGCCCCTTGGGAGAGCTGACCATCGCGGCCGCCGTGCTCGGCGAACCCGACGCGCTCGCCCCGCACCTGGCGCGGGCCGACGACCTGCTCGCGCGGCTCGGCGACCCGCCCCTGTGGACCGCGCCCCTGCGCTGGAGCGAGCTGCACGCCGCGCTCGTGGCAGGAGACCGGGCGGCCGCGGACGAGGCCGCGACCACACTGCGGGCACTCGCCGACCGCGCCCCGCACGTGCGTGCCCTCGCGAGAGCCGCAGACTGCCTGCTCACCGGCGAGACCGACCCGGCGGTCATCCGCGCGGCGGCGATCGGTCTGCGGCTGGCCGGCCTCGACTGGGACGGGTCCCGGCTGGCCGCCGAGGCCGCCGCCCGCACCGGCGACCGCAAGGCGGCCGCGGACCTCATGGCACTCGCCCGCACGCTCAGCGACACCGTGGAACCGCTGCCCCCTGGCGACACCGCGGACGAGCCGGTCGCGCTGACGCTCAGCGAACGCGAGCTGGAGGTCGGCAGGCTCGTCCTCGCCGGGCTGACGCACAAGCAGATCGGCGCTCGGCTGTTCATCTCCGCCAAGACCGTCGAGCACCACGTGGCCCGCATGAAGACCCGGCTCGGCGCGGACGGCCGCAACGAACTGTTCGGCCGCCTGCGCACGCTGCTGGAGAACACGGAGCAGTAGCGGCGCACAACCGTCGGTTGTCCGCACCCCGCGCTCGGGAGCCCTGCCGACGTGGACAAGCAGGCGGCGGCGAACTTTCCCCGGCGGCATCCCGGATACCAGGCCTACCAGCAACAGGCGGTCAACGAGGCCATCAAGTCCGGCAAGGTCCAGGTGCCGCGGGGGTCGCCGGTCATCGTGTCGCCGACGAAGTAGGAACGGCGTCCAGGGAGGCCACCACGCCCTCGCACGTCCTGGCGACCGCGCGGTACACCCGTACCTGCGGTCGCCCGGCGAACGGGTCCTCCGCACGCTGGCGCCAGCGGACCAGCTGCGTCAGCGCCTCGGCACGCACCGCGTCCGAGGGGGCATCCGATGGCAGCGCGAGTCGTGCCGCCGCGGTGACGCCCTCGCTGCCCAGCAACCGTTGCACGGGCGCGGAATCCGCGTCGGGCAGCATCAGCTCGCCGCACCGCAGCGCGGACAGCAGCCGCAGCTCGACGAACTCGTGTGCGCCCGAGGTGATCCGCTCCACCTCGGCGGCGAGGACCGCCACCGCGTCCGGTTCGGCGCCGGGGATCCGCGTGCGCAGCACCCGTTCCACCGCGAGCAACCCGGTCCGCGCCTTCAGCAGGTCGCGCCGCTGCGTGAACTGCGCCCTCAGCACCGTTTGCAGCTCGGTCAACCCGCTGCCCCGCACCAGCTCGGCGGCCAGCGCGGTCGAGTCGGTGCAGCCCTGGCGGATGTGCATCATCGAAAGGCGCAGCCCGTACAGGCCGAAGCGGTCGAGCAGGGCGTGCCGGAAGTCGGCAGGCACCGCCGACAGCTCGGCCAGCCGCTCCGAGCGCAGGAACCGGTGCGTGGACAGCAGTGCACTGTCCATGTCGGACCGTGGCGCGGCCGCCAGCGTGGCGAGTGTGTCGAACTCCCGCTGCGCCAGTGTCCGGCCGGTGGCCGCCAGCAACCCCGCGACCGGCAGCACCGTCTGGCACAACCCGCGCAGCGCGGGGGAGGAGCGATAGCGGCGGGCGATCCGGCGCGCGGACAGCATCGCGTCGATGCGGCCGCCGCCCACCTCGTCGGCCCGCGAGATCACCGCGATCGTGTTGACCGCGCTGGCTTTCGCGACGCCCTGGTCCCGGAACGACTCGAGGAACTCCGCGTCCGCGACGTGCAGGTGCCGCATCAGGTAGACGACCGCGTCCGCCTCGGCGGGGGTGTCCTCGTCCGGCGTCAGCAGGTTCACCGTCCGCCGCGACACGCCCGCCGACGTCGACGCGATGCCGGGGGTGTCGATGAGCGTAACGTCCCGCAGGCTCCGCGACGGCCAGTCCACGACCAGCTTCCGCAGCCGCTCGGCTGGCACGTCCCGCAGCCGCACGGCGAGGCCGTTGGCGTCGCGGTGCAGCGGCAGCGGCTCCGGTGGGCCACTGTCCGGATAGGACACCACCTGGGGCGTCGGCGCGTCCCGGTACCAGGTCACGACCTTCGTGCACTCGCCGGCGTCGGTCGGCGCGATCAGCTCGCCGACCAGCCCGTTGAGGAGGGTCGACTTGCCCGCCTTCACCTTGCCCGCGATCGCGACCCGCAGCGGCTCGTCGAGCCGGTCCAGCTGGTCGCGCAACGACTCGGCGACCTCGGGCGCGCCCGAGTACACGGTCACCGCCCTGCGCAGCACGTGGCGCACGGAGTCGGTCAGTGCGGTCACGATGCGGCCTCCAGTTGCCGGTGGCCGGCGCCCGGCGCGAGTGCGAGCGCCCGGTCCCGCAGCTCGCCCAGCCGCTTCAGCTCCGAGCCGATCTCCGCCAGCCTGCGTTCCTGTTCCTCCTTGGACGCTCGCACCGACCGCTCCGCCGACGCGAGCGAGTCCTTCAGGGACCGGTTCGTCTCCTCGGCGCGGTCGGTGTAGTAGTCACGCAGGTCGCGCTGCACGCGGCGCAGCAGTTCGCGGGACTCCTTGCCTGCCTGGAAGATCACGTCGTCCGCGTAGCGGCGGAGCGCGGCCTTCGCGTCGTTCTGCCGCTTGGCGTACACCCGCCGCCGGTCGTCGGTGAGCCCCTTGCCGCCCAGCAGCAGGCCGGCCCCGACCGAGAACGGGTTGATCAGCGGCATGCCCACGATCGTGCCGAGCATGCCGAACATCAGCACGCCGACGTACCCGCCACGCAACCCCGACAGCGCCTTCTGGCCGACCCCGAACGGTTCGCCGAGCCGCAGCTCCATGCCGTGCACGCGAGCGAGGGGGTCCTCCGCCGCGGTGCGGATCCTCGGCAGCAGCTCCTGATCGCCGGAGAAGTGCTCGGACACCTGGCCCGCGAGCCAGCGGGCGCGCTGCGCGGCCCACAGGAAGTTCGCGGCGACCGCGGCGCTCACCTCCTGTTCCACCCAGGCGGCGAGCTGGTCCCACGTCTTCTTCGGGTCGCCGCCCTTCATGACCTCCTCCTCGGCCTCCCGGACGATGTCGCGCATCCGGTCCCGCAGGTCGTAGTCGATGTCGGCGTTCAGGTCGGCGATGCCGTCGCTCAGCGTGTGCTGCCAGCGGGCCGACCGTTCCTTCAGCGCGACAGCCTGCCGCTTCGCCTCGGTGAGTCCCCGGATGACCTCCGCCGCGTGGTCGGGGTCGGTGTACCCGGCCTGCTCCGCGAGCAGGGCGGTGGCGACCTGCTCGGTCACGGCGGCGATGTCGTGCGCGGTCGACCGGCGCGCCAGCACGTCCGCCTGCCCGGCGACCTGATCGAGGAGGTAGTCGGTCAGCTCGGCGAAGCCGGACTCGCGGTCGGCCTCGTCGTCGTTGTTGCGGATCGCGTGCACGCGGAGCGCCGAGGACACGGTGAGCAGTTCGGTGTCCAGCCCCGCCCGCTCCAGGTGCGCGCGGTCCAGGTCCGCGATCCTTGGCCACTCCGGGTACAGGTCCGTCTTGGACAGTACGCACAACACGTTGGGGCACAACGCGGTCGCCTGCTTCAGGAACTCCAGTTCCGGTGCCGTGTACTCCTGTGAGGCGTCGGACACGAACAGCACGGCGTCCGCCGATGGCAGCTCGGCCATGGTCGCGGCGCCGTGCACCGAGTTCAGCCCGCCGACCCCCGGGGTGTCGACGATCTCCAGCCCTCGCGCCAGCAGCGCGCGGGGGATGCCGATGTCGGCGTAGCGCCACCGCTCCCTGTTCTCCACGTTGCCGGTCTCGGCGATGTGGCCGCCCAGCTCCTCGATCGGCAGCTCGACCCGTTCGAGCTTCGCGGCGGCGGGGTCACCGGCCTCGGTGCCCCTGCCCGCCTGCTCGATCACGCGGACGAGCGCCGCGGTGGGCGCCGGTGCGTACCGGACCACGGTGGGCACCGAGGTCGCGATGTCGTCGAACACCGGGCAGACCGGCGCGCGCACGAGCCCGTTGACGAGCAGGCTCTTGCCCTGCTTGAACTCGCCGACGACCAGCACGCGGATGCGGTCGGTCCGCAGCCGGTTCGCCGACGCCCGCAGCCGGGCCTCCAGGTCCGGCCTGCGGTACGGCGCGATCACGCGCAGCGCTGCCTCCAGCGCCTCGACGGACTCGGCTCCACGCATTGGTTCTCCCTCGGTGTGTGCTCACACGGAGCTCATCGCCCGCCCGGGTATGTGCGGCCTGTCCACCCGGGCGGGCGATGTTTTACTCGGACACGAGTGCTTCCGTGTCCAGTTCTCCACCCGTGTCGGCGTCCACCGTCGGCCACAGGTCGTCGGAATCGTGCACCGCGAGCGGTGCCTGCTCCTCGGGCGCCACGTCCACATCGACGTAGTCGTCGTCCGAGGTGTTGTCGTTGAACGAATCGTCGACCGTCGTGTCCGTGGACAGGTCGGTGCCCGTCTCGCTCACCGTGGTGTTGTGCGACCCGGTCAGGGTGGCGTCGTCGTCGGAGTTGACCGAGTCCGCCATGTCGTCGCCCGTCACGACGCTGTCGTCGATCGAGCCGCCCTTGTTGTCCACCCCGTCGTTGTCCTGGTTGAACGAGTCCTCGATCACGGTGATGTCGTTGTCCTCGTTGAAGGAGTCCGTGATCGTGAGGTCGCCCTCGGAGTGGATGGTGATCGTGTCGCGGTCGTCGACCGTGATGATGATGTCGTTGTCGTCGACGTAGTAGTAGTTGTACTCGTTGGTGGTGGGGCCGATGGTCACGTCGTAGTGCTTGGTGATCACCGAGATCTCCGCCACCGGGTCGTCGTCGCCCCCGAAGTGCGGTTGCCCGCCGACGGCGTGCACGCCGACCTGGTCGGCCACCATCGGCGCCGCGTCCCGGATGTCCTCGCCGCACATGCTGTCCAGGCCGTACTGCTCGAGCACGCCGTCCGGATCGGCGCGGAACTCGTCCGCCAGCTCCTCATCGCCCAGCAGGGCCATGAGGAAGTCGATGAGCGAGGAGATCGTCGTGGTCATGTGACGTACTCAGCCCGTCAGTCGATCTCGACTTCGACGTCCTCGATGTCGAGGTCGAGGTCCAGGTCGAAGCCGTCGTTGTCGAACACGTTGCCGTTGAACGAGTCCGTGTAGGACGTGTGGCTCGAGTTGTCGGTGGTGTTCTGCGTCAGCGTGTCGTTGTAGGAGTCGCTGATGGACACGTCGTCGTCGGAGTTGAGCGAATCCCTGATGTCGTCGCCCGCGACCACGCTGTCGTCGATGTGGCCGTGGCTGTTGTCGACGCCGTCGTTGTCCCGGTTGAACGAGTCCTTGATCATGGTGATGTCGTTGTCCTCGTTGCCCACGTTGGTGAACGAGTTCGACACGCTGATGTTCTGGTTCGCCGTCACCGCGGCCGCGCCGCCCGCGCCGCCGTCGCCGCCGCTCGCGTCGACCGGGCCGGAGCCGGTGCTGTTGGAGCTGTTGGCGTTCGCGCCGGCGTCCGCGTAACCAC
>NZ_JBARWZ010000153.1:0-37987 GCF_049647105.1 Actinophytocola sp.
GCGACGAACACCGACGGAGTCACGACCGTCGCCATCGGGGCGGCGGGATCGTGGAAGTGCACCCTGCGGACCGGTCTGAGCCGGTCGGTCCGCAGTCCACTGTCGAGCTCACCCATCGCGTGCCTCCAACTCGTCGCCGACGACGGGAGGTTCGCGCGCGGGTGCGCCTCGCTGCCTCCCCTGATCCGGGTGAGTCTCCGGTGTCATCCAGTGCGGATGACGACACCGAAGGACGTCGGCGGGCATGGTGTCCGTTTCGGGGAGAAGGCGGTGTGTGATGGGCATCGATTCCGGTGAACGGCCGATCTCGACCGGCCGGCGTTGCGCCGCCGCCCTCGCGCTGCTGGCGTTCGCCTGCGCCGTCGCGATCGTCGCCGTGGGTCTCGCGCGGCATCCGGTCGCGCTGCCACTTGCGTTGGTGCTGCTCGCCGTCGCGGTGATGGCCGCGTGGTGGGCGCTGGTACGCCGAGGGGTCCGGCGGGTCGTCGGCGCGGCGGTCGCGGTCGCCGCGCTGGTCGCGATCGCGCTGTTGCCGGACGCGATGCCGTTGGTGCTGCTCGCGGTCGTGATCGGCCTCGTGGTCGTCTCGACCGGCGCGGCGGGGGTGGCCATCGGGCGGGACCTTGCTCCGACGGCACACGTCAGGAAGGTCGAGCCCGCGCGCAACGGCGTCCTGTTGATGAACCCCCGGTCCGGGGGCGGCAAGGTGGCGCGGTTCGGGCTGGTGGACGCGGCGCGGCGGGCCGGCGTCACCCCGGTCGTGCTCGGCAGGGACGACGACCTGCGTGCACTCGCCGAACAGGCGGTCGCGGACGGCGCCGACGTGATCGGCATGGCAGGCGGGGACGGGTCCCAGGCGCTGGTCGCCGACGTGGCGAGGCAGCACGACGTCGCGTTCGTGTGCGTGCCCGCCGGTACCCGCAACCACTTCGCGCTGGATCTCGGCCTCGATCGGGACGATGTGGCGGCGGCGGTCGGCGCGTTCGGGTCCGCGGTCGAGCGGCGGATCGACCTGGCTCAGCTCGGTGACCGTGTCTTCGTCAACAACGCCTCGCTCGGCGTGTACGCGACCGTCGTGCAGTCGCAGGCGTACCGCGACAACAAGCTCACCACCGCGGCCCGGCTGCTTCCCGACCTGCTCGGCCCCGGCACCGAACCGCTCGACCTCCGCCTGGCCAGGCCGGACGGTTCGACGGTCACCTCCGCCGACGTCGTGCTCATCTCCAACGGCGCGTACCGGCTGCGGAGCCTCAACGGCTTCGGGACCCGTGCGCGGCTGGACACCGGTGTCCTCGGCGTGGTCACCGTGACGGTGGATCGAGCGCTGGACCTGCCGACCCTGATCGCCGCCGAGGTGGCGGGCCGGATCGACCGGTTCCGCGGCTACGAGGAGTGGACCGCGCCACTGCTCGAGATCGACTCAGGGGAGCCGCTGGTCGACGTCGGTGTCGACGGCGAAGCCCTCCGGCTGCCCGCGCCGCTGCGGTTCCGCTCCCTGCCCGGCGTGCTCCGGGTCCGCACCCCGGTGGACGCGCCTGGCGGCGCGGTCATGCCCGCCGGACTGGGCAAGGTGTGCACGGCTCTGCTCCGGGTGCTCACCGGAAAGCCCACACGCAAGATGGCGCGCGAATAGGGCGCGGCGGGCGCCGCCATGCCCAATTCGCGCGCCATCTACGGCGCCTAATCATCTGCTGCGGGCGAGGCGCGGGCCGGTCAGGGCGCAACCAATAGGAGCACAGTCGACGGTTTCACCCGATCGAGGAGAACGCCATGACCAAGCTCTCGCAGACCGGTGGTCATTCGAGGTCCCACAGCTCCAGGTCCGGTGACCTGATGATGAGAACCCGCTGGACCGGCTGGGTCTTCTTCGCCGCCATGATGCTGATCCTGCTTGGTTTCCTCCAGGCGATGGAAGGGCTCATCGCGCTGTTCAACAGCGACTTCTACGTGGTCGGGCCGGAGGGTTTCGTCATCGACGTGGACTTCACCGTCTGGGGCTGGGTCCTCCTGATCCTGGGCGCCGCCGCGGTCGCCACCGGGTTCGGCCTCATGGCGGGCAACATCGTGGCCCGCGTGGTCGGCATCGCCTTCGCCATGCTCAGCGCGATCGCGAACCTCCTGTTCCTCCCGGCCTTCCCACTCTGGGGCGCCCTGGCCCTGACCGTCAACGTCATCGTCATCTACGCAATCGCCGTACACGGCCGAGAAGTAAAGAACTAACCCACACAACCCCGCGAGTCCACGCTTCAGAACCCGCGAGTCCACGCTTCAGAACCCGCGAGTCTTCGGTTCGGGACCCGCGAGTCTTCGGTTCGGGACCGCCGAACTGACGTTTCGCGCATCGGGCCGGAGACGAACCTGACGTCCTACAGCGGCGCAGGCGCCGCGTCCAGCGCGGCGTCGAGGGTGATCGCCGCGTCGATGAGCGCGAGGTGGGTGAACGCCTGGGGGAAGTTGCCGATCTGCTCACCGGTCAGTGCGATCTCCTCGGAGAACAACCCGACGTGGTTGCCGTAGGTCAGCATCTTCTCGAACGCGAGCCGGGCGTCGTCGAGCCTGCCCATCCGTGCCAGCGCGTCGACGTACATGAAACTGCACAGGGAGAACGTGCCCTCGTTGCCCTTGAGCCCGTCCGGCGAGGCGGCCGGGTCGTAGCGGTAGACGAGGCTGTCGGTGACCAGCTCCCGCTCCATCGCCGCCACCGTGGACACCCACATCGGGTCCTGGGGCGCGATGAAACCGACGCTCGCCATGCGCAGCAGGGAGGAGTCGAGCACCTCGCTGCCGTACTGCTGGACGAACGCCCCCCGCTGCTCGCTCCAACCGCTGTCCATGACCTGGCCGTAGATCGCGTCTCTCGCCTCGGTCCAGCGGCCGACGGCGCCGGGACGTCCATGCGTGGTGGCGAGGCGGATGCCGCGGTCGAACGCGACCCAGCACATCAGCCGCCCGTAGGTGAAGGCCTTGCGACCGCCACGCGTCTCCCAGATCCCTTCCTCCGGTGTGTCCCAGTGGTCGGCGAGCCAGTCCAGCAGGCCGCGGACCGCCTGCCAGCCTCGGTGCCCCAGCTGGAAGCCCCGCCGGTCGGCGAAGTAGATGCTGTCCAGTGCCTCGCCGTAGATGTCGAGCTGGAGCTGGCCCGCCGCGCCGTTGCCGATCCGGACCGGCCGGGAGCCGCGGTAGCCGGACCAGTGGTCGACCGTCTCCTCCTTGAGGTCGGCCGAACCGTCCACCCGGTACATGATGTTCAGCGGGCCGTCCTCACTGCTCACGTGTTCGGCCATCCGCTTGCCGAGCCACCCGGCGAACTGCTTGGCCTCGTCGGTGAAACCCAGGCGCAGCAACGAGTACACCGAGAACGACGCGTCCCGCACCCAGGTGTAGCGATAGTCCCAGTTTCGCTCACCGCCGATCTGCTCCGGCAGGCCCGCGGTCGGCGCGGCCACGATGCCGCCGCTGGGGGCGTAGGTCATCAGCTTGAGCGTGATGGCCGAGCGGTGCAGCGTCTCCCGCCACCGGCCGGTGTAGGTCGACTTGGCGACCCACGCCCGCCACCACGCGACGGTCTCGTCGAACTGCCGCCGGAACTCGGCGACCCGGATCTCCCTCGGCGGCCCCGCCGCGGCCGACTCGAGCACCAGCCCGCGCACGTCACCCTCCGCGAGGTCGACCGACATGCGCAGGTCGTTCCCGTCGACGCGGGCCTTGGCCAGGCGTTCGTCGTCCGGTTCGCGCACCGAGTGCAGCGTCAGCGACAGCGCGCCGGAGGTGAACACGGCGCCCTGCTCGGTCAGCTCCGTCCGGTGCTCGGCGCGCCCGTAGTCGAACCGGGGGGCCACCTCGATCGTGAAGCTCATCCGGCCACGCACGCACCGGAGCATCCGGACGAGCCGGTGGTTGCCGGTCGCCTCCGGCGGCGATGGCGGCATGAAGTCGACGACCTCGCCGACGCCTGCCTCGGTGATGAACCGCGTGACGAGGACGGCGGTGTCGGGAATGTACATCTGCTTCGACTCGTAACCGCCCCGCGCCGGGCGGATGGCGAACCGGCCGCCACGCTCGTCGTCCAGCAACGCACCGAACATGCTCGGGGAGTCGAACCGAGGGAGGCAGAACCAGTCGATCGCGCCGTCCGTGCTGACCAGCGCCGCCGTCTGCAGGTCTCCGATCAGCCCGTGTTCCGCGATCGCCGCCTCAGTCATGGCCGACCTCCGTGCTCGTCGTCGTGCGCTGTGCCGTCGGCGACATCGTGCGCGGCACCGGCGGTGGGTGGGGTCACCCTGGTGAGGTGATGCGCGCCGATCACGCACCCAGAACCGTTGACGGATGATGGAAACGGACTCCGTTGGCGCACTGCTGCCGGAAGGGGACCACTGGCACGACCCCACAGCCCCGTGACGAAACGACAGTGGGCGGACCGGACGCGGGGCGAGCGCAGGCGGACGGTCGCGATGTCGCTGCTGCGGTCAGCGGCCGTCGTCGCGGCACTCCTGGCCGCCTACTACCTGGCACCGCTCGACCGGCCCCTCGACGTGGGCACGGGGCTCCGGTTCCTGCTGGGTCTCGGGGCACTCGCCGTGATCGTCCCCTGGCAGGTCCGCGGCATCCTCGCCGCGGACAACCCATGGCTGCGGACGGTTCAGGTGGTCGGGATCGGGCTCCCGCTGCTGCTCGTCCTCTTCGCCTCGACCTACATCATCATCGCCGCCAACGTGCCGGACGCGTTCACCGAACCACTCAGCCGCACCGACGGGCTCTACTTCACGATGACCGTGTTCGCCACGGTCGGCTTCGGCGACATCACGCCGCGCACGGAGCTCGCGCGGATCATCGTGACCGTCCAGATGGCCGTGGGCCTGATCGCGGTCGGAGTGGTCGCGAAGGTCCTGTTCGGCGCCGCGCGGATCTCCTCGACACAACGATCACAGGTCGCCCGCCGACTCGACGACGAGCCGGACGAGTGACGGACTCGCCGAGTTCCGTCCGGACGCGCCCGCCGGGCGTCACGAGGCTCGGACGTCACCCCGCACATGTGATGCGCGCACGCTCCCGAAGCCGGACAATGGCGAATTTTCAGGCACTGTTTACGAGAAATGAGGTGGGGGCAGTGGCCACATGGCGACAGTCCGGGCTCGCGTTGGTGTTCGTCGGTGTCGTCACGCTCACCGGGTGCCAGACAGCGGGTACCGGCGACGACTCGGCCGCCTCCAGCACGGCCGCGACCAGTTCGACACGCACCTCGGTGTCGGCGCCGCCGGGGACCACCTGCGCGAACGTCGTCACCCAGGGACAGACGTTCGGCACCGTCGTCGGCGAGTTCGTCGGCGGCTCGGCGACCATCGATCAGGTGCGATCGGCGGCGACGGACCTGTCCGACGCGCTGACCGAGGCCGGATCGAGCGCCAAGGCCGACGCGGCCGCGGCGTTCGACGACGTCAACGCCGAGCTCGACCAGCTGCTGACCGCGCTGCAGGCGCAGCCGGTCGACCGCGAGGGAGTGCGCACCGCGTCGATCGGCGTGCTCAGTGGGCTGGGTGACGCGGTGGCCCTCTGTGAGCCGGCACCGACGTCGTCGTGAGGCAGGTGGTCGTGGCGCGGGTCGTGGCTCAATCGGTCTCGTCGGGGATCCGCTGCACGGAGACGATCTGCAGGCCGAGATTTTCCAGGTTCGCCAGGATCCCGTGTAACTGCGCCTGATCGGTCACCGCGCTGTAGATGATCGTCTCCGGCGGAGCCACCAGTATCCGGACCTCACTGAAGTCCCCGACCGCCTGCTGGGCAAGCTCGGACAGCCTGCCGCTTACCCGGAACTCATACTGTCTCCGCGGCATCGGCGCACCTCCCTCCGCCGCCGTTGCGACGTCCAGTGCATGGCCGTCACCGTCAGCTTGATCGCTGGCACCACAAGCACGGTGGTCCGCCCTTCTGGCACGTCCATCACCCGCAGGTGGTGAAGTAGCCGAATCGACTGGCCGTTCGCCACGCGTACATGCGACGGTGGAGATCCACGCGGCGTTCGGCGAGGAGGCGCATCATGTCGAGCGCACCGGTGACCGGACGGCGGGGAGTGCCGAGGACCAAGCTGACCGTCCCGGAGCCGCCGTCACAACTGATCTCGCGGCCTCGCCTGCTCACCGTGCTCGAACGGGCAAGCGACTCGATGGTCACCCTGGTCAGCGCACCGGCGGGAGCGGGCAAGACGTTGTTACTCGCCGAATGGGCGCGCGCCCACGACGCGAGCCGGATCGTCTGGGTGTCGCTGGACACCGACGACAACGAGGACCACCGGTTCTGGTCGGCGCTGCTCGACGCGCTGTCCGGGGCCTGGCCGGTGGCCGAGGAGTGCCCGCTGTGGCACCTGACGGTGCCCGCCGACCCGAGCATGGACCCGACGTTCCTCGCCGACGTGGCCAACGCGCTCGACGACCTGCCCGCCCCGGCGCTCCTGGTCCTCGACGACGTGCACGAACTCACCGACCCGCGACCACTGCGCGGGCTCGAGTCCCTGCTGCAGCGCCAGCCGGCCCGCCTGCGACTGATCCTGTCCACCCGGCACGACACGCACCTCCCGCTGGCGCGGGTACGGCTGGCCGACGAGCTCAGCGAGATCCGCGCAGAAGACCTCAGGTTCTCCCCCGACGAGGCACAGGACATGCTCGCCGTCACCGGGATCCGGCTGCGATCCGAGCAGTTCCGCCTGCTCCTCGAACAGACCGAGGGGTGGGCGGCCGGGCTGCGGCTCGCGTCGCTGTCGTTGTCCGGCACCATCGACCACGCCGTCCACGACCGCGCGGTGGCCGACTACCTCATCGACGAGGTGCTGCTCCGGCTGTCCTCGGACCTGCGTGCCTTCCTGAGCGCCATCAGCGTCTGCGAGCAGACCTCCGCAGAGCTCGCGGCCCACCTTTCCGGCCGGGCCGACGCCGGCGCGCTACTCGACGCGATCGCCGAACAGACCTCGCTGGTCTTCCGGGTCGAGTCGACCCACTGGTACCACGTGCACGCGCTGCTCCGCGCCCATGTGCTGAGCGAGCTCGTCCGGCAGTACCCCGGCAGGGCCACCCAACTGCACGGCGCGGCGGCCGCCTGGTTCGCCACCCACGATCTGCCAGCACTCGCGGTCGACCACGCCGCCGCGGCCGGGGACACGGCACAGGCGACGACACTGATGCACCGGCACGCCCTGTCGCTGGCACTGAGTGGCGAACACGAGCTGGTCCGCCGTGTCCTCGACATGCTCGGCGGCCAGACGGTAGCCGCCGACAGCCTGCTCTCACTCGTGTCGGCCCTCCTCCACCTCGAACAGCACGAGCCCCGGCCCGCCGACCGCGACCTCGCGCACGCGGAAGCCGCCTGGCCTCCCCAGCCGCCTCCGGAGCTCGTGTCGTTGCGGCAGCTGGTTCGCTCCCGCCAGGCCCTCGACACCGGCGACATCGCCGACTTCGTCAAGGTCACGGGGGGTTTGGACAGCGCACCGG
Source organism: Actinophytocola sp. (assembly GCF_049647105.1). Classification (GTDB taxonomy): domain Bacteria; phylum Actinomycetota; class Actinomycetes; order Mycobacteriales; family Pseudonocardiaceae; genus Actinophytocola. The sequence continues at coordinate 7,479 of NZ_JBARWZ010000153.1, forward strand.
GACACCACCTCGACGCACCGACGATGTTTCTGCGCGGCACCGCTCTGCTCGTCACCGGGCGCCGGGAGGCCGGTCGTGAACAGCTGCGTGCCGGGCTCGCGACGGCTCGCGACGCCGGCCACGACTACCTCGCGACGCAGTGCCTGACGATGCTCGCCGGGCTGGCCGGCATGGAGGGCGACCTCACCGCGATGGTCACGATGGCCACCGCGGCGGACCGGGAGAACACCCGGCACGGCTGGCACCCGCCGGTGGCCGCGTCCGCCATGCTCGCCTACGGCGCGCTGCTGCACGCCGAACCCGCCGAGTGCCTCCGGCAGGCGCACCGAACGGTGTCCCGGGGCCAGGACAGCGACCCGATCGGCACCTCAGGGCTGCATGTCGTGGTCGAGACGCTGCGCGGGGCCGCCGAGTTCGAGTTGGGCGAACGCATCGCCGGGGCGCGCCGCATCCATGAGGCACGCACAAGCGGGAACCTCCTCCGGTTGTGGCCGGAGGAGGTGGCGTTGTGCGCGGTCCTCGAGCATCGCACGGCGTTGCTGCTCGGCTGGAGCGCGGCGGCGGGTGAGGCACTGCGATGGGCTGACGCGGGCATCCCCGGCACGGCCGAGATCCACCTGATGCGGGCCAGGACGCAGCTCAGCCAAGGCAGGCGCGAGGCCGCCGCGAAGACGATCCAGCCGGTACTCACCGGCGCCATCTCGCCGGTGATGCCATGGTCGGTGATCGACGCGTGGCTGCTGTCCTGCGAGGTCGCCCTCGGTGCCGGAGACGACCCGTCCGCCCAGCGCACGCTGAGACATGCGCTGACACTGGCCCAGCACCTCGACGTGCTGTATCCGGTGGTCTTCGCGGCACCGGACGTCATCAACCTGCTGACCACGCAGTTGGGCAGGCTCGGGCGGGTCGAACGGTTCGCCGACCGCGTGTTCACCCTGCGCCGCGCGCTGGACGTGGCGCCCGTGACGCCGCTGACGCCCAGGGAGCACGCGGTGCTGCGCCTGCTGCCGACGCTGCGCTCGCTCGAGGAGATCGCCGAGGACCTCACGGTGTCGGCGAACACCGTCAAGACCCACGTCCGGGCCATCTACGCCAAGCTCGGCGTCACCCAGCGGCGCGACGCCGTCGCGGTCGCGTTCGAACACGGGCTCCTCGAGAACGGCCGGCCCCAGAGCCGGTGAGCCCGGTTCACCCGGTGAGGGCGAGCCAGGACGAAGCGGCCGGGTGGATCGTGGTGGCCTTGGTCCCGACCTCAGGAGACACGATGGCAACGCTCACAGTTTGGCGATTCGACACCGCGACCGGCGCTGACGAGGACGCGGAGACGCTGCGGATGCTGTCCAAGCAGTCGCTCATCACCATCATCGACGCCGCGACGGTCTCGTGGCCTGCCGACGCGAAGAAGCCGAAGACACGGCAGATGCACAACATGACCGGTGTGGGCGCGATGGGAGGAGCGTTCTGGGGAATGCTGTTCGGCCTGATCTTCTTCATGCCGCTGCTCGGCATGGCCATCGGCGCGGCCACCGGCGCCCTCGGCGGCTCCCTTCGCGACGTCGGCATCGACGACGACTTCATCAAGAAGGTTCGGTCGGAGATCACGCCAGGACGGTCCGCACTGTTCGTGCTCTCGCAGGACGCGGTCATCGACAAGGTGCGGGAAGCATTGCACGACACCCGGGGTGAACTACTGTTCACCAACCTGTCCAGTGAGCAGGAAAAAGCACTGCGTGACGTTTTCGCGGAGTGATCACGGCCGGGTGAAAAGGACTTCGTACCCTGGATCGTCGCAGGTAGCCATCATAGTGTCGGATCATGCGTCACAGCATTCGCGATGTTCGTCCGGTCCGGAAACTGTCGATCTCACGGGTGAAGAACGCTATTCCCAGGGTCCCCGCCAATTTCATTGTGCGAGCCAAGCAGCGTGACTCTCTCACCGATCTGGGTGCTGAATTCCCGGTGACGCTGGTGTGTGCGCCCGCCGGGTATGGGAAGACGTTGTTGCTCGCCGACTGGATCGAGGCCACCGGGTCGGCGGACAAGGCGTGGGTGTCGCTGGATGCCAGTGACAACGACACTGGCCGGTTCTGGACCGCGGTCCTCGCCGCGCTCCGCGGCTGCGCGGCGGTGCCGGCGTCGAGCGGGCTGCGGCACCTGGCCCCGCCCCTCGGCCACGACCCCGCCGGTGCCGCCGAGTTCGTCGCGGAGGTGATCGACGGGTTGGGGGCGCTGCCCGCACCGGTGTATCTCGTCCTCGACGACCTGCACGAGATCACCAGCACCGCGATCTGGCATGACATGGCCTCGCTGGTGCGCCACCAACCCAAACCGGTTCATCTGGTGCTGTCCACCCGCGCCGACCCGCCCCTGCCGATCGCCCGCCTCCGCCTGCAGGGCAGGCTGGGTGAACTCCGCGCAGAAGAACTCCGCTTCACCCACGAGGACACCACCGAACTCCTGCGCCGCGCCGGGGTCCACCTCGACCACGACCAGACCCGCAGGCTCCTCGACCAGACCGAAGGCTGGCCCGCCGGCCTGCGACTGGCCACCCGATCACTCCGCGAGGTCACCGACCACGACGCGTTCCTCACCGAGTTCGCAGGCAACGACCGCGCCATCGCCGACTTCCTCGTCAGCGAGGTGCTCCTGCGCCTGCCCCCCGACACCACCGAAGTACTCAGAATGATCAGCGTCTGCGACGAGGTCACCCCCACCCTCGCCGCCGCGCTCACCGGCCGCGACGACGCGGGCACCATCCTCGCCGGCCTCGACCGGGACAGCTCACTGGTCCTCGGCGTCGGCCCCGACCGCCAATGGTTCCGCACCCACCCCCTGCTCCGCGCCTACCTCCACGCCGACCTCACCCGCCAGCGACCCGGCACCGTCACCACCCTCCACGACATCGCCGCCACCTGGTTCACCACCCAGCACCAAGCCGACAAGGCCTTCGACCACATCACCCTGGTCCACGACCCCCACGACCTGATCAACCTTCTCCACCACCACGCCATCCCCCAACTCCTCACCGGCCACCACCACGGCGTCCACCACGCCCTCACCACCATCGGCCCACGCACCGTCAACCAGAACCCCTGGCTGAGCCTCATCGCCGTGCTCGCCGACGACCTCACCGGAAACACAGGAACGGTGAGCAGGCTCGAGAGTGTCGTGCTGCCTGCCGAACCGGACCATGACCTGGCCGCGCTGCACCTGCTGGTGACCACCACACACGCCCTCATCCACGGCCAACGATCCGACACCACCGCGGCGGGCTGGGCCGGCGTCCTCGCCACCCACGAAAACACCGACCTCGAAGCATGGGCGCGGCTTGGACTGGGCTGGACCCACCTCTGCGCAGGCCGACACACCCAAGCCCACCACGAACTGACCACCGCGACCCGGCTCGCCCGCGAACACGGACTCGACCACATCACCCTGCACGGTCAATCCGCGCTCGCCCTGCTCGCCGCCACCACCGGCGCCTTCACCACCATGACCCACGCCAGCACCGAAGCCGACCACCTCGCCACCACCCACCGCTGGCCCACCACCCCCTGGACCGCCGCCAACCACCTCATGATCGGCCTCGACCACCTCCTACGCCTGGACCCCCACGCCACCCTCGACCGGATGAGACAGGCCACCCACGTCCTCACCCACACCCCGCACCCACAACTCAGCTACATGGTCGAAACCCTCACCGGCGCCGCCTGCTACGACCTCGGCAACCACCAGGACGGCCTCTGGCTCACCCGCGCAGCCCGCCACGACCTCACCAACCACCACCTACCACCGGCCATCCTCACCACCGCCGCACTCCTCGAACACCGCATGACCCTCCACCTCGGCCACGACACCCGGCCCATCACCGACTGGACCCGCATCCACACGGGCGACACCGCCGAGCTCACCCTCATGCACGCCTGGACCGCCTACGCCCACAACGACCCCACCACCACCGAAACCCTCCTCCACCACCTCCACCGCGACACCCACCCCAGCCACAACCCCACCACCCCACTCGAAACCCACCTACTCCATACCGCCCTCCACATCCGCAACGAACAACGCACCAAAGCACGCAACACCCTCGACACCGCACTTACCCTCGCCGCCCCCAGCGGCCTCATCAGACCGTTCCACCACGCCGACCCCACCGTCCGCCAGCTACTCCTCGAGCAAGCAGGCAGCTACGGCAACACCAACGACTTCGCCACCACCGTCATCCACGCGCTGTCAGCCATCAACAACCCCCACAACCACACCCCCACCGACACCCTCACCAACCGGGAACACACCGTCCTCGCCCTGCTCTCCACACCGCAGTCCATCGACGAAATCGCCACCGACCTGTCCGTGTCGGTCAACACCGTCAAAACCCACGTCCGCGCCATCTACACCAAACTCGGCGTCAACACCCGCCGGGCCGCCGTCCTCACCGCGAGACAACACGGCATCCACTGAGCCGGATCACGCCTTCGAGCCGCGTGTCCGCCGCCGGGCGGGTGCCGCAGGTGCCGAGGGCGCCGCCTTACCGGTGTGCCACTTCAGTTCCACCTCGAGTTCGACCTCGTCACCGTCGATCTCGATCTCGACCTCGACGCGCACCTTGTCCGGGACGTGCACCTTCACCGTGCTGGCCCCCAGTGCGAACTCCACCGCCCCGCCATCGGCGAGTCCCTCGGCCAGCGCGGCGAGCCGCTTGGCCGCCTCCGCACGGGTGAGTGTTTCCTCGCGCTTGACCTCGATGTCCGACATGCCAGACCCCTCTTCTCAGGTTCCCGCAAGCCGACCAGAGGTCGCACGTCACCGCATCACCCGCGACTGGTGAGTGCGGACGGTTACCGCGACGGTTCAGTCGGTGTTGACGTTCATGTGGTCGACGATCTCGTAGAGGTAGGACACCTCGGCGGTCAGAGCGTCGCGGATCTGTGCGATGCGGTCGCCGACCTCGGCGGCGGCGGCGGTCAGTTCACGCTCGCGTTCGTTGTAGAAGGACCCGGCCCCGCCCTCACCCGCGATCTGCCTGCTCGCGTTCGCGACCAGCCGGAACGCCTCGGCGCGAGCCTCCTCCACCAACCGCTGCGCCGCTGTTCGCGCGTTCTCCACGATCTGGTCCGCACGCCGTCGCGCGTCGGTGATGATCTGGTCGGCGAGCACGTGATGATCCTTGCCGACCGCGGTCTGCGGCCCGTGCGGGTCACTGGGCCGCAGCGCGACCTGGTCCAGCACCTGCTGCTTCTCGCTGACGGCGCGCTGCAGGGAGATCATGGCCGTTTCGACGCGGTCGAGGAACTCGTCCACCTGCGTCTCGTCATAGCCGCGGCGGAGCATCGGTGCATGGTCGAAGACGACGGAACGAATCTCGTCAGGCGTCAGCTCGCTCATGCCCCGCGCTTCTCCGTTCTCCGGCGGCGCCGGTCGGCCTCTTCGGCCCGCACGACCCGCATCCCAGCGGCAACGATACGGCGACCAGAACCGGACATCGCAGGTGCTCACCCGTGCGTGTCGTCACGGTGGAGTTCGAGAGAACCGATCGCGCGTCATCCACGTCCCCTGGTGGGGTGACCGAGGCGGAGCGGTGAACGCGCTGCCCGCGGCGGTCCCCCGATCGATACCGCCGTCCCGAGAAAGCCGGTCATGACGCAACGCCCCACCGAACCGCACACCATGTCGTCGTCCCGACGGCGCTCGGCCTGGTCATGGACGATCGCAGGCGCCGTAGTAGTCGTCGCGGCGGTGGTCACGCTCCTGCTGACCACGGACGACACCACCAGCGACGATCAGAGCGCTCCCGCCACGAGCACAACGACGGTTTCCGACGGTGACCACGACCTCAGCACCCCGCAAGCAGCAGCCGAGTCCTTCGCGGCGGCCGCCGAAAAGGGTTCCGGCGACGCGTTGCTGGCGCTGGCCTGTGTCGGCCGCGAAACCTGCGTCCGCGAGCACCCCGCCGAGGCGGGCGACACCCAGCTCGCGGAGGCACAGGCCACCATCCGCGACGGCGTGTACGAGCTCGCCGAGCACCTCAAGGGCGCCGAGTTCACCACGGCGGTGGACGGCACCGAACCAGGCACGAAGGACGTCCCGTACCGCACCCCGGCGATGACCGGCGACACCTACCTCACGCTCACGTTCGTCCAGTCCGAGGGCGACTGGCTGTACTACGGCCCCGCGACGTAAGGACCGAACCCCAAACTCGCGGGTCCTGAACCGTGGACTCGCGGGTCCTGAACCGAAGACTCGCGGGTCCTGAACCGAAGACTCGCGGGTCCTGAACCGTGGACTCGCGGGTTCCGAACCGAAGACTCGCGGGTCCCGAACCGTGGACTCGCGGGTTCTGAACCGTGGACTCGCGGGTTCTGAACCGTGGACTCGCGGGTTCTGAACCGTGGACTCGCGGGGTTTGGGCTTGTGGTGGTTTGTCCACAATGGACGGTTGGATGCCTTGTGGTGGGTGCACTACCGTGCACATGAGGACCCGGTGCTCGATGCGTCACTGTGGAGTACGTCTATGGCCGAGCTGCTCGAGGTAGCAGGCGTCAGCAAGACCTTTCCCGGAGTACGTGCTCTCTCCGACATGCGTCTGGAACTTCGCGCGGGTGAGGTGCTCGCGCTGGTCGGCGAGAACGGTGCCGGCAAGTCGACGCTGATGAAGCTGCTCTCCGGCATCTACACCGCGGACACCGGGTCGTTCCAGCTGGCCGGCGAGCCGCTGGAGATCACCGGGCCAAGGCAGGCGATGGAGCTCGGCATCAGCATCATCCACCAGGAGTTCAACCTGGTGCCGCACCTGACCGTCGCACAGAACATCTTCATCGGCCGGGAGCCGAGGCGGTTCGGGGTGCTGCTCGACGAGCGCAGGCTCGTCCGGGACGCGCGGGAGCTGATCGAGCGGGCGAACCTGCCACTCGACCCCGGCGCGGTCGTCGGCGGGCTGACCGTGGCGAACCAGCAGATGGTCGAGATCGCCAAGGCGCTGTCCCGCGACCCGCGGGTGCTGATCATGGACGAGCCGACCGCGGCGCTCAGTGACGCCGAGGTCGCCGCCCTCCACGAACTGATCAGGGGTTTCGTGCGGCCCGGCACCGGTGTCATCTACATCTCGCACCGGATGGAGGAGATCAGGCGGATCGCGGACCGGGTCACGGTGATCCGGGACGGCCAGTACATCGACACCGTCGACATCGACACCAGCACCACGCGGGAGATCATCTCGATGATGGTCGGCCGCACGATCGACGGCGGCGCGGGACCCGCGGGCGTCCGGGACGACCGCGAGGTCATCCTGGAGGTCACGGGGCTGAGCACGAGGAGCCTGCTCAAGGACGTCTCGTTCGACCTGCGCGCGGGCGAGATCCTCGGCCTCGCCGGGTTGATGGGCGCGGGACGCACCGAGACCGCCCGCGCGATCGTCGGCGCCGACCCGGTCGACGCGGGCACGATCTCGTTACGCGGCAGACCGATCCGCATAGCCCATCCCGCCGACGCGGTGCGGCACGGCATCGGCTACCTGTCCGAGGACCGCAAGCGCTACGGCCTGTTGCTCGACAAGGACGTGAAGGCCAACATCGTGCTCGCGGCCCTGCGGAACAGGTTCACCACCGCGGGGTTCGTCAACGACCGGGCGGCGCGGGCCGACGCGGCAAGGCACGTGGACTCGCTCAGGATCAAGACGCCGTCGCTGGACCAGACCGCGAAGTTCCTGTCCGGCGGCAACCAGCAGAAGGTCGTCATCGCGAGATGGCTGGCGCGCGACTGCGACATCCTGATCTTCGACGAGCCGACCCGCGGCATCGATGTCGGTGCCAAGGAGGAGATCTACCAGCTCCTCAACGAGCTGGCCGAACAGGGGAAGTCGATCATCATGATCTCCTCGGAACTGCCCGAGGTGTTACGCATGTCCCACCGGGTGGTGGTGATGAGCGAGGGCAGGGTGACGCGGATCCTCACCGCCGCCGAGGCCACGCAGGAGAGCATCATGCACTACGCGACCCTGCGGCCGGACGAGAACGTCGACGACGCCGTCGAACTGGGGCTCGACCCGGTCGAGCTGGGGCTGGAGCAGGCAGAAGGGGAGCAGTCATGACGGCGGTCAAGACGCCAGTGCGGGAGTCGGCAGGCAGGTTCGTCGCCGTCGCCAAGGGGCGCCTGCAGCAACTGCTCGCGTTCGCGAGCCTCATCGTCATCTCCGCGTTCTTCTCGGTCGCGAGCCCGTACTTCTTCACCTACAGCAACTTCACCGCGGTCCTGTTCTCCACCGTGGTCATCGGGACGCTGGCGATCGGCACCACGTTCGTGATCATCACGGGCGGCATCGACCTGTCGATCGGCACCGGCATGGCGCTGTGTGCGGTGATGGCCGGGGTGTTCATCGTGAACATGGACCTGCCGCTGGCTGTCGGGGTCGTCGCGACGATCCTGTTCGGCGGCCTGATGGGGCTGGTCAACGGCATCAACATCGCCGTGCTGCGCATCCCGCCGTTCATCGCGACCCTGGCGATGATGCTGGTGGCGGGCGGACTCGCGCTGGTGCTGTCCAACAGCGCGCCGATCTACTTCAGCGAGGACCCCTCGTACACGAAGATCTCCACTGGCAACCTGATCCCGGGCGTGGAGTTCCCGAACGCGGTGGTCGTGCTGATCGTCGCGGCGGCCATCGCGGGCGTGCTGCTCACCAAGACGCTGCTCGGCCGCTACACGTACTCGATCGGCAGCAACGAGGAGGCCACCGCGCTGTCGGGCATCGACGTGCGCAAGTGGAAGATCGCGATCTACGCGTTCGCCGGCCTGTTCACCGGGCTCGCGGGCATCATGATCTCGGCTCGGCTGGGATCGGCGCAACCCGCCACCGGCATGGGTTACGAGCTGCAGGCGATCGCGGCGGTGGTCATCGGCGGCACGTCACTGTCCGGCGGCAAGGGGTCGATCGTCGGCACGCTCATCGGCGCGCTGATCATCGGCGTGCTGGACAACGGGCTGCAACTGATGTCGATCCCGCAGGAGTGGCAGAACGTCATCCTCGGCTGCGTGATCCTCGTGGCCGTCTACACCGACATCCTCCGCAAGAAGGAGGCCTGAGGGGCATAGCGGGTAATCGAATACCCGCTACCCTGAGCGATCGCATGGTGACCAGGACGAAGGAGATCTGGGCATGAGGATGATGAAGGTCGGCGCCGCGCTGCTCGGTACCGCCATGGCCCTCTCACTCACCGCGTGTGGCGAGGAGGGCGGCGGAGGAGGCGACCAGCGGTACGTCGCCATCGTCTCCAAGGGGTTCCAGCACCAGTTCTGGCAGGCGGTGAAGCAGGGCGCCGAGGAGGAGGCGGACAAGCAGGGCGTCCGGGTCACGTTCGTCGGCCCGCCGACCGAGGCGGACGTCGAGGAGCAGATCAACATGCTCACCAACGACCTTGCCAAGTCGCCGGACGCGATCGGGTTCGCCGCGCTGGACAGCAGGGCCGCCGAACCGCTGCTGCAGCAGGCGAAGTCACAGAACGTCCCGGTGGTCGCCTTCGACTCCGGTGTGGACAGTGACGTCCCGGTGACCACCGTCGCCACCGACAACAAGGCCGCCGCCGCGGAGGCCGCCAAGCACATGGCCGAGCTGCTCGGCGGCAAGGGCAAGGTCGCGATGGTCGTGCACGACCAGACCAGCAAGTCGGGCACCGACCGGCGCGACGGCTTCCGGGAGTGGATGGCGGAGAACGCGCCGGACATCACCGTGCTCGACCCACAGTACGGCGGTGGCGACCAGCTGAAGTCGGCCAACATCACGAAGTCGATCATCTCCGCCAACCCGGACCTGAAGGGCATCTACGCGTCCAACGAGGGCTCCGCGATCGGCGCGATCAAGGGTGTCGAGGAGAGCGGGAGGTCCGGCATCCAGCTCGTCGGCTTCGACTCCGGCAAGGCACAGGTCGACGCGATCAGGGACGGGGCGATGGCGGGCGCCGTCACCCAGGACCCGGTCAACATGGGACGCGAGCTCGTGGTCGCCGCGGTGAAGGCGATGGACGGCGAGCAACTGCCGAAATCCATCGACACGGGCTTCTACTGGTACGACAAGACCAACGTGGACGAGGCCAAGATCAAGGCTGTCCTGTATGAGTGACCCCGTTCGCTACACAGCGTGACCACTCTTTCGTGTGTGCCGCGACGGGCCCCCAACAGTTAAGAGCACGCAACAATGACCGCTAGCGTTGGGCAGTGTCGGTGTGGGATGGCAGTATGCGCTTCACTCAAACCGATCTGAGTAATGAGGAGTCAATACCGTGACGCGTCGACCCACGCTGAAACTCTGGGCGCTCGTGCCCGCGATGGCCCTGGTACTCGCGGGCTGCGGGGACGATGGGGGCGACGGCAGTAACGCCGGCAGCGGCGGCCCGGAGCTGGTCAACGAGGGCAAACTCACCAACTGCACCGGCCTGCCGTACAAGCCGTTCGAGTACGAGGACAACGGCGAGGTCGTCGGCTTCGACATCGACCTCGTCGACCTGGTCGCCAAGAAGCTCGGCGTCGAGCAGGAGGTCATCGACACCCCGTTCGACGGCATCCAGTCCGGCGCGGACTTCAACTCGGGCAAATGCGACATCTCGTCCGCCGGTATGACGATCACCGACGAGCGCAAGCAGAACATCGACTTCTCCGACCCGTACTTCGACGCCACGCAGGCGCTGGTCGCGAAGAAGGGGTCGGGCATCAAGGACATCACCGACCTCGATGGCAAGAAGCTCGGCGCCCAGAACTCGACGACCGGCTACGACTACGCCAACGAGAACGCCAAGGGCGCGGAGGTCATCAACTTCGAGGACCTCGGCCTGCTGCTCACCGCGGTGGAGTCCGGCCAGGTCGACGCGGGCATCAACGACAACGGCGTGCTCTTCGACTGGGTCAAGGAGAAGACGGACTTCGAGGTCGTCAAGGAGTTCGACACCGGCGAGCAGTACGGCATGGGCCTCCGCAAGGGCAACACCGCCCTGCTGGAAGTGGTCAACGACGTGCTGGCCGAAGCCAAGTCGAGCGGCGAGTACGACAAGATCTACGAGAAGTGGTTCGGCACGAAGCCGTCGTCCAACTAGCCGGCTGGGCCCGGGGCTCGCGCGTCTGGTGCCCCGTCCAGGCGGATACGGCACGCTTCTCGACGGCCCCGCCGCCCGCTGGCGGCGTTGCCGAAAGGCCCGGGTACAACCCGGTACGAGGACCTTTCGGCGCCTTGCCAGCGAACACCGGGATCCGCCGATAACCACCCCAAATCCACCCTGGACGAGACACTGGCGCGGGCCCCTTCGCTCTTGGTAGATCCATCTCTCGAGGAGTCGCCTTCGCATGGCCATGTCCAAGCGCAAGCGGGCGCGAGTCGTCCGCACTGTGCAGTACGGCATCCTGGTCGCGGTTGTCCTGGTGGTGGGGTTCACCGCCAACTGGAGCAAGATCCGCACCACGTTCTTCGACCTTGAGGTCGCCCGGGACATGTTCCCCGAGGTCATCACGGTCGGTCTGTTCAACACGGTCATCTACACCGCGCTGGGCTTCGGGTTCGGGCTGGCGCTCGCGCTCGTGCTCGCGCTGATGCGGTTGTCGGAAGTGCGGGTGTACCGCTGGATAGCGGGCCTCTACATCGAGTTCTTCCGCGGCCTGCCCGCCCTGCTGGTCATCCTGGCCGTCGGCACCGGCATCCCGCTGGCCTTCAACACCTTCCTCGACAAGTACGTGGCGCTGATGATCGCGCTCGGCATCGTCGCGTCCGCCTACATGGCGGAGACGTTGCGTGCCGGTATCCAGGCGGTGCCGCGTGGCCAGGTCGAGGCGGCCCGCTCGCTGGGCATGTCGTCGGGCCGCACGATGGTGACCATCGTCATCCCGCAGGCATTCAAGATCATCCTGCCGCCGCTGACCAACGAGCTGATCCTGCTCACCAAGGACTCGTCGCTGGCGCTGTTCCTCGGCGCCTCGGTGTCCGAGTACGAGCTGACCCAGTTCGGCCGGGTTGCGCTGAACGAGTCCCGCAGCCTCACGCCGGTGCTGGTGGCAGGCATCTGCTACCTGATCATCACGATCCCGCTCTCCTACCTGTCCAGGTACCTGGAGCGGCGAACCGGTGGCAGGAAGATCAGCACGCCCGAGTCGACCGAGGTGAAGGCATGACTACTGCGGAGGAGACTCCCGACCTCGCGGTCGACATCCGCGACCTGCACAAGTCGTTCGGCCCCGTCGAGGTGCTGCGCGGGATCGACGTGCAGGTCAAGCGCGGCGAGGTGGTGTGTGTCATCGGGCCTTCCGGGTCCGGCAAGTCGACGTTGCTGCGCTGCGTGAACGTGCTGGAGGAGCCGACCGCGGGGTCGGTCGTCGTGGACGGGGTCGAGCTGACCGACCCGGACGTCGACATCGACGCCGCCAGGACGAAGATCGGCATGGTCTTCCAGTCGTTCAACCTGTTCTCCCACCTGAACGTGCTGAACAACCTCACGGTCGCGCAGATCAAGGTGCTCAAGCGCGACAAGGTCGAGGCGGAGCGGACCGCGCTCGCGAACCTCGAACGGGTCGGCCTCTCCGGCCGCGAGCGCGCGATGCCGAGCCAGCTCTCGGGCGGCCAGCAGCAGCGGGTGGCGATCGCCAGGGCACTGTCGATGAGCCCGGACGTGATGCTGTTCGACGAGCCGACGTCCGCACTGGACCCGGAGCTGGTCGGGGACGTGCTCGCCGTGATGCGGCGGCTGGCCGACGAGGGCATGACGATGCTCGTCGTCACGCACGAGATGCAGTTCGCTCGCGAGGTCGCGGACAAGGTGCTGTTCATGGACGGCGGCGTCGTCGTCGAGGAAGGCCCGCCGGAACAGGTCATCGGCGACCCGCACGAGGAACGCACGCGTACGTTCCTGTCCCGGGTGCTCAACCCCGTGCAGGTCGACGGGACCGAGTGACCGGGTAGCAGCGGATCCGGGGTCGCGGGTGTGCCGAGATGGCGCACCCGCGACCTCCGCACTTTCGCACAATCCCACCCTTCTTTCGTTGACTTGACGCAAAAGTCTCCGTTAACTGTGTGCGACTCGGTGGTCGCACAGCGGAGCGAGGACCGCGTCCTGCCGGAGGAGGAAGGTCCATGCGGCCGTTCGTCGCCCTGCTCGCCGTGGTCCTGGCCGCCGGTTTCCCGCCCCGGCCATCGCGGCGCCCGGCATCCCGCCGCAGGAACCGGGGGTGACGCTGCGGTGTTCGACGTGCAGGTGCCGTTGACGGACTTCTGCACGCTCAAGCCCAGCCAGACCCCCAACATCGACAAACTGATGCCGACGATCGACTGGACGGCCACCGAGCGCTTCGGGTCGTCGACCGGTCCGCGACCGAGGCCACCGGCTACCTCGACATCGGCACCACCGGCGGCTACAACTTCCGGCTCACCAGCGACGACGGGGCCCGGTTGCTCATCGGCGGCACGGCGGTCATCGACAACGGCGGCGTGCACGGACCGACGCCGAAGGAGGGCTCGGGCACGATCCCGCTCCAGGACCACGGCGATTCCGGCGAGAACCCGAGATTCCGCAACGTCTGGATCGAGCGCCGCTAGGCCCGGCTGCCCGAAAAGGCAGACGAAACCACGCGTTAGTCAGTTTTCTGAAACCATTTGATTTGTCCAATATTTGTCCAGTAATAGACGCAATTACGGGTATTAATACCTTGGATCAACCAGGGAATAAGTCCCGAATTTCGCAGTATTTGACAAATCGGCGACACGGTTCACAACCCTGAACGAACAACGGGAATATATCCCCTACTGCTTTCCTGATCAAGGAGCAGATATGTTCAGAGTCATTTCGTCGATACTTGTCATCCTGTTGTTGACCACCTTGGCCGTGGTGTACGGAGGGCCGCGAACGGCCCCCCGGCCGGCCGCACAGCCCACTGTTCTCGCGACCGGCGTGAACCTGTACGGCCTCGATGCCCACGATGGCACCATCGTCCAGGACGGCGCTGTCTTCTATCTGTACGGAACCCGTTATGGCTGTGGGTTCACGTGGCGGCAGCCGAACACGCCGTTCTGCGGGTTCGGTGTGTGGACCGCGAGTGCGGTCACCGGGCCGTGGACGTTCCAGCGGCTGCTGTTCACCGCCGCGAGCCAGAACCCCTGGAATGGACAGTCCTGGCAGTACACCTGCGGCAGCGACGGCGCTGGGTGCTTCAACCCTCGGATGGTCAAGCGGGCCTCTGATGGTGTGTGGATGTTGTGGTTCAACGCTCCCGGCGACTACAACCGGACAGGGGCGAACGCCTACTACGTCATGGGATGCAACTCGCCGACCGGCCCATGTGGAGCAGCCGCGGGAGCACCGTACGGCAGCACACACAAACCGGCCATGCACATCTGCTACGGCAACGGCGACCACTCGATCGTCGTCGACGGCACCACCGGCTACATCATGTGCACGAGGGTGAACCAGACGATCGCCATCGAGCGGCTGGACCGCTGGTGGGCCAACGGTGATGGCACCGGCGCGGCCAACGTCGCCGGACTGACCCAGGTGGAATCACCGGGCGCGTGGCGCGCCGCGGACGGGAAGTGGATCCTGACCTACTCCGACATCAACTGCGGCTACTGCGCCGCGAACGCCACAGGTTACGCGGTGGCCGACACACCACGCGGCCCGTTCACCGCACCAGGAAACGTCGGCGTCAGCGCACCGGAACGGGCCCGGCGCGACATCTCGGCGTCGTCCTGCGGCGGACAACCACGAACCGTCGTCACGCTCAACGGCCAGCCCTATCAATGGATCGATCTCTGGGTCGGCACAACGAACGAGACCATCGCCGGAATCCACCTCGAACCACTGATCACCAACCCGCCGTACTTACCCCCGGCGAACGGCAGGGTCCAACCCGGCGGAATTCTCCCGTTCACCTGCGTTTGATCCGAATCCGATTTTGACCGGTAACCGAGCGCGTTTCCGACGGCGGTGTGGGCACGGATACGAATATCCGGCGCACACCGCCCGGACCGGGTCAGGACTGTGGCGACTCGGACAGTTCCTGGGTGGCGGCCCAGCTGGCGAGCATCGTGAGCCCGTCGGCCGTGGGGGTGTTCGGGGTCGCGGTGTAGACGTTGAGGGACAGCCCGGGCTCGGAGGGCAGCTCCATCGTCTCGAAGTTCAGGTCCAGCTGCCCCACGATCGGGTGACGGAGCCGTTTCTGACCACTGCGGTGGAACTGCACGTCGTGCGAGGCCCAGCGCTTCCGGAAGACCTCGCTCTGCGTCGACAGCTCACCCACCAGCTCGATCAGTGCCCGGTCGTGCGGGTCGCGGCCCGCCTCGAGCCGCAACATGGCGGCGGCGTCGTTCGCGACCCGGTCCCAGTCCACGAAGAACTCACGCGCGGCCGGATCGAGATAGAGGAACCGTGTCGTGTTCACCGGCCGGCGCGGGTCGGCGAACACGGGGGCGTAGAGGGCACGGCCGATGCGGTTCGTGGCCAGGATGTCGTGGCGGCCGTTGCGTACCCACGCCGGTGCGTCGGAGATGGCGTCGAGGACCTGCTGGACTACGGGACGCACGCTGGTCGGCGGTGTGCGGCGCCTGCGGGGTCCGCGCTCGGCGGCCCTGGCGAGCGCGAACAGGTGGTCGCGCTCGGCCTCGTCCAGCTGCAGCGCGCGGGCGAGCGCGTCGAGCACGCTCTCCGAGGCGCCGGACAGATTGCCACGCTCCATGCGCACGTAGTAGTCGATGGACACGCCCGCCAGCATCGCTACCTCTTCCCGCCGCAGCCCCTCGACGCGCCGGTTGCCGCCATAGGCGGGCAGTCCTGCCTGGTCGGGGGTGATGCGCGCCCGCCGCGAGCTGAGGAACTCGCGCACCTCGGCGCGGTGGTCGGTGTGGCCCATAACCCCAGGGTAGGCCGCCTGCCGGGCACGAGAGGGGTAACGTCACTACCCCGGACTTCGTCGGCGGCGCGGCACGACTCCTGCGTAACGATCTTTCGCCGGGGGTCGACATCCTGGCAGGTTTTCAACGAATGGGGGTTCGCATGGCACGCGATCTCGTCACCGAACGGGTACGCCGATACTACGAGTACGTCGACGCTGGGCAGGTCGACGAGCTGCTCGGCCTCTTCGAACCGGACGCCGTCTACCACCGGCCCGGCTATCCGCCGATGACAGGCCGTGCGGCGATGGAGGCGTTCTACCGCGGTGAGCGGGTCATCTCCTCCGGTGCGCACACGCTGAGCCGGATGACCGTCGACGACGCGGGCGCCGCGGTGCACGGTCAGTTCGCCGGTGTCCTCAAGGACGGCCGTGAGGTGAGCCTGCGGTTCGCCGACTTCTTCGTCGTCGGCGAGGACGGCTTGTTCGCCCGCCGGGACACCTTCTTCTTCGCACCGATGGTCTGAACGATGGTCCTACCTGCCACGACGTCCTGGACCAGGACGACAGTGCGACACCGGATCTCCGACGATGAGCTGGCGGCACGGACCGCGCGGCCGGCGTTCGGCGAGGTGCTGACCGAGCACATGGTCTCGGCGCGGTGGTCGGCCGAGCGCGGCTGGCACGACGCCGAGGTGCTGCCGTACGCGCCGCTGACGATGGATCCCGCGATGGTGGGCCTGCACTACGGCCAGGTCGTGTTCGAGGGAATGAAGGCCTACCGCCAGCCGGACGGCTCGATCGCCGCCTTCCGCGCGGTCGACCACGCTCGCCGGTTCCAGCGTTCGGCCGCCCGGCTCGCCATGCCGGAACCACCGGTGGAGCTGTTCCTGTCCGCGCTCACCGAGCTGGTGGCCGCGGACCGCCGCTGGGTGCCGTCGGCGGAGTCGCAGAGCCTTTACCTGCGCCCGATCCTGTACGCCGTCGACCCGTGTCTGGCATTGCGCCCTGGCGCCCAGTACCGGCTCCTCATACTGGCCATGGTCACCGAGACCTTCTTCGGCGAAGGCGCGCCGCCGGTGTCGGTGTGGGCGGGCAGCCGGTACGCGCGAGCCGCGAACGGTGGCACCGGCGAGGCGAAGTGCGCGGGCAACTACGCAGGCGGGTTCGTCGCGCAGGTGGAGGCCGCCGAGCACGGCTGCCAGCAGGTGGTGTGGCTGGACGCGGCCGAGCACCGGTGGGTGGAGGAGATGGGCGGTATGAACATCTTCCTCTGCTACGGCGACCAGCTGGTCACCCCGCCGCTGTCCGGCACGCTGCTGCCGGGCATCACCAGGGCCTCCGTGCTGACGCTCGCGCCGGAGCTGGGTCTCACCGTCGTCGAGCGGAAGGTGTCGCTCGAGGAATGGCAGGCCGCTTGCCGCGACGGCTCGCTGACCGAGGCCTTCGCCTGCGGCACGGCCGCGGTCATCACCTCGATCGGCAGGCTGGTCACCGAGTCCGACACCGACACGATCGGCGACGGGAACCCTGGTCCGGTGGCGAACCGGCTTCGTGCCACGCTGACCGGGCTGCAACGGGGCCTCGCCGCCGACCCGCACGGCTGGCGGCAACAACTGGCAGGCCCGGACAGCTGACTCCGCACCCCACGATGCTCTGAAGGTGCCCTTCGGGACGCTCGACGTCCTGAAGGGCACCTTCGAGGCGTTGGCGACGGCCCTCGGCGCTAGCCGCAGCCTTCCGAGTCGCCGAAGGTGCTGCAGGTGTCCTGGTTGTATGGCGCCGCAAGCCATGCGTCGATCGTCAGCGAGCGTGATGTGTCGTGTGCGACGAACGTCCATGGGCCGTAGTAGCTGTTGTCGTACCACCGGTTGTCCTGCTCGAAGGTGATCGCGTCCGAGACCAGCCAGCCCTTGTACGGCGACCATTCCGGGTAGGTGCCGTAGTGCGACACCACCGCCATCCGCCCGCACAGCGAAAGGCATCCCGGCGTCTCCGAGTCGAACTCGAAGGTGTTCTCGCGAACGTGCACCCGCTGGGTCTTCCACCGGCAGTCGTCATACAGCGGCGCCGACGCTATCCCCGGCTGGGCACAGGTGGAAACCAGCGGCACCAGTGGCGTGCAGGACAGCGACGACGTGTTGGCCGGGCTGTTGCAGAACCGGTCCGCGTTCTCCCACAACGTGATACCCGACCAGTTGTCGGAGAACATGTTGCCCCGGATATCGATCTTGTCGGTCCGTGCGGGTATCCGGGGGTCGCCGCCCGACTCGCTGATGTACACCGCGGCGACCGGGAAGTTGTCGCCCCGCGCGGCACGCCGCGCGCCCTGTACCAACATGTTGCGCCGGAAGGTGTTCCCACTCACCACGAGGTTGTACGAGAGCTCGTAGAACAGCCCCTCTGCCTCGTTGTCCTCGATCAGGTTGTCCTCGACGACGAAGTCGTTGTTGTTCGTGTCGGCCCAGAGGCCGGTGCCGTGGTTGTGGTGCACCCAGTTGCCCCGGATGTCCGCACCGTTGACCGCCCAGAACTTCGCGCCGCCGCTGCAGCCGCAGCCCGGCACCACGGTCTCCCAGTCGCCGGTGTTGTTGCCGGTGATCTCGTTGTCCTCGATGACCAGATCGGTAAGCCCGCCAAGGCGGTAGGCGTTGATCCCGTACTGCCCGTTGTCCCGCAGGCAGTTCCCGCGCACCTGCTGGCCGTTCCCGGCCATCATCGCGGCACCCTTGTTGTCCTCGATGATGTTGCCCTCGATCACCCAGCGCGGTCCCGAGTCATGGTTGACGACGCCCTGGTCCTGGTCCGCGACGAACCCGCGGATGGTCAGTCCCCTGATCACCACGTCGGCGGCCTGCTGGGTGAAGGCCGCCCGGTTGATCCCGCGCCCGTCCAGCACCGCGCCAGGCGCGCCGAGATAGCGGTTGCCGTCCTTCGGGATCACCTGCCCGAACTGGTCGGACGCCAGCAGGTGTGTGCCGGGGCGCAGCCAGAACGTCGTGCCTGCCGGACTGGTCCGGGTCACGGCCGACAGGTCGGTGCCAGGCGTCACGATCTCGGCGCCCTGGGGTGCGGAAGGAACACCGACGACGGTGTCGCACACCCCGGGACCGGCCTCCTCATCCGCCGCCGACGCTCCCGCTGACACCCCGGCCGGGACGCCGACCTGCACTATCACCAAGGAAATCACCACGGACAGTGCGCGCGAACCAGCCCTCATGTGTGCCCTCCGGAAATGGCGGTATACCGGACCCTTGCCAAGCCACGGCGACGTAACGCTTCCTTGTCACACCAAAGAGGGTGTCGCTCCGAGAGGTAATACCGTTGCAGCTGGTGGAATATTTCTTTCCCGCCTTTCTGGCGGTGACTGGCATGCTATCCTCTCCGGGCTGTCCCCCACTGAAATGATCGGAGGCGGTAACCGTGGACATGGGTCGTGTCATGCGTTTCCGCGCCGTCAGGGGGCTGATCGGCACCTGAGCGGAAACGACGCTTCGTTTCCGAAGGTGGGAATGTTTTGTTTCGGCGGATCAACACGTCCAGCACGCCGGCACCCGCACTTGATCGTTCGTTCTGGAAGTTGTTCATCGCGTCCGCCACGGCCACCTGCGCGGATGGAATCGGCAAGGTTTCGCTTCCGCTGCTCGCCGCGTCGCTGACCAGCAGTCCCGTGCTCGTCTCCGGTCTCACCGCGTTCGCGTTCCTGCCGTGGCTGCTGTTCGGCCTGCCAGGCGGGGCGCTGGTGGACCGGCTGGACCGCAGGCGGGCCATGTCGACCGTCAACATCATGCGTGCCGCCCTGCTCTGCACCATCGTGTTGGTCATCGTCGCCGGTGCGGGAAACCTCCCGGTGCTGTACGTCGCCGCGTTCGCGCTCGGCCGGGTGCTCGGCGCCCACCGCGTGGCGTTGTGGGGCGGCATCCCGCTGGGCGCACTGATCGGTGGCGCCCTGGCCGACCGGACCAGCGTGTCGGCAGTGTTCCTCGTTTCCGGCCTCGCCCAGCTCGTCGTCGTGGTCCTGATCCGCCGGCTGATCAACCGGCATCGGCAGCTGATCATCGACTTCTTCGAGTCATGACCTGACGACCACCTTTACAACGTAAAGGTGGTCGGTTCGTTCCCGCCGAAGGCTTCACGACGGCCTGGGGTTACCCTGAGAGCACACCTTGCCGAACCTCGTCGACCTCAAGCTTCCGCATCGCAGGGCCTCGACGGCCACCGATCGAGTTCACAGAGGACAGACAGGTGAGGAACATGACGACACCGAGCCCAACAACCCAGATCCTGGCCACCGAGACCGACAAGCGTTGCGCCGCATGCCAGCACAGCTGGGCCGCGCACGACGGCATCGGAGCCCGCTTCTGCGCCGCGACGATCGTCAACGGGAGCACCCGCGGCTGTGTCTGCGCTCCCGACACGGCCATGAGCGAACCTGACGTGACGGACTGACAGGTTCGCGCGATCCACGCCGCGGCGTGGATCGCGCACCGGGCTGGATCAGCGGGTCGGCTCCGGGATGTGGTCGATGGCGTATACGACCTGCACCGCGAGGTCGCGGGCGGCCTTGTCACCGAGCTTCGAGTTCTTCTGGAGAACGTCCTGCACGAAGGTGACCCGTTGTTCGTAACGGGAGACGAACGTGGTGTTGGCCATGGCAGGCTCCTTGTTTCGGCAGCGGTCTCGCGAACCAGGCAGATGCCTTGCGAGGCAGGGAGATTCCGGAACGCGGGACAAGAGCACCGCACGCACCGATTCGACAGATTGCCGGGAAACTGGCACCTCGAACGGGGTGTCATCGGTCCGGATGTGGTCATCGTACGCCCCTCCGGATCACTCGCACCCCGGGCCGCCGTACCGAGAATTCACTTCGGACAAACGGAGCGGCCGGTGAAGGAGCTGGTATGCGCACCCAGGAACTCACCACCGAACGGCTGACTCTGCGCCCGTGGCACATCAATGACAGCCAGGCCGCGCTCGACGTCTACGGACACGCGGAGGTGACCCGCTGGCTCAGTCCCGGCATGGACCAGGTGCCGAACCTCGCGGCCATGCGTTTGCTGCTACAGCAATGGATCGCCGAGGACGCCCGCTTGCCCGCACCGATCGGCCGGTGGGCGATCCAGCGCAGGAGCGACGACCGGGTGATCGGCGGCGCCATCCTGCTTCCGCTGCCCCCTGGCCAGGAGGACCTCGAGATCGGCTGGCAACTGCACCCCGACACCTGGGGCAACGGCTACGCCAGCGAAACCACGCGCGCGCTCGCCACCTGGGCCTTCAGTCACGACGTGTACGAGATCTTCGCCGTCGTCCGGCCCGGCAACGCCCGCGCCGCGGCCACGGTCCGGCACAGCGGCATGCAGTGGGTGGGCGAGACCACCAAGTACTTCGACGCCGACCTGCAGGTGTTCCGCTTGCGCATGGCCGATCTCAACCGCTGAAACTTACTGTGTACGGTGTACCTCAATCGTACGTCGTTCAGAGATCAGCACGTAGGTACCTCGTGCCCGACACCCGCCCCATGCGCCCCGGTCCTCGGCGCACCCTGAGTGAGCAGGCAAACTCCCCGGGCGGGTCCGCGACAACCAGATAGACGACTCGTCACTGCCGTGGCGGACCGCGTCCACGCACTCGCCCGCGATGTGCGGAACGAACCGGGAAAGCTCAAACTTGATATCGTTCATCTGGTCTCCTGGTAACCCCCTGCCCGCCGGTACCGGCGGCTCCGAGAACTACACCGTCGGCCAGGTACGAGAACTGAACCGGCGCGGAATCCATGCCCAGATCGTCACCGTCGGTCTCAGCGCCGACGACGGCAGGGACGACTTCACCGGGATCCCGTTCCTGTCCCTGCCCACGGTCTCGAAGGTCGGGGACCTCGACGGCACGGTCGTCTTCGTCAACGAACCGCACCCGGTGCCGACAAGAAACCCGGCCTTCCTGATCCTGCACAACCCGCCCCCCATCCGCGAGCACGAGAAGGCGTTCGCCCGCGAGGGGACCCGGGTTCTCGCGCTGATCGCCACCAGCCGGTACGCCGCCGAGCTCTGGGCGGCCTTCCTGGATGTCGACGTCGCGACCATCAACGTCGTGTACCCGTTCGCCGAACCGTGCTTCGCCACCCAGCCCCGGCCGGACCGGCCACCGGGGAAGACACGGGTCCTGTTCGCGGGCAGGCTCAGCCCGGAGAAGGGCGTCTACACGCTGTTGGAAACCCTCCACATCGACATCATCGACCAGGACACTGACCTCACGTTCACCGCGACCACCGCCGGTGCGGACAAGCCACAGGGCGCGATCATCGAGCGGCTGCTCGGCGAGCACCCCGGCATCTCCGTGGTCGCCGCGTGCAAGACCCCCGCCGCGATGGCCGCTCTGATGGCCGGGCACGACATCGTGGTGATGCCGTCCAACAGCCAGTACTGGCACGAGACCTTCGGCATCGTCTCCATCGAAGCCCAGCACTCGGGTTGCCGGGTGATCGCCTCCGATGACGGCGGACTCCCCGAGACCGACTGCGGCGGCGTCGTACTCGTCACACCCGACAACGCAGAAGCACTCGCCTGGGCCATCCGCACCGCCGTGATCAACGGGCCGTTCCCGCCCGCAGGAAGGCACCACGCGGGCACGAGGTTCACCGTCGGCCAGTCCGTGGACACACTCCTCGCGGTTTTCGCCCAACCACAGGCGATTCCACCCGCGACCATCGTCGCGCAACTCGAGGAACTGGTCCTCGTGCCGTCGGCGGCCACGTACCCCAGAGCTGGCTAGTGGCCGAACGGGGGCAGTCCCACCAGGTCCGTCGACGATGCCGTTACCGGTCGGAGGTGGCGACGTAGGTCAGCGAGTCCAGCAGATGGCCGCTGTCGTCGCGAAGCTCCACCCGCACCTGATGTCCGGCGGAGACACCGAGCTCCGCCGGGTGTCGTTCACATCGCTGACTCAGCCGGAAGGCGGCCGTGGACTCCTCCCGCAGGAGGCGGCCGTCATCAGCCGTCCGGTAGGAGAGAAAACGTTCCATCGGCGGTTATCCCCGTCCTGTTCGTCGTCCTGGACTAGTCCGCCTCCCCGGAATTTACAGTGTTGGTATCGACCCAGCGCATCCGCGGACCGCAGGCGGTTGGTGGCTGAGTACCGTCACGTTCCCCTGAGGTCACTGCTGATCAGGCCCAGACCCACGCACAAGGATCCATAGGACAGGCTCTAGCCCACTGTGGACATTCCACTGTGGTCAGTCGCGTTGCTGTTTGCGGATCCTGCGTCGCAGCTGGGTGATGCGTGCGGTACCGAGTATCACGGTGAGCAGCACCGAGCCGACCGCGGCGACCAGCAGCGCGACGGCCAGCGGCGTGGTGGTGGTCATCCACAGGAACGAGATCTCGGTGCTGCCGGTGTTCTGTGCCAGGAAGATGATCAGCAGCACCGCGAGTAGCGCCGCCGCGGCGAGGGCCACCCAGGCCGCGCCGGTACGGGTGGAAGGAACCTGGGCGGGTGAGGGTGCCGCGGGAGCGGGCTGGGCCGGTGGCAACACCGGGCCGGCAGCAACCGGGGTGTCCGTGGGCGCGGAACGGATCGGTACCTGGCCGTTGAACTGACGACTGGCGCGGGGAACGGACATGGCGCACCGCTTCTTCCAGATTTCGAGCCGGAGTGGCCGCATCTCGGAAATGGGATGTGGCCGCGGCTCGGCAACCCCACTCTACGCGCGGGAGGACGAATGCGACGGCGGCTCGCGGCCGGTCACGCCCGGGGTGGATCGAGCCTCGAGTGCCGGCCCTTCCTGAGCGCCTCGTCGTCGAGCACGCCCTCGATGATCTGTGCGGCAACGTCGCTGAGCCGGCGGCCCCGGCTGCGGGCGAAGTCGCGCATGAGCTGGAACGCCTGGTCCATGGGGAGGCTGCTGCGCTGAGCGAGGACACCCTTGGCCTGCTCGATCTGGACGCGGCTGGTGAGCGCGGTCTGCAGCTGGGTGGCGAGCAGTTCGCTGGCGGCGATGGCGCGTTCCTGGATCAGTCCGACGGTGGCGACGTCGGCCATGGCCTGGCCGATCCCCAGGTCCGCATCGCTCAGCCTGCCCGCTTCGAGCCGGAACAGGTTCAGCGCGCCGATCGTCTCGCTGCGCAACCGCATCGGAAGCGCCTGCGCCGACTGGAATCCCAGCCCGTGCAGTTGCTCGGTGAACGCCGGCCACGCCGACTTCATCGCGGCCAGGTTGTCGCGGGCCACCGGTCGCCCGGACCGGTAGCAGTCCAGGCACGGGCCTTCGTTGCTCTGCAGCTCGTACAGTTCGAGCAGGCGGGCCTCTTCGGCGGACGAGGCCATGACATGCAGGCCCCCGTGCCGGTCGGCCAGCATGATCCCGGCGGCGTCGGCGTCGAGCAGCTCGACGCTGCGGGTGGCCAGCGTGTGCAGGAACTCCATGACGTCGAATTCGGCCACCAACGTGTCGGCCAGGTCCACGAACGTGGTGGCGAGGAGTTGCTCCCGGCTTGTCATGAGCGCAGCCTCCGCTCTCAGGATTACGGCGGATCCTGCCGGATAGTTCCGCCGGACTCGCTGTCGAAGAACAATCGGCGGCTGACCACGTCGGCAGCGATGGCGGACACCGACTTCCCCGAAGCGTACGCGTGCGCACGAAGCCGCAGCAAAGCCTCGACGAGGCTGACACCCAGCTGGATCGTCATCATCCCGGTCGCCTGATGCACCTCAGCCCGGCCGTCGGCAGGGCCCGTGAGCACCGAACCCGCACCGTCGTCCTGCAGGTGCAGGATCACTTCCGTGGCCGCGTCGGCGAACGCCAGCGCCTCGGCGAGCTCGGGGGCGGTGAGCATCCCGGGGACGTCCCGGTACAGATCCAGCACCCCGACCCGAATCGCGCCGACCCGCAACGGGAACGCGAACACGGCGCGGACACCGGCGGCGAGCACCGCCGCGCCGAAACGGGGCCAACGAGAGGTCCCGGTTGCCACGAGATCGGGTTCGAGCACGGCCCGGCTGCCGCCGGACGCCTCGACGCAGGGCCCCTCACCAAGCGCGAACTGCAGCTCCTCCAGCTGCCGGGCCTGCCCGTCGGTGGCCGCGAGCACGATTCCGCTCGGCCCGTCGACGGTCATCAACGCCGCACCGACACCACTGACCGGCAACGCCGACAGGCATGCCGCACACAGCCGCGAGGGCAACGAGACCCGCTGATCCCCATGGGCGAGCGCGGACAGGATCTCGGCGACCCGGGGATTGCGCATGGCGGTCCTATGCATCCGGCCCGCCCTCCTGGGCGGGCAGCGCGCCGGCGAGCGCCGGGTAGATGTCGAACACGCGGTCCAGGCCCATGACCATCAACGGCAGCAACACAGGGTGATGGTGCGCGACAAGGCTCACCCTGACTCCAGCCGCCATCGCGGCCTCCCTGGCCACGACCAGGACGCTCAGACCGGCCGCCCCGAGGAAGTCCACGTCGGCGAGGTCGATGACCAGCGGCGGCCCGTCCGGCCGCAGCAGAGAGAAGACGACGTCCCGCAACAGCGGGCCTGTGTAGAGGTCCACCTCACCGCGCACCGCGACCACGACCGCACCGGAGTAGTTCGCATGCACAGTGACGGTCAGCAGGTCCGCGTTCTGGCGCCGGCCCGACGGCACGGTGGCGGAACGTGACGGATCGTCAGGCGATTCGGGCCACAGGTCGACGGTCATCGACCCGTCGCCGCCGTTGTGTCTTCATGCATGAGAGCGTCCCATCGGGACCTTGGAGGGCGCCTGAGAGGAGGTCCCTCGGGCCGGGTGGCATCAAACCGGGGTCCCGGGCATCTACACGGCATGCTACGCCCATTCCCGCCGCCCAGGTGGCATGCGAGCCCGCCGGCTTCACGTCGCCGGTGGTGGTTTCGGTTCGCGGGCGTGAGGTACACGAGTCACGTGATTTCCGCACGAGGAGCACCGCGCAGAATTGCGATGCGGTGTCCAACGTCTACGTACCGACATTTGTTCCCGCCATCGCGCTGCCCGACAAACCGGCAAGAATGTCGGTTAATCCCTGGTTCTAGGCTATCCGAGTGACTTGATCGCCGTTACCGCCGCAGCGGTAGTAGGTTACGCATCATTACCCCAGACTTGGTGACGGAGCCGCATCGCGAATGATCGACAAAACGAAAACTTCTGGGGCTGTGCCAGACGCCAACCGCCAGGCCGCCCCATCATCACTTGACGAGCAGGAATGACCGGCACATTCCCGACGAGCCTGGTTCCGCACCCGACCGAAGATCCGGTTTCCGGGGTGATCACGGTACTGCTCGCCACGGATCTCGGCCTGTTACGCGGGGCTTTGGTGAGTCTCCTTTCCAGGCACGAGGACATCGACGTTGTCGCCGCCCCGGAATGCGGTGACCAGGTTTTACGGATGGCACTGCAGACGCGGCCGGACGTGGTCGTCATCGAGGTCGACATGTACTCGGGCGCCAGCCTCACCGTGATCGGGGAGCTGCGCAGGCAGTTGCCCGACTGCCAGATCGTCGCCCTCGCCGAGGCCAAGCCCGCCGAATTGGTGCGACGCCTGCTCGCCACCGACGTCCTGTGCGCGATCGACAAGAACGCCCCGACCCCCCGGCTGGTCGAGGCGATTCGCGGTGCCGCACAGGGACAGCTGGTGGTCGACACCAGCCTCGCCGTCGCCGCACTCTCGGCGGATGCCAACCCGCTGACCCCACGGGAGGTGGACGTGCTGCGTGTGGCGGCCGGCGGCGCCACCGGACCCGAGATCGCCAAGCGTCTGTACCTGTCGCCGGGCACCGTCCGCAACTATCTGTCCAACGTGATCAGCAAGACCGGCGCACGCACCAGGACCGACGCGATCCGCATCGCCCGCGACGCTGGCTGGGTCTAACGCTCCCGCGCGGGAGAGTGGGATGCCCTGAAAAGACGCGGTGACGCGTCTTTTAGAGCATCCCACTCTCCGGGGACCACCAGCGTCAGACGGGCCGGAGTGCGCGTTCGAGGCCGTCGAGGATGAGGTCGAGCCCGAACTCGAACTCGTCGCCGTAGTCGTAGCCGGGTTTGAGGACGTGCCCGACGGTCAGCTCGGTGAGGTGCGGGTACTCACCGGTGGCGAACCGGGCCATGATCGCCTGCGCGACGTTCGCGGTCTCGCTCTCGGTGTCGAAGGGCAGGTTCGGCTCCTGGAGGGCGAACCCGTAGATGTAGCTGTCCAGCACCGCGTACGCGTGGGCGACCATCTCGATCGAGAAACCCGCGCCGCGCAACACTCCGATCACGGCGTCGTGATGGCGCAAGGTCGCGGGGCCGGGTGTGCTCCGTGACTCCATGAGGCCGGTGGCCCACCGGTGACGCGACAGGGCCTCGCGGGCCGAGACCGCCCTGCCGCGCATCGCCGACCTCCAGCCGGCTCCGTCGGCAGGCAGCTCGATCTCCTCGAAAACGCAGTCGATCATGCCGTCGAGCAGGTCGACCTTGTTCGCCACATGGTTGTAGAGCGACATCGCCTCGACACCGAGTTCGACACCGAGCTTGCGCATGGTCAGCGACTCGATCCCACCCGCGTCGGCCAGTTCGACCGCGGCACGCAGCACCCGGTCACGGTTCAGCCTGCCACGCGAGCTGTTCTCAGAGTCGATCACCAGCACTCCTTCCTCCTTGACTTCCTTACGGCGTAAGCGTACTACTACTTACAAGATAAGCTTACAAGGTAAGGACGTGCGATGGGTACCGAGCGACCCGGATCGGCCGAGGCGAGGACGATGAAGGCGATCGTCCAGGACGCGTACGGCGAGGCCCAGGACGTCCTCTCGTTGTCGGAGGTCGACCGGCCCGAGATCGGCGACGCCGAGGTGCTGCTCCGGGTGCACGCGGCAGGCGTGGACCGGGGTGTCTGGCACATCATGGCCGGTCTCCCCTACCCGATTCGCCTGGCGGGTTACGGGTTGCTGGCACCCAGGACCCGCGTCCGGGGTCGCGAGGTCGCGGGGCGCGTGGCGGCCGTCGGCAAGGACGTGACCGGGCTGCGGGTGGACGACGAGGTGTACGGCGTCGGAGAAGGCAGCTTCGCCGAGTACACCCGTGCGAGCGCGGACAAACTCGCACCCAAACCGCGCAACCTCACCTTCGAGCAGGCTGCGGCCGTCCCCATCTCCGGGCTCACCGCACTACAGGCCGTTCGCGACGGCGGCCAGGTGCGAGCCGGGCAGAAGGTGCTGGTCATCGGCGCGTCGGGCGGCGTCGGCACGTTCGCCGTACAGATCGCCAAGGCGTTCGGCGCCGAGGTCACCGGGGTGTGCCGCACGGCGAAGGCGGACCTGGTCCGTTCCCTCGGCGCGGACCACGTCATCGACTACACGCGCGCCGACATCACCGAGGGCGGGCAGCGCTACGACGTCGTCATCGACACCGGCGGGCACCGCTCACTCACCCATCTCCGGCGCGCCCTCACGCCAACGGGGACGCTGGCCATCGTCGGGTCGGAGACCGGCGGCCGGGTTCTCGGCGGCTTCGACCGCTCCCTCCGCGCACCCGTGCTGTCCCGGTTCATCGGCCAGAAACTGTGCGCGGTGGTCAACTCGGAGAACTCGCGAGACCTCGTCGTGCTCACCGAGCTCATCGAGTCCGGCAAGGTCACGCCGGCCATCGACCGCACCTACCCGCTGAGCGAGACCCCCTCTGCCGTTCGGCACATGGTCGAGGGCCGGGCCCGAGGCAAGATCGTCATCAAGCTCTGACCGCTGCACCACCCACCCGAAAGGAACGACCATGACCACGACAAACCCCCTGGCAACACCCGAGGGCCGCCCGTACCCGCTCAGGGTGCACGCCAGACCGAACGGCCCCCCGTCCCGGCTGCTGTGGCTCGTGAAGTGGCTGCTGATCGTGCCGCACGTCCTGGTGCTCATCGCGCTCTGGATCGCCTTCGCGGTGCTGAGCTTCGTCGCGCTGGTCGCGATCGTGATCACCGGCCGGTACCCGCGGCGGATCTTCGACTTCAACGTCGGCGTGCTGCGCTGGAACTGGCGGGTTTCCTACTACTCCTACGGAGTACTGGGCACCGACCGCTACCCGCCGTTCACGCTGGCCGAGGTGCCTGACTACCCGGCCGGGCTGGACATCGACTACCCGCCGCGACTGCACCGAGGTCTCGCACTGGTGAAGTGGCTACTGGCCATCCCGCACCTGTTGATCCTCGCGATCCTGTTCGGCGGCGGTGGCTGGCTCACCTGGCAGGCCGGCTCCGAAGCCTGGACATGGGGCGGCGGCGGGCTCGTCGGTCTGCTCGTCCTGATCTCCGCGATCACGCTCGCGTTCACCGGCAAGTACCCCGGCCCGCTGTTCGCGATCATCGTCGGGATGAACCGCTGGGCACTGCGGGTCACCGCCTACACCGCGCTGATGACCGACCGGTACCCGCCATTCCGGCTGGACCTCGGCGGCGACGACCCTGGAGAGCCGACCGGCCCGACCGGAGAGCCGACCGTTCGCTCCGCTCCCGCCATGAGCTGACCGGCCCGCGAACCTCGTCGGCGCGGCGACCCGCCGGACGTTGCCGATGCCCTGACGGGCATGGGCACGTCAGCGGGTGTCGGCGGCCTCGCCGACGAGATGGGTGATGTTGTCGGTCACCACGAGGTCGTGTACCTCGTCGCCGTGGTGGCCCGTGATGTGGTCGACCAGCGCGTCCGCCCCCTCGGCGGTGGCTTCGATCTCCACCCGCCATTGCTCGCTCGCGTGCTGCTTGCCGTGCCAGCGGTGCACCCGCCTGATCGGCCCCTCGATGTGCGCGCAGCAGGTGAACTCGGTCCCCGCGACCTCGGCCGCCATCGTGTTGGCGAGCTGTTTGCTGTCCGTCGTGAACGTCACGACGACGTGTGCGTAGTCCATGACTGTGATTCTAGTCACGATCCGTGCCCGGCAGGCCAGCTCGGTGACCGGCGGCCGCCCATGGATAAGGTCGGCCATGGGTTCCCGGCGGCCGACGATTCTCGCCGTCGTCTGCGCTCTCCTCACGGTCGCGCTCGGGCTCGTCTTCGCGGGCGACCACGCCCCCAGCAGGTTCGACACCGCCGCGCGGTCCTCGGTCACCGGATGGCCGCACGGGGTGCTGCGTGCGTTGGTGCTGCCGACCGAGCCGTACGTGCTGCTGCCCGCGTTGGCACTGCTGATCGTCTGGTGCCTGTCCACGTCGCGGCCGTGGGACGCGTTGTTCGTCGCGCTCGGTCCCGCGATCGCGGTCGCGGCGAACACGTGGCTGCTGAAACCGTTGTTCGACCGGTGGAAGGGCGACACCCTCGTCTATCCCAGCGGACATACCGTCAGCATGGTCGCGACGCTCGTCGTGGTGTTCGTGCTCGTCCACGGGCGAGCGCGGGCGATCACCGCCGTCGCAGGCGCGGCACTGCTGACCGGCGTCACGATCGGGATGCTCGGCCTTGGCTACCACTACCTCACCGACGTCGTCGGCGGCGCCTTCTTCGCGGTGTTCGCCGTCCTCGCGGTACGCGGTCTGCTCACGCGGCTCGGGCCGGGAGCCCCGGTGCGTCACGCCGCGCCCTGATGCGCCGGGGTTCATGGCTGCGTGCGGTCATCGAGTGGCGGTGTCGGCGGCAGCGGCCCCCGGCGGACCGCACGGCGTTCGAGGGCGTCGGCGACCATGGCCCGCAGGTCGCGGA
>NZ_JBARWZ010000154.1:0-2913 GCF_049647105.1 Actinophytocola sp.
GCGTCCGCGCGGGCCTTCGCGGCGAGCTCGGCGAGCGGGTCGGGAGGCGGCGGGGCGACCGGCTCCTCCGTGCACGCCGCCACCACCGGGACCAGGGCTGCCAACGCGATCGACCGCAGCGCCGCTCGACGGGTGACCATCACAGGCGGTCATACTGCCAGGCCGGTCCGCCACCCGGTCGGACGCACCATGCCTGCTCGGGGCCAGGGCGTCCGGGCAGACGAGATACGCTTGGCAACCACGCAAGGTGAACGTCCACAACAGCAGGGAGCGGCACGTGCCAGGACAGCGACAACGCGCAGGCGGCGCCGGCGAGGAGCTGGAGCCAGTCGTCGCGGACGCCGTGGCACGAGCCGGGTTCGAGCTCGAGGAGCTACAGGTCCACCAGGCGGGCCGCAAGCAACTGGTCAAGGTGATCGTCGACGGTGACGACGGGATCGGCCTCGACCAGGTCGCCGAGGTGGCGAGGGCGGTGTCCGAGGCACTGGACACCCGCGAGGAAGTCCTCGCGGGCGCCTACACGCTCGAGGTCACCTCGCCCGGTCTCGACCGCCCGCTGACCAAGCCGAGGCACTGGCGCCGCGCACGGCTGCGCAAGGTCGCGGTCAGGCAGGCGGACGCGAAGTTCCTCGCCCGCGTCGGCGCCGCCGCCGACGACAGCGTCGAGCTGCTGGTCGACGGACAGTTGCGCCGCGTGGCCTACCCAGAGATCGAGCATGCCGTCATCGAGGTGGAGTTCAAAGAACCACCCGCGGCCGAGATCGCCCAGCTGACACACGAAGAGGAGGGGTCGAGGTGAACGTCGACATCGCGGCACTGCGTGCCATCGAACGTGACAAGGACATCCCCTTCGACACGGTGATCGACGCGATCGAAACGGCGCTGCTCACCGCGTACAAGCACACCGAGGGCCACCAGGCGCACGCGCGCGTCGACATCGACCGGCGCACCGGCGTCGTCCGGGTGATCGCGTTCGAGCTCGGTCAGGACGGCGAGCCGGGCGACGAGTGGGACGACACGCCGGAGGGCTTCGGCCGGATCGCCGCCACCACCGCGCGCCAGGTCATCCTGCAGCGCCTGCGGGACGCCGAGAACGAGAAGACCTTCGGCGAGTTCTCCGCAAAGGAGGGCGAGATCGTCGCCGGTGTTGTGCAGCGCGACACGCGTGCCAACGCCCGCAACATGGTCGTGGTCCAGGTCGGCGACACCGAGGGTGTCCTGCCTCAGGTCGAGCAGGTGCCCGGCGAGCGCTACGAGCACGGCACGCGCATCAAGTGCTACGTGCTCGGCGTGAGCCGGGGAACACGGGGTCCCCAGATCACGTTGTCCCGATCGCATCCGAACCTGGTGCGGCGGCTGTTCGCGCTCGAGGTCCCGGAGATCGCCGACGGCACCGTCGAGATCCCGGCCGTCGCTCGTGAGGCGGGCCACCGCTCCAAGATCGCGGTCCGGTCCACGGTCCCCGGCGTGAACGCCAAGGGCGCGTGCATCGGCCCGATGGGGGCGCGGGTGCGCAACGTGATGAGCGAGCTGCTCGGCGAGAAGATCGACATCATCGACCACTCGGACGACCCGGCCACCTTCGTCGGCAACGCGTTGTCGCCCGCCAAGGTGATCTCCGTCCGCGTGGTCGACGAGCGGGCGAAGACCGCCAGGGTCGTCGTGCCGGACTTCCAGCTGTCGCTGGCGATCGGCAAGGAAGGGCAGAACGCCCGCCTCGCCGCGCGCCTCACGGGGTGGCGAATCGACATCCGCAGCGACGCCGCACCGGCCGACCCGGAGGACGCTCCGCCAGGAGTGGGACAGGTCGCACCGGCATCGGGTTCGGCTGACTGACACGGACGGGATAGACTCATCAGTGGTTCGACGATCTGGACCGGCGATCAAGCACGCGCCCGCACTGGCCTCTGGCCCGGTGCGGACCTGTATCGGCTGCCGGACCAGGGCGTTGGCCGGTGAGTTGCTCCGGGTCGTGATTTCGGATGGGGAACTCGCTCTCGATCTGAGAAGATCACTTCCGGGTCGCGGGGCGTGGGTACATCCCGATCTCGGTTGTCTGAGCAAGGCCGAGCGGCGGCGCGCGTTCGCGAGAGCGTTACGCGTGCCTGAGCCGTCCGACACTGGTCGCCTCCGAGCCCAGCTGGAGGCACTGGTTCACCGCACGACCGGTACAGGACATTCCCGGACCGGGCTTGACGAACGAAAGCAGGTCGACCCGTCATGAGTCAGCCGTGAAGCTGAAGCCATGAACGTCAGACGATAGGACGAGGTCGCGCGGGTCCAGTGCCGCCGGCCTCACTCGGACGAGGAGAGCAGTGGCAGGCAAGGCCCGAGTGCACGAGCTCGCTAAGGAGCTCGGTGTAACCAGCAAGGACGTTCTCTCGAAGCTCAAGGAGCTTGGTGAGTTCGTGAAGTCGGCGTCCTCCACCGTGGAGGCCCCAGTGGCCCGCAGGTTGCGGGACGCGTACCCCAAGGCAGGCGGGTCGGCGAAGTCCGACGCGCGTAAGACGTCCACCCCAACCCCAGCGCAGCCCAAGCCGGCGCCGAGGCCCAGTAAGCCGGAGGTCGCCGAACCGGTGGCACAGTCCGTTGTCCCGAAGCCGGCGGCCAAGCCGGGTCCGGCGGCGCCCAAGGCGCCATCGCCCGCACCGGCTCCGGCTGCGGCAAAGGTGGAGACCGAGGCTTCGCGCCCGGCAGCACCGGCGCCCGCGCCCAAGCCTGCCGCGGCCCAGCCGCAGCAGCAGCAGCCCGCGGCCGCGCAGAACAAGCAGAACAACCAGCCCAGCCAGGGTGGCGGCCAGGTCGTGCCGCCAAAGCCGCAGTCGCCGAAGCCCGGCCCGCGTGCGCCCAGGGTGGGCAACAACCCGTTCGGTGTCGGCGCAGGTGCGCCGCCCACGCGCCCGACCCCCGGCC
>NZ_JBARWZ010000155.1:0-84061 GCF_049647105.1 Actinophytocola sp.
GTCCTACGAGGACCGGGCGGCCTTCAGGAAGTCAGTTTCCGCTCGTCTGCGTGAGAGTGGCGGCCTCCAGCTCCTTCTTCGCCTCGCCTGCCTCCAGGTCGATGTGCTTCTTGCTGCGCCGCTCCCGCTTCTGCAGGTAGGTGGCGAGCCACGTCAGCAGCAGGCAGAGCCCGATGTAGATCGCGCCGACGACCAGCGCGGTCGGCACGAACGGCCTGCTGAACAGGCCGTCGCCGCCGATGCGCTGTGCGAACCGCAGCAGCTCCTCGTAGGTGATGAGGAAGCCGAGCGCGGTGTCCTTCAACAGCACGACCAGCTGGCTGATGATCGTCGGCATCATCGAGCGCAGCGCCTGCGGCAGCAGGATCATGACCATGACCTGCGTCTTGCGCATGCCGAGCGCGTACGCGGCCTCGGACTGCCCGCGTGGCAGCGCCAGGATGCCCGCGCGGAACACCTCCGCGAGAACCGAGCCGTTGTAGAGCATGAGACCCAGCACCACGGCCATGTACGGCGACATGCTGACGCCGACCGTTGGCAGGCCATAGTAGAACAGGAACATCAGGACCAGCAGCGGGATGGCCCGGAACAGCTCCACGACGAAGGCGGACACCATCCGCAACGACCTGTGTTCCGACAGCCGGCCCGCCGCGAAGATCGCACCGAAGAGGAGCGCCAGCACGGCACCCAGGGCGAACGCCTGCAACGTCGCCACGACCGCGGCGATCAGGTCCTCCTGGATCTTCGTGTACTGGATCCACTCCCACTTTTTAGCGGTGAACTGGCCGCTGTCGTAGAACCGCCAGCCGATGTAGCCGATGATGGCGACGAGCACGATGGTGCCGAACACCGCCAGAAAACGGTGCCGCACCCGCGCGCGCGGTCCCGGAGCGTCGAAAAGAATGTTACTCATGACCGCTCCTCGCAGGCTCCGAGCGTCCGCTCGCGGGTCGCCCAGCTTCGATGATTCGCTCCGCAGGCTCCGATGTGATGATTCGCTCCGCAAGCTCCGATGTGATGATTCGCTCCGCAAGCTCCGCTCATCGGGCCACGCTCCAACGCTTCTCGAGAGTCCGCTGCACCAGCGTCAGCACCATGACCAGGATGATGAAGCCCAGTGCCACCCACAGCAGGCCGGCCAGCTGGTTCTCACCGTCGTCGGAGAGCACGGAGCGGATCCGGCCTGCCTCCGCGACGGAGAAACCGGCGGCGATGGTGGTGTTCTTGAGCAGGGCGATCAGCGTGCTCACCAGTGGCGGCACCACCGATCGCATCGCCTGCGGGAGGATGATGTGCGA
Source organism: Actinophytocola sp. (assembly GCF_049647105.1). Classification (GTDB taxonomy): domain Bacteria; phylum Actinomycetota; class Actinomycetes; order Mycobacteriales; family Pseudonocardiaceae; genus Actinophytocola. The sequence continues at coordinate 1,299 of NZ_JBARWZ010000155.1, forward strand.
CAGCGACTGGCCGAACCTCAGGCCGAGTGCGCGGGCCGCTTCCGCCTGGCCGAGCGGCACCGTGTTGATGCCGGACCGCACGACCTCGCAGATGAACGCCGAGGTGTACACCGACAGCGACACCACGGCGGCGGTGAAGAAGGACATCTCGATGATGTCGAGGTACGGGTAGGCGAAGACGAAGAACAGGAACACCAGTGTCAGCGGGGTGTTCCGCACGAGCGTCACGTACAGCGTGCCCGCCGCCCTGAACACCGGCACGGGACTGACCCGCAGCATCGCCAGGAACAGACCGATTATGAGCGACGCGACGCCAGCGATCAGGAACAACTCGATCGTGGTGAGGAAGCCGTCACGGAACAACGGCCAGTAGTCGATCAGTATGTTCATCGGGCCTTCCCCGCTGTTTTCCTTGGGTGGTAAAGACGATGGGTGGCCACCCTTGCAGGTGACCACCCACCATCAGGGCTGGATCAGTAGCGATCGATCGTCGGAGGCGTGGCCTTCGAGCCCGACTTGCCGAGCGTGCTGTCGTAGATGTCCTGCCAGGTGCCGTCTTCGATGGCGGCCTCCAGGATGTCGTTGACCGCGTCCCGGAGTGCCTTGTCGTCCAGCGGCAGGCCGATGCCGTACGGCTCCTCGGAGAACGTCTCGCCGATGACCTTCAGCGCGTCGGGGTCCTGCGCGGCGAAGCCCTTCAGGATGGCGTCGTCGGTCGTGACCGCGTCGACCTCCTTGGTGGTCAGCTTGTCGACGCACTGCGAGTAGCCCTGGAACTCGACGATGTTCTCTGGCTCGGTCAGGCCCTCGTCGCGGACCCGCTGGATCGGCGTGGAGCCGGTCACCGAGCAGACCTTCTTGCCCTTCAGGGTGTCCTTGCCGGTGATCGAGTCATCGTCCTTGCGCACCAGCAGGTCCTGGCCGGCCACGAAGTACGGGCCCGCGAAGGAGATCTGCTGCTTGCGCTTGTCGTTGATCGTGTAGGTGCCGACGTAGTAGTCGACGGTGCCGTTGGTGATGGCGGCCTCACGACCGGCGGACTGGACCGTCTTGTACTCGATCTTGTCCTTGCCGAAGCCCAGCTTGGCGGCGACCAGGCGCGCGATCTCGATGTCGAAACCGGAGTACTCACCCGTGGTCGGGTCCTTGTAGCCCAGGCCGGGCTGGTCCTCCTTGACACCGATGACGACCTTGCCGTTCTTCGTCATCCGGTCGAACGTCGGCGAGCCTTCGATCTTGACGTCGGTGGCGACCGCCGCCGTGGTCTTCGGGCCACCGCCGGTGACGTCGTCGGCCGGGGCGCCTTCTTTGCCACATGCCGTGAGGGCGAGGCCGCCGACCAGCAAGCCAATTGCAAGGGTACGAACCCTCATTGCTACTTCACTCCTGCTCTAGTTTGGTCGGGCGGCGCCGACGAGCACGCCGCCCGAGGGAGTCCTCAGTGTGTGAGGATCTTTCCAAGGAAATCCTTCGCCCTGTTCGACTTCGGTGCCGAGAAGAACTCCTTCGGCGTCGAGTCCTCGACGATCTCCCCGTCGGCCATGAACACCACCCGGTGCGCCGCCCCGCGCGCGAAACCCATCTCGTGGGTGACGACCAGCATGGTCATGCCCTCCTCGGCGAGGGTGGTCATGACGTCGAGCACCTCGTTGATCATCTCGGGGTCGAGTGCCGAGGTCGGCTCGTCGAAGAGCATGACCTTGGGCTTCATGGCGAGCGCACGGGCGATCGCGGCGCGCTGTTGCTGACCACCGGAGAGCTGAGCAGGGTACTTCTGCGCCTGGTTCGCGATGCCGACCCGCTCCAGCAGCTCCATCGCCGTCCGCTTCGCCTCCGGCTGCGCGATCTTGCGTACCTTGACCGGCGCCAGCATCACGTTGTCGAGGATCGTCTTGTGTGCGAAGAGGTTGAACGACTGGAAGACCATTCCGACGTCCGCCCGCAGGCTCGCGAGCTCCTTGCCCTCAGCCGGGAGCGGCTTGCCGTCGATCTCGATGAGACCGGAGTTGATCGGTTCGAGGCGGTTGATCGCGCGGCAGAGGGTGGACTTGCCGGAACCGGAGGGCCCGAGCACGACGACCACCTGGCCGCGCGGCACCTCGATGTTGATGTTCTTGAGCACGTGGAGCTGTCCGAAGTACTTGTCCACCTCCACCATGCGGATCATGGGGGTGTCGGAAGCAGCCTCGGTCATCAATCCTCCACGTGCGTGCGTTCACCAGGCATGCTGAGGGTAGCGAGCCGGTAATGCGCGAAAACCTACCCCTACCGGATATGAAGTACATACAGTTCGACCACTCGCAAGGTCTCAATGCGGTCACGCGTACCCTCGGTTGCTGAGATGAGCACTCGCACCTACCAGGTACGCACGTTCGGGTGTCAGATGAACGTGCACGACTCCGAGCGGCTGGCCGGCCTACTCGAAGACGCTGGTTACGCACCGGCCGGGAACGGCGGCGTGCCGGACATCATCGTGCTGAACACCTGCGCGGTCCGGGAGAACGCGGACAACAAGCTGTACGGCAACCTTGGCCACTTGCGGCCAACCAAGATCGCGAACCCCGGCATGCAGATCGCCGTCGGCGGCTGCCTCGCGCAGAAGGACCGCGGCGAGATCGTCAAGAAGGCGCCGTGGGTGGATGTCGTGTTCGGCACCCACAACATCGGCGCACTGCCGGTGTTGCTGGAGCGGGCACGGCACAATTCCGAGGCCCAGGTGGAGATCCTGGAGTCGCTCGAGACGTTCCCGTCCACACTGCCCGCACGCCGCGACTCCGCGCACTCCGGCTGGGTGTCGGTATCGGTCGGCTGCAACAACACCTGCACCTTCTGCATCGTGCCGTCGCTGCGTGGCAAGGAGAAGGATCGGCGCCCGGGCGACGTGCTGGCCGAGGTGGCCGCTCTGGTAGCGGAGGGTGTTCTCGAGGTCACCCTGCTGGGGCAGAATGTGAACTCGTACGGTGCCGAGTTCGGCGATCGGCTCGCGTTCGGCAAGTTGTTGCGGGCGTGTGGGGAGATCGAGGGCCTGGAGCGCGTGCGGTTCACCTCGCCGCACCCGAAGGACTTCACCGACGACGTCATCGCCGCGATGGCCGAGACGCCGAACGTGTGCCACCAGCTGCACATGCCGCTGCAGTCCGGTTCGGACCGGGTGCTGAAGGCGATGCGGCGGTCCTACCGGCAGGCGCGGTACCTGTCGATCATCGACAACGTGCGTGCCGCGATGCCGGACGCCGCCATCACCACCGACATCATCGTGGGCTTCCCAGGCGAGACCGAGGAGGACTTCGAGGAGACGCTGCACGTGGTGCGCGCGGCGAGGTTCTCGTCGGCGTTCACCTTCCAGTACTCGAAGCGCCCAGGCACGCCCGCGGCGTCGCTGCCGGACCAGCTGCCGAAGGAGGTGGTCCAGGCGCGCTTCGAGCGGCTGATCGCCGTGCAGGAGGAGGTGTCGTGGGCCGCGAACAAGGCGCTGGTCGGCAAGCAGGTCGAGGTGCTGGTGTCCACTGGGGAGGGCCGCAAGGACGCCGACACCCGGCGCATGTCGGGCCGTGCGCGGGACGGCCGCCTTGTGCACTTCGCGCCGGGCCAGGCGTCCGTGCGACCCGGCGACGTGGTCGAGACCGTGATCACCTACGGCGCGCCGCACCACCTGGTGGCCGACGGCGAGCTGGTGTCGCACCGGCGCACGCGCGCGGGCGACAACCACGAGGAGGGCGTGCGTCCCCGCACGTCCGGTGTGGGGCTGGGCCTGCCGTCGTTCGGCCCGCCCGCGACGACGAGTGAACCGGTGGGTGGATGCGCAGTCCGATGACCGAGCCCGATGACCAGCTGCGTGACGAGATCGACGAGGTCGGTCACCGCGCGTCACGGACGGTCGAGCTGGGTGGTCGCGCGGTCGTGCTCGCGGTGGCCGTGTTCGTGCTGCTGGTGGGCCTGGTCCTGCCGTGGATGAACGGGGCCTCCGGCCTCGAGGTGCTGATCGGCCAGGAGACCGGCAAGGCGTCGATGGTGCCGAGGTTGTTCGCGGCGACGGCGCTGCTGTTCGGCGTGGTCGCGTCGGCACTGACGTTGATCACCCGGCGCTGGTTCTTCGCGTGGGTCGGCGCGGCGGGCGGCTGGTTCGCCTCCGTCGACGGCGTGCTGGCGATCTGGTCCCGCCAGTCGTCCGGCACCGCCCCTGGCATCGGCTTGATCATCGCGCTGGTGGCCATGATCGCGATCGCGATCATGATGTTCCGCACCGCCGCCTCCCGCAACTGACCCGCGAGTCCAACGTGCATGACTCGCGAGTCCAACGTGCATGACTCGCGAGTTCGACGCACACGACCCGCGAGTTCGACGCGCATGACTCGCGAGTTCGACGAACGGCTAACGGCCGTAGCCGCCTTTGTCGAACTCAGCGGTCGTGCGGGTTGGACTCGCGGGTCGTTTCGGTTGGACTCGCGCGGGACTCGCGGGGGTTAGCGGGTGGCTACCGCGGCTTCCGCCGCCGCCAGCCACTCGCGCCACTGGGCGGCCTGCGCCTCGGCCTGCTCGGCGCGGCGCTTGTCGCCTGACGCACGGGCCTTGGCGGCCTGCGCCTCGTACTGCTCCACCCGCTCGCGGAACTGCGCGGCACGGGCCTCTGCCTCCGGGTCGGTGCGCCGCCACTGGGCGTCCGCGGCATGCCGGACCCGCTCCTCGACCGCCCGCAGCTTGCCCTCCAGCTCACGGATCCGGTCGCGGGGAACCTTGCCGATCTCCTCCCACCGCTCCTGGATCCGGTGCAGCTGCGCGCGGGCGGCGTCGAGGTCGGTGGCCGGGTTGATCTTCTCGGCCTCGACCAGCAGCGCCTCCTTGCGCTTGCCGTTCTCCACCAGCTCGGCGTCGCGCTCGTCGAACACCGAGGACCGGTGGCTGAAGAACTTGTCCTGCGCCGCGCGGAACTGCTGCCACAGCGCGTCGTCGGCCTCCTTCGGCGCGCGGCCCGCCGCCTTCCACTCGGTCATCAGCTCGCGGTAGCGCGCCGCGGTGCCGCCCCAGTCGTCGGAGTCGGACAGCTCCTCGGCGATCTTCACCAGTTCCAGCTTGCGGTCCTTCGCCGTCGCGCGCTGCCGGTCCAGATCGGCGAAGTGCGAGCCGCGCCTGCGGTTGAACGTGTCGCGGGCCTTCGAGAACCGCTTCCACAGCGCGTCGTCGGTCTTGCGGTCGACGCCCTTGATCGTCTTCCACTCGTCGAGGATCCCGCGCAGCCGGTCACCGGCGGACTTCCACTGCGTGGACGACTCTGCGATCTTCTCGACCTCGTCGACCAGCGCCTGCTTGCGGGCGACGGCGGCCTGCCTGGCCTCGTCGCGCGCGTGCTTCACCGACTCGACGGCTTCCTGCGCCCGTCCCAGCACGTGGTCGATCCGTGCGTTCAACGCGGCCAGGTCACCGACGAGCGCGGCGTCGGCGAGGCTGTCCTTGATGTGCTTGGCGCTGGTCATGCTGTGCTTGGGGTCGCCGGAGCCCGCCTTGAGCCGTGCCTCGAGCAGCTCCACCTCGGTGCGCACGTCGTCGAACCGGCGCGCGTAGTGCGCGAGCCCCTCGGCAGGCTCCCCGGCCTGCCACGACCCGATCGCGCGGTCCCCGTCCTCGGTCTTCACGTACACCGTGCCGTCGGCGTCGACCCGGCCCCACTTCTCCGGGTGTGCTGACGCCGAGGCGACCGGTGGCGCCGAGGGAGCGGGTGCGGAGGGTGCTGGTGCGGCGGGCGCCGCGACCGGCTCCTCGGTGCTCGTGGTGACGCTCGTGTCCTTCTCCGTCATGGCCCGTTCCTCCCGCTCGCTTGCCCGCGTCCCGCGGACCGCCCCGCTCTCGCGGGGCCTGGCAGTGTCGGTGCCGGACGCGTCGAATCGCACAGCACCCGCGCGCATTCAAACAGGTCACGCCGCGCCCCGGTACTCCACGGTTGAGACGGACAGCACAGGGTGACGCCGCGAGCCCGGAGAGTTCACGTTCGCGGGGTCATGGGTAGCCTCGGACCCCGTGATCGTCCGCGCCGCCGTCGTGCCGAACCCGCCGCTCCTGATACCGGAGCTCGTCGCGGGCACCGACGCCGACGTGACCGCCGTGCGGGCCGCCTGTCTGGCCGTCGCGACCCGCCTGACCAGCGCGGCAACGCGCTGGGTGGCGGTCGGCGCCGGCCCGGCCGGGGTGCTCGGCCCGGACGCGGCGGGTACCTTCGCCGGCTTCGGTGTCGACGTGGTGGTGCGCCTCGGCGGTGCGGCGTCGAGCGCGCCGGACCCCGCGATGCCGCTCCCCGCGCTGGTGGCGGGATGGCTACGTGCACAGGTGGCCGCGGCGGAGGTCACCATGCACCTCGTGCCTCCCGACCTGTCCCCGGACGACTGCTACGCGCTGGGCGAACACCTCGCGGAAACCCCGGAGCCGGTCGGTCTCCTGGTCGTCGGCGACGGCTCCCACCGCCACGGTGACCACGCCCCCGGCAGGCCCGACGACCGCGCGGGCCCGTTCGACGACGCCGTCCACGACGCACTCGCGAACGCCGACGCGAAGTCACTCATGGCACTCGACCCCGCTCTCGCGGGCGAGCTGGGTGCGGCGGGCCGCGCGCCGTGGCAGGTGCTCGCCGGCGTCCTCGGGCAGGGCGAGTGGGCCTCGGACGCCCGGCTGACGATTCCGTTCGGCGTGGCCTACCACCTCGCGGTCCTGGACCCGGCCCGATGAACCCGATCGCCATCGTCGGGCCGACCGCCACCGGCAAGTCGGCACTCGCCATCGCGCTCGCCGAGGAGCTGGGTGGCGAGGTGGTCAACGCCGACGCCATGCAGCTCTACCGCGGCATGGACATCGGCACCGCCAAGGTCACCGAGGAGGAGCGCAAGGGCGTCCCGCACCACCTGCTCGACGTCCTCGACGTCACCGAGGCCGCCTCCGTCGCCGCCTACCAGCGCGACGCCCGTGCGACCGTCGAGCGGCTCCTCGACGAGAACCGCGTGCCGATCCTCACCGGCGGCTCCGGCCTGTACGTGCGCGCGGTCCTCGACGAGCTGGAGTTCCCCGGCACCGACCCGGACATCCGCGCCCGCCTCGAACAGGAGCTGGCGGACGCCGGCCCGCAGCGGCTCCACGACCGGCTGGCGCGGCTGGACCCGGTCGCCGCGACCGCGATCCTGCCCAGCAACGGCCGCCGCGTGGTCCGCGCGCTGGAGGTCATCGAGCTGACCGGCCGCCCGTTCTCCGCGACCATGCCCCGCCCCGGCCCTGCCCGGTACGACACCCTGCAGCTCGGCCTCGACCTCGACACCGAGGAACTGGACCGCCGCGTCGACCTGCGCGTCACGCTCATGTTCGAACAGGGACTGGTCGACGAGGTCCGGCACCTGGAGAAACAGGGGCTGCGGACCGGCCGCACCGCGTCCAGGGCCCTGGGTTACCAGCAGGTCCTCGACCAGTTCGACACCGACCACGACATGACGGCGGCCGCCGCCGCGACCGCGCGGGCCACCCGCCGGTTCGTCCGCCGCCAGCGCTCGTGGTTCCGCCGCGACCAGCGCATCGAGTGGCTGGACGCGACGGACCCCAACCTTCTGGGGACGGCGCTCGCGCGGTGTCTAGCCTGAGTGTTGTGGGCATCCCATTCCTCAAGGGGCACGGCACCGAGAACGACTTCGTGCTGCTGCCGGACCTCGGCGCCAAGCTCGAGCTGACCGTGGCGCGAGTCCGGGAGCTGTGCGACCGCCGCGCGGGCCTCGGCGCCGACGGCGTGCTGAGGGTCGTGCCTGCCAAGGCGGTCGACGACCGGCCCTCGGACGTGCCCGGCGACCTGTGGTTCATGGACTACCGCAACGGTGACGGCTCGATCGCCGAGATGTGCGGCAACGGCGTGCGCGTGTTCGCCCGCTACCTCGTCGACGCCGGCCTGGTCGATGACCGTGAGTTCAGCATCGGCTCGCGGGCCGGTGTCCGCACGGTCACCGTCGACGAGCACGTCACGGTCGGCATGGGCCGCGCACGGGTGACCGGGTCTTCGCTGGCCACCGTGGGTGGCGCGTCGGTGGCCGGGGTCGCCGTCAACGTCGGCAACCCGCATCTCGTGTGCGTGCTGGAGGACGACGACAAGCTCGCATCACTGGACCTGACCGTGCCGCCCGCGTACGACCCGGCCGTGTTCCCGGATGGGGTGAACATCGAGTTTGTGGTGGTCGAGGCGCCGGACCGGCTGCGCATGCGGGTCCACGAACGTGGGGTCGGCGAGACTCGTTCGTGTGGCACCGGCACTGTGGCCGCGGTGACCGGCGTGCTCTACGGGCGTGGTGAGCACACCGGCACGGCCACCGTCGACATCCCCGGCGGGCGGGTGCGGGTGACGGTCGAGCCCGAACAGTCGACCCTGTCCGGACCAGCGGTCTTCGTGGCGAGCGGCGAGCTGGACCAGGCATGGTGGGACGCCATCAGGGAATAACCCGGTCGATCCGGGCGCTGAAACATGGGACTATTCATGGGACAGCGAAAACCGGAAAGACGGAGGGTTTCACCACGTGACAGAGAATCTCATTCATCAGCAAGCCGACGAGCACGACGACGACGGGTTGACTGACCTGGCTGAGCTCTCTGCGGGTGAACTGGAGCTCTCCGACCGCGCCGCGCTGCGGCGGGTCGCCGGACTGTCGACCGAACTCTCCGACATCACCGAGGTCGAGTACCGGCAGCTGCGGCTGGAACGGGTCATCCTCGTCGGCGTCTGGACCGAGGGCACCGCCGCTCATTCCGAGGCGTCGCTCGCGGAGCTGGCCCGGCTCGCGGAGACCGCCGGTTCCGAGGTCCTCGAGGGACTCGTGCAGCGGCGTGACCGGCCCGACCCCTCCACCTACATCGGCTCCGGCAAGGTGCTGGAGCTGTCCGGGGTGGTCAAGGCGACCGGCGCCGACACGGTCATCTGCGACGGTGAGCTCTCGCCGTCCCAGCTGCGTCAGCTGGAGGCGAAGCTCAAGGTCAAGGTCATCGACCGCACCGCGCTGATCCTGGACATCTTCGCGCAGCACGCGCGGTCAAAGGCGGGCAAGGCGCAGGTCGAGCTGGCTCAGCTGCAGTACTTCCTGCCGCGCCTGCGCGGCTGGGGTGACGCACTGTCCCGGCAGGCCGGTGGCCGTGCGGGCGGCAGCAACGGCGGCGTTGGTCTGCGTGGTCCCGGTGAGACGAAGCTGGAGACCGACCGCAGGCGCATCCGGCACAAGATCTCCAAGCTGCGCAAGGAGATCACCGCGATGGGCCCCATGCGGGAGACCATGCGGAGCCAGCGGCGGGCCAACCTCGTGCCGAGCGTCGCGATCGCCGGGTACACCAACGCAGGCAAGTCGAGCCTGCTCAACGCGCTGACCGGCGCGGGCGTGATGGTGGAGGACGCGTTGTTCGCCACCCTGGACGCCACCACGCGCCGGTCCACCACGGCGGAAGGCGGCGTCTACACGCTGACCGACACCGTCGGGTTCGTGCGGCACCTGCCGCACCAGCTGGTCGAGGCGTTCCGCTCCACGCTGGACGAGGTCGCCGACGCCAACCTCATCCTGCACGTGGTGGACGGTTCCGACCCGAACCCGGAGTGGCAGGTCGAGGCCGTGCGTGAGGTGCTCGGCGAGATCGCGGACCGGCGGGACGAGGTGCTGCCGACCGAGCTGGTCGTGGTCAACAAGACCGACGCGATGGACGAGCTGGCACTGACCAGGCTGCGGCACCTGCTGCCCGGTGCGGTCTTCGTGTCCGCGCGTTCCGGCATCGGGATCGGTGAGCTGCGGGAGCGGATCGGCGAGCTGCTGCCGCACCCGGAGGTCGAGATCGACGTGCTCGTGCCGTACGCGCGGGGCGAGCTCGTGGCCCGCGTGCACCGCGAGGGCGAGGTGCTCACCGAGCGCCACACCGAGCAGGGCACGCAGCTGTCCGCCAAGGTCAAGCCGGATCTCGCGGGTGTGCTGGAGAGCTTCTCCGTCAACGGCACCTCCGCCTGACGGGGGGACCCGAGGCCGCTAACGTGGGTTTGGTCCATGGGCTTCGGGGAGGTGTGTCGGTGCGGTCGGTGACGCTTGCGTTCTTGCTGCCGTTGGGGTTGCTCATGGCGACCCCGACGGCACACGCGCAGGTGCCCGCACCCGTGCCGGCGTGCACCATCACCGACCCCGAGCTGGGCGAGCTGTCCGGGCTCGTCGCCGACGGCGAGCACTGGTTCGCGACCAACGACGGCGGCACGTCCGTGACCGTGTTCGTGCTCGGCAAGGACTGCCAGGTCCAGGACGTGATCACCGGTCCGATCGATCCCTACGACGTCGAAGACCTGGCACTGGGCCCGGACGGCACGTTCTGGCTGTCCGACACGGGTGACAACGACGGCGACCGCGACACGGTCGCCTTGCTCTCCCTCACCCCGGCGGGCGAGTCGACCCTGTACCGGCTCACCTACCCGGACGGCAAGCACGACGCGGAGGCGCTGCTGCTCGACCGGGCCGGGACTCCGTACCTCATCACGAAGAGCCCGCTCGGCACCGCGGACGTGTACCGCCCGGCCGCGCCGCTGACCTCACCCGGCCCGACGCCGCTCGAACACGTCGTGTCCGTGCGGCTGTCCAGCACCGACACACCGGGCGGGCCGGTGCCGGGCGTCGTCGGTTCCGTGACCGTGACCGGCGCCGCGGCCACCCCCGACGGCACGGCCATCGCGCTGCGGACCTACACCGACGCGTACCTGTTCCCCGTGACGGACGGGGACATCGTCGCCGCGTTCTCGGCGAAGTCGGTGCGGGTGCCGCTGCCGAACGAGGCGCAGGGCGAGGCGATTGCGTTCCAGCCGGACGGGTCGCTGCTTTCCGCGTCGGAGGGCGTCGGCCAGCCGGTCACGGTCGTCGCGGGCGCGGCGCGGCTGGTGGCGCCGAAGCCGCCGCCGGTGAAGCCGGAACCGGAGTCCGCTTCGGACGTCTCGGAATCGCAACCGGCCGAGGACGGGCTACCGCCAATACCGGCCGCTGTTGTGACGATAGTGATGATCTCCGTCGTATATTTGCTGTTCCGCTGGCTACGCAGACGCAAGTCGTATTGACGAAAAACCCGCGGCGATCGTGGGGAGGCTGGTCGGCACCACGATCGCCGCGGGTCCTTTTGTTTTCGTTTCGTCGGCGTGCGGCGCGCCGAGAACTTCGTTCTCTTTCTAGAGCCTGCGCAATACGGCGACGACCTTGCCGAGAATGGTGGCGTCGTCACCCGGGATCGGCTCGTAGGCCTCGTTGTGCGGCATCAGCCAGACGTGGTCGTCCTTGCGTTTGAACGTCTTGACCGTCGCCTCGCCCTCGATCATCGCGGCCACGATCTCCCCGTTGTCGGCGGTGGGCTGCTGGCGCACCACCACCCAGTCCCCGTCGGTGATCGCCGCGTCGACCATCGAGTCACCCGCGACCCGCAGCAGGAACAGCGACCCCTCGCCGACGATCTCCTTGGGCAGCGGGAACACGTCCTCGACGGCCTCCTCCGCGAGGATCGGCCCACCTGCGGCGATGCGCCCCAGCACGGGGACGTACGCGGCGGTGGGCGTGGCGACCGCGACCTCTGGCGCGTCCTCCGCGGCCGCGGCGGACGCCGCGCGCACGGCGGCCGGGTCCATGTCCGGTGGCAACACCCCGATCGCCCTCGGCCGGTTCGGGTCGCGCCGCAGGTAGCCCTTCTGCTCCAGCGCCCGCAGCTGGTAGGCGACCGAGGACGTCGAGGTCAGGCCCACCGCCTCGCCGATCTCGCGGACGCTCGGCGGGTAGCCGAACCGCTCGACCCACGTGCGGATGACGTCGAGGACCTCCCGCTGCCGAACGGGCAACTCCTCGGCGTCCGCCTGTGCGATGTCGGGGAAACTGCGCAGGTTGCCCCGCAACGGCTTCCTCTTCGGGACGCCCTTCGGTATTCCTCCTGGTTTGCGTGGCACTGCATGCCTCCCTGCGCGCCGGCGCCAGCATGGCGACCGGAATGTTCGTGTGCGTCTTCGACGTTATCCGTAGGCAACCTGGAGATCAAACACCTGTTCGACGACACGCCGTGTGGGTCTCGTTTTTGTCGGTGCTCCGTGGTACAAAATCGCACGAAGGTTCGATCGAACGACTGTTCGATCTTCGCGCAGGTGTTCGAGAGTTGTCAGGAGGCGGTCATGAGCGTGACGGCGCACAGGACAGGGGTCGATGCGCAGGTCCCGGCCCCGCGCACGGAACCGCGCGCGCCCGCGCGCGTGCTCCGGCGCGTACCGGCCCACCGTCCGCCGACGCGCAGGCGGGTCGTCCGGGTCGGCGCGTCGAGGGTGGTCGCGTCGTGTGCGCCGCGACGGCCTCGGTTGTCGGTCGCCGGGGTACTGGCGGTGGCGTCCGTGGCGTGCGCCGCGGTGGTCGGGCTCGGTGCGCTGTCGGGTTCCGTCGAGCCGATGGTCCCGTCGGAGACGACTGTCGTCCGGGTCCAGCCAGGGGAGAGCCTGTGGGAGCTGGCCGGCCGGGTCGCTCCTGGGTCCGACGCCTCGGCGGTGGTGGAGCGGATTCGCGAGTTGAACGGCGTGGACGGCGCCGTGCAGCCCGGGCAACCGTTGACCGTGCCGTTCGAGGGCTGAGTTCCGGTTCTGCCACCTTGTCGTTGCGTTGATCGCCTTCATTCGTTCCCGCTGTGCCGCTTCACCGCCTCCGCTGCCTAGCGCACGTCCTTCTTCCGGTCGGCCGGTACCCCTCGCGTGTCCGCGCGCGGCCCTGTGGCAACCTGCCGACCGCGTGCCAGTCGACACGCAACGTTCACGGGACACGGTCCGCGCCTCCTCGTAGCGTCGCCCTCCGGGTGACTCTGACGGGCTGCCCGGCTACCCGTAGTGGCAGTCATTCACGGCTTGTTCACGACCGCGTGTCGCCCTCGTGTCGACTTGCATCATGTGGCGTCTAGGCTTACCGTCGACCCCAACATCTAGTAGTTACACACCTGTAGTTAGTCCACAGGTTGGGGTGGACTTGTCCACCGGTTATCCACATGTTGATCACGAGTTAGGGGTGACCCATGCGTTGTCCGTTCTGCAGGCACTCGGACTCCCGGGTCGTCGACTCGCGTGAGGTGGACGACGGGCAGGTCATCCGGCGCAGGCGTTCCTGCGTCAAGTGCAGCCGGCGGTTCACCACCGTCGAAGAGGCCGTCCTGGCCGTGGTGAAGCGCTCGGGAGTGACCGAGCCGTTCAGCCGCGAAAAGGTGGTCACCGGGGTGCGGCGCGCCTGTCAAGGCCGCCCGGTCGACGAGGACGCCCTGCAACAGCTCGCGCAGAAGGTCGAGGAGACGATCCGGTCGGCAGGCGCCGCCGAGGTGCCGAGTCACGAGGTGGGCCTTGCGATCCTGGGCCCGCTCGGCGAGCTGGACGAGGTCGCGTACCTGCGCTTCGCCAGCGTGTACCGGTCGTTCTCGTCCATAGAGGACTTCGAGAAGGAGATCGCCGGCCTGCGCCGGCCGATCGAACAGGGTCACGACGAATGAGTAGAAGCCGCACACGTCGGCGCTACGGGGTAGGCAACAGGTCACGGCGGACGGTGGGTCCGCGCACGGGAGCGAACGTGGCCACACCGAAACGTGCGAGTAACGAGGGAGAAGTCATGACGGAGACGGTGGGGACCGACAGGGAGGCCGCCACACCGCAGCGGCTGACGGTGCGGCGCGTGCACACGACCGAGGGTGTGCACCCGTACGACGAGGTCACCTGGGAACACCGCGACGTGGTGATGACCAACTGGCGCGACGGCACGGTGAACTTCGAGCAGCGGGGTGTCGAGTTCCCTGAGTTCTGGTCGGTCAACGCCACGAACATCGTCACCAGCAAGTACTTCCGCGGCGCGGTGGGCACGCCGGTGCGTGAGCACTCGCTGCGGCAGCTGATCGACCGCGTCGTCAGGGCCTATGTGGACGCGGGCATCCAGCACGGCTACTTCGCCACGCAGGACGACGCCACGATCTTCGAGCACGAGCTGGTCTGGATGCTGCTGCACCAGGTGTTCAGCTTCAACTCGCCGGTGTGGTTCAACGTGGGCACGTCGTCGCCGCAGCAGGTGTCCGCCTGCTTCATCCTCGCGGTCGACGACACCATGGACTCGATCCTGAACTGGTACCGCGAGGAGGGCCTGATCTTCAAGGGCGGCTCCGGCGCGGGCCTGAACCTCTCGCGCATCCGCTCGTCGAAGGAGCTGCTGTCCTCCGGTGGCACCGCCTCCGGCCCGGTCTCGTTCATGCGTGGCGCCGACGCGTCCGCGGGCACCATCAAGTCCGGTGGCGCCACCCGGCGCGCCGCGAAGATGGTCGTGCTCGACGTCGACCACCCGGACGTCGAGGAGTTCATCGAGACCAAGGCCAAGGAAGAGGCGAAGATCCGCGTCCTGCGTGACGCGGGCTTCGACATGGACCTCGGCGGGTCCGACATCACCTCGGTGCAGTACCAGAACGCCAACAACTCGATCCGCGTGTCGGACGAGTTCATGCACTCGGTCGAGCAGAGCGGCACGTTCGGGCTGCGGTCCCGCACCACCGGTGACGTCATCGAAGAGGTCGATGGCAAGACGCTCTTCCGCAAGCTGGCGCAGGCCGCGTGGGAGTGCGCCGACCCGGGCATCCAGTACGACAGCACCATCAACGACTGGCACACCTGCCCCGAGTCGGGCCGCATCACCGCGTCGAACCCGTGCAGCGAGTACATGCACCTGGACAACTCCAGCTGCAACCTCGCGTCGCTGAACCTGCTGAAGTTCCTGCGCGAGGACGGCACGTTCGACGCGGAGCTGTTCGCGCAGTCGGTCGAGCTGATCATCACCGCGATGGACATCTCGATCTGCTTCGCGGACTTCCCGACCGAGCCGATCGCCGAGACCACGCGCAAGTTCCGCCAGCTGGGCATCGGCTACGCCAACCTTGGCGCGCTGCTGATGGCGACCGGTCACGCGTACGACTCCGACGGTGGCCGCGCGCTCGCCGCCGCCATCACCTCGCTGATGACCGGCACCGCCTACCGCCGCTCAGCCGAGCTGGCCGGTGTCGTCGGCGCCTACGACGGCTACGCCCGCAACGCCGAGGCGCACCAGAAGGTCATGCGCAAGCACGCGGCGGCCAACGACCTGATCCGCACCTACCACCACAACGACGATTCGGTGCAGCGCCTCGCGACGCAGGAGTGGCAGCGCGGCCTGGCGATCGGTGCGAAGAACGGCTGGCGCAACGCGCAGGCATCGGTGCTGGCGCCCACGGGCACGATCGGCCTGATGATGGACTGCGACACCACCGGCATCGAGCCGGACCTGGCGCTCGTCAAGTTCAAGAAGCTGGTCGGCGGCGGCTCCATGCAGATCGTCAACCAGACCGTGCCGCGTGCGCTGAAGGCCCTTGGCTACCAGGACGAGCAGATCGAGGCGATCGTCGAGTTCATCGCCGAGCAGGGCCACGTCATCGACGCGCCGGGCCTGCGCCGCGAGCACTACGAGGTGTTCGACTGCGCCATGGGCGAGCGTTCGATCGCGCCGATGGGCCACGTGCGGATGATGGCCGCGGTGCAGGCGTTCATCTCGGGCGCCATCTCGAAGACGGTGAACATGCCGGAGGCGGCCTCCGTCGAGGACGTCGAGGAGATCTACTTCCAGGGCTGGAAGCTGGGTCTCAAGGCACTCGCCATCTACCGCGACAACTGCAAGGTCGGCCAGCCGCTGTCCGCGGGCAAGGGCAAGAACAACGGCAAGGAGGAGCCCGAGACGGTCATCGAGTACCGCCCGGTCCGCAAGCGCCTGCCGAAGAAGCGCCCGTCCCAGACGGTGTCCTTCACGGTCGGCGGCGCCGAGGGCTACCTGCACGCGGGCTCGTACCCGGACGACGGCCTCGGCGAGATCTTCGTCAAGCTGGGCAAGCAGGGCTCCACGCTGGCCGGCGTGATGGACGCGTTCTCGATGTCCATCTCGGTCGGCCTGCAGTACGGCATCCCGCTCGAGTTCTATGTCTCGAAGTTCCAGAACCTCCGCTTCGAGCCGGCAGGCATGACCGACGACCCGGACGTGCGGATCGCCACGAGCGTCCTGGACTACCTGTTCCGCAGGCTCGCGCTGGACTACCTGCCGTACGAGAAGCGTGCCCAGCTGGGCATCTTCACGGCGAACGAGCGCTCGGCCCAGCTGAACAACGACTACGGCCCGTCGGGTGACGTGGACCTGGAGGGCCTCGCCACCTCGGTCGACGCCACGCCGGTCGCGCCGAAGCAGGTGGCGGCCGCCAAGCCGAACATCCAGGAGGCCCACAGCTCCACCGAACTGCTGGAACTCCACCTCGGCAAGGCCGCCGACGCCCCGCTGTGCATGACCTGCGGCACGAAGATGCGCCCCGCTGGCTCGTGCTACCTCTGCGAAGGCTGCGGCTCGACGTCCGGCTGCAGCTGACCGATCGATGAGTGTGGGGCGCAGGCCAGCGCGGTCGGCGCCCCACACTCGTGTCCGGCCGCCGACGCAACGCGGCTCGTGCCCAGCCGTCTCTTCCAGTGATGGAGAGAACAGACAGCTGGGTGGACGAGTTCACGGCCGAGGCGGAACGGCGATCGCGGCGTGGCGATCCCGACTGGGCAACGGGGGCGCTGCTGCACCCTGTGATCATCCGCAGCGTGCAACGGTTTCAGGTCGGCGAGGCGGGTGACGGCGCCAACCTCGTCGCCAAGTCCGAACGCGACAGTCCGGAGTACGCGGCCGCGGTGCGCCTTTTCGTTGCGGAGGAACAAAACCACGCACGCATGCTGGCGAACCTCCTCGCCGCCGCCGACGCGACCACCATCGCGAGCCACTGGAGCGACGTGGTGTTCGTGCGCCTCCGGCGTGCGCTGGGACTACGCCTCGAACTGCTCGTCCTGATGGTCGCCGAGGTCATCGCGTTGCGGTACTACCGCGCACTGCGTGACGGCACCCCCGACCCGCTCACCACCGACGTGGCCGGCCGCATCCTCGCCGACGAGGAACGTCACGTGCCGTTCCATTGCGACCGCCTGCGTACCGCGTTCGGTCGCGCCGCCCGTCCGGTCGCCGCGGGCTGGCGCCTGATGCTCCTCGGCGTCGCGGTCGTCGTGGCACTCGACCACGGTCCCGCGCTGCGCGAACTCGGTGTGCGCCGGACCCGGTTCGTCAGGGACGTGGCCGCACTCGGGCGTCAGGTGTCGGCACCGACGTTCTAGTCGGACGGTCAGCCCTCCACCCGCTCCTTGAGCGCCGCGTTCATCGTCCGGAAGTCGCGTTCGGTCTGGTCGATCGTGGTGCGCAGCAAGGGAACGAGGATCCCGAGGAACACCTCGCTCTGCACGAACCTGGTCGCACCGCCCACTTCGGACAGTGTGAACCGGTGCTCCGCGCTGAACAGCCACGACCATCGCAGCGCGCCGAGCCACACCAGTTCCGTGTGCTCCCGCACCGAGCGGACCTCCGGGGTGAACGTCTCCGGTTTGCGGTCGCCGCCGGGCACCATGTGCACCGAGAGGATCTCACCGACGGCGAGCGTGCCGGACGCCTCCGTGATGAACGGGTTCCACTTCGGGTACGCGGCGAAGTCGGTCAGCACCGCCCACACCGCGGCGGGCGGTGCGTCGATCTCGGTCTCCGTGCGGATCACGCGCATGTCGTCAATCTATCGGTAGAATCTTGTTCTAGAACTATGTTCTGATTAGGCTGCGTGGCCATGCGGACTGCGGTGGTGACGGGCGGCAACAGGGGCATCGGCTACGCGGTGTGCGAGTCGTTGGCACACAGGGGGTTTCGGACCATCGCGGTGGTCCGCGACCCGGCGGCGAGCGTGCCGCCCGGGGCCGAGGTGGTGCACGGCGACCTGGCGAGCAGGCGCACGGTCGCCGCGCTCGCGGCCGCGCTGCGCGACACGTGCGCGACGATCGACGTCCTCGTCCACAACGCGGGCATCTGGCCGACCCGCCTGAGGCACAACGAGGACGGCATCGAGGAGTCCTTCGCCGTCAACCACCTGGCGCCGTTCCAGCTGAACCTGGCACTGGCGGAGCGGCTGCGGCGGGTGGTGCAGGTGAGCGCAGGCTTGTACGTGAAAGGGCGCGTCGACCTCGACCGCACCCCGTACGGCAAGGACTTCCACCGCATGCGTACCTACTGCGACACGAAACGTGCGAACCTGCTGCTCGTGCCGCTGTTCGCGCGGCGGTGGCAGGATGCGGGCGTGACGATCGACGCGGTGCATCCCGGCGTGATCCGCACCGACCTCGGCGACCCGGGCGGCGTGCTGGGTGGCGTGCTGCGCCTGGTGAAACGCCGCTGGGCGGCCCCGGCCGACGGCGCGGCCCCGATCGTGCGCCGCGCCGACGGCACGGGCACCGGCCGCTACTTCGACAGGGACACCGAGGGCTCGCTGCCGGACGGGCCCGCGCAGGCGCTGTGGGACCAGGCGTGGGAGCTGACCGGTGCCGGTTAGGCAGCGGCGCGGCGAGGAAACGCGGCAACGGCTCCTGGACGCGGCGCTGACCGTGCACGCGGCGGGCGGGGCCGAGGGTTTCACCGTCCACGCGGTCGTCGCGGAGAGCGGCGTGAGCCTTGGCAGCCTGTACCACCACTTCGGGAGCTTCGACGGGCTCGCGGCCGCGCTCTACGCCCGCTGCATGGCCGGGCTGCTGGACGAGATCGTCGCCGCGCTGGAGCGGGCCAGGACACCGAGGTCGGGTGTCCGCGCGGTGGTGACGGCGTATCTGGGTTTCGTGGCCGGGCACTCGGCGAGCGCGCGGTTCATCCACGCGTCGGCGTACGCGGCCTACCTCCCGGCACACGCGGAGATGATCGCCACGATGAAGGCGCCGAGGATGGCACGCATGGCGGCGTGGCTGGCACCTCATGTCGCCTCGGGCGCGATGGTGGACCTGCCGGACCCGCTGACCGAGATGCTGCTCATCGGCCCGGTCGCGGAACTGTCCCGCCGGTGGCTGAACGGCGCCGGGTTCGACCTCGCCAACGCGGCGAAGCTCCTCCCGGACCGCGTCTGGGCGTCCCTTCAGGCGTAGAGGCCAGCACGGGCGCCGTGCGCGACCACGGCCGCCGACTGGTCCGCCATCTCCCGCGTCGCCGCTTCGCCCGCGATCAGCACCCGGTGGTACACGGGCGCGACGGCCGCCTTCACCACCGCCGCCGCGTCCGTTCCCTCTGGCACCTCGCCCCGGGTCACGGCCCGGGTGACCACCGCCGCCGACCGCCGATGCCGTTCGGCGAAGAACTCGTGCAGCGCGGCCGCCGCCCTCGGTGACTGGAACGCCGCCGCGACGAAGGCGGTCGGCGCGGCCGCCTCCCCGGGATCGGCGAACGTCGCGACCACCTCACGCACCAGTTCCCGCAGGTCACGCTCGAAAGAGCCGGTGTCCGGCGGCGTCCAGCCGTCCTCGTCCGCGAGCGCCAGCGCGTCCACGACCAACCCGTCCACGCCGCCCCACCGGCGGTACACGGTCGTCTTGTGCACCCCCGACCGCGCCGCCACCGCCTCCACGGACAGCCCCGCGTAACCCTGTGTGGCCAGCTCGGCGAGCGTCGCGTCCCGGACCGCCGCCCTGGTCCGTGCGGTCCGGCCGCCCGGCCGGGAACTCGGTTGCACAGCGGTGGTGTCCATGACACCATGCTAATGCAACTGGAGTCGCATTAAGGGAGCGAGCGCCATGGACTTCTGAGGTTTCTGTCCTCATCCGACACCCACCTCAGGAGACCTGTAT
Organism: Actinophytocola sp.; assembly: GCF_049647105.1. Classification (GTDB taxonomy): domain Bacteria; phylum Actinomycetota; class Actinomycetes; order Mycobacteriales; family Pseudonocardiaceae; genus Actinophytocola. Next base: position 21,037 of record NZ_JBARWZ010000155.1, read on the forward strand.
GTCTACCCAGCTGACCCTGCGTGACGTCCGCAAGTCCTTCGGCGAGCGACTACTCCTCGACACCGTCACCCTCACGATCCGTCCTGGCGAGCGCGTCGGCATCGTCGGTGAGAACGGTGCGGGCAAGTCCACGCTGCTACGCCTGCTCGCCGGGCGGGAACCCGCCGACGATGGCGAGGTGATCGTCACCGCCGACAGCGTCGGTTACGTCGGCCAGACACCCGAGCTGCCACCGGACCACACGGTCGGTAACGCCATCGATGCCGCGCTGGCGGAGCTGCGCGACATGGAACGCCGCCTGCGCGAGCTGGAGTCCACGTTGGACGAGTCCACGATGCGCGAGTACGGCGACCTGCTGACCAGGTTCGAACTGCGTGACGGCTACCAGGCCGACGCCAGGGTCGACAAGGCACGGCACGCACTCGGCCTTGCTGGCATCGACAGGGACCGTCGGCTCGGCACTCTGTCCGGTGGCGAACAGGCCAGGCTCGGGCTCGCCTGTCTCATCGCCGCGGCACCCGAGGTGATGCTCCTCGACGAGCCCACCAACCACCTCGACGCCGCCGCGCTCACCTGGCTCGAGGACCACCTGCGCACGCACCGCGGCACCGTCGTCGCCGTGTCGCACGACCGGGTGTTCCTCGAACGGGTCGCGACGGCGATCGTGGAGGTCGACGGCGACCGCCGGGCCGTGGCCCGCTACGGCGACGGCTACGCCGGATACCTTGCGGCGAAACGGCACGCGCGCCGCCGGTGGGAGCTGGCCTACGAGCGGTGGACCACGGAGATCGTGGACCTGACCGAGTTCGCCGCCACGACCGCGCACCAGGTCGCGCCCGGCCGGGCGATGAAGGACAACAACAAGATGAGCTACGACCGGCACGGCGGCCGGGTGCAGGCGTCGGAGTCCAGTCGCGTGCGCAACGCCCGCGAGCGGCTCCGCCGCCTGCACGACAACCCGGTGGCCCGGCCGCCGGACCCGTTGCGGTTCACCGGCCGGCTCACCGCGGGTGACCCGCCGGAGACGGTCGCGACTCTCCGCGAGGTGCGGGTCGCGGACCGGCTGCGCGTGCCCGACCTGACGATCACGGGCAGGCAGCGCCTGCTCGTGATCGGCCCCAACGGGGCGGGCAAGACCACGCTGCTGCGGGTTCTTGCCGGTGCCGTCGACCCGGACGAGGGCAGCGTCACCCGCCACGGCCGCGTCGGCTATCTGGCGCAGGAGATTCCCGCCAATCACCCGCGCCGCAGCCTGTTCGCCGCGTACGCCGATGGCAGGCCGGGCCTGCCGGAGGAACACGCCGGGCAACTGCTGTCGCTCGGCCTGTTCCGCCCGGCCGACCTGCGGGTGCCGGTGGGTGCGCTGTCCGCGGGGCAGCGCCGCAGGCTCGCCCTCGCCAGGCTGCTCACCGGCGAGGTGGACCTGCTGCTGCTCGACGAACCGTCCAACCACCTGTCACTCACCCTGGTGGAGGAGCTGGAGGAGGCCATGTCCGCGTTCACGGGCGCGCTGGTCGTGGTGTCCCACGACCGTGCCCTGCGCCGCCGCTTCACCGGCGACCAGGTGGCGCTAGCCGACGGGCTTCTCGTCGCCTAACCGCTGCCATAAGAACTCGTACACCAGGCCCGACTTGAAGGCCAGCTGTTCGTTGTCCGCGGCGCCGCCGTGCCCGCCCTCGATGTTCTCGTAGTACCGGACGTCGTAGCCCAGCTCCGTCAGGCGCGCCATCATCTTGCGTGCGTGGCCGGGGTGGACGCGATCGTCCCGGGTGGACGTGAGGATGATCGTCGGCGGGTACGGGCGGTCGGCCGCGATGTTCTGGTACGGCGAGTACTCCTTGATATAGGCCCATTCCTCGGCCTCGTCGGGGTCGCCGTACTCCGCCATCCAGGACGCACCGGCCAGCAGTTTGTGGTACCGCCGCATGTCCAGCAGCGGCACCTGGCACACGATCGCGCCGAACAGCTCCGGGTAGCGGGTCAGCATGACGCCCATCAGCAGCCCGCCGTTCGAGCCGCCCTGGATGCCGAGCCGTTCTCGCGTGGTGATGCCCCGCGCGACCAGATCCTTCGCGACGGCCGCGAAGTCCTCGTACACCCGCAGCCGGTTCTCCTTGATCACCGACTGGTGCCACTCGGGCCCGTACTCGCCGCCGCCGCGGATGTTCGCGACCACGTACGTGCCGCCGCGCTCCAGCCAGCCGCGGCCGGTCACGCCGCTGTAGGCCGGGGTGAGCGGCACCTCGAACCCGCCGTAGCCGGTCAGCAGCGTTGGGCCGTCGTTCTCCTGTCCCACCACGAAGTACGGGATCCGCGTGCCGTCGTCGGAGGTCGCGAAGTACTGCTGCGTCGACAGCCCGCCTGCGTCGTAGAACGCGGGTGCCCGCTTCAGCACCTCGGCCGTGTCGCCGATCTCGCCCCGGTACAGCGTGGCGGGCTGGGTGTAGCCGCTCGCGTTGAGGAAGTACTCGTCGTCGCGGTCGTCGCTGGTGTCGAGGATGTCGGCCGACCCGGCCTCGGGAGCACCCGCGAGCGGTGCGCGGGCCCAGTTCTCGGCGGGGGTGAGCACTTCGAAGCGACTCTTCACGTCCTGCAGCGACGCCACGATCAGGTGGTTCCTGGTCCATGACCAGTACTGCAGCGAGGTGTGCTCGTCCGGTTCGAACAGGACGGTCAGGTCCCGCCCACCCGCGAGGTAGTCGTCGAACCTGGCCGCCAGCAGGGCACCCGCCGAATAGGTCGTGCCGTTCACCGTCCATGCGGTCCTGGTGCTGATCAGCAGCCACTCGCGGTGCGACGAGGTGTCCGCGTCGTCGGGGACGTCGATCTTCACCAGCTCGCCGTCGGCCCTCCGCAGGTACTTCTCCGTGCGGTAGAAGTCCGGGCTGCGGTAGACGAAGTCGCGTTCGAAGCCCTCGGTCGGGTCGTGGAACGCCCCGGCCGACACGTCGTCCGGCTTGCCCTCGTACACGGTGACCGCCTCGGACAGCGGCGTGCCGCGCCGCCACTCCTTCGCGATCCTCGGGTAGCCGGACGTGGTCATGGCCCCGTCACCGAAGTCGGTGCCGACGTAGATCCGGTCCTCGTCGATCCAGCCGACGCGGCTCTTGGCCTCCGGCAGCGTGAACCCGCCGGTGACGAACGCCTTCGTCTCCAGGTCGAACTCCCGCACCACGGTCGCGTCGGCGCCACCGCGGGACAGCTCGACGAGCGCACGCCGGTAGGCGGGCCGCAGCACGGCAGCACCCTGCCACACCCAGCTCTCGCCCTCGGCCTTCGCGAGCGCGTCGACGTCGAGCACCAGCTCCCACTCCGGGTCGTCCGTCCGGTAGCTCTCGAGCGTGGTGCGGCGCCACAGGCCACGCGTGTTGGTGGCGTCCTGCCAGAAGTTGTAGAGGTACTCACCGCGCCTGCGCACGTACGGGATCCGGTTGTCGGCGTCGAGGACCTCGCGGATCCCGTCCCGCAGGCCGGTGAACCGTTGGCCGCCGGTCAGCTCCGCGATCGTCTCGGCGTTGCGTTCCCGCACCCAGTTCAGGGCGGTCTCGCCAGTGACCTCTTCCAGCCAGAGGTACGGGTCGTCTGTCATGACACGAGTCTGCCCGCCAGCCGCCGAACGTGCGCATGGCCTCCGCCACGTCGTCGATACATCGACCCCGACGCGCTGCCTGGCAAGCCGTTATGCCAACACGTGCATAGAGCTTGCCGTGGCCAGCGGCTTGGTCGAGCATGTACACATGCGACTACTGAGGGTCTCAGGGGGTGACCCTCTGACATCCTTCTGGGTGCGGCTTCCGCGCTGGCCCGTACAAGGCTTCTCGGACGCTGGAGAGCGGCCAGGCCGGAAGGACACAACGAGGCGTGGCACGAGACGGTCAGGGCTGCCGTATCGGAAGGTAAGTCCATCGGGCGGGCTCGCGTCGTCCGGCAACCGTTGACCGAATACCAGCGGTATCAACTAGATTGGGGCATTCCCGGCAACGTGGAAGCCGGTGAGGATATTCGTATCCTCGATCTGACCGAGGTTGAGTTGGATCTACCCGCGCACGACTTCTGGCTGTTTGATGACTCCCAGGTAGTTGATTTGAACTTCAATCCCGACGGAACACTTCTCAACGTGGACCGGCGAGAGAACCCCGATCTCGAAATGTACCAACGTTGGCAACGCGCCGCTCTGGAACACGCGGTGCCGTTCGGTGAATATGCCCGAACCTGAAAACCGGCAGGATCGTCGGAACCTCGCTGAGACGCTGAGGGATCTGCGCAAGGCGGCCGGACTATCCGGGGAGAGGCTGGCCGCTCGTATCGCCATGTCCCAATCCAAGATCAGCCGGATCGAGTCCGGCCGCATCTTGCCTTCGGTCGCAGACGTCGAGCGGATGCTGAGGGGGCTTGAGTCGGTCTCTCCTCCGGTGGCCGAGCATGTGTTATCGCTGGCGCGGGTGGCCAACGTCGAACACGCTTCCTGGCGTTCGGTCGCCCGCTCGGGTATGTGGCGGAAGCAAGCCGAGATCAAGGCGCTGACGGAGTCATCAGCGGAAGTCCGCCACTTCCTGCCGATCGTCTCCTCTGGGCTGCTGCAAACACCGGAGTACGCGCGGTATGCGCTGACGCCGGTGATCGAGGGTAACCCTGCCCGTGATATCGACCGGGCAGTCAGGGCGCGACTGGACAGTCAGGACACTCTGAACGATGAAACTCGCCAATTCTACTTTCTGTTGACCGAGCAGGCTGTGAGGTTGAAACGAGCGCCATCCCAGGCGATGGTTGGGCAACTTCGACATATGGCCGAGGTCGCCGAACGACAGAACGTCGAATTGTCGATTCTTCCTGGTTCGGCAATGGTTGGTGCCAGTCCGCTAAACGTCTTCGTTGCCTACGACGACCGGTTGGTGGTCGTCGAGTTGTTCTCTGGAGAGATAACCTTACGGGACTACCGGGACGTGTCGTATCACCTGAACGTATTCAAGTACTTTCGCGGTAGAGCAGTTACCGGAGACGATGCGCGGGACATTCTGGAATCGGTAGCCCGTGATTTTATGCGAGTACGTGACTAAAACTCGAAATATCGTAGACCGTGGCGGATGCTGGGGTCATGGCTGATCAAGTGGCGTGGTTCCTCTCGGGTTGGGACCTGAAGGTGCACGCGTTCCAGGCCCTCGGTGAGGTGGTGTCGGAAGCGGTGTGCACGCACTCTGCGCTGACGTCCCGACTGGTCGAGCCGACCGGGAATGAGACGAAGTGTCTCGGGTGCCTGCTGATCTTCGGTGATCAGCTGGCCACTCGCCACGGAAACGCCGCCTGGCGTTCCGCCTGACCCTTGCGAGACAGGTAGCCAGACAGGGCGGGCTCGTCTAGGCCCGCTCGACGGCGTCGATCTCGGCCAGCACTGTGGCTTTGAGGTCGTCGCCGCAGAACGCGGCGCGTACCCCGGCTCTCGCCAGGTCGGCGAGGTCGCCTCGGCTCAGCCCGAAGTGCTCGTGCACGAGCAGGTACTCGCGTTCGAGGTCGGTGTGGAACATGCCGGGGTCGTCGGTGGCGAGGGTGACCGGCACCCCGGCGTCGAGTAACCGCGGGAACGGGTGCTCGGCGAGGGTGGCGACGGCGCGGGTGCGGATGTTGGAGGTGGGGCACACCTCCACCGGGATGCCCTCGCCTGCCAGGTGCGCCAGCAGGTTCGTGTCGCGGACCGCGCTGGTGCCGTGCCCGATGCGTTCCGCGCGCAGGTGGGTGAGGGCCGACCAGATCGTCTCCGGGCCGGTGGTCTCACCCGCGTGCGGCACCAGATGCAGCCCGCCGTCGCGTGCCATGTCGAACGGCACGCGGTACCGCTCGCGGGGCACACCGGCCTCCTTGCCGCCGAGCCCGAAGCCGACCGTGCCCGCCGGGCGGTGCCGCAGCGCCCACTCGGCGGTCGTGATACCCGCCTCGTAGCCGAGCGAGCCCGCGATGTCGAACACCCAGGCCAGTACCACGCCGTGCGTGCGCAGCGCGAGCCTGCGGCCCTCGGTGAGCGCCTCGGCCAGCTCGTCCGGCTCGATGCCCATCAGGATGTGCGGCACCGGCGTGACCGTGACCTCCGCGTAGCGCACCTGGTTGGCGGCGAGGTCACGAGCGAGCCCGACGGTGAGCGCGGTGACGTCCGCACCCGTGCGCACGAGCTGGTTGACCTTCACATACACGTCGACGAAGTGCGCGAAGTCGGTGAACTCGTAGAACGCGCGTAACCGCTCCAGCTCCGTCGGCACCTCATGGCCGGGGTGGCGACGCGCCAGATCGAGGACGGTGTCCATCGACGCGGAGCCGACCAGGTGGACGTGGAGCTCTGCCTTGGGGAGACGGTGGATGAAGTCACGCACACCGACATGGTGCACGAGAGCACCGACAATTTCCGAGCAGAATGTCGGGCTCGGGTGGCGAGCGCGGCGCTACCACACCCCACCGACAATTCCCTTCCCCGGAGGCGGTTTCCTGGCCACTTGTCCACAGCCCACCCACTTGTCCACAATCGCGCCGCCGCGCACCCCGCACCGTCGTTCCTCCGCGCACAGTGGACGCATGACGACTTCGCTCCCACACACCCACATCGCACTCCGCGACCTGTCGGCACTGACCGCAGGCATCCCGTACATGATCGGCTTCCCGCCGAAGGACTCGTTGGTGCTGTTCACGTTCACCCGGGGTCCGGCGCTGACGATGGCCACGACGATGAGAGCGGACCTGCCCGCGCCCGGACACGTCGACGCTGTCGCCGACCACCTGGTCGCGGCGGCGGCCATGAACGAGGCTGCCGCGGTACTGGCCGTGCTCATCGGTGGCACGCAAGAGGAACACCGTCCTCTGGTCGACGCACTGAGCGAACGCCTCGCCGCCAAGGACATCCTGCTCGTGCACGCCAGCTGGGTACGCACCATCACCCATGGCGAACGCTGGCGGTGCTACCTCGATCCCCAGTGCACGGCCGAGATCCCGGACCCACAGACATCGACGTGGGCGGTCGCGAGCGCGATCGCGGGGGACCCGATGTACCGCGACCGCGAGGACATGGCGACACAACTGGCACCCGACCCACCGAAAACCCTTGCGAGAAGGGAAGAACTACTCGACACGCACCTCAGGAGCCCGCAGAGTCAGTACACGGAGGCGGACCTGGTGGCAGACGTAGCCATGGTCACGAGCATGCTGACCGAAGCAGAGGCGACACCGGACCTGCCGGTGCTGAACGACCGCCAGGTGGTGCGCCTGGCGCGAGCACTGTCCCACCCGGAGGTGAAGGACGAGTGCATCGCGGCGGCGCTGACGGCAACCCCGCACGCGGCGGAACGCCTGTGGACGGTGCTGATCCGCGCGCTGCCAGCCCCGGAACGAGCGGAACCGGCGGTGCTGCTGGCAATGTCGGCGTACCTGCGCGGCGCGGGTGTCCTGGCGGCACTGGCCGTACGAACGGCGTTGGACGCCAACCCGGCCCACGCAATGGCGTTGTTGCTTGACCAGGCCCTCAGCCACCCTGTCCCAGCCCACCACCTGCGAACGCTGCTGATGAAGAGCATCCTGAGAAACGAGGGCCTCGCAGACGACACCCTGGACGACGATCCTCCATGGGAGACAACCCCATCACCACAACAACCCACGTCACCGAAGGAGGACCCACCCCGCCCCGACAACCCACCCGACACGGAGCCACCTCGCACGGACCGGCCACCCAGCAACGCCGAGCGCGCCAGCATGAACGAGCCATCCAACAACGACGGGCCACCCAGCAACGCCGAGCGCGCCAGCATGAACGAGCCGTCCAGCAGCGACGGGTCGCCCAGCGCGGACGGGCGACCCGCCAACGACCGGCGACCCGGCAACGGCGGGCCGCTTCGTGCGGGCGGACCGCCCCGCGCCGACGAAACGTCCGGCGTGGTCGGGCCGCCCGGCAACGCCGAGCCGCCCGATCCGCCGTCCTCGGAAGCCGCCGCGTTTCCAGGTTCCGGCTCGCTGCTTCCCGAACACGCACCGGGTGCGCTGAACGTCCGCACGGCAGCCACTCTGGGGCTACTCGCCCCCGCGCGGCCCACGGTCAACCCGCTGACCGAGTGCCTGCCCCCGTGGCCGGGAGGTGATGGTGAGTGATCAACACAAGCCTTGGGCGCCGCCGAGCCGGTCAGAGGGCGGAGCGGGCCTGCGTGAACTCCCACGCGTCGCCGACGATGGTGTCCAGGTCCACGTGTTCCGGCTTCCAGCCCAGTTCGTCGCGGGCGAGGTCGCTGGAGGCGATCAGGGTGGGTGGGTCGCCGGGCCTGCGGTCCTTGATCTCGGCGGGGATCGGGTGTCCGGTCACCTTGCGGCAGGTCTCGATGACCTCGCGGACGGAGAAGCCGGTGCCGCTGCCCAGGTTGTAGATGTCGTGGCTGCCCGGCTTCGCGTGTTCGAGGGCGAGCAGGTGTGCCTCGGCGAGGTCGGCGACGTGGATGTAGTCGCGGACGCAGGTGCCGTCGGCGGTCGGGTAGTCCTCGCCGTAGACGTGGATCGCCTCGCGTTGGCCAAGGGCGACCTGCAGGACCAGCGGGATGAGGTGGGTCTCTGTGGTGTGGCGCTCGCCGTAGCCGCCCCACGCGCCCGCGACGTTGAAGTACCGCAGGCTCACCGCACCCAGCCCGTGTGCCTGCGCATAGGAGGTGATGGCGTGATCGATGGCGAGCTTGGTGGCGCCATAGGTGTTGGTGGGGCGCGTCGGCGCGGTCTCGACGATCGGGACCACCTCGGCCTGCCCGTACACGGCGGCCGTGGACGAGAACACGAGTCGTGGCGTCCCGGAGGCGCGCACGGCCTCGAGCAGACGAAGGGAGGTGAGCACGTTGCCGTCCCAGTACTTCCTGGGGTCCTGCATCGACTCGGCGACCAGTGACTTCGCGGCGAAGTGGAGCACGCCGTCGAAGCCTTCCGCGAGCAGGCCTTCCGCGGCCTCGGCCAGGTCCGCCTGGACGAATCGGCAGCCCTCTGGCACGGCGTCGGCGTGGCCGGTCGACAGGTCGTCCAGCACGACGACCTCGTGGCCGGCCTTCAGCAGCCGCGCCGCGCACACGCTTCCGACATACCCTGCCCCGCCCGTCACGAGCAGCTTCACCACGTTCTCCGTTTCGTCTGCGACATATTCGACAAAGCTCAGCTGTCGCGGCCCGCGCCCGGGGAGGGCGCCGCCGTGAACAGACCCGGCGCGGTCAGTCCGCGCTCGGCGAACGCCGCCAGCACCTGCTTGCCGACGGTCTCCACCTCGTCGGCGGCGACGAGTGCGATCGCGGACCCGCCGAAGCCGCCGCCGGTCATCCTGGCACCCAGTGCACCCTCGGCGAGCGCCGTGTCCACCGCGATGTCCAACTCGAGGCACGAGATGCGGTAGTCGTCGCGCATGCTGGCATGGGAGGCGGTCAGCAGGTCGCCGATGTCGGCGATGCGGCCCGCGCGCAGGTGCTCCACCGTGCGTTCCACGCGGACGTTCTCGGTGACCACGTGGCGGACGAGCGGGCGGAGCTCTTCTGGCAACCGGGGCAGTGCGTCGTCGAGTCCGGACTCGGTGACGTCACGCAGCGCGGGCAGCCCGAGCAACTCCGCCGCGCGTTCGCAGCCCGCGCGGCGTTCGCGGTAACCGGAGTCGCTGTGTGAGTGCTTCGCCTTGGTGTCGATGACGAGCACGGCCAGACCAGCAGAGGAGGCGTCGAACGGAACCTGCTCCAGGGATCCGGAGCGCACGTCGAGGAACAGCACGTGGTCGGCGACGCACGAGAGCGACGCGGTCTGGTCGAGCAGACCGGTCGGGACGCCGACGTAGTCGTTCTCGGATCGCTGCACCCACCTGGCGACCGTCGCGCGGCTCGGTGCGGCAGGCTCGTCCAGCTCCACCCCGGCCAGCCCGAGCAGCGCCAGCGCGGTCGCGCACTGCAACGCATGAGAGGAGGACAGACCGGCGCCGGCGGGCACGTCGCCCGCGATGACGAGATCGGCGCCACCGCCGAAACCCTCGTCGCGCAGCACCCAGGCCACCCCCGACGGGTACGCCGCCCAGCCCTCGACCGAACCGGGCGCCAGGTCGGCGATGGCCACGGGCGCGGCCTGCTGGGGCCTGCCGTCGCCGCCGACCGTGGTGACGGCCAGCACGCCGTCGTCGCGGGGTGACGCGGCCACCGCGATGCGGTACGGCAACGCGAACGGCAGCACGAAACCGTCGTTGTAGTCGGTGTGCTCGCCAATCAGGTTGACGCGGCCCGGCGCCGACCACACACCGGTGGGCGGTCGGCCGTGCCTACCGAGGAACTCGGCGGCCGCGCGGGCGGGCACGTTGTGCGTGGCCGTGCCGAGCACGGACGCGTCGGCTCCCGAGGAGGACCCCACAGCGGGGGCCGCAGTGGATGTCGCAGTGGGTGTCGCAGTGGGTGCCGGAACGGGCGCCGCGGAACCGACTGGTGCACTGCCGGTGGGGGTGTTGTCCTGCGCGTCGGCGGTGCCGTGCTCGTTGGTGGTGGTCACGTGGCCGGGGTCGCCTACTTCGCGCGGGCGAGCACGGCGTGCAGCACGGTCGGCGCGACCAGCGCCGAGCTGCGCTCGCCGCTGACCTCGATCGTGTGGCCTTCGCCCTTGGACGGGCCGACCTGCACGGTCTGGCCCGGGATCACGCCGACCTCCTTGAGCTCGGCCATGAGGTCCGGGTCGAGCTGCACGTGCTCGGCGATGCGGCGGACCTCGACCTTGCCGCCGCCGCGGCGGGCGACGTCGTCCATGCGGACCAGGTCGGCCTCCACCGGCGGGGCGGGCTCGCCCTCGCCGAGCTTGTCCAGACCGGGGATCGGGTTGCCGTAGGGCGACGTGGTCGGGTGGCCGAGCAGCTTCACCAGCTTGCGCTCGACGGCCTCGCTCATCACGTGCTCCCAGCGGCACGCCTCACTGTGGACGTGCTCCCACTCCAGACCGATGACGTCGACCAGGAGGCGCTCGGCGAGGCGGTGCTTGCGCATCACCGTGATGGCGAGGGCGCGGCCGTGATCGGTGAGCTCCAGGTGCCGGTCGCCCGCGACGACGACCAAGCCGTCCCGTTCCATGCGGCCGACGGTCTGGCTGACGGTCGGACCGCTCTGACCGAGGCGCTCGGCGAGCCTGGCGCGCAGCGGGACGACGCCCTCCTCCTCGAGCTCGTAGATCGTCTTGAGGTACATCTCGGTGGTGTCGATGAGCTCGTTCACGCCGTTCCCCTTCGTCGTCAACCATGTTAGTCGCTCGTCCGGGTGGAGCAGTGTGGCGGTCACGGGCAGTAAACGGGTGCCGCTGCGGGACAGGGCACGGCAGTTCGGGTGAGTGGAGAATAGCCGGGTGACTACTCCGTTGGTGTCGTGTGCCGACCTCGCTGTGTCGCTGTCCTCCTCGGCTCCGCCGACGCTTCTCGACGTGCGCTGGCGCCTCGGTGGCCTGCCCGGCCGGGACGACTACGACCGAGGGCACCTGCCCGGTGCTGTGTTCCTCGACCTCGACACCGACCTCGCCGCGCCGCCGGGCCCCGGCGGCAGGCACCCGTTGCCCTCGCCAGCGGAGCTGGAGCGGGTACTGCGGGCCGCCGGTGTCCGGGACGGTCACCCGGTCGTGGCCTACGACGCGGACAACGGCTCGATCGCCGCCCGCCTGTGGTGGCTGCTGCGCTGGGCGGGCCACGATCGGGTCCGCGTACTCGACGGCGGGTTCGCCGCGTGGCAGGCGGAGGGGCGGCCGGTGACCACCGGCGTGCCCGTGCCGGACGAGGGCGACGTCACCGTCCGGCCGGGACAGTTGCCGGTCGTCGACGCCGACGGTGCGGCCGGGCTGGCACGCACGGGCCTGTTGCTGGACGCTCGCGCGCCGGAGCGCTACCGGGGCGACGTGGAGCCGATCGACCCTGAGGCGGGGCACGTGCCGGGGGCGGTCAACGCGCCGTTCTCCGCCCACACGGGACCGGACGGCCGTTGGCGCACACCGGAGGAGCTGGCCGCTCACTTCGCAGGCCTTGGCGTCCTCGGCGACCAGCCGGTCGGCGCGTACTGCGGCTCCGGTGTCACCGCCACCTCGGTGCTGCTCGCGCTCGAGGTCGCCGGGGTGACGGACAGGGCCGCCCTGTACGCGGGGTCGTGGTCCAACTGGAGCGCGGACCCGGACCGGCCGGTGGCCACGGGCGACGCACCCGGCTGATGGACCTGTATACAGAATGCAACATGCCTCGGTGACCGGCCGGGGCCACCTCGTCTCGATTAGGGTTGCGTCATGGGCTTGCCTGGATCGGTCGTGTGGGACTCCGCCTTGCTCGGTTACGACCTCGGCGGCGAGCATCCGCTGCACCCGGTCAGGCTCGACCTGACCATCCGGCTCGCGTCCGCGCTCGGGGTCCTCGACGGGGTCGAGCTGCTCGTCCCGCAGGAGGCCACGGACGCCGAGATCGAGCGCATCCACGACGCCGGGTACGTCGCCGCCGTGCGGGAGGCGCCGATGGCCGGGTGGGACGTCGGGCACGGGCTCGGCACCCCGGACAACCCCGTGTTCGCCGACATGCACGAGGCGTCTGCCAGGGTCGTCGGCTCCTCGCTGCTCGCCGCGCGGCAGATCGCGAGCGGGGCGACGAAGCGGGCGGTCGGCATCGCGGGCGGGCTGCACCACGCGATGCGCGACCACGCGCACGGCTTCTGTGTCTACAACGACCTCGCCGTGGCCATCTCCTGGTTGCTGGACAACGGGTACGAGCGCATCGCGTACCTCGACACCGACGTCCACCACGGCGACGGGGTGCAGGCCGCCTTCTACGACGACCCCCGCGTGCTGACGATCTCCCTGCACCAGAACCCGCTGACGCTCTTCCCCGGCACCGGCTTCGCCGACGAGACCGGCGGGCCGAACGCCCCTGGCAGCGCCGTCAACGTGCCCTTGCCGCCCAACACAGGCGACCGCGCGTGGCTGCGGGCCTTCCACGCGGTCGTCCCGTCGCTGCTCGGTGAGTTCCAGCCCCAACTGCTCGTCAGCCAGTGCGGTGTGGACACCCATCAGGAGGACCCACTCGCGTCGCTGTCACTGTCCGTCGACGGGCACCGCACGATCTACCGGACCGTGCGCGACCTCGCGGAGCGGTACGCGGGTGGCAACTGGCTCGCCGCGGGCGGGGGCGGCTACGCGCTCCTGCGTGTCGTGCCGCGGTCATGGACCCACCTGATCGCGACCGTGCTGGACCGGGACGTCTCCGTCGACACCACGCTGCCGAGCGAGTGGACCCGTTTCGTCGACAAGATCGCGCCCACCGCCGAGCTGCCGCTCACCATGAGCGACGGCAAGAGCGTCGACTTCGAGCCGTGGGACGGCGAGGACGGCGAGCGGGTCGACAGCATCATCAAGGAGGTCCGGCGCGCGGTCTTCCCGCTGCACGGCCTCGATCCCGACGATCCGAGAGACTGACCCATGTCAGCCGGCCAGCGGGACCCGTTCGACTACCCCAGGGACTGGGAGGCCGACGTGGTGCTGTCCGACGGCGGCACCGTGCACCTGCGGCCGATCGTGCCGAGCGATGGTGACGCGCTGCTCGCCTTCCACGGCCGCATGTCCGAACGCACCCGCTACCTGCGGTACTTCGGCGCGTACCCGCAGATCCCGCCACGCGACCTCGAGCGGTTCACCACGGTCGACCACCACGACCGGGTCGCGTTCGTCGCGCTGCTCGGCGACGACATCGTCGCCGTGGCCCGCTACGAGCGCATCGACCACGGGCCGACCGCGGAGGTCGCGTTCGTTGTCGAGGACCGGCACCAGAGCCGGGGCCTCGGACCGATCCTGCTGGAACACCTCGCCGCCGCGGCGCGGGAGAGCGGGATCCCGCGGTTCGTCGCCGAGGTGCTCGCCGAGAACTCCGCCATGCTCGGCGTGTTCCGCGCAGCGGGCTACCAGGTCACCCGCGAGATGGAAGAGGGCGTCTTCCACCTGGAGTTCGCCATCGACCCCACCGAGGAGGCGGTCGCGGTCGCCCGGTCAAGGGAGCAGGCGGCGGAGGCGCGCAGCGTGCACAACCTGCTGCACCCGACGTCGGTCGCGCTGATCGGCGCCTCCACCGACCCGGACAAGATCGGCTACGCGGTGCTCGGGAACCTCCTGCGGGCCGACTTCGCCGGGCCCGTCTTCCCCGTGAACGCCGAGCACTCGTCGGTGCGCGGGGTGCGGGCGTACGCGAGCGTCCTCGACATCCCCGACCCCGTCGACCTCGCGGTGGTGGCGGTGCCCGCCGAGCACATGGACGAGGTGATGGACGCCTGCCTCGCCAAGGGCGTCAAAGCGCTCGTGGTGATCTCGTCGGGCTTCGGCGAGACCGGGCCCGCCGGTGAGGGTGCCGAGCGCAGGCTGGTCACCGAGGCACGGGCACACGGCATGCGGGTCGTCGGGCCCAACGCGCTCGGTGTGGTCAACACCGACCCGGCCGTGCGCCTCAACGCGACGCTCGCACCGAAGCTGCCGGGCCACGGCCGCAGCGGGTTCTTCAGCCAGTCCGGTGCGCTCGGTACCGCGATCCTCGCCGACGCCGCCGCACGTGGGCTCGGCCTGTCGACGTTCGTGTCCGCTGGCAACCGCGCCGACGTCTCTGGCAACGACCTGCTGCAGTACTGGGAGACCGACCCGGCGACCGACGTGGTGTTGTTGTACCTGGAGTCGTTCGGCAACCCGCGCAAGTTCGCGCGGCTCGCACGCAGGCTCGGCCGGGTCAAGCCGATCGTCGCGGTGAAGTCGGGCCGCAACGCCGTGGTGCCCGCGCTGGCGGCGACGTCGGTCGAGGTCGACGACGCGAGCGTGCAGGCCCTGTTCGAGCAGGCGGGCGTCATCCGCGTCGAGTCGATCGCGCAGCTCTTCGACACCGCGCTGCTGCTCGCGCACCAGCCACTGCCACGTGGCGGCCGGGTCGCGGTCGTCGGCAACTCGTCCGCGATCGGCGTGCTGGCCGCCGACGCCGCGCTGGGGCAGGGCCTCGAGCTGGCGGGCCCGCCGGTGGACGTCGGCGCGTCGGCGGGACCGGACGTGCTCGCCGACGCGGTCCGTGCGCACCTGCGCGGCGACGAGGCCGACGCACTGGTCGTGGTGTTCGTGCCGCCGCTGTCGATTCCCGGCGCCGAGTACGCGCGGGCGCTTCGGGACGCGGCCGCCGAGGAGGGCGGCACGAAGCCGATAGTGTCGACTTTCCTTGCCACGGAAGGTATTCCGGCCGAGCTGGCGGTGCGTGGCACGGACGGTTCGCCCGCTCGCGGCTCGATCCCGTCCTATCCGAGCCCGGAACGGGCCGTGCTCGCACTGGCCCGCGCGACCCGGTACGCGGCGTGGCAGTCCGCGCCGAAGGGCGACCTGGTGCGCCCCGCGGACCTCGACAGCGAGGGTGCCCGCGAGCTGGTGCTGTCCCGGTTGTCCGAGATGGACGGTGAACTCGATGGGCTCGTCGAGCTGACGGACGCCGAGGCCGTGCGCCTGTTTTCCTGCTACGGCATCGAGATCGTGCCGCACCGGACCGCCACGTCGGCCGACGAGGCGGTCACCGCGGCCGAGGAGCTCGGGTACCCGGTGGCGGTGAAGGCCACCGGGGAGCGGTGGTGGCGCCGTCCCGACCTGGAGGGCGTGCGGCTCGACCTGGCGACCTCGGAGGCCGTGCGAGCCGCGTTCGGAGACCTGGCCGAGCTGGCCGAGGTGGCCGACCTGTACGTGCAGCGCATGGCACCCAAGGGGATCGGCTGCGCGATCGGGCTGCGCGACGACCCGTCGTTCGGCGCGCTCGTCTCGTTCGGACTGTCCGGTGTGGTCTCCGACCTGCTCGGCGACCGCGCCTACCGCGCGGTGCCGCTGACCGACGTGGACGCCGCCGCGCTGGTCCGTGCGCCGAAGGCCGCGCCGCTGCTCACCGGCTACCGCGGCAGCGAACCGGCCGACCTGGACGCGCTGGCGGACCTGGTGCTGCGGGTCGCCGCGCTCGCCGAGGACGTGCCACAGGTCCGGTGGCTCGCGCTGGAGCCGATCCTGGCGGGCCCGACGGGTGCGCAGGCCGTCGGCGGGCGGGTGAGGGTCGGGCCGTCGCCGTCGCAGCAGGACAGTGGTCCGCGCAGGCTGCGATCACTGAATTTCATACGAAAGTAGTGTTTGTCGGCCTCTGAGCAACCGGCTGTCGCACCCGCCGCGTCCTCTGCACATGAAACGCCTAGGAACCGTTGTTGGCGCTGGCGTTCTGCTCTTGGTCATGAGCGCTTGCGCCGACACGCAAGAGAGCCAGGAGCCGGGTGCCGGCTCGAACGAGCCGCCCGCGACGTCGGAGTCGGCCACACCCGATCGTCAGCCGGCGAGGACACCTCCCGCCGGTGGCGAAGCGGTGGCGAAACCCCAGATCGACAACTCACTGTTGCCGAAGGGTTACCCGCAGTTGGTGTGGACCGAGGACGACGGGAAGTCCATCGGCGTGGTCGCCCAGGAGGGCGGCTGCGGCAAGGCCAGCGTGGAGGTGCCGGAACAGACCGACACGCAGGTCGTGGTGCTGATGGTGGAGACACAGCCCGCACAGCCGAAGGCCTGCACGATGGACCTGCGCTACCCCAAGATCACCACGGAGCTGGACGCGCCGCTTGGCGACCGCACGGTGGTGCTGAAGTCGGAGCAGCGCAAGGCCTGACACAACAGAAGACCTTTCTCCCTGGTGCCCGGCCGTGCGACGCCCCCGCGCGGCCGGGCACCGTCTCGTGCAACCAGGACCAGGGCGGCTACCGTCCTTCCCCCATGAGGGCTTTGCTGACCGCCGCCACCGCGGCACTCGCGCTCGGCGTACTGGCCGGGTGCGGGACCGCGTCCACCCCCGCCGCGTCCGACCAGAGCGCCACCACCACGTCGGAGCGCCCGTCGAAGACGCCACCGGAGCCGCCGACACCGTCGGACGTGGCCACGCCACAGCCGCCCGAGGCAGGCAAGCCCCAGAACCCGTCGGGCGGTGAGCCGCCCGTGACCATCGGCCCGAACGGCCCGGTCGTCCCCCCGGGTGTCACCGAGGTGCCATCGGGCCAGGTCGACGCGACCGCGCTGCCGCAGTACATCGAGTTCGGCAACAAGGTGTGGCAGTTCGACGACGGTTTCTCGCTGCAGATGTTCGCGGGCGCGAGCAGCGGTTGCTCCGGCGCGGAGGCCGTGCTCCTCGACCAGTCCGCCGATGCGGTGAAGATCGTCGTGCGCCCGCTGGACCAGCCCCAGGGCGGTCGCCCTGACGACAGCGTGTGCACCCAGGTCATGACGCCGGTGCCGGTGACGGTCGCCCTCGACCAGCCGCTGCGGGACCGGAAGGTCCTGCTGTCGGCCGGCCGCTAGTGTCCCGAACCGGAAATGCGGTGCGTGAGTCGGTGGATCCAGGTTTCTGCCGGCAAGGCGCCGATCCTCCCTCGTACCGGGTTGTACCTGGGTGGATCGGCAACGCCGCCAGCAGGAAGCTGGGCCGCCGAATCAGGTGCCAGATCTCCGGTTCGGGACACTAGCGGCGGAACGCGATCTGCAGCGTGGGCTGCGAGGTGCCCGCGAAGAAGTCGTTGCCCTTGTCGTCGACCACGATGAACGCGGGGAAGTCCTCGACCTCGATCTTCCACACGGCTTCCATGCCGAGCTCTGGGTACTCGAGGACGTCGACCTTCTTGATGCAGTCCTGCGCGAGCCGGGCCGCGGGGCCGCCGATCGAGCCGAGGTAGAACCCGCCGTGCGACTGGCAGGCGTCGGTGACCTGACGGGACCGGTTGCCCTTGGCGAGCATGACCAGTGAGCCGCCGGCGGCCTGGAACTGCTCGACGTAGGAGTCCATGCGCCCGGCCGTGGTCGGCCCGAACGAACCGGAGGCGTAACCGTCCGGGGTCTTGGCGGGGCCCGCGTAGTAGACGGGATGGTCGCGCAGGTAGTCCGGCATCGGCTCGCCCGCGTCGAGGCGCTCCTTGATCTTCGCGTGCGCGATGTCACGGGCCACGACCAGCGGCCCGGTCAGCGACAGCCGGGTCTTGACCGGCAGCGACGACAGGGTCGCGCGGATCTCGTCCATGGGCCGGGTGAGGTCGATCTTCACGACCTCGTCGGTCAGCTCGTCGTCGGTGGTGTCCGGCAGGAACCGCGCTGGGTCGCGTTCGAGCTGCTCGATGAACACGCCGTCCGCGGTGATCTTGGCCTTGGCCTGGCGGTCGGCGGAGCAGGACACGGCGATGCCGACCGGGCAGGACGCGCCGTGGCGGGGGAGCCGGACGACGCGGACGTCGTGGCAGAAGTACTTGCCGCCGAACTGCGCGCCGATCCCGAACTGGCGGGTCATCTCCAGGACCTGCTGTTCGAGGTCGGTGTCCCGGAACGCGTGCCCGAGCGGCGAGCCCTCGGTCGGCAGGTTGTCGAGGTAGCGGGCGGAGGCGAGCTTGGCGACCTTCAGTGTGTTCTCGGCGGAGGTGCCGCCGACGACGATCGCGAGGTGGTAGGGCGGGCACGCGGCGGTGCCGAGGCCGCGGAGCTTCTCGTCGAGGAACTTCGCGAGGCGCTTCGGGTTCAGCAGCGCCTTGGTCTCCTGGTACAGGAAGGTCTTGTTGGCGCTGCCGCCGCCCTTGGCCATGAACAGGAACTCGTACTCCGGCTTGTCGCCGTCCTTGTGGTAGAGCTCCAGCTGGGCGGGGAGGTTGGTGCCGGTGTTGCGTTCGTCCCAGAAGTTCAGCGGGGCGAGCTGGGAGTAGCGGAGGTTCAGCTCCTGGTAGGCCTCGAAGACGCCCTTGGCGAGCGCGGCCTCATCGGCGCCGCCGGTGAGCACGTTCTCGGTGCGCTTGCCGATGACGATCGCGGTGCCGGTGTCCTGGCACATGGGGAGCACGCCGCCCGCGGAGATGCACGCGTTGCGGAGGAGATCCATGGCGACGAAGCGGTCGTTACCGCTGGCCTCGGGGTCGTCGACGATGGCGCGCAGCTGGGTGAGGTGGCCTGCGCGCAACAGGTGCTGGATGTCCCGGATCGCTTCCTTGGCGAGTGCCGTGAGCGCTTCGGGTGCGACTTCGAGGAACGTCCGCCCCGCGGCTTCGATGACCTTGACCCCGTCCGCGGTGACCAGACGGTATTCGGTCGTGTTGTCCGGTCCGAGGGGTAGAGCTTCGGCGTACTCGAAGGTCGCGGTCACCGTGGGACTCCTGTGTCAGTGGTGGAATTCCCTGACGTTACCGCGTGTCGGACAGGCAACGGACTGTGGCGTTCCTCGCGACCCGAACCCCCAACTCACGGGTTCTGAACCGTGGACTCGCGGGTTCTGAACCGTGGACTCGCGGGTTCTGAACCGTGGACTCGCGGGTTATGAGCCGAGAGGCCGCGGCGGCCCCCGGCCGTCGCGACCTCCCGTTGGTGGGCGTCACGGATGGTGATTAACCATCCGCTCCGCGTAGTCCCGTGCCTAGACCGTGCCGTGGCGGGAGGCACGTGTCAATGGGTTCCTGCATCCTGGACGGACTCGATGCGGAATTGGTTGCTCAGCTGGCGTATGCGCGTAGTTTTTCGGCTCGTTCGCCCTGCCGGAGCTTGGACATGACCTCTCGTTCGATCTGGCGGACGCGTTCGCGGGAGAGGCCGAAGCGCTTGCCGATCTGGTCGAGAGTGTGCGGCTGTCCGTCGTCGAGGCCGTAGCGGAGGCGGATCACCGACTGCTCGCGGTCGTCGAGGGTGGAGAGCACGCGACGCAGGTCGTCGTGCAGCAGGCCGGAGATCACGGCGCTCTCGGCGTCCGTGGCCTCGCCGTCCTCGATGAAGTCGCCGAGGGGGGCGTCTTCGTCGGAGCCGACCGGCATGTCCAGGCTCACCGGGTCGCGGGCGTGGTCGAGCAGGTCCGACACCTTCTCGGGGGTCAGGCCGACTTCCTTCGCCAGTTCGTCATGAGTGGCCTCACGGCCGAGCTGCTGGTGCAGGTCGCGCTTGAGGCGGGCGATCTTGTTGACCTGCTCCACCAGGTGGACAGGAAGGCGGATCGTCCTGCTCTGGTCGGCCATGCCACGGGTGATGGCCTGCCGGATCCACCATGTCGCGTACGTGGAGAACTTGAAACCCTTGGTGTAGTCGAACTTCTCGACAGCGCGGATCAGGCCCAGGTTGCCCTCCTGGATCAGGTCCAGCAGCGGCATGCCCCGCCCGGTGTACCGCTTCGCGAGCGACACGACGAGCCGGAGGTTCGCCTCCAGCAGATGGTTCTTCGCCAGGTGGCCGTCGCCGACGAGCTGGCGCAGCTCGTAACCGCGTGTACCGTCGAGCTTGTCGGCGGTGTCGAGCATGTGTTGCGCGAACACACCCGCCTCGATGCGCTTGGCCAGCTCGACCTCCTGAGCCGCGGTCAACAGCGCGGTCCGGCCGATGCCGTTGAGGTAGACGCGGACCAGGTCGGCCGCGGGGCCCTGGGCATCGAGATCGATGTCGCCGGGCTCCGGCTCGCGTTGCTGTGGGACCGTCATGCTCTCCCTCCCCCTTTCGCGGGCTGGCGTGTTCTGCATCACACACCTGCCATGTGTCCGGTGGGCCACCTGACGGTGGTTCGCTGTCGGTGGCCGGACACTCTGGAAAACGCCGTTGGGTCTCGATTCGTTCCCGAGATCTCAACAGGATGACGTCGGCCTCACCACAGTGGTTGCTCCACCATTGCTGAGCTTTTCCTGAGAGAGGTGGAGGGGATCAGACCTCGACGATGACCGTGAACGGCCCGTCGTTCTCTGAGGCGACCGTCATGGCCGCGCCGAAACGCCCGGTCTCCACCCGTGCGCCTCGGGTGCGCAGCGCCGCGACGACCGCGTCGACGAGTGGCTCGGCGACCTCCGGGCGGGCCGCGTGTGTCCACGACGGACGACGGCCCTTGCGGGTGTCGCCATACAATGTGAACTGGCTCACGACGAGCAAGGGGGCGCCCGCCGTCGCGCACGACAGCTCGTCGCGCAGGATGCGTAGTTCGTGCAGTTTGCGGGCCATCGTGTCGACCTGGGCGGTCGTGTCCCCGTCCGCGATGCCGAGCAGCACCAGCAGACCCGGCTCCTTGATCTCGCCGACCACCGACCCGTCGACGGTCACACTCGCCGACAACACCCTCGCCACCACCGCACGCACGGGTGGATCGTGTCAAAACGGTCTCAGCGGCGGGCCACCAGGTGGTAGTACCGCGCGGTCAGCAGGTGCGGCATGCGGTCGGACAGCGCCAGTTCGAGCCGCTCCAGGTCCGCCATGAACAACGGGTCGGCCGCGTCCTCCTCGGCGACGAGGTCGCTCACGCACCGCACGCCGTAGCGGACGATCTCCTCCATGCCCAGTTCGGCGAGCGTCGCCACCACCTCGCCGACCGTGCCCGGCGTCGACCACTGGTCGACGATGCCGTCCAGCTCCCGCAGCGCGAGCGCGGGCGCGCGGTCGCGCAGCACGGCCCGCGCCGGGCCGAAGTCCTCGTTCGGGCCGAGGACCGACAGCAGCCCGCCCGGCCGCAGCGGCGCGGTGATCGCCAGCAGAACGGCCCGTCGCTCGTCCGGTGACTCGGCGTAGTGCAACAGGTTGTGGCACAGCACGAGGTCGAAGTCGGCGCCGGTGAACACCTCGGGCGCGTCGTGGGCGGCGGCCTGGGCCACGTGCAGCCGGTCGGCGACGCCGTGCGCCTCCGCCGCGTGGATCGCCGCGCGCAGCATGGCGCCTGCCGGGTCGAGCACGGTCACCTCGTGACCCTGTGCCGCGAGCCGGACCGCGGTCATGCCGTTACCGCCCGCCACATCCAGCACCCGTGCGGGCTCCTGGCCGAGATGACGGGCGAGGTTGGCCTCGGTGACCGTGTGCCGCAATCGCTCCAGCGGGCTCTGGCGCCACTGCTGGAGATGATCCAGATGGGTCTCGAACCCGCTCAAGGTCATGAAACCTTCATACCGGCTTTCATCCGCCTGACAAGGGATTACTACCCGGATGGCGCAATCGGCGGGGGAAGGTGCGACGATGGATGTCTGGAGGTGGTGTCGTGAAGTCCGAGCGGGACGACACCCCGGTTCTCATCACCGAGGCAGCGCCGTCGTACGAAGACGAGTACGCCGCGCGCAAACGCAAGTACCTGACGATGATGCTGCTGCGCCTGCCGTGCCTGGTGCTGGCGGGCATCTTCCACGAAACGTGGTGGCTCGCGCTGACGTTCGTGGCGATGTCGATCCCGCTGCCGTGGATCGCCGTGCTGATCGCGAACGACCGGCCGCCGCGCAAGAAGGAACAGGTCAACCGCTACGAGCGGACACCGATGGCGCTGGAGAAACGGGACCACCCGGTCATCGACGGTTGACGGGGCCGGGCTGCGCGCCCACCTGGCCAACCGCCATGGCGCCGAGGCGTACGCCTGCCAGCAGACAGTCCTCCGGTGCCTTGCCCGCGAGTAGTTCCGACAGCAGCCCGGCGTCGAACGCGTCGCCTGCACCGGTCGAGTCCACGCAGTCGCCCGGCGCCGCCGGCACGGACACGATGCCGTCCTTGTCGACCCAGCTCGCCCCGGCCGGGCCCGTGGTGACCGCGACCGCGCCGACGGTGCCGAGCAGTGTGGCCGCACTCGCCGGGTCGCGGGAGCCGGTCAGCACGGCGAGCTCGTCGAGGTTCGGCAACAGCACGTCCACGTCGCGCAGCTCCGTCAGGAACAGCGCGGGGTCGGTGATCAGCGCCGCCGCCTGTGGGTCGACCGACGTGGTCAGACCGGCGTCGTGCGCGGCCGCCAGCATCCCGAGACCTGCCTCGCGGGTCTCCTCGTCGAGCAGCACGTAGCCGGACAGGTGCAGGTGTCGCGCGTCCCGCAGGAGCGCCGGATCGAGGTCGGTCGCCGCGAGGTTCTTGCCCGCGCCTCGGTCGGGCAGCATGCTGCGCTGCCCGTCGCCGTCGACAAGAACCACGACGCAGCAGGTCGCGGCGTCATGGTCAATTGTGAATGCGCACCGCACCCCGGTAGTGGTTAGCTCCTCGGATGCGCGTCGCCCTGCCACGTCGTCGCCCACCCGAGCCACCAGCACCGTCTCGATCCCGCAGTACGCGAGCCATGCGGCCGTGTTCGCGCCGGCCCCGCCGGTCGTGAGCGCGATCTTCGCTCTGGCGTCGCCGCCGTGCACGATCGATCCGGCATGAGCGGCGACCACGTCCAACGCGACGTCGCCAACAACCACGATGCCCACGCCGCTCCCATCACCGTGCACCAGGACGAACAAGATCGGAGGCTAACCGCGTGCTCACGACCGGCACCCTCCGGGTGCTAGCCGCGCTCGCGGGCGCGGAGTTCCGGCGCTACGTGACCTACCGCCAGGCAACCTTCGCGGGCGCCTTCACCAACACCGTCTTCGGCTTCGTCCGCTGCTACACCCTGCTGTCCGTGGCGGCCGTGACCGGGAGCATGGCCGGCTACGACGCGGCCCAGCTGGTCGCGTTCGTGTGGGTGGGGCAGGGACTGCTCGCGGTCGTCAACACCTGGGGCCACCAGGAGCTGCCGGAGCGGGTGCGGACCGGGCAGGTGGTCGCCGACCTGCTGCGGCCGGTGGACCTGATGGCCGCGTACGTCGCCGCCGACATCGGGAGGGCCGGGCACGCGATGCTCACCCGGTTCGTGGTCCCGGTGGTGGTCGGCCTGCTGGCGTTCGACTTCTACCTGCCCGCGCACGCGTGGACCTACCCGTTGTTCGCCGTGTCGGTGCTGCTCGCGGTGCTGGTGTGCTCCGCGTGCCGGTACCTGGTGGCGCTGTCCGCGTTCTGGCTGCTCGACGTGCGTGGCCTGCAGATGGTGTGGATGGTCGCGTCCGGCGCGGGCAGCGGGCTGTACTTCCCGATCACCGTGCTGCCGGACTGGCTCGTGGTGGCGCTGTGGGTGGGCACCCCGTTCCCGTCGCTCCTGCAGGCGCCGGTGGACGTGCTGGTCGAACGGGACGGCGGGGCCCACGGGCTGCTGCTGGTCGCGGGACAGGCCGCGTGGGTGCTGGTGCTCGTGGGAGTTGGGCGGGTCGTGCAGCGGCATGCCGTGCGGCGGCTGGTGGTGCAGGGTGGCTAACGCCTACTCACGGCTGCTGGTCGCGCAGATCCGCAGCCAGACGCAGTACCGCTTCTCGTTCGGCGTCGACCTCTTCTTCTCGACCGTGCTCACCTCGCTCGACCTCGTGACCGTGTGGGTGCTGTTCTCGGTCAACAACAGCCTCGGCGGGTTCGGCGGCCGGGAGGTGCTGCTGATGATGGGCATCGCCGCGCTCTCGTTCCCGCTCGCGGACCTCGTGGTCGGCAACATCGAGCGGCTGCGGGCCTTCGTCCGCTCTGGGCTGTTCGACGCGGTGCTGCTGCGGCCGCTGTCGCCGCTGTGGCAGCTGGCCGCGATGGACTTCGCGCCCCGGCGGGTCGGCCGGGTCGTGCAGGGCGCGGCGATCTACGTGGTCGCGTTGCTGATCGCTCCCGTCGCATGGTCGCCTGCGGTGTGGGTGATCGTGGTGCTGGCGCCGCTCGCCGGGGCACTGTTCTTCGGCGCGGTCTTCGTCGTGTTCGCCACCGTCGCGTTCTGGTGGATCGACTCCGGCGAGATCGCGAACGCCTTCACCTACGGCGGCAAGGACGTCTCCGCCTACCCGATGACCGTGTTCGGCGGCTGGTTCCGCCGGTTGTTCGCCTACGGGCTGGGGTTCGCGTTCGTCTCCTACCTCCCGGCGCTCGCCATGCTCGGCAGGTCCGACCCGCTCGGGGCGCCGGACTGGCTGCGCTGGTGCTCGCCGCTGACCGCGTTGTCCGTCGCCGTACTCGCCGGGTGGTTCTGGCGCACCGGCGTCCGCCACTACCGGAGCACAGGATCGTGATAATCCAGACTTCTTTGTTACGCAAGGACTTCACGGTACGCAAGAAGGCGGGCCGGTTCCGCAGGACGCGGACCACGGTGTCCGCTGTGGACGGTGTGACGCTGTCGGTCGCCGAGGGGGAGATGCTCGGCTACATCGGACCGAACGGCGCGGGCAAGTCGACCACGCTGAAGATGATGACCGGGGTGCTCACCCCGTCCGGTGGCACCCTGTCGGTCTGCGGGCTGACGCCGGTACCGCAGCGCACACAGCTCGCGCGGCGGATCGGCGTGGTGTTCGGGCAGCGCTCGCAGCTGTGGTGGGATCTGCCGCTCGCGGAGTCGTTCACGTTGCTGCGCCACGTGTACCGCGTCCCGGCCGCCGACCACGCGGCACGGCTGGCGTACTGCAGGGCCCTGCTGGACCTGGACTCCTTCCTGGACACTCCCGTGCGGCAGCTCTCGCTGGGACAGCGGATGCGTGGCGAGCTGACCGCCGCCCTGCTGCACGGCCCGAAGGTGCTGTTCCTCGACGAGCCGACGATCGGGCTCGACGTGCTGAGCAAGCAGGCCGTCCGCGGGTTCCTCGCGGAGCTGGGCGAACGCGGTGACACGACGGTCGTGCTCACCACCCACGACCTCGCCGACATCGAGAAGCTGTGCAAGCGTCTCGTCGTGATCGACCACGGCAAGGTCGTGCACGACGGGACTCTCGAGGAGCTGCACGCCACCTACCGGTCGAAGCGGCGGGTGGTCGCGGACCTGGACGCGCCGTGGCCGGACGGGCTGACGCTGCCCGGCGCCGCGGTGGAGGCCGTGGAGGGCACGCGGGTGACGCTGACGCTGGAGGGCGCGACCGCAGGCGAGGTCGTGGCGCGGCTGGCGCAGGCGGTGCCGCTGCGGGACCTGTCGGTGCGGGAGCCGGAGATCGAGGACGTCGTCGCGAAGCTGTACGGACAGGCCAGGTGACGAGCTGATCGCCGCTACGCGGACTTCAGAGCCGCGTCAACACGACCGCCACCTCCGCCGCCAGGGCGACGTTCGACAGCACCAGGGCCTCGTTCGCGTCGAGGCTCACGCCGTCGCTCGCGGTGTGGAAGTGTTCCAGCAGGACCGGGGTGACGTCGCCGCCCCGGACATCCTCGCTCGCCACCTTCGCCATGCCCTCGGCCAGCAGGCGGTCGTGTAAGGCGCGGTCCATCTCGTTGGCCGTCGGGATCGGGTTCGCCAGCAGCAGGCCGGAGCCGGGGCCCTGTGTGCGGTGCGCCGCGACCACGGCCGCCGCCTCTTCCGGGGTGTCCACTCGCCACGGCACCGGGAACCGGGACTCGCGCCGGTAGAACGCGGGGAACGAGTTCGTGCGGTAGCCGATGACGGGTACCGACCTGGTCTCCAGCACCTCGATCGTCGCGCCGATGTCCAGTACCGACTTCACTCCCGAGCACACGACGGTGACCGGGGTGGTGGCGAGCACCTCCAGGTCCGCAGACACGTCCCACGCCTTCACCTCACCCGGCGCCGGCAGGTGCACGCCGCCGAGCCCGCCGGTGCCGAACACCGGGATACCCGACGCGTACGCGATCACCGACGTGCTCGCGATCGTGGTCGCGCCGTCGCGGTTCAGCGCGATCGCCGGGCCAAGGTCCCGTGCGGACAGCTTTGCCAGCTCCGCGTCGGGTGCGCACACGCGATCCAGCTCGGCGGCGGTCAGGCCGACGCGGATCTGCCCGTCCAGCACCGCGATCGTCGCAGGCACGGCACCCGCCGCGCGGACGGCGTCCTCGATCGCGGTCGCCACCTTGCGGTTGCGGCCCGGCGGCAGGCCGTGCGCCAGGATCGTGCTCTCCAGCGCCACCACGGCGCGGCCGTCGGCCTGCGCGGCCAGGACCTCCTCGGCGACTCGCATGTGGTCCCTTCCGGTCACGGGGTCACTTCCTCCGGCCGTGCGTCGGCGAGCGGCGGAAGCGGGCAGTGGAGCAACGCGCACACGGTACGCAACAGCTCGATCTCCGACACGGTCATCACACCGTCGTGCCCGATGACCGTCACCATGCCGGTCACCAGATACTGCTTCTCCGGCCCGTCGAGACCGTCGAGCACGGGCCACACGCTCTCCAGCGCCGAGGGCGGCACGGGCGCGAACGGCAGCGGCTGTCCCGGCACCACCTGCGCGAGCCCGGCACGGTACGCGTGCTCCGCCTGCCCCTGGCTGCCCGCCGCCGCGAGCACCGCGAGCAGCTTCGCCGCGGCCTGGTCGATCGCCTGCCGCGGCGCGCGCCGCCCGGCCCACGGCGAGGTGTGGTGCATCGACTCGTACAGCTCGCGGTGCAGCAGCCTGGACAGGCAGTACTCGTGCAGATCCACCTGCCCGTCGGCCTGGGCGAGGGCGTGGATGCACGCGAGGACCGCGTCCTGCTGCGGGCGCGGGCGCCGCCGCAGCACGGGGAACGCCAGTTCGGCGAGCGGCAGCCGCAGCACCGGGTGCAGCGACGCCAGAGCCTGCGCGTCCTGACCGGCCGCGTGCGCGACCGCGGGTCCGAACCGGCTCGCGACGATCGCCTGCTGCGCCGCGCGGGTTCGGGGGTCCTCGGCCATCAGCAGGCCCATGACCAGCGGCATGACCGTGTCCGGGTGGCGTGCACGGTCCAGGAACGGCGCCGGGATGGCACTGATGATCGAACCTGCCCGCTGGTGCGCGTCCGACCTCGGCACCGCGGCGGTGCCGATCGACGCGACGACGGCCGCGGCCTGGACCGGCATGGGCGCGTTCGGCGGCGGCAGTGGCCGTTCACCGGGTGGCGCGAGACCCAGCGCCTCGTCCTCGGCCATCCCGTTCGGTGGCAGCGCCCGCCACCGCGCGGACAGCTGCGCGAGCTGTGCCGGGTCGAACGTCGGGTCGAGGGTGCGGATCCGCTGGTCCAGCGGCGGGTGGGTGGCGAACCACGACACGAAGCCCTCGCCGAACAACATGTGGCTGACGTCCTCGGACCGCTTGTCCCGCAGCTTCGAGCCCTCGGTGATGCCGCCGATCTTCTTCAGCGCACCGACGAGCCCGCCGGTCTGCCGGGTGTACTGCACGGCGGACGCGTCGGCGAGGTACTCCCGCTGCCGGGACACCGCGGCCTTGATCAGCCTGCCGAAGAACACCCCGATGTAGCCGACGATGATCAGCACGAGCCCGATCAGCGGCAGCGGG
Source organism: Actinophytocola sp. (assembly GCF_049647105.1). GTDB lineage: Bacteria > Actinomycetota > Actinomycetes > Mycobacteriales > Pseudonocardiaceae > Actinophytocola. The sequence goes on from NZ_JBARWZ010000155.1 coordinate 49,053, forward strand.
TTGCGCTCACCTCGCATCGAGATCAGGATCCGGCCGAGGATGGCGAGCGCGAGGATGCCGAACAGCACGCCCATCAGCCGGATGTTGAGCCGCATGTCGCCGTTGACGACGTGGCTGAACTCGTGCGCGATGACCCCTTGCAGCTCGTCGCGGTTGAGCCGCTCCAAGGCACCGTGCGTGACCGCCACCGCCGCGTCGGCGGGGGTGAACCCGGCGGCGAACGCGTTGATGCCGTGCTCGTTGGGCAGCACGTACACCTCGGGTACCGGGGTGCCCGACGCGATCGCCATCTCCTCGACGACGTTCCTCAGCCTGCGCAGCCGGGGGTCGGTGGTGTTCTCCGGTACGAACATGCCGCCGAGCGACCGCGCGACCTTGCCGCCGCCGCCGCGCTGGAGCGCCAGCATGCGCAGGAACGAGGTCAGCCCGATCGCGACGATCAGGAACAGGCTGAGCCCGATCATGATGTTCATGGTCGATTCCGCGGTCTGCTCGTTGAGCCCAAGCAGGAGGAACGCGATCAGGTCGACGACCACGACCAGCGCGATGACGGCGACGATGAACAACACGACCAGACGGCGCGACGACTTGCGGACGTCCTGCTGCCGTTGGAAGAAGTTCATTCGTCGCCGCCAAGCGAGATCTGCGGCGCGGCGCGGCGCACCGGGTCGTCCAGCTCGAGGTAGGCGGCCGGGCCGAAGGAGAACATGTTCGAGATCAGGTTCGACGGGAACGTGTCCTGCTTGTTGCGGTACACCATGACCGCGTCGTTGTAGGCCTGCCGCGCGAACGCGACCCGGTTCTCGGCCGAGGTGAGCTCCTCGGCGAGCTGGCGCATGTTGTCGCTGGCCTTGAGCTCGGGGTAGTTCTCGCTGACGAGGAAGAACTGGCCGATGCTGCCGGTCAGCGCGTTCTCGGCGCCCGCCAGCGCGGCCATCGCCTTGGGGTCGGCAGGCGCGGCGTGCTGCTTTGCCTGGATGGCCGCGGTGCGTGCGTTGACCACCGCGGCCAGCGTGTTCTGCTCGTGGCGCATGTAGGCCTTGGCGACCTCGACCAGGTTGGGGATCAGGTCGTGGCGCCGGGTGAGCTGCACGTCGATCTGCGCGTACGCGTTCTGGTAGTTGTGCCGGGCCCGGACCAGCGAGTTGTACATGACGACGATCGACGAGACGACAAGCACGACGATGGCGACCACCGCCACCAGCAGCCACACCACGGTGCGCTCCTCCCTCTGCGGTTCGCCCAGGATACGCAGGCAGGAGGTCCGTGGCAGGTCAGTCGAAGATGCCTCGCGGCTTGGCGACCTCGTGCAGCCAGCCCTCGATCTGCTGCTCCCAGTTGGTGCGCCCCAGCGCCGCGTACTCGACGACGAACGTGCCGAGCCGCGACTGCGCCCGCCCGCCGAGCCCGCCACCCTTGAGCACCCGGACCCGCTTCCGCACGTCCAGGACGACCTGCACGTCCCTCGGCCGGGCGAGGAAGGAGATCGCGACCTCGTCGAACACGTTCGCGAAGGCGGGAGACGGGGTGAAGTTGATCTCCTGGAAGAACGGCAGCTGCTGGTCGACCCCGTCGACGCGGTTCTTCACGAGGGTCGCGTCCCGGAACTTGAACCCGATGCGCGTCATCGCGTCGAGGATCCGGTGCTGCGCGGGCACCGGCTCGATCGGGATCGCGTCAACGTCGTGCGGGTCGACCACGGTCCTTGCCAGGTTCAGGTTCGTCTGCAGCCCGACCGCCATCCCGGTCAGGTACTTGCCGAACACCGTGGTCACCGGGGTCTCCCACGCCATCTGCAGCTCGAACGGGACCTTGATCTGCGCGCCCGCCCGCACCAGCTCCTTGCCCGCGAGCTGCACGTTCTGGAAGGGCAGGTCGGCGGTCTCGCCTTCCCCATGCTCGACCCTGGCCAGCAGGGTCACCGACAGCGACTCGACCTCCTGGTCGATCTGCCCGCCGACGAGGATGACCTCTCCGTGCAGCGTGCCACCGGGCCGCACGTGCCGGTCGAGGATGCGGGCGTCGATCGTCGCGCCACCCTGGCCGAAGCTGGCCATCACCTTCTGGAACATGCGGGCATCCTGCCAGCAGATGAGCGGATCCGGCGTGATTTCGGGCATCATTGCACCGTGAGTACGCAGACGTTGCCAGAAGTCGATACCCAGGACACCACGGGTGACGACACCCCGAAGATGTTCCACTACGTCCGCAAGGACAAGATCGCCGAGAGCGCGGTGACGGGCACCATGGTGGTGGCCCTGTGCGGCGAGGTCTTCCCCGTGACCCGCTCACCCAAGCCCGGCTCCCCGGTCTGCCCGGAGTGCCAGAAGATCTTCAACAAGCTTCCCCCGGGCGGCGACGCCTGATCGAGGCCCGTGAGGCGACGATGCCGCGAAAGGCACGCCCGGGACGCCCCGGACGGACCTTTCGGGGCACAGGGCACACCCGAGCACAAGCCACCGAACGGACTGGGCACCTACCCGCCCTGCTGAGGCCCGGCGTCCTGACCGGCGGATTCCTCGGAAACAGGCTGTGGCGAACCGGATGGCGGGGTATCCACCTTCCCGTTGGGGCTCGCGGGTTCTGCAGCGGCGACCCGGTTCATCTCCAGCCGCCGCCATCGCCGCCGCTGTCGGCGGGTCATCCGAGCAGGCCACATCTCCTGGATCGCGGCGTTGAAGTAGGCCCCGAGCACGATCGCGAGCCCGATGAAGAACGCGAACAGCAAGAACGCGATCGGGGTGGCGAGGGCCCCGTACGTATAGCCGGTGGTGGTGATCCACGAGATGTACAGCCGCAACCCGATGCTGGACAGCAGGAACACGACCATCGCGAGCATCGCGCCGGGCAGTCCCCGATGCCATGGCAGCTTCCTGGGCAGCGCGAGCTTGTAGAGCGTCGCGAGTGCCAGCACGAGCATGATCCCCAGCGCGGGATAGTAGAACGTGTTCACCCAGTACGAGATCTCCGGCCGCCAGGTGGACGGGAACAGCTTCGGCAGCAGGTCCGGTCCGAGCGCGACGATCGGCAGCCCGATGACCAGCAGCACGAGCGCGGCCAGATACAGCATCAGCGCGAAGATCCGTTGCCACACCTCGTTGCGCACGCCGTACTGGTCGTGGGCGACGGTGATCGCGTCGACGAACGAGGACATCGCCGACGAGCCCGCCCACAGCGACAGCAGGAAGCCGAAGGTGAGGATCTCGCCGCGCCCGTGACGCAGAATGTCGTCGACGGTGGGTTTGATGATGTCGTCGACGACGTTGCTGCTGAACGCGGTCTGGGACCACTCGATGATCGAGGTGTGTACCGACTCGATCACGTCACTGCCGAACCACTGGGCGACGTAACCGAGGCTGCCCAACAGACCGAGCAGCAGCGGCGGCAGCGACAGGACCTGCCAGAACGCGGCCTCGGCCGCTTCGGAGAACAGATTGCCGCCCCATGCCTTCGCCCATGTCCGCTTCAGCAGCCGGAGCGGCCCGCGACGTGGCATGGCTCCGGTCTCCTGCGCCGCGTTGCGCGTCGGGTGCGGTGGCTGGGGGGTCATCTCAGGGTCAAGCATGGTCCATCGTCTTGCCGTTGGCGCGATAGTCCCCGAGATCGTGACCTGCGTGTCGCAGCGAACACCGAGTCGCACCGCACCCCGCCGAGTCGTCAGAGGTAGAGTCAGCGCCGCCCTCAACGTCGCCCGCTGAGGGCTTCGTTGTGCCAGGAGTGCGTCCAGGGGAGGAGCTGCCGGACGAATGACATCGGTGCAGGGGACAGAAGAGGCGGCGGAGCAGGCGGTTGCGCCGGGGGGCTCTCGACCGCTGCGCGCGTGGCAGCGGCGGGCGATCACCAAGTACCTCACGGTGAAGCCGCAGGACTTCCTCGCGGTCGCGACGCCGGGTGCGGGCAAGACGGTGTTCGGGCTGCGGCTGGCGGCCGAGCTGCTCGCGGACCGGGTGGTCGAGCGGATCACGATCGTGACGCCGACCGAGCACCTCAAGTACCAGTGGGCGGGCGCGGCGGCCGCGGCAGGCATCTCCATCGACCCGAACTTCCGGAACTCGGCGGGCGCCACCGCGAGCGACTACCAGGGTGTCGCGGTCACCTACGCGCAGGTCGCGGCGCACCCGCCGCTGCACAGGGTGCGCACCGAGCAGCGCAAGACGCTGGTGATCCTCGACGAGATCCACCACGGCGGCGACGCCAAGTCGTGGGGTGACGGCATCCGGGAGGCGTTCACGCCCGCGGTGCGCAGGGTGGCGTTGACCGGCACCCCGTTCCGCAGCGACGACTCGCCGATCCCGTTCGTGTCCTATGAACCGGACGCGGGCGGGTTCATGCGCAGCAAGGCCGACCACACCTACGGGTACTCGGACGCGCTGGCCGACGGCGTGGTCCGGCCGGTGATCTTCCTGGCGTACTCGGGTGAGGCGAGCTGGCGGACCAGTGCTGGCGAGGAGTTCACCGCGCGCCTCGGCGAGCCGATGACCAACGAGCAGACGGCCAGGGCGTGGCGGACCGCGCTCGACCCGGAGGGCGAGTGGATCCCCGCCGTGTTGCAGGCCGCCGACCTGCGGCTCGCGCAGCTGCGGCAGAGCGTGCCGGACGCGGGCGGGCTGGTGATCGCGTCCGACCACATCTCGGCGAAGGCGTACGCGAAGTCCCTCACACAGCTCACCGGACGCGAACCGGTCGTGGTGCTCTCCGACGATCCGAAGGCGTCCAGCCGGATCGCGGAGTTCTCCGACTCCGACGACCGCTGGCTGGTCGCGGTGCGGATGGTCTCCGAGGGCGTCGACGTGCCCCGGCTGGCGGTCGGCGTGTACGCGACCAGCGCGTCCACCCCGCTGTTCTTCGCGCAGGCCGTCGGCCGGTTCGTGCGTGCGAGAAGGCCGGGGGAGACCGCGAGTGTGTTCGTGCCGAGTGTGCCGGTGCTGCTGGAGCTGGCGAGCCAGCTGGAGGCGCAGCGCGACCACATCCTCGGCAAGCCGCACCGGGAGAAGGACGGCTGGGACGACGAGCTGCTCGCGGACGCCAACCGGCAGAAGGACGAGCCCGGTGAGGAGGAGAAGGCGTTCACCACGCTGTCCGCCTCCGCCGAGCTGGACCAGGTGATCTACGACGGTTCGTCGTTCGGCACCGCCGCGTTCGCGGGGTCGGAGGAGGAGCAGGAGTACCTGGGGCTGCCCGGGTTGCTGGAGCCCGACCAGGTGCGTGCGCTGCTGCGGCAGCGGCAGGCCAAGCAGGTGGAGGACCGGTCGAGGCGGGCGGCGACCGAGCAGGCCGCCCAGCCACCGGCGCGGTCGCAGTCGATGGCCGAGCGGCTGACCGGGTTACGCAAGGAGCTGAACACGCTCGTCGCGATGTACCACCACCGCACCAGCAAGCCCCACGGCATGATCCACAGCGAGCTGCGCCGCGTGTGTGCCGGGCCGCCGACGGCGATGGCGTCGGTGGAGCAGCTCGAGGAACGGATCGCAACCCTCCGCTCCTGGTAGCCATGCCCAGGAAGGCGCCCTTCGAGACGTTCAGCGTCCCGAAGGGCGCCTTCCTGGCATTCCGGGGCCGGGGGTTTCGCAACTTTCGGTAATCGTGTTCCTGGGGCGTCGTCCGCGTCGGCCGTGCGGGGGTGGTACCGCCCTGTGGTGCTTCTTCGCTGGTTAACGGCTTGCCATGAGACGCGCCTATCCGGTGAATGGCACGCGGGGAGCTTGGTCCACTCGCGTGGGCGGGTCCGCGCGGCTACGCTTCGTGCTCGGTGCGTATGCCTGCGCCGTTCTTCACGTCGATGACCGGCAGATGGCCGGTTCGTTGCCAAACTGTGTCGTGAGAGGGCCCCCGCGCGGCTTCCCTCGCCAGGCTTCGCAGGCATATGTTGTGCACCGCAACATTTCGGCTTGGGTTGGCATGACCGCCACCAGACCGACCGTGAAGGGACCGTTTGTATGCGCAGTAAAAGGCTTGCTCTCCTCGCCGCGGGGCTGGGTCTGACCCTTGCCGTGTCGGCCTGTGGTGCCAACCAGGAGTCACCCCAGAGCAACGACGACCAGGATTCCGGCAGCTCCTCGACGGGCGAAGGTGTCCCGGTCGGCGTCATCCTGCCCGAGACCGCGTCGTCGGCGCGGTGGGAGGGCTTCGACAAGCCCATGATCGAGGAGGCCCTGCGGGCGGAAGGTCTCGACCCCCACATCGAGAACGCCCAGGGCGACGTGCAGAAGTTCGCCACGCTGGCCGACGGCATGATCAACGACGGCGTCAAGGTCCTGATCATCGCCTCGATCAACAGCGAGCTCGGCGGCACCGTCGCGCAGAAGGCCAACGCTCAGGGCATCCCGACCATCGACTACGACCGCCTGAACCTCGGCGGCAGCTCCGACTACTACGTGTCGTTCGACAACGTGAAGGTCGGCGAGCTGCAGGGGCAGGGCATGGCAGACGCGCTCAAGGCCAAGCCGAACGGCGCGCAGGTCATCGAGATCGAGGGGGCGCCGACGGACAACAACGCCACCCTCTTCTACAACGGCCAGCAGAACGTCCTCAAGCCGCTGTACGAGTCGGGCAAGCTCAAGCTGGTCCGCTCGCAGCCGATCGACAACTGGGACAACCAGGTCGGCGGCACCACGTTCGAGCAGATCTTCACCTCGAACGGCAGCAAGGTCGACGGCGTGGTCGCCGCGAACGACGGCCTCGCGGGCGCGGTGATCACCGTGCTGAAGAAGTACCAGCTGAACGGCAAGGTCCCCGTGACCGGCCAGGACGCCACCGCGGACGGCCTCAAGGCCATCCTCACCGGTGACCAGTACATGACCGTCTTCAAGCCCATCAAGGAAGAGGCGGAGGCCACCGCCAAGCTGGCCGCCGCGCTCGCCAAGGGCGACAAGGCCGCCGCCGACAAGATCGCGACCGACGAGAGCGACGACCCGACCGGCAAGCGCACGGTCAAGTCCGTCCTGCTCGAGCCGTTCATGATCACCAAGGCCGACGTCAAGCGCGTCATCGACGAGGGCTACGTCAAGGCAGAAGAGGTGTGCACCGGCGAGACGCAGGCCGCCTGCACGGAGCTCGGCATCTCCTGACCCTGTTTCAGCCCGGGCCGGCCGCATCCCCAAGCCACAGGGGGCGGCCGGCCCGAGCAGGAGGAAACCCCATGAGTGAACCCCTTCTCGAGCTGATCGGGATCAACAAGAGCTTCGGCCCCGTCAAGGTGCTGCACGACGTCGACTTCACCGTCCGGGCGGGTGAGGTCACCGCGCTCGTCGGCGACAACGGAGCCGGTAAGTCCACGCTCATCAAGTGCGTGGCCGGGATCTACCCGATGGACTCCGGCGAGGTCCGCTTCCGCGGCGAGCCGGTCACCATCCACAGCCCGAAGGAAGCCGCGAACCTCGGCATCGAGGTCGTCTACCAGGACCTCGCGCTGGCCGACAACCTCGACGTCGTGCAGAACATGTTCCTCGGCAGGGAGCGTGGCTCCCGGTGGCTGATGGACGAGTCGAGCATGGAGAAGTCCGCGCGCGAGACGCTCGCGTCGCTGTCGGTGCGCACGGTGAAGTCGGTGCGCACGCCGGTCGCCGCACTGTCCGGCGGGCAGCGGCAGACAGTCGCCATCGCCAAGGCCGTGCTGTGGGACTCGAAGGTCGTCCTGCTCGACGAGCCGACCGCGGCGCTGGGTGTCGCGCAGACCCGTCAGGTGCTCGACCTGGTCCGCCGCCTCGCCGAGCAGGGCCTCGGGGTCGTGCTGATCAGCCACAACATGGCTGACGTGTTCGAGGTCGCCGACCGGATCTCGACGCTCTATCTCGGCCGCATGGTCGCCGACCTGCCGGTCAAGGAGACCACGCACAGCCAGGTGGTCGAGCTGATCACCGCGGGCCGCTCCGGCGACCTCGGTCTCGCCCGCCCAGAGCAAGTCACCCTCTAAGCTCTTCTCACCCGAGGACCCCCTCTCATGACCGAAACCTCCGCCAGGGCCGAGACGCCACCCTCCGGCAACGCGATCTCCGACTTCGGCATCGACACCACCTCACAGTCCACCGGCGAGGCGATCAAGGACTACTTCGCAAGGCTGCGCGGCGGCGAGCTGGGCTCCCTGCCCGCTCTTCTGGGGCTCGCCGTCCTGGTGATCATCTTCTCGGCGCTGTCGGACAACTTCCTGACGCTCAACAACACGGCGAACCTGATCGCGCAGGGTGCCGGTCAGATCATCATCGCGATGGGGCTGGTCTTCGTCCTGCTCCTCGGTGAGATCGACCTGTCGGCCGGTACCGCGTCCGGCGTGTGCGCCTCGGTGATGGCCATGCACTACGTCGAGTCAGGCAACCTGCTCGGCGGCATGGGCACGACCGTGTTCTGGGTGTTCGAGCTCGGCATGCTGCTGGCCGCGCTGCTCGCGCTCGTCATGCGGATCTGGGCGGGTGCGGTCTTCGCGCTCGCCGCGTTCGCCATGGCGCTGCTCGGTGTCCCGCCGAACGCGTGGCTCGAGATGCTGCTCGCGGTCTGCGTCGGCGCGGCGATCGGCTGCATCAGCGGCTTCATGGTCTCCAAGATCGGCATGCCGTCGTTCGTGGTGACGCTGGCGCTGTTCATCACCTGGCAGGGCGTGATCCTGCAGTTCATCGGTCAGGGTGGCGTGCTCGGCATCCGCTCGTCGCAGGTGCTGTTCAACGTGGCCAACGGCAACCTGTCGGTGTTCGGCAGCTGGCTGCTCTGCCTGATCGCGGGTGGCGGCTACGCGGTCGTGGTTCTCGGCGAGCACGTTTCGCGCCTGCGCAAGGGCCTGGTCACCAAGCCGACGCCGATCGTCGTTGGCCGGGTCGCGATCGTGGGTGCCATCGCGGTCATCGCGACCGTCCTGTTCACGCTGAACCGCTCGCCCAACCCGGACCTCGTGACCATCCAGGGCGTGCCGTACGTGGTGCCGATCATCCTGGGCCTGATGGTCATCGGGACCTTCGTGCTGAACCGCACCCGCTACGGCAGGCACATCTACGCCGCGGGCGGCAACGCGGAGGCCGCACGCCGTGCGGGCATCAATGTGAGCAAGATCCGTGCCAGCGTTTTCGTCGTTTCCTCCGCCACGGCCGCGATCGGTGCGATCGTGTACTCGTCGAAGGCGGGGTCGGTCGATCCACAGGCCGGTGGCCTGAACACGCTGTTGTTCGCCGTCGGCGCGGCGGTCATCGGTGGTACCTCGCTGTTCGGTGGCCGGGGCAAGGTCGCGCACGCCGTGATCGGTGGTCTGGTGCTCGCGACCGTGAACAACGGCCTCGGGCTGCTGGACCAGCCTGCCGCGGTGGTCAACATCATCACCGGCCTTGTACTGCTCCTGGCGGCCTCGGTCGACGCTCTGTCTCGCCGGAGGGCCGCCGTAGCATCACGCTGACCGGACAGGAGCGAGGGGTTTGACCAGCACACAGTCGGGCACGCCCCTTGGCGCCCGGCCCGACGAGGTGCGCAGGCACAACCGCACTGTCCTGTTGAGAAGGTTGCACGTCGACGGCCCGTGCACGAGGGCGTCGCTCGCGGCCGAACTCGGGCTCAACCGCAGCACGATCAAGGCGCTGGTGGACGGGCTCGCGGAGTCCGGTGTCGTCGAGGAACGGGTGCCCCGCCTGCGCAGCGGCGCGGGGCGCCCGTCGCTCCTCGTCCTGCCGCAGGCACACGCCGCGGTGGTGCTCGCGGTGGACGTGCGGGTCGACCAGGTGGCGATCGCGCTGGTCGGTCTCGGCGGCGAGATCCTCGGCCGCAACAGCTGGAACCTGCGGGTGCGGACCCGCGAGCCGGAGGAAGTGGTCACGCACGTGGTCGACTCGGCCATCGTGCTGGCGGCGGACATCGACGTGACGATGGTCGCGGCCGGGGTGTCCGTGCCGGGCGTGGTCCGCCGCTCCGACGGGCTCGTGCACGAGGCGCCGAACCTGCACTGGACCGACGTGCCGCTCGGCGAGCGGCTGGCGTCGGTGTTCGACATGCCGGTCGTGGTCGGCAACGACGCGGAACTTGGCGCGCTGGCCGAGCACCTGCGTGGCGCGGCCCGGGGTTCGTCGGACACGGTGTACGTGTCGGCGGATGTCGGGGTCGGCGGTGGCGTGATCTCCGACGGGTCGGCGCTGCGTGGCACCGCCGGGTACGTCGGCGAGCTCGGCCACATGATGGTCAACCCCGCGGGCAGGCCGTGTTACTGCGGCAGCAAGGGCTGCTGGGAGACCGAGGTCGGTGAGCCTGCGCTGTGCAGGGCGCTCGGGCTACGGGAGGGCGCGCCGCGTGGGGCGGTGGTCGCCGAGCTGCGGTCGCTCGCCGCGTCGCCCGCGCAGGTCCGGGAGCGGCTGGCGGAGTTCACCGAGTGGCTGACCGTCGGGCTCGTCAACGTGGTGAACGTGCTGGGCCCGGAGCTGGTCGTGCTCGGCGACCTGTTCACGGCCCTGCCCGCGACGCTGATCTCCGATGTGGCACAGGAGGTGCGGCGGCGCAGCCTGGTGAGCCGCGCGGTGGGCGGGACCCGGATCGAGGTGTCGACCCTCGGCGCGGACTCGACCCTGCTCGGTGCGGCCGAACTGGCCTTCGAACCGGTCCTCGACGCAGTATGACAGTGCTTATATAAGTGCTGTTATATTCGATGGATGTCCGATCCCACCGAAGACAGCATCTGGCGTCCCGTGCGGTTGTTGCTCTCGCGCATGGACGACGACATCGCCCGTCTGTACGCCGGTACAGAGATCAAGCCGACGTATGTCATGGAGCTGCTGCGGTTGCACTTCCTCGGCCCGATGACCATCCGTGAGCTGGCCGAATCCGTGCACCGGACCCACTCGGCGCTCAGCCAGAAGGTGGCGGCCATGAAGGCGGCCGGCCTGGTCGAGGTCACCAAGGGCGCCGACGCACGCAGCAAGAAGGTGACGCTCACCCCGGCCGCGACCGCGATGGTCGGCAGGCTCGCCGCGGAGTGGCGGGCCACCGAGGCGGCGGCCGTGGAACTGGAGGCTGAGCTGCCCTACCCGCTCAGCCGGGTGATCGCCGACATGGAGGCGGCCCTGTCCCGCAGGAGCTTCCACGACCGGATCGCGGCGCGGCTCGCCGAGGACCCGGCGTGGCAGCGGTGACATGGCGCTGAAGTGGCACTGAAGCACTCGTTGGTCGACCTCGGCCCGCTGCGCACGGTCCCGGTGTACCGGTGGCTGTGGTTCGGGCAGACGGCCTCCGGGTTCGGCAGCCAGATGACGCTCGTCGCGGTGCTGTTCCAGGTGTGGGACGCCACCGGGAGCGCGATCTGGACGGGCGCGGTCGGCATGGCGCAGGCCCTGCCGCTGATGGTGTTCGATCTGTTCGCGGGCTCGCGCTCGTGAGCGGCGGACTGGCCTGTGTGGCGCTCGTCGCGCTGATCGGGGTGGTCACCCCGGGCCTGCGCCGCTTCCGCTTATAGACGAGGCGGGACCCGCCGTCCGGGTCCCGCCTCGTCGAAGTCGCTGTTCGGTTGTGGGTAACGCCGTCGTCAGGCCTGCTGGCCCTGCTGCAGGTCCGCTTCCAGCTCCTTCAGGCGCTCCTGGTGCTTCCGGGCATGGTGGCCGCAGAAGAGAAGCTCGCCACCGGAGGGAAGGATTGCCCGTACCTGGGCGGCGGCACCGCAGCGGTCGCAGCGGTCAGCAGCTGTCAGGTCGGGGCGGGTGAGCGTCGTGTTCATGGCAATTCTCCCTCCGTCCCGGCACCCGGTTGGCCCGGATGCCGCGTTCGGCTGCGATCACTGCTGACGCGGTGTCGCTGCCTCTACTCTCTCAGACGTTTTCCTCCACGTCAGTGTTCCCGCACAGAGTGAGAGATCGCTGGACACACGATTTAACCCAGTTGCCGTATTCGGCTTCCCGCATCGCAGGATCATCTGGTGAGCCCCGTTGGTCGTGTGCTAAGCGCTCGGCGCATCCCCGCGCCGTTACTCTTCGTGATCGGCGGCGTGTCCATGTACTTCGGCGCCGCGGTCGCCGTCTGGCTCTTCGACGTGGTGAACCCGGCGAGTGTCGCGTGGCTGCGACAGCTAGGTGCCTCGGTCGTCCTCTTGGCATGGCGGCGGCCGGGACGTGCGGCCTGGCGTGGGAAAGTCTTCTGGTTGGCTGCTCTGTACGGAGTGGTCACCGCCGTCATGAACGTCGCGTTCTACGAAGCACTCCACCGGTTGCCGCTCGGCACGGCGGTCGCTCTCGAGTTCGTCGGACCCGTACTCGTCGCCGCGTTTGGATCACGCTCCGTGCGCGATGTCGGCGCGTTGTTGCTCGTCGTGTTCGGCGTGGTGCTCATCGCGGACGTCAGATGGGCTGGGAGCACGCTGGGAGTCTTGTTCGCTCTCAGCGCAGCGGTGCTGTGGGCCGGATACATCGTGCTCAGCAAACGTGTCGCATCTCTCGGCCTCGGCGTGGACGGTCTCGCGGTCGGGTTCGGCGTCGCGACGGTGCTTTTGTCCCCTTTGGCCATTGGTACCGGTCCGGTATGGACCTCGCCGTGGTTGCTGGTCATGGGCGTCGGGGTCGGTGTGCTGTCCACAGTGGTTCCGTACGTGCTCGACCAGATCGTCCTGCGGCGTACCGGGCAGGCCTCGTTCGCGCTGCTCCTGGCGCTACTCCCGGTGACCGCCACGGTGATCGGGCTGGTCGTGCTGCGTCAGGTGCCGAGCCTGCCGGAGGCGCTCGGAATTCTCGCGGTGGTAATAGGTCTCACAATGCGAACCCGCGATCGGGAGCCGTTTCCAGAGCCCCTCTAGATGGAATCAACCCTGGTTCAAGTCGTAGGCACGCGGGCCACCTCGAACCCGTCCCGAACCCCCAACTCACCACTCCCGAACCGAAGACTCGCGGGTCCCGAACGGAAGACTCGCGCGAACCTGCGCGAGTCCTCGGTTCGGGACCCGCGAGTCGGCCGTTCGGGACTCGCGAGTTGGGGGTTCGGGTTAGGTGGTGGGGGGTTGGGGGTGCCAGGGGGTCAGCCACGGGGATGGTGGCCAGTTCTCTGCGCCGGCCAGGAGTTCTATGCCGGTTGCGCCGTCGATGGACTCGCGGATGATGTCGGCGTGGCCCGCGTGGCGGGCGGTCTCCTCGATGAGGTGGAGGAGTACCCAGCGCACCGACCACGCCTTCAGGTCCTTCGGGAACCATGGCTGGTCAGGTACCGGCACCGCGCGGCCGAGGTCGTCGATCTCCGCGATGGCCGCCTCGGTCTCGGCGCCCGCGGCGTCGAGACCGGCGAGCAGGCTCTCGAGGGTGTCCGACTCCGACAGGTCGAACTGCTGGTTGTAGGAGTCCTCGCCCGAGGGCTCCGGCCCGCCGGTCACCCGGATGATCCACCCGCGCTCGGTGAACGCGACGTGCTTGAGCAGCGCGCCGACCGACAGAGCACTCGCACTTGGCGTGGCACGCAGCTGCTCCTCGGTCAGGCCGTACGCAGCGTGCTTCAACACCCGCCGTTGCTGGGCGAGGAACCCGAGTAACCCGGACCGTTCGTCGGGCACCGGGGGAACGTTCGCGTCCAACCGATCTACCTCCACACAAAAGCGTCCCCGCCGTCCGATTGGGCGGCGGGGACGCAGTCAAGCACGTCAGCGACGGTTCATCACTCGAGATAGTCGCGGAGCACCTGCGACCGCGACGGGTGGCGCAGCTTCGACATGGTCTTCGACTCGATCTGGCGGATGCGCTCACGCGTCACGCCGTAAACCTGGCCGATCTCGTCGAGGGTGCGGGGCTGGCCGTCGGTGAGACCGAAGCGCAGCCGGACCACGCCCGCCTCACGCTCGGACAGCGTCGCCAGCACCGACTGCAGCTGGTCCTGCAGGAGCGTGAACGACACCGCGTCGACTGCGACGACTGCCTCGGAGTCCTCGATGAAGTCACCGAGCTGGCTGTCGCCCTCGTCACCGATGGTCTGGTCCAGCGAGATGGGCTCCCGGGCGTACTGCTGGATCTCCAGCACCTTCTCCGGGGTGATGTCCATTTCCTTGGCAAGCTCTTCTGGCGTTGGCTCTCGACCCAGATCCTGGAGGAGCTCACGCTGTATACGACCGAGCTTGTTGATGACCTCGACCATGTGCACCGGGATACGGATGGTGCGGGCCTGGTCGGCCATCGCGCGGGTGATCGCCTGGCGGATCCACCACGTGGCGTAGGTCGAGAACTTGTAGCCCTTGGTGTAGTCGAACTTCTCGACCGCACGGATCAGGCCAAGGTTGCCCTCCTGGATGAGGTCCAGGAACGCCATGCCACGGCCGGTGTAGCGCTTGGCCAGCGACACCACGAGGCGGAGGTTCGCCTCGAGCAGGTGGTTCTTGGCGCGCTCACCGTCGCGGACGATCCACCGAAGGTCACGGCGCATCTGGGGGGCGAGCTTCTCCGAGGACTCCTCCTCGGCCTTGCGCACCCGCTCCGCCGCGTAGAGGCCGGCCTCGATCCGCTTGGCGAGCTCGACCTCCTCCTCGGCGTTGAGCAGCGCCACCTTGCCGATCTGCTTCAGGTACGCGCGGACCGAGTCGGCGGAGGCGGTGAGCTCGGCGTCCTTGCGGGCCTGCCGCAGCGCCTCCGACTCCTCTTCGTCCCAGACGAAGTCGCCGTCCTTGCTCTTCTCGGGCGGGTCCTTCTCCTCAACGTCGTCCGCGACCGCCGCTTCGACCACGTCGGTCTCGATCTCGACGTCCTCGAGATCCTCGAGGTCAGGGGAGTCGAGGTCGGGCTCCTCGCCGTCACCCGGCTCGCCGTCGGCGGAAGCACCGGCCTTCTTGGTCGCGTCGGCCTTGGTCTTCTTCTGGCCTGCGGCCTTGGTCGCCGTCTTGCGGGGGGCGCGCGGCTTCGCGGCGCCCGCCGTCTTCTTCGTCGCGGTACTCAAGCTCGGTTTCTCGGTCGACTCGTCGGTGTCCGGCTGGGCGTTGGCCGACTTGGCCGCGCCCGCCGAAGCGGTGGAGCGTCGGGTTGCGGTTCGTGCGGCTGCCACGTACGCCCTTTCGCTGCTCATCACGGGCAACGCCAGACATCTTGGATGCCTGACCTGCCGGAGTTCGGGGAAAGCCCGGGGGCCTCGGCCACGGGCACTGTTCCATTGTAACGACGAACGGCGCGTCGCGGGTGCGGACCCGCGTCGCGATCTGTACTCAGCCGTGGTGGCCGACCTTGACGGCCCGCGCGGCGCCAACGATGCCCGCGTCGTTGCGCAGTTCGGCGGCCACGACCTTGGTGCGCACGTCCAGCAGCGGCAGCCACTTGTCGGCCTTCTTGCTGACCCCGCCACCGGCGATGATCAGGTCCGGCCAGATGAGGTCCTCGAGGCTGCGGATGTAGCGCGCGACACGGGTGGCCCAGTCGGCCCACGACAGGTCGTTCTCCTCCTTCACCGACGCGGCCGCGCGGGTCTCCGCGTCGTGGCCGTCGACCTCGAGGTGGCCGAACTCGGTGTTGGGGACGAGCTTGCCGTCGCGGAACAGCGCGCTGCCGATGCCGGTGCCGAACGTCAGCAGCACGACGACGCCGTCGCGGTCGTCCGGCCAGCCGTAGGAGATCTCGGCGATGCCCGCGGCGTCCGCGTCGTTGAGCACCACGACCTCGTCGTGCTCGCGCTTGAGCCGCTCGGCGAACAGGCTCTGCGCGTCGGTGCCGAGCCAGGCCTTGTCGATGTTCGCCGCCGTGTGCGCGAACCCGCGTTTGATCACCGCGGGCAGCGTCACGCCGACGGGACCGCTCCAGCCGAACTCGTCGACGATGTGCTTGACGACGTCGGCGACGGCGTCGGGCTTGGACGGGTCCGGGGTGGGGATCCGCAGCCGCTCACCGACGAGCTTGCCCGCGTCGAGATCGACCACGCCTCCCTTGATGCCAGAACCGCCGATGTCCACGCCGAAGCCGAGGGTTGCAGCCATCCCCGCGGGTCCCTTCGTACTCGATTCAGTGACGCTTTCCTCGGAGGTTAGCCGGATGTGGTCCGATAGGTCTCGTGGGTGCCTCGGATGAACTCCTCGTCGTTGCCGTATCGGTAGCTCGGGAGGCGGCCGGTCTCGCGCGGCGCTCCCGCCAGTCGGCCATCACGGACGTTGACACGAAGTCGTCCAAGACCGACGTCGTGACCGCCGCCGATGTGGCCACGGAACAGCTGGTGAGGGCGCGGCTCGGTGAGTCGCGGCCGGGTGAGCCGGTGTTCGGCGAGGAGACCGGTGGCGCCGACGCGGCGCCCGGTCAGGTGTGCTGGGTGGTCGACCCGATCGACGGCACGGTCAACTACCTGTACGGCTATCCGTGGTACGCGGTGTCGCTCGCCGCGCAGGTGGACGGGGTGTCGGTGGCGGCCGCGGTGGTGGAACCGGCATCGGGCCGGGAGTGGACGGCCGTGCGCGGCGGCGGGTCGTGGCTGGACGGCGTGCCGCTGCGGGTGTCGGACGCGACACAGCTCGACCTGTCGCTGGTGGCGACGGGCTTCGCGTACCGGGCCGAGCGGCGCGAGCGGCAGGCGGCCGGGGTGGCGCGGCTGCTGCCGAAGGTGCGGGACATCCGGCGCGGCGGTGCGGCGTCGCTGGACCTGTGCGCGGTCGCGGCCGGGTGGGTGGACGGCTACTTCGAGCACGGCCTGTCGCGCTGGGACTGGGCGGGCGGGTCGCTGGTGGCCGAGGAGGCCGGCGCGGTGGTTCACCTGCCTGACACGGCGGCCGCGGTTGGCCAGGATCTGACGTTCTGCGCGACCCCCGGCATCGCGGACCAGCTGCGGGACGCACTCAAGGACGCAGGCCTAGCTAGTCCGCGCTAGTCCGCCTCCCCGGACATTAAAAGTGCTGGTCCCGACCCAGCGACCTCTGCGGATCGCGGTTGGTTGGTGGCTGGGTGCCGTCACGTTCCCCTGAGGTCACTGTTGGTCAGGTCTGGGCTCTCGCACAAAGATCCCCGGGTCGCGGACTGCTGCTAGCACTTCACGTTGCGGGCGGCGGACAGGAGCGAGGGGTCCAGTTCCGGCTGCGGGGCGTCCGCCTGCAGGCCGCCCTGGGTTGGCGGGTTCTGCTTCGCGAAGTCGTTCAGTTGCTCCAGCAGGTTGCGGGCCAAGGTGCTGAGGCGCAGGTCGTCGAACGTCTCGCCGAGCGCCACGTCCACGGTCGCGTCCTTGCGGTCGTCGCGGACCAGCTCCGCGCACGGCTCGACCAGGCTGATCGTGCGTGCGGCCGCCGTGCCCTGCGGGCCGAAGCGGATCTGGGCGTGGCAGGGCATCTTCTCGCCGTACAGCACGTCGTTGGCCGGGTCGCCGACCTGGGTGAAGCCGAGCCCGCGCAGCGCCTCGGTCACCATGCGGGCCTGGCCGCGCTGTCCGCTGGCGTTCACGACCCGCACGAGCGCCGACGACGGCGCAGCGGGCTCGGTGCGGTCCAGGGCCGCGGGCTCCAGCGGTTTGCCCAGCGTGGGCGGCGGTGGTTTGCCGGGTGCCGGGGACGTTTGGGCCGGTGGCGGCGCACAGTGCTGAGCGCCGGTGACCTCGTTGTCCTCGTTCATGACCTTGAGCCACACGACCGTCGCCGCGACCCCGAGTACCAGGATCAACACGAACGCGGGCAACGGCCGACGCTTCCGATAGCGCCGGCCCGGTACCTGCATGACGTTCCCCGCCGCCACCTTGTCCCCGCCCTCCTGGGTAAGCCGAACTTCGTAGGTCCCCACCCCGTTGTCCGCTGCTGATCAGCCTAGGCGTTTCAGCTCCGTTCGGCGGCTTGAGGGTCACGTGTGTCGACGTATTGTGTCGAGATCGAGCCCTTTGGGGTATGCGGCCACATGTCGCGTTCATACGGACGCATACGGTCACGAAAGGTTGCCAGGGACACGGCAGGTCCCGCAAGACACACCCAAACGAGTGACCTGCTGGATCGATCCCCCGGTATGGGCTACCCTCTGCCCGCTCCAGTCGTCGAACATGTAATGCGAATCGATTCCGATGGGCTCCCATGTGGACCCTGAAACACGGCGCGACGTGCGAGACCTCCGTCACTTCACCTGGCGGGCACAAACTGGGGCGCTTGAACGTTGACCAGCGCGCGAACACATCATGAAGTGGGGGTGCACGAAGATGGCCACCGATTACGATGCGCCACGCCGCAACGAGGCCGACGATCTCGCGGAGGACTCGCTCGAGGAGCTCAAAGCACGTCGAAACGAGAACCAGTCCGGAGTCGTCGACGTTGACGAGTCGGAGACCGCGGAGAGCTTTGAGCTGCCCGGTGCCGACCTGTCCGGCCTCTCTGGCGAGGACCTGACCGTACGAGTCGTGCCGAAACAGGCCGACGAGTTCACCTGCTCCAAGTGCTTCCTGGTGCATCACCGCAGCAGGCTCGCCGAGGAGATGAACGGTCAGCCGATCTGCCGCGACTGCGCCTGAACGCGGTACGGCGGGGGACAACCGAACAGACAAATCGAACAACGGGGAAGGGCCTGTCACCGAGTAGGGTGACGGGCCTTTACCCGCGCAACAAAGTCGCCACCTTCTCGGGGTGGCGCGTGGAGAACACCCAGTAGGGCGTGGGGTCGGCCGGGTCGGTGACCCGTACCCGGACCACTGGCCGCACCCAGCCTCGGTGCAGTACGAACGCGCGCGGATCGAGGTGGGGGCCGAGGACCTTGCGCTTGTCCTTCGCGTCGAACGTCTCGACCTCGCCGACGAACTCGAGCGGCAGGTGGGCGTCGCCGACGTACAGCTCACCGTCCTGGACCCGGACCGGCGCGCGGCCCGCCCGCCAGATCAGCAGCGCGGTGAGCGGCAGCAGCAGTACGTAGGGCAGCCACGAGCGCAGGCCCGGGTAGCCGAGGTGCACGGTGGCCGCCATCAGTCCGGCGGCGGCCATCGGCAGCAGCCACGAGTACCAGGTGACGTAGAGCCGCTCGGTGTGCAGCGGCGTGGTCGGGGCTTTCTCGGCCGCACCGCGTGGTGAGTCGGTCACCAGTCCAGAGTAGTCTCGCCGCTCGTGCCCAGCGTGGAGGTCCTGCTCACCCGTCTCGATCCGGGTGTTCCCGTGCCGTCGTACGCGAATCCGGGCGATGCGGGCGCCGACCTGGTGACGACCGGGGACGTGAGGATCGCGCCCGGCGAGCGCGTGACCGTCGGCACCGGCGTCGCGATCGCGCTGCCGGCGGGATTCGCCGCTTTCGTGCACCCCCGTTCCGGGCTGGCTGCCCGTGTCGGGTTGAGCGTGGTGAACACACCGGGCACGATCGACTCCGGCTACCGGGGCGAGATCAGGATCTGCCTGATCAACCACGACCCGCGGGAGCCGGTCGAGCTGCGCAGGGGGGACCGGATCGCTCAGCTGGTGGTACAGCGCGTCGAGCACGCGGTGTTCCGTGAGGTGGCCGATCTCGGTGACTCCGAGCGTGGTGTCGGCGGCTATGGATCGACCGGCGGACATGCGGTGCTGACCTGAGCGGGCCGCCGGCGTCCTGACCGACCGAGCAGCGGAGGCGCCGGGTACCGGCCGCGAACGCCGGGCGGAGCGAGGCAACCAACACGGTGGAGGGCTGAAAGCGGTGGGACTGTTCGGACGACGTCGGCGCCACGACGAGGACGTCGACGCCGACTACGAGGCCGAGTACGACGAGCAGGACGGGGACGACGACCTCGAGCCCGAGTTCGAGGGCGACCTGTTCGAGTACGCGGGGCCGCACGACGAGGCCGATGCTCCCGACGACGGCCTGACCCGCCTCGACCTCGGTTCTGTCCGCCTCCCGGTTCCTGACGGCGCGCAGCTGCAGGTGGAGATGGATCAGAACAAGGCGGTGCGTGCGGTGCACGTGGTCACGCCGTTCGGGCAGCTGACCGTGAACGCCTACGCGGCCCCCAGGTCGGGTGGCCTGTGGCGCGAGGTGTGCGGGGAGCTGGCCGAGCAGCTGCGCGGTGACGGCGCGAAGGTCCGCAGCTCGGCCGGTGAGTGGGGGCAGGAGCTGGTGGCCGCGCTCGGTGAGGTGTCGCTGCGGTTCATCGGCGTCGACGGCTCCCGGTGGATGCTGCGCGGTGTGGTCGCCGGTCCGCCGGACATGGCGGAGCAGAGCACGCACGCGCTGTACGACCTGGTGCGCGGCACGGTCGTGGTGCGCGGCACGCAGCCGATGCCGGTGCGCACGCCGCTGCCGATCGACCTGCCGCCCTCGATCGCCCAGCACATCCAGGCCCAGCAGGAGGGCTAGGACCCTCCTGCCCGCAGCCAGGCGAGCACGGCCGCCCGGCCGAGTGCCTCCGGGTCGACGCCCACGATGTCGAGCCGGGTCGTGCACATGGTCGCCCTTGGCAGGGCCGTCAGCCACTCCTCCGCGACCGACTCGGGGTGGATGGGGTCGTCGGTGCAGGCCGCGATGCCTGCCGGGATGTCCAGCCGCGACAGGTCAGCCCGCGTCGGCGCGGGCCGGCCCGCCGCGGCGGACAGGGAGTCGGCGAGGCCGTCGCCGTAGCCGCGCCACGATCGGGTCAGCTCGTGCGCCAGCCACGGCGGCACGCCGTCGGTGGCCACCGCGAGCGCGCCTTCCACGCCGAGGGACCGCACCAGGTCCGCCGACGCCCGCGCGGACACGGCGCCCGGTGCGTCTCCCGGGGTGCCGTGCCAGCCGGGCAGGGCGAGCACAAGCCCGGCACACCGGTTCGGGTGGGCCAGTGCCCACTCGGCGGCCAGATGGGCGCCGAACGACACGCCGCCCGCGATGACGGGGCGGTCCGCGGCGGCCTCGTCGAGGGCGTCGAAACAGGCCTGGGCCAGCATTGGCCCTGGCACCGGCCTCGGTGTGACCGCGCGGACGCACACCGCGGCGAGTGGCACCTCGAACACGGCCCGGACGAAGTGCTCGTCCGACCCGGTCCCCGGCAGGAGCACAGCGAGCTCGGCAGATCCCGGTTCCGCGACATTCACGTGGCAGATCCTCCACCAGGCCCCCGATCCGGTGGTTACGCTGGTTATGTCCGGGCCGGAGTCGGGGCCGGCCCCTGCAACAACGGGAGCGTCAACATGGGCACCGAGAAGGGCCCCTTTCGCCGCTTGGTCAAACGGCTGACGAGCGACGTCGAGGAGCTCGATGCCGACGATCTCTCGGAAAACGCCGAGGCGGTCGGGGCACGCAAGGCCAGCGACTGCCGGTCGGGTGAGCAGGTCACGGTGTGCGGCCGGGTACGCAGCGTCGAGCTGAGCCCGCGAGACGCGGTGGCGACCCTCGAGGCGGAGCTGTTCGACGGGACCGAGGGCGTGACACTAGTCTGGCTTGGCCGGCGCCGGATCCCGGGCATCGAACCAGGCCGGACCATCAAGGCACAGGGCCGCATCGCCATGCGGGACGGCCACAAGGTGCTCTACAACCCCTACTACGAGTTGCAGACGACTACATGACAGAACCCGGCAAGACCACGGCCCCCGCTTCCGACTCCGCCGACGAGGCCGCCGAGGAGAAGGAACAGACACTCCTCGAGCAGATGGGCGGGGTCAGCGGCCTGATCTACTCGTCGGTCCCCGTGCTCGTCTTCGTGCTGCTCAACTCGTTGTTCGGGTTGACGGTGGCGATCTGGGGCTCCCTCGGTTCCGCCGCGCTCATCACGGTGGCCCGCGTGGTGCGCAAGGAGCCGCTGCAGCCCGCGATCTCCGGCTTCTTCGGGGTCGGCATCGCCGCGTTCATCGCCTACCGCACCGGCTCAGCCAAGGGGTTCTTCCTGTTCGGCATCTGGGCGAGCCTGGTGTACGGCAGCGTGTTCCTCGCGTCGATGCTCGTGCGGTACCCGCTCGTCGGCGTGATCTGGTCGTTCCTCAACGGGCACGGCATGGCGTGGCGGTCGGACCGCAAGGCCGTGTTCGCGTACAACATGGCGACCCTGACGTGGGTGCTGGTTTTCGCCGCCCGGTTCATCGTGCAGCGCTGGTTGTACAACGAGGACCAGACCGGCTGGCTGGCGTTCGCCCGCCTCGCGATGGGCTACCCGCTCACCGCGATCGCGCTCGTGGTCACGGTGTGGGCCGTGACCCGCGCCGGGCACCGGGTGAAGAAGATCGAGGCGGACACGGAGACCGAGGAGCGCGAGATCGAGGAGCGCCTGCGCGCCAGGTACGCCAGCCCGCCTCCCGCCGACTAAGAGGGCGCGCGAATAGGGCATGGCGGCGCCCGCCGCGCCGGGCATCCACCGACCCTGTTCGCGCGCCCTCTAATAACCCAGGGCCCTGCGGATCTCGTCCTCCACGTTCGCCGACGCCACGAACAGCAGCTCGTCGCCGGGCTCCAGGGGGTCGTCGGGCTGCGGGACGATCACGCGGCCGCCACGCAGGATGACCACCAGCGCCGCGTCACGGGGCAGCTTCACGTCCCGCACCGGGCGACCGGCGAGCGGGGTGTCCTCCGGCAGGGTCAGCTCGACCAGGTTGGCCTGGCCCTGCCGCAGCGTCAGCAGCTGCACGAGGTCGCCGACGGACACGGCCTCCTCGACCATCGCCGCCAGCATGCGCGGCGTCGACACCGCCACGTCCACACCCCACGCCTCGGTGAACAGCCACTCGTTCGCCGGGTCGTTCACCCGCGCGACCACGCGCCGCACCGCGAACACGGTCTTCGCGAGCAGCGACACGACCAGGTTGACCTTGTCGTCACCGGTGGCGGCGATGACCACGTCGCACAGCTGCAGGCCCGCGTCCTCCAGCGACGACAGCTCGCACGCGTCGGCGAGCACCCACTCGGCCTGCTCGACGGTGTGCGGCTCGTACTGGACCTCGAGCCGCTCGATGAGCATCACCTGGTGGTCACCGGCCACCAGCTCCGCGGCGATGGACCGGCCGACCGCCCCCGCACCTGCGATCGCGACGCGCATTACGACGCCTCCTCGGGCGGCTGTGCCGCGGCGTTCGTGACGTCGCTGACCGTGCCGGACAGCGCCGCGACGTAGACCTGGTCGTCGTGCTGCACGACGGACTTCGGGGCGGGCAGCACACCGGTGCCGAACCGCATGATGAACGACACCCGCGCGCCGGTGGCCGCTTCCAGCTCGGCGACCGTGTGGCCGACCCAGCCAACGTGGATCGGCAGGTGCACGATCGCGACCTTGCCGGTCGGGTCGCGCCACGCCGACGCCACGCCGTCCGGTAGCAGCGTCCTCATCAGCCGGTCGGTCGTCCACGGCACGGTCGCGACCGTCGGGATGCCGAGCCGCTCGTACACCTCGGCGCGCTTGGCGTCGTAGATGCGGGCGACCACGTGCTCGACACCGAAGGTCTCCCGTGCGACCCGCGCGGAGATGATGTTCGAATTGTCACCGCTGGACACCGCGGCGAACGCCCCGGCCCGCTCGATTCCGGCCTCCACCAGCACTCGCCGGTCGAAACCACCGCCGACGACCTGCTGGCCGTGGAAGTCGATGCTGAGCCTGCGGAACGCGTGCGCGTCCTTGTCGATCACGGCGGCCGTGTGGCCGAGCCGTTCGACCGCGGCGGCGAGCGACGAGCCGACGCGCCCGCAGCCCATGATCACCACGTGCACGAGCCGGCCTCCTCCATGTCAGCGGCGAAATCCTCGGATGTGTCAGCAAGAACCTACCGGTGGCTGCTCCATCCCGATGACGGGACCGCTTACGCTGTCGACCTGTGCCCAAGCTCGCGTCCGTGCTGAAGAGGTTGGTGGTCGGACGTCCGTTCCGAACCGACCGCCTCGCACACACGCTCCTGCCGAAACGCATCGCGCTGCCGGTGTTCGCGTCCGACGCGATGTCCAGCGTGGCGTACGCGCCGGAGGAAATCCTGATCACGCTGTCGGTCGCCGGGGTCTCGGCATACATGTACAGCCCGTGGATAGCGCTGGTGGTCGTCGCGCTGATGGCCGCGGTCGTCGCGTCCTACCGCCAGAACGTGCACGCGTACCCCTCCGGTGGTGGTGACTACGAGGTCGCGACGGTCAACCACGGACAGAGATGGGGACTGGTGGTGGCGAGCGCCCTGCTCGTCGACTACGTGCTGACCGTGTCGGTGTCGATCTCGTCGGCGGCCGCCAACATCGGGTCGGTGGTGCCGTTCGTCGCGACGCACAAGGTGGAGTTCGCGGTCGGCGCGATCGTCATCCTCACCGCGCTCAACCTGCGCGGCATCCGCGAGTCCGGCTCGGTGTTCGCGGTGCCGACCTACGCGTTCGTGCTCGGCATCTTCGTGATGATCGTCTGGGGCGCCAGCAGGGTGTTCCTGCTCGGCGACGACATCCCGGCGGAGAGCGCGGACTTCGAGCTGCTGGAGGAGGGCGACCACCTCACCGGCTTCGCGCTGGTGTTCCTGGTGCTGCGGGCGTTCTCGTCCGGCAGTGCGGCGCTGACCGGGGTCGAGGCCATCAGCAACGGCGTACCCGCGTTCCGCAAGCCCAAGTCGAAGAACGCGGCGACCACGCTGCTCATGATGGGCATCCTCGCGATCATCATGTTCCTCGGCCTGATCCTGCTGGCCACCGTGACCAGGGCGAAGATAGCGGGGGACCCCGCCCAGCAGCTGGTGAACGCGCCCGAGGGCTACGAGCAGAAGACCCTGGTCGCGCAGCTCGCGAACGCCGTGTTCGGCGGTTTCGACCCGGCCATCTGGTACGTCGTCTTCTTCACCGGCCTGATCCTCGTGCTGGCCGCGAACACCGCGTTCAACGGGTTCCCGGTGCTCGGCTCGATCCTCGCGCAGGACCGGTACCTGCCACGCCAGCTGCACACGCGTGGTGACCGGCTCGCGTTCTCCAACGGCATCGTCGGCCTCGCCGCGTTCGCGATCGTGCTCGTGGTGGCGTTCGACGCCGAGGTGACGAGGCTGATCCAGCTCTACATCGTGGGTGTGTTCGTGGCGTTCGTGCTGAGTCAGAGCGGCATGATCCGGCACTGGAACAGACTCCTGCGTACCGAGGAGGACGAGGCCGCGCGCAAACGCATGCGCAGGTCGCAGACCATCAACGGGATCGGCCTCGCCATGACCGCCACCGTGCTGGTGATCGTGCTGATCACGAAGTTCACGCACGGCGCGTGGATCGCGATCGCCGCGATGGCCGCCATGTACCTGATGATGACCGCGATCCGCCGCCACTACGACCGGGTCGCCGCCGAGCTGCGCGAGGCCGAGCTGAACCGCGACGCGACCGTGCTCCCGTCCCGCAACCACGCGATCGTGCTGGTGTCGAAGCTGCACCTGCCGACCCGCCGCGCCATCGCGTACGCCCGCGCGACCCGCCCGGACGTGCTGGAGGCGGTGACGGTCAACGTCGACGAGACCGACACCCGCGCGCTGGTGGCGCAGTGGGAGCAGGAGGACTTCTCCGTGCCGCTGAAGGTGATCGAGTCGCCGTACCGCGAGATCACGAAGCCGGTGATGGAGTACGTGAAGCGGGTGCGGACCGCCAACCCGAGGGACGTGGTGTCGGTGTACATCCCGGAGTACGTGGTCGGGCGGTGGTGGGAGCAGTTCCTGCACAACCAGAGCGCGCTGCGGCTCAAGGGGCGGCTGCTGTTCGTGCCGGGCGTGATGGTGACGAGCGTGCCGTGGCAGCTGGCGTCGTCCGAGCGGTTGAAGCACCGCTACCGCGACCGCCAGGAGCTGGCGCCGGGTGCCGTGCGACGTGGACTCTCCGAGAAGAAGGATCGCCAGTGACGTCTTGGCAGGGCCGTAGGTTCGAGGTCACGGTCGGCTCGGTGGCCCATGGCGGCCACTGCGTCGCGCGGCACGAGGGCCGGGTGGTGTTCGTCCGGCACGCGCTGCCCGGCGAACGCGTGATCGCGTCGGTCACCGAGGACCGGGGCGGCTCGTTCTGCCGCGCGGACGCGGTGACGGTGCTCGACGCGTCCCCGGACCGGGTCGAGCCGTCCTGCCCGGTCGCCGTGCCCGGCGGTTGCGGCGGCTGCGACTGGCAGCACGCCACGTGGGCGGCCCAGCGAGCCCTGAAGGCCTCCGTGGTGGCCGAACAGCTGTCGCGGCTGGCCGGTCTGTCGATGCCGGTGGAGGTCGAGGAGCTGCCCGGTGGCCCGCTGCGGTGGCGCACCCGCGTACGGATGACGGTCGACGAGTCGGGCCGCCCCGGTTTCCTGGCGCACCGCAGCCACCGCGTGGTGCCGGTCGACGACTGCCCGATCTCGGCCCCCGGCACCGTCGACGAGGTGGTGACCAGGACGTGGCAGCCGGGCTCATCGCTGACGATCGCGGTGGATGCCACGGCACGCACGCACGTGTCGACATCCGATGTTTCCGACGAGGTCGCGGTGGAACGGGCCGCGAGGCGCGAGTGGCGGGTGTCGGGATTCTGGCAGGCCCACCCGGACGCGGCGGACGTGTACGCCGAGGTGGTCGAGCGGTGGGCCGGGCTGAGCCATGGCGAGACGGCGTGGGACCTGTACGCGGGCGTGGGCCTGTTCGCCGCGGTGCTCGCGGAGCAGGTCGGCCCGTCGGGTTCGGTGATGGCGGTCGAGTCCTACCGGCCTGCCGCCGTCGAGGCAGCCGAGAACATGGCGGACCTGCCGCAGGTCCGCGTGTTCGCCGGGCGGGTCGAGGCCGTGCTGCGGGCGGGCGCGGGCCCGGACCCGTCGGTGGTCGTGCTCGACCCGCCGCGTCGAGGCGCGGGCCGCCAGGTGGTCGACGCCATCGCGGACCGCGGCGCGTCCCGGGTGGTGTACGTGGCGTGCGACCCGGCGGCGCTCGCTCGTGACGTGGCCACGTTCGGAGGGCACGGGTACTCCCTGGCGCGGCTACGGGCGTTCGACGCGTTCCCGATGACGCATCACGTGGAGTGCGTGGCGCTGCTGGAGCGCTGACCCCGTCAGCGGTGCTCGTCCGGCTGCGCGAACGGGGTGGCCGGGACGCCGAAGCCAGGTGCCGGGTTCGCGTCCGGCTCGTTGAACCATGGGTCGCCTGGCCGCTGGTTGCCGGGTTCGCCGCCGAAGGGTGGGCGTTCTGGCGCGGGCCGACCGCCGAACGCGCTGCCGATCCCCGGGGCCGCGGAGGGTGCGGGCGGGGTCGCCGGGATGCCTGGCGGTGGCGTGGGCTGGCCGAACTGGTTGGCGGGAATGCCAGAGGGAGGCGTGGGTTCGCCACCGAACCGGGCGCCAGGCTGGGTACCGAACCGCGGCGGAGCCGAGTCGTGCGCGGGGGTGCCTGGCGGCGGGGTGGCTTCGCCGCCGAATGGTCCGGCCGGGACGTCGGCTGACCGCGGTGGTGCTTCGTGTGCGGGGATGCCTGGTGGGGGCGTGGGCGGGCCGCCGAACGGGCCGCCTTGCCCGCCGCCGTGTTGCGGTGGTGCCGGTTCGTTCGCGGGCCGACCGCCGAACGGTCCGGCGGGGATGCCCGGTGGCGGCGCAGGTTCACCCGCGGGCTGTGGTGCCCGAGTGGGCTGGCCGCCGACTGGACCGGCGGGGGGCCCACCGAACTGGGGCGGTGGTTCATGCGCCGACTGGTTGAACGGCCCGGCGGGGATGCCCGGCGGCGGGGTTGATTCGCCGCCTGGGGGCTGAGCGGGCCTGCCGTCGAATGGTGGCTGGTTTCCCCGAGGTGGCGTTGGCTGGCCGGTGAATGGTGGCTGCCCTGCCGGGGTGCCGGGTGGCGGGGTTGGTTCGCCACCGGCGTGCGGGCCTGCCGGAGCACCCGGCGGCGGGGTCGGCTGGTCGGCCGGGGCGGGCGGCAGTGGCGGGAGGCCCGCACGCCTGCGCAGCCAGTCCGGGATGTTCTCGTCCGCTCGGGGGAAGAACTTCAGCTCGTCGGCGAAACCGATCTGGGGTGGCACGCGCCGCCACTCGGGCTCGGCGTCCGGTTCGAACTCGGCGCTGAAGGAACTCGGCGGCTCCAGCAGGTACACCCCCGACAGCCAGGTCCCCCGACCGGGCCGGTACATCCCCTGGCGGAGCCGCCCAAGGCCCTCGACCACCTCCTGCGGTGGCCGGACGGTCTGCTCGGCGCCGTCGGGGCCCGTCACGAAGACGTCCACCTCGATGTGGCGGCCCGCCGACCGGTACTCGGCCCTGACGCGCTGCCAGCCCTCTCCGGCAACGGTCAGCAGCGACCGCCCCACTTGCCTCGTCAGCTGGTCCTGCTCCGCCTGCGCCATCATCGGCTGCGGCTCGGTCACTGGTCGTTCCCCACCCTCTTGTACCGAACGTGAGCTCTGACCTTACCGAATCACAGAGTCGGGTTCTGGCCGAACGACAGTCCCAACTGGAGCGGGTGCACACCCCACGTCGTGACGGCGAACCTGATCAGCAGGCCGGAGGCGCGGACGGTCTGGTCGGTCGCCGGGCTGACCAGCACCTGGGTGTTCCCCTCCACCGGCTGCTTGTCCCGCCACACGAGCGCGCCCTCCGGCACCGGGGACGCTTCCACCACCGAGTGCCATTCCTTGCCGTCGGTTCTCAGCATGACCAGCACGACCGGGGTCATCGGGACCTGCCAGCCGCCGGACTCCACCGCGACGAACTCGCCCCGCCGGACGGCCGCCAGCACCACCTCGCCGAGCCATGTGTACAGCTCGGACAGTGCCCTGTCGTCGACCGCCGCGTACGCCTCCTCCTCCGTCGCCGGGGTGAGCTGTGTGCTGGTGCCGCCGAGGTGACCGGTCTCGTCGCGGTCGCGGTCCATCAGGAACAGCGTGCCGCGCGACGGGCTGAACCTCGCGGACTCGCGGAGCCGCCGGGCGTCGATCTCCGAGCGGGACTCCACCCCGGCGCCGAGCCGGGCGCGGACCGCCTCCGGGTCGCTCATCCGCCAGTAGGACACGCCGTTCTCCTGCCACAGCGGCAGGTAGCCGGCCAGCGGCAGGCCAACGAGCACCGTGTGCAGGGCGTCGCCATCCTCGGCCGGTGCCGGTGCCGGTGCCGGTGCCGGTGCCTGCGCCTGCGCCGGTGGCACCGGCGCGGGTGGCGGAGCGGGGGCGGGCTCGAACGGGGGCAGCGCCACGAACTGCGGGTCCACCTGCGCGGACGCGAGCGTGCGGTGTGCCCATGCGCGTGCCCTGGTCAGCGGGTGGTCGGGGAACTGCTGGTCCCAGTTCGCCTCGTCGGCCACGTTGTAGGGCAGCTGTCCGCGCACCTCAGGGGCGTACGGGTGCGGCACGAGGCAGTTCTCGAACCCGACCTGTGCGGCGACCGCGGTCTCACGGAGGCCGGTCGCCTGCCCCTCCGCGCACTGGATGCGCAGCACGGCGCTGCAGGTCGCGCGCGGCACGGTGAACGCGGCGATGAACGCCAGGCCGGTGTCCTGACCGGGGATCGGCAGCTTGATCAGCTGGAACAACGCGGGCACCCCGCCGAGCCGTACCACGTGCGCCTCGATGATCGAACCGGTCTCGGCGGTCTCCTCGGCCAGCTTTCTGCGCAGCTGCGGGAGATCGTCGAGGGGCGCGGGGATGTCGGGCTCCATGCCGATGTAGGTGAGACTGACTTGGTCACCGGTTCGTGGGTCGAACCAGGTTCGCTCGTCATGTCGCTCCATGCCGGCGGTGTCGAATGCGACTGGCACCCCGCTGAGTGTAGGGCCGAACGGCTCATGCACGTGCGCTCGTAGACTGGCCGGGACCGGCGCGACGTCCCGCGATCTGAGAACTGAGGTGACCAGCGGTGACAGACGAGGAGTCCCTGCTCGGTACGGTGCACGGCCCGGCGGACCTGAAAAGTCTGGCCGGCGACCAGCTGCCGAGGCTCGCGACCGAGATCCGCGAGTTCCTCGTTGACAGAGTGACGACCACGGGTGGCCACCTCGGGCCCAACCTGGGTGTGGTCGAGCTGACCATGGCGATCCACCGCGTGTTCGACTCGCCAGCCGACCCGGTGATCTGGGACGTGGGCCACCAGGCCTACGTGCACAAGATCCTCACCGGCCGCCAGGATGGCTTCGACCGGCTGCGGATGGCCAAGGGCATGTCCGGCTACCCGAGCCGTGCCGAGAGCGAGCACGACTTCGTGGAGAGCAGCCACGCCTCCTCCGCCCTGTCCTACGCGGACGGTCTCGCGAAGGCGTTCGAGCTGCGGAGCGAGAAGCGGTGTGTGGTGGCCGTCGTCGGCGACGGCGCGCTGACCGGCGGCATGTGCTGGGAGGCCCTCAACAACATCGCGGCGGGCAAGAACCGGTCGATGGTGATCGTGGTCAACGACAACGGCCGCTCCTACTCGCCGACCATCGGCGGGCTCGCCGACCACCTCGCGTCGCTGCGCCTCTCGCCCGGCTACGAGCGGTCGCTCGAGGCAGGCAAGCGGATGCTGCAGGGCACGCCGGTCCTCGGCAAGCCGCTGTACGCGGCGCTGCACGCTGCCAAGCGCGGCATCAAGGACGCGCTCTCCCCGCAGGTGATGTTCGAGGACCTCGGCCTCAAGTACTTCGGCCCGGTCGACGGCCACGACTTCGACGCGCTCGACGCCGCGCTGCGCCGCGCCAAGGAGTTCGGTGGCCCGGTGATCGTCCACGTCGCGACCTGCAAGGGCCGCGGCTATCCCCTCGCCGAGAACGACGAGGTGGACCAGATGCACCAGACCGACCCGATCGACGCGGTGACCGGCAAGCTGACCACCGCGAAGGGCGCCGCGTCGTGGACGTCGGTGTTCGCCGACGAGCTGGCGCGGATCGGCGAGTCGCGGCCGGACGTCGTCGCGATCACGGCGGCCATGCTGCGGTCGACGGGCCTCGCGAAGTTCGCCGAGGCGTACCCGGACCGCTGGTTCGACGTCGGCATCGCGGAACAGCACGCGGTCACGTCCGCCGCGGGCATGGCGATGGCCGGGCTGCACCCGGTGGTCGCGATCTACTCGACGTTCCTGAACCGCGCGTTCGACCAGCTGCTCATGGACGTCGCACTGCACAAGCTGCCGGTCACGATGATCCTCGACCGCGCGGGCGTCACCGGCCCGGACGGCGCGAGCCACCACGGCATGTGGGACCTGTCGATCCTCGGCGTCGTGCCCGGCATCCGGGTCGCGGCGCCGCGTGACGCGGTGACGCTGCGGGAGGAGCTGAACGAGGCGGTCGCCGTGAAGGACGGCCCGACCGCGCTGCGCTTCCCGAAGGCGTCGGTCGGCGGCGAGGTCGCGGCGCTGGAGCGGCGTGGCACGGTCGACGTGCTGCGCAGGCCCGCGGTGGACGAGACCACCGACGTGCTGCTGGTGACGGTCGGCGCGCTGGCCGAACTGGGCATGGCGGCCGCGGACCGGCTGTCCGACCAGGGCATCGGCGTGACCGTCGTGGACCCGAGGTGGGTGGCGCCGGTCCCGGCGGACCTGGTGGACCTCGCGGCCGGGCACCGGCTGGTCGTCACGGTCGAGGACAGCGGGCGGCACGGCGGGTTCGGCTGGTCGCTGGCGGCGGCGCTGCGCGACGCGGACGTCGACGTGCCACTGCGGGACGTCGGCCTGCCGCAGGAGTTCCACCCGCAGGGGACGCGGAACGAGGTGCTCGTGCAGCTCGGCATGACCGCGCAGCAGGTGGCCCGCCGCGTGACCGAGTGGATCGCGACCCGCACCGACGCCCCCGCCACGGCCGAGTTGCCCTGAGCGCCCCTTCAGGACGTGCCCGGCGCGGCCGAGATTCGGGACAGCGGCCGATCCAGCTGTGGTCGGGTTGTGTCGCACCGCTTTCGAGACAGTGTGGTCACCGTCGATTCCCGACAGTGAGTACAAAGCTGTCTAGCCCCGCCCAGCAGGCCAGAGAAGCGCTGGGGGCTCGTCTCCGTGAGATCCGAAAGGGTGCGGGTCTCACGGGACGGGCTCTCGCGGTCGGCATCGGTTGCCACTTCACGAAGGTCAGCCGCATCGAGAACGGTGGCCAAGCCCCAACTTGATCGACTCCTCGCCGTGGCATCGCTGCCGCGCGTCAGTCTGGGAATCATCCCGCAAACCGCACCTCGGAAGACCTATGCGCAGGTTCCGTTCTGGATCTACGACGAGCCATGGTGGGCGTCGAGACACCCACCGCGAAGCTGGAGGTAGTCCAGCCCAACGAGATCCGGTTGTACCTCGAGATGTTCGAACATCTCCGCCAGTCGGCAGTACACGGGGCTCAGGCACGGGCTCTGATCACTCGCGCCATGGATGACCTGCCGAACGACTCCTGAGGTTGTGCGCGGGCAAGGTCGCGCTCGGCGACCCCGGCGTGGCGGAGTGAGGCCTGGCGACATCGTCACACGGAGTTGTGGCACCGTTGTGGGGTGCGGATTCTGATCGTCGAAGACGAAGAACCCCTGGCCGACGCGATCGCCAGGGGGCTTCGTCGTGAAGGCATGGCCGTCGACGTCGCCCTGGACGGCGACGAGGGGCATGAGAAGGCCACCGTCACCCGGTACGACGTGGTGGTGCTCGACCGGGACCTGCCAGGCATGTCCGGGGACGAGCTGTGCCGCGAGATCGTCGCGTCCGGGGCGCTGACCAGGGTGATCATGCTGACCGCCAGCGGCTCGGTCGCCGACCGGGTCGAGGGGCTCTCGCTCGGTGCCGACGACTACCTGGCCAAGCCGTTCGCGTTCGACGAGCTGGTCGCGCGGGTGCGGGCGCTGGCCAGGCGCTCCACCCCGGTCACCCCGCCGGTGCTGCGGGCGGGCGACGTCGAGCTGGACCCGGCCCGCCGCACCGTCACCCGCGCGGGCACACAGGTGGACCTGACCCGCAAGGAGTTCGGCGTCCTCGAGGTACTGCTCGCCGCGAGCGGCTCCGTGGTGTCCAGTGAGGAGCTGCTGGAGCGGGTCTGGGACGAGCACGCCGACCCGTTCACCACGACCGTCCGCGTGACCGTCATGACGCTGCGCAAGAAGCTCGGTGAGCCCGGCATCATCGACACCGTGGTCGGCTCCGGCTACCGGGTGCCCGCGGCTACCCGGGTGGAGTGACCGAGACCCGACGTGGTCCCGGTCTGCGCGCCAGGATCACGCTCCTCGCCACCGGGCTGGTCACGGTCGTCGCGGCGCTGCTCCTGTGGCTCGCCTGGATCCTCGCGGGTGACTCCGTCAGCGCGCCGTCGCTGCCCGAGGGCACGACCGTCGTCGTCGGCGGCACGCGGGTGAGGGCCGAGCAGCTCGCGGAGGTGCTCCGCGACGCCGCCCGCTTCCGCGTCCTGGTGGCGGGTGCCATCGCGTTCGTGTGCGTGGTCGTCGCGACCGCGTTGCTCGCGTGGACGTTCACCGGCCGCGTCCTCAAGCCGCTGCGCGACGTCACCGGCTCCGCCCGGCGCCTTTCCGCGGAGTCGCTGGGGGAGCGGATCGCGCTGCGCGGCCCGCGCGACGAGGTCGCCGAGCTGGCCGACACCTTCGACGCGATGCTCGACCGGTTGCAGGCCACGTTCTCGGCGCAGCGCCAGTTCGTCGCCAACGCCTCCCACGAGCTGCGCACCCCGCTGTCGGTGATCCGCACCGAGCTGGACGTGACCCTGGCCGACCCGGACGCGGACGCCGACGAGCTGCGCCGCATGGCGGGAGTGGTCCGCGACGCCACGCTGCGGGCCGGTCAGCTCGTCGACGCGCTCCTGCTGCTCGCCCGCACCGACGGCATGGGCCTCGGGGTCGTCGAACGTGTCGACCTGGCGACCGTGGTCGGCAGCGCGTGGCAGGCCGTGCGTGCCGAGGCGGAGCGGCGGGGACTGCGCACGTCGTTCGCCTGCGCGGCGGCGCCGTCGGCGGGCGATCCCGCGCTGCTGGAACGCGTCGCGGGCAACCTCCTGGAGAACGCCGTGCGGCACAACGTGGACGGCGGCTGGCTCGACGTCCGCACCGTGGCGGGTCCGAGCTGGGTGACGCTGCGGGTGTCGTCGTCGGGCGCGGCGGTCGACCCGGAGCGGGTGGAGGAGCTGTTCGAGTCGTTCCGCCGCGGCGGGGTGGACCGGACCGCGCACTCCGGCACCGGGCTGGGTCTCGCGATCGTCCGCGCGGTCGTGAAGGCGCACCACGGCACGGCGTCGGCTGAGGCCGTCGCGGGCGGCGGCCTCACCGTGACGGTGCACCTGCCCTCGGCTCACTGAAGCGCGGCACTCCGCACCCGGTCCTGCAGGCCGATGGCATCGGCTGGTGCCCTGACCTTCATGTCGTTGTCGAAGTACGCGTACACGTCGAAGCCCGCGGCGGACCAGCCGTGTATCCGCGCCGCCCACCGGTCCAGCTCGTCGTCGGAGTAGCCGCTCGCGTACAGCTCCGTCTCGCCGTGCAGCCGCACGTAGGCGAAGTCGGCCGTCACGTCCTCCAGGTAGGGCCAGTCCTCGGCGGCGGACGCGGTCACCAGACCGATGCCGTGCGCACGAAGGAACTCCGGCAGCGTGGGGTCGACGAAGCTCTGGTGCCGCACCTCCAGCGCGTGCCGGAGCGGGAGGCTGACATGGGCCTCGGTCAGTGCCCGGCCGTCGAGCCGTTCGTCGTGCTTGCCTGCCAGCACGGCCGCGGCGGCGGTGTCGCGGGGCAGCATCTCGAAGAAGTCCGCCAGGAGGTCCTGGTCGTAGCGGAGGCTCGGCGGCAGCTGCCACAGGAACGGCCCCAGCTTGTCGCCCAGCGCCAGGACTCCGCTCGCGAAGAAGTTCGCCAGCGGGATCGCCACGTCCCGCAGCCTCTTCATGTGGGTGATGAACCGGCTGCCCTTGACCGTGAACACGAAGCCGTCCGGCGTCTCGTCGCGCCATCGCCGGTAGTACTCCGGCTTCTGCAGCGAGTAGAACGAGCCGTTGATCTCCGCCGAGCCGAGCTGCCGAGACAGGTACTCCAGCTCCCGGCGCTGCGGCAGCCCCTCCGGGTAGAACACGCCACGCCAGGGCGGATACCGCCACCCCGACGTCCCGATCCACACCCTGCCGGCCATGTCTCCAATGCTGACAGGGTCATCCGGTTACTGCGCGGCTTCCTTCAGCGCCTGGGACAACGCGTCCCCGGTCAGGCCGATCTGCCACTCCCGCGCGCCACCGGCCCGCAGCGCGGCCGCGATCTCCTCGGCCGACAGGTCCTCCGGCGGCCGCCAGCACGTGCGCCGCACCAGGTCCGGCTGCAGCAGGTTCTCCACCGGCAGCCGGTGGTCCTCGGCGATCGTCGTGAGCTGCGCCCGCACCGCGGCCAGCCGCGCGGCGGCGGCCGGGTCGCGGT
>NZ_JBARWZ010000156.1:0-2916 GCF_049647105.1 Actinophytocola sp.
TACACCGGCCTCACCCAGACGGACACTTTTCATGAGGCAACGAATCCGCCTACGCGGGCATCTTGACGTGAGGCAACAGGGGGTTGACGGCCTACCTGTGGACAACTGGTGCGGCTGTGGACAACTCGGGGGAGCCTGCGTGCTCAGCCGCAGCCGCACGACCCGCCGCAGCAGCCGCCGCCGGACGGGGCCGACGCGCCGTCACTGCCCGCGGCGCCGGTGGTCATCGCCACCATGGACAGCAGCTTGACGGTGTTGTCGTGGCCATCGGGGCAGGACGCAGGGGCGGACGACTCGCTCATCGAGCGGCGCACCTCGAAGGTGGTCGCGCAGTCGCGGCAGCGGTACTCGTATGTCGGCACGTCCCCATTCTGCCCTGCCGCTACCGTGAGGTCTCGTGCCTCGTCGTAACCGTGACCGCCGCGTGCCGCCCGCCGAGCCGCGCCCGCTGGGCAGCGCGGGCTGGCAGCGGGCCGAGTCGGCGCCGGACGGCGACTGGCTCGTGCGGAACGTGAGCGCGACGCAGGCGACGAAGACCTACCGGTGTCCAGGCTGCGACCACGAGATCCAGCCGGGAGTCGCGCACGTGGTGGTGTGGCCCGCGGACGATGTCGGGTCGATCGCCGACCGGCGGCACTGGCACCTCGGGTGCTGGCAGGCGCGCGGCCGACGGCGGCCGACACGAAAACGTTAGGAATTTCGCCCGCCGGATGTCGAACCGGCGGCCTCGGATTCGACGTGTCTGTGTAAGCAGCCTCACAGACAGGAGAAACCGATGTCGCACCCACTCGGCGCCCTCGCGGACAACATGGCCGCCTACGCCATCTACGCCACGGCCCAGTCCGGCATGCGCCGTGCCTACACCCTGATCGACGCGGGTGACCTCGCCGCCGCGGCCAACGAGATCGAGTCCGCCGCGCACGCCGCCGAGGTCCTGGCGAGGGCCTCCACGGAACTGGACCGCATCGCCCACTGGCGCCGCGTGGCCGACGCCCGTCAACATTTCGTCGACCAGCTGAAGGCAGAGAAGGCCGCCGCCTGATGCCGCGCGGACACCGCGAGTCCTGCGCTCAGACACACGGAGTCGGACGTTCCCCGACTCCGTCTGTGTGAGCGCAGGGACCCGCGGGTGAAACGGATCTAGCGCGGGAAGGACCTGGCGGCCGCCAGGAACGCGTCGTTCTCCGCGGTGACACCGATCGTGGCCCTCGCGCCCTCACCCGCGAACGCGCGGATGACGACCTTCTGGTCCAGGCAGTGCTCGTTGAACTCGGTGGTCCGCTCGCGAAGGGGCAGCCACAGGAAGTTCGCCTGCGACGCGGGCACGTCGTAGCCCATCTCCAGCAGCGCCTCGTGCACGCGGACCCGTTCCACGGTCACGTCGGCGCACCGTGACATCAGCTCCGGGGTCGCCGCCATGGCCGCGATACCCGCGGCCTGCGCGATCCTGTTCACCGAGAACGGGATCCCCACCTTGCGGACCCCGGCGGCGACGTCGCGCGACGCGGCGAGATAGCCGAGCCGGATGCCGGCCAGCGCGTACGCCTTGGAGAACGTGCGCAGTACGGCCACGTTCTGGCGGTCGAGGAAGTCGAACCCGTCCGGCACGTCCGGGTCGGTGACGAACTCGCGGTACGCCTCGTCCAGCACCACCAGCACGTTCTCCGGGACACGGTCAAGGAAGTCGGTCAGCTCGGCGGTGCGCAGCGCGGTGCCGGTGGGGTTGTTCGGGTTCGACACGAACATCAGGCGCGTGCGCTCGGTGACCGCGGCGAGCATGCCTTCGAGGTCGAGCCCGTGGTGCGCCGTCAGAGGCACCTTCACACCGGTCGCCATCGCGATCTGCGTGACGATCGGGTACGCCTCGAACGACCGCCACCCGAACACGACCTCGTCACCCTGCTCGCACGTCGCCTGCACCAGCTGCTGGCACAGGCTCACCGAACCGCAGCCGACCGCGAGCCGCGGCCGGTCGAGGCCGAAGTGCTCCGCGGTCTTGTCGAGCAGGTCGTCCGCACCCATCGCGGGGTAGCGGTTGACGTCGGCGGCCGCCTCGGCGATGGCGGCCAGCACGGACGCGGGGGCCTGACCGGACAGCTCGTTGCTGGAGAGGATGACGGCCCCGGGCACCTTCCGGCCCGCGATGTAGTCGGGCAGGGAGGCGAGGTCGGCTCTGACGGTAACTGGCATGGCCCGCATCTTCATGCCGGGAGCTTGAAGAAGCAACACAATGTGCCCTGGAACCACGCCCTCCGCACCTCGGTGAACCCCAGCTTGATCGCGACCCGCTGGGCAGGCACGTTCAGCGTCGACGTGATGATCATGACGGGCAGATCGGGGAAGGCGAGCAGGGCCCACTCCGTCGCGGCGAGGACCATCTCCGGCGCGTAGCCGCGGCCCCAGTGGCGGGGGAACAGGCGGTAGAACACGTTGAGGTACGGGCCGTCGTCGGAGTACGACAGCTGCAGCCCGCCGAACCCGATCAGCCTGCCCGTGCGGGCCAGCTCGATCGCCCAGTACCCGAAGCCGAACTCGGCCCAGTGGTCGAGCCACGCGGAGAACAGCTGCCGCGACTCGTCCGGCGTGCTCGTCCCCTCCGGCCGGAACCGCACCACCTCGGGATCGGCATGGATGGCGATCATCGCGTCGACGTCGTCCGGCGTCACCTTCCGCAGCACCAACCGCGCGGTGCTGAACCGCTCCGGTCTGTCGCCCTCCGCAACGTGCGTCACCCCACCGATGCTAACGATGCACACGGTCTCGCCACGGCAGTTGTCCACAGCGGCACCAGTTATCCACAGTCAAGATCGACAACGCCCTGTTGCCTCACGTCAAGATGCCCGCGTAGGCGGATTCGTTGCCTCATGAAAAGTGTCCGTCTGGGTGAGGCCGGTGTAGGGCTTGGTCGGGAAGTAG
>NZ_JBARWZ010000157.1:0-47759 GCF_049647105.1 Actinophytocola sp.
GCTCGGCGCCGAGCCGGTCGGCCGCCGCGCCGCCGCCGTGCACGACCACGACCTCGGCGCCGCCGTCGACCAGGGCGCGGAGGTCGTCGCACGCGGCGGTGATGCCCGCGTCGAGCGAACCGCCGAGCTTGACGACGTACCGGTCAGACCGGGTGGAGCCCGATGAAGCCGAGCCCGGCGGTCTCGTCCCACCCGGCCGCGATGTTGAGGCACTGGACGGCATTCCCCGCACCTCCCTTGACGAGGTTGTCGATCGCGGACACCACGACGAGATGCTGGCCGCCCTCGTCGAGCGAGAGGCCGATGTCGCAGAAGTTGGTGCCGGACAACAGCTTTGGCTCCGGCATCCGGTGCAGCGCGGACCGCTCGCGGACCAGCCGCACGAACGGCTCGTGCCGGTAGGCTTCGCGGTAGATGGCCAACACGTCCCGCTCGGTCATCGGGTCCGGCAGCATGACGTGGCAGACGACCTGCACCCCGCGCACCGCCTCGACCGCGGTCACCGACATGTGCACCGGCACCCCGCACGCCTGGATGATCTCCGCCATGTGCCGGTGCCCGTGGGGTTTCGCCATCCGCAGCACGCCGCTGCGCTCGGGGTGGTG
Source organism: Actinophytocola sp. (assembly GCF_049647105.1). Taxonomy (GTDB): domain Bacteria; phylum Actinomycetota; class Actinomycetes; order Mycobacteriales; family Pseudonocardiaceae; genus Actinophytocola. Next base: position 606 of record NZ_JBARWZ010000157.1, read on the forward strand.
GCTGCCCTCGTCGGGCACCCGGCCCGCGCCGGACGAGCCGGTGCGCGCGTCGACGAGCGCCGTGCCCGCGACCAGCCCGGCCGCGGCCAGCGGGTGCAGCGCGAGGATCGCCGCGTTGGCCATGCAGCCCGCGACCGAGATGTGTGTGGCGTCGCGCAGGTTCTCCCGGTTCAGCTCGGGGATGCCCGCGCGGAACCGCGCGAGCCAGTCCGGATCGGGCACCCCGCCGGGGTAGTACCGCTCCCGCAGGTCGGTGCTGTGGATGCGGTGGTCCGCGCTGAGGTCGACGACGCGGGGGGCGAGCGCGGCCCAGCGGTCGATCTCCTTCATGGCGGCGCCGTGCGGCACGGCGAGGAACACCACGTCGGACTCGCCGACCTCGCTGTCCTGGACGAACGTGAGGCTGGTCTGCCCGCGCAGGTTGGGGTGCGCGGTCCGCAGCGGGCGGCCCGCGTACTTGGTCGAGGTGACGTGGGCCAGCTCGATCTCGGGATGGCCGAGCAGCAGCCGCACCAGCTCACCGCCGATGTAGCCACTACCACCCACTATTGTCGCCTTCATTTCGCCGCCCCCTCGCAGGCTCCGTGGCGGCGCTGTGTTCGATGGTTCGCTCCGCACGCTCCGCTCACGCCGCCGCTCCCTCGCAGGTTCCGTGGCGGCGCTGTGTTTGATGGTTCGCTCCGCACGCTCCGCTCACGCCGCCGCCTCCGCCAGTTCTACGGGACTGTTGCGGTCCACGTGGTCGACGATCAGTTCGGCGACGTCCACGTCCGCGACCGCGGCAAGGCCGTGGAACTCCATGGTGTGGTTGACCTCCGTGACGAGCAGTTCGCCGCCTGCGCGTTCGAGCAGGTCCACGGCGAGGATGCCGCCGCCCACCGCGGCGGCGGACCGCAGCGCGAGCGAGCGCAGCTCGTCGGTCACGGTGCAGACGGCGGTGGTCGCGCCGCGTGCGGTGTTGGTGATCCAGTGGTCGGAGCGCCGGTAGACCGCGGCGACCACCTCGTCGCCGATGACGATCACGCGGATGTCCCGGTCCGGCTTGTCGACGTACTCCTGGACGTAGTAGACGTTGTGGACCGGCGAGCGTAGCGACTGCTTGTGCTCGATCAGCGTCTCCGCCGCGTCCCGGTCGTTCACCTTGGACAGCAGCCGCCCCCACGAGCCGACCGCGGGCTTGAGGATCGCCGGGTAGCCGATCGCCTCGATCGCATCGAGCGCGGCGTCCGGGGTCACCGCGAGCACCGTCTCCGGGTGGGGGAGACCCGCTCGCACGAGCGCGAGCGAGGTCAGGATCTTGTCGCCGCAGACGTCCACCACCGTGCTCGGGTTGAACACGTGGTGGCCGGTCGCCTCGAAGATCCGGGTGGCGTAGACGCTGCGGGTGTGCGACATGATCCGGTTCAGCACGCCCCGGTACCGGGCGCCGCCGGGGTCGCCGATCCGGTGGACCAGTGTGCGGTCATCCACCTGGACGTAGGGGAGCCCGCGCCGCTCGAGGGCGGCGAAGATCAGCCGCTCCTCGAGCCGCGTGCGGGTCGTCAGTACCGCGAGGGTCATGCCTATTCCCCGAAGTCTTCCTCGATGTCGGGCGCCAGCGCGTACTCGAGCGGCTCGATGCCGATGACCTCGAGCTCGGCCTGGCAGCCGGGGCACTCGACGATCGACGTGACCCGCACGTCGCCGTTCGCAGGCACGGCCTCCGTGCAGTCCGGGCAGGTGCTCACCGCGGTTGTCATGGCCTTCTCCTTCATCAATCCCAAATGGACGTACACACTGGACGGAACGTGGTGGTGGCGAGCGCCGCCGACACCACGTGCGCGGCCGACACCCCGGCCGCCGCCAGCTGTTCGGCGTGCGTGCCGGGGCGGGCGCAGAACCTGTCCGAGATGCCGACCCTGCGCACGGTGGTCGGCCGGTGTTCGGCGAGCGCCTCGGCGACGGCGCCGCCGAGCCCGCCGAGCAGCGAGTGGTCCTCCACCGTCACCACACCCGAGGTCTGCTCCGCGGCCGCGACGAGCGCGGGCACGTCGAGCGGCTTGATCGTGTGCACGTTCAGCACCCGCGCCCCGATGCCGACGGTGGCGAGCTCGTCGGCCGCGTCGAGCGCGAACCGCACCGGCAGCGCGCCGGTGGCGGCGATCGTCACGTCGTCGCCGGACCGCAGCTCAACGGCCTTGCCGATGGTGACCTCGGCGTCGCCGGTGTACACCGGTTCGATCGCGTTGCGGCCGAGCCGCAGGTACACCGGGCCCGGCAGGTAGGCCGCCGCCGTGACCAGCCGGACGGTCTCGCCAGCGTCGGCCGGGGCCAGCACCGTCATGTTCGGCAGCGTCCGCATCGCCGCGAGGTCGGACTGCGCGTGGTGCGTGGGTCCGTAGTGCGCGGCGGAGAACCCCGCGTGCGTGGCCGCGATCCGCACCGGCAGGTCGTGGTAGGCGATGTCGAGCTTCACCTGTTCCAGCGCACGCGCCGAGGCGAACGCCGCCATCGTGTTCACGAACGGCAGGATCCCGGTGCTCGCCAGCGCGGCCGCGATCGACATCAGGTTCGCCTCCGCGATGCCGACGTCGACGTACTGGCCGGGCAGCTCGGCCTGGAACTGCTTCTCCAGGCCGCCCATGTCCGAGTCGAGGCACCAGATCCGCGAGTCACCTCGGGCGAGGTCCACCAGCGTCGCCCGGTAGGCGGCGCGGTCGGACTCGGGCAGTGTGCTGGTCACGCCGCCGCCGCCCGCAGGGCCGTGACCGCACGCTGGTACGCCTCTGGGCCGAGCCGCGCGAAGTGGCTCTGCTTGCGGTGCTGCAGGTGCCGCACCCCCTGGCCCTTCACGGTGTCCGCGATCAGCACGGCCGGCTTGCCAGCCGGTGGCGGGGTGCGCAGCGCGGGCACCAGCTCGCCGAAGTCATGTCCGTCCACTTCGGAGCACTGCCAGCCGAACGCACGCCACTTGTCGCCGAGCGGCTCGAGGCCCATCCGGTCCTCCGTGGACCCACTGATCTGCAGCCGGTTCCGGTCGACGATCGCGGTCAGGTTGTCCAGGCCGTGGTGTGCGGCGGACATCACGGCCTCCCACACCGAGCCCTCCTGCAGCTCGCCGTCGCCGACCAGCACGAACACCCGCTTGTCGCTGCCTGCCCGCTTGGCGGCCAGCGCGAGCCCGGCGCCGAGCCCGAGCCCGTGCCCGAGCGACCCGGTGGCGAACTCGACACCCGGCACCGCCGGTGTCGGGTGCGCCATCAGCCTGCCATCGGCGCTGCCGTAGGTGGCCAGCTCCTCGACGGGGAAGAACCCGCACTCGGCGAGCGTCGCGTACAGGGCCGCCGACGCGTGGCCCTTGCTGAGGATGAAGTGGTCGCGGTCCGGCCAGTCCGGCTCGGCGGGCCGCACCCGCAGCACCTCGCGGTACAGGGCGACGAGGATGTCCACAGCGGACAGGGCGCCACCGATGTGGGTGCCGACGCCGCCCGCGCCGATCGCGAGCACGTGCTCCCGCACCGCGAGCGCGGTCCGGCGCAAACCGACCAGGTCACCGACCGATGACGGGCCGGCCAACGCCTCGACACTCATGCCGCTTCCGCCAATCTCGGTCCGTTCGGCACCGCGTGCCACGGCGGCTGGTACGGCATGGCGCGGGCGAACCGCCCGATGCGGTCGAGGTTGTCCCACACGCGTTCGAACGCGGTCGCGTACTCGGCGAGCGCGGGCCCGGCGTCCGGGTTGAGGTGCATGCGGCGCAGGCACAGCGAGTCCTCGATGACCTGGCACGTGACCGGGTAGTCGGCGAGGTCGTAGCGCTGCGGGTTGGTGCCGGGCAGTGACCACGGAAGGCCGCCGGGGTAGGCGTTCCGCTCCTGGAACACGGGCTGCCCCGGCAGCGGGATGATCTGGTAGTGCGTGAGCGGCACACCCTCGGCGAGCAGCGCGCGGCGCAACGCGGCACGGAACCGTCCCGGGCTGACCCCGTCGAGTCCCGCGGTCGTCGGGTCGAACCGGAACCGCAGCATGTGCCACATGTGGGTGCGGTCGTCGGGCACGGTCGGCACGACGATGCCGGGCAGCTGCGCGAGCCGGTCGACGAACACCGGCGTGTTGGCGTCGCGGCGGTCCTGGTAGTCCCAGAAACGCGCGAGCTGCGCGCGGGTGAACGCGGCGAGCACCGAGGACAGCTTGAGGTTCGAGCCACGGGTGGCCGACACGTACAGCCGTTCGTCGGTCGACAGGTCCTCGCCGAGGATGCGCAGGCTGCGGATCCGCTCGACGACGTCCTCGCGGTCGGTGACGACGAGGCCGCCCTCCCCGCAGGTGGGGATGCTCTTCTCCACGTTGAGGCTGAACACGGCCGCGTCGCCGATCGAGCCGCAGGTGCGGCCGCGGTAGGTGCCGCCCTGGGCCTGCACCGCGTCCTCGACCACCAGCAGGTCGTACTTCTTCGCCAGGGCAAGGATCTCGTCCATCTCGGCGGGCAGCCCACCGAGATGCACCGGCACGATCGCACGCGTCCGGTTGGTGATCTTCGCCTCGATCTGCGACACGTCGATGTTGAACGTGACCGGGTCGATGTCCACGAACACCGGCACCGCGAGCGAGTACAGCGGCGCCATCGCCGTCGCGACGTAGCTCAGCGCCGGCACGATGACCTCGTCGCCCGGCGCAAGCCCCAGCGCGGCCAGCGCGAGTTCCAGTGCGACCGTGCCGCTGTTGACCGAAACCGCGTACCTGGTGTCGCAGAACTCGGCCCATTCCCGCTCCAGGCCGTGGATCTCGGCCTCGTTCTTCGCGCCGACGGTGAACTTGCGACTGTCGAGCACCCGCCCGACCGCCTCCCGGTCAGCGTCGGTCACCACCGGCCACTCGAGCCTGCGGTACTCCGCTCGCACCGCGGGCTCTCCGCCGAACATCGCCAGATCCGCCTTCATGACACTCCCTTGCCGCGAGCCGCACGTCGAGTCCAAAAGTAGGAATTCGGACTCTTATTGCGCTTTCCCCACGCTCGCACGGGTGGGTTCCTCGCGAACATGGGGATCCAGCGGCGTGCGAGTGGCTGGTTGCCGGACCGTGCAAAGTGGACCCAAGGCCCGCCGCGCGGGCCAGGCGCGGTGTCCCGAAAGCCACGCTTTCAGGACATTGAGCCTGGATCTTTTGCCTCCCCGGTTTGCCTCCGGCGAGGAGCCGCCGGAGGCAAACCCGGCGTAGGGCCGCCGGAGGCAAACGCAACCGGTGGATCCAGGCCCAACGGCCGAAAGCGGTGCCGGGCGCGCAGCGCCCGGCACCGCGAAGCGGGCTCGGCCAGAGCGCGGTGTCAGGCGGTGAGCAACGAGAGGCCGTAGGCGCCCAGGATCTCGTTCACCGGCTGGAACCACGTCTCGCCGCCGCTCGAGCAGTTGCCCCAGCCGCCGGAGGTGACGCCCTGTGCCTGGTCACCGGTGATGAACGAGCCACCGGAGTCGCCGGGTTCCGCGCAGACGCTGGTCTTGGTCATCTGGTGCACCGCGCCCTGTGCGTAGTTGACGGTCTCGTTCTTCGCGAGGATCGTGCCGCAGTGCCAGTGCGTCGTCGATCCGGACCGGCAGACCGACGAGCCGACCGGCGCCTCGGCCGAGCCGCGGACCAGCTGGTCGGACACGGTGCCCCAGCCGAGCACGACCGGCACGTTCCACCAGCCGCCGCCGGTGCGGATGAACGAGTAGTCGTTGCCAGGGAAGGACGAACCCGCGAAGTTGCCCATCCACGAGCCGTCCCAGCCCGCTACCGAGCTGTTCGCGCCGCCGCAGTGCCCGGCGCTGACGAACCCGCCGTGTACCGAGAACCCGATCGAGCAGCGGGTGTTCCCGTTGATGTAGTACGGGTCGCCGCCTACCGTCCCGGCCGCGAACGTCGCCGGTGCCGAGGTGACCTCCTCGACGACCACCGGCCCGAGTGCCCGTGCCTCGGCGAGGAAGTCGCCGACGTCCCCGCCCTTCCGCACGGTCACGACGAGCCCGCCACGCCGGGGGTCGACCCGCCACGCGGCCACGCCTGCCGGTGCCGTGACCGTGTCCAGCTCGGCCTTGGCGGCGTCGAGCGCGGCCAGCGGCTGTCCGGCCCGGACCACCGTCGCACCGGTGGCCCGGACCGCCGCGTGCACCGCCGCATCCGAAGTGGACACCCCGACGACGAGCTTCCCGGTCTTCGCGTCGAACCAGGACCCGCCGAACGCGGCGCCCGCCGCGGTCCTGGCGGCCGGCTCGGCGGCCGTGGCGGTCGACTCCTGGCGCAACCGGGTGCGGACCTGGTCCGCGGTGAGCCCGAGGTCACGCTGCATGGCCGCGACGACCTCGTCCTCCTGCGGTGCCTGCGCGGCAGGGCTCGCGGTGGACGTGCCCCCACCAGCGAGGACTGTGCCCAGCACGAGGAGCGCGCCCGCGACGGACGCGCCAAGCTTCGTTGATCTGTTCATATTCTGTGCTCTCGTTTCTCAGCAGGGTCGAGAGGATGAGAGCGCTCTCATGGACCACCGTGGTATGCCGGGTACCCCGTCGTCAAGGTCTAGACCACACTTCGAGTTCGTTCACCCGTCGAACCCGCGGCCGGACAAGCGACCGGTCATTCCGGCGAAGCTCGCACATCGCATGTTGAGAACTACCAAATTCGCACGTTGTGTGGCGAAGTCTTGACCGTGCGTGTTCGCCGTTCGACGATGGCAGCCACTGAGGGCACATAGACAGAAGGATCGGGGCTGCGCAATGACGCGTCGGGCCGGGCTGGGTGTGGTTGTCGTCCTGTTGCTGGCGATGGTGACGGTCGTCGGGTCGGCCGCGGGGCCATCGGCGCCCCGGGCGGTCGCGGTCGAGAACGGGCTCGCGCGGACGCCCGCGATGGGGTTCAACAACTGGAACGCCACCCACTGCCGTGCCGAGTTCAACGAGCAGATGGTCTCCCAGATCGCCGACCTGTTCGTCGCACGTGGACTCAAGGACGCCGGCTACACCTACGTCAACCTCGACGACTGCTGGGCGTTGCCCGCCAGGAACGCGGCGGGCAACCTCGTGCCCGACCCGGCACGCTTCCCGAGCGGCATCAAGGCGGTCGCCGACTACGTGCACGCCAAAGGGCTGAAGTTCGGGATCTACACCAGCGCGGGCACCAAGACCTGCAACGAGCTCGGCTTCCCCGGCGGCATCAACCACGAACAGCAGGACGCGAACCTGTTCGCGTCGTGGGGTGTCGACTACCTCAAGTACGACAACTGCGGCGACCACCTCGGCCAGTCCGCGCAGGAGCGGTACACGAAGATGCGCGACGCGCTCGCCGCCACCGGCAGGCCGATCCTGTTCTCCATCTGCGAATGGGGCCAGAACGCGCCGTGGGACTGGGCGCAGCCGGTCGGCAACAGCTGGCGCACCACCGGTGACATCTCCGACAACTGGGCCAGCATGCTCGGCATCTTCAAGGCCAACGTGGGCCTCGCGCACCACGCACAGCGCGGCGGGTGGAACGACCCGGACATGCTCGAGGTCGGCAACGGCGGCATGACCGCCACCGAGTACCGCAGCCACTTCACGTTGTGGGCCATGATGAACGCGCCTCTGCTGATCGGCGCGGACCTGCGCGGCGCGAGCCAGGAGACCTTCGACATCCTCACCAACCGGGACGTGATCGCGCTCGACCAGGACGGGCTCGGCGTCCAGGCAGGCGAGATCACCGGCGCCAACGGCCTGCACGTGCTGACCAAGCCACTCGACAACGGCGATGTCGCGGTCGCGCTGTTCAACGAGACCGGCGCCACCGCCACCATCGGCACGACCGCCGCCGCGGCCGGACTCCGCAACGCGACGTCCTTCTCGCTCAGGGAACTGTGGACCAAGGCCGTCACGACCAGCACGGGCACGATCAGCGCGTCGGTGCCCGCGCACGCCACCGTGGTGTACCGGGTCAGCCGCGCGGGCACGTTCACCGCGCCGCCCGCCGGCACCACACCGGTGTCCGCGCTGCCCGCGAGCCTGTCCGCCAGCGCGTGGGGCCCGGTGGAGATCGACCGCAGCAACGGAGAACGCGCCGGGGGCGACGGCCGCACACTGACGATCGGCGGCACCACCTACGCACGCGGACTCGGCGTGCACGCCCGCAGCGAGGTGCGGTACTACCTCGGCGGCCGGTGCACGAGTTTCCAGGCGTGGACGGGCCTCGACGACGAGACCGGTACGGAGGGCAGCGTGAGCCTCGAGGTGTGGGGCAACGGCTCGCTGCTCGCGAGCAGCGGCGTGGTCCACGGCACCGACGCGGCGAAACGCGTCACCGCGAACGTCACCGGCCTGCAGTACGTCCATCTGGCCGCACTGCCCACAGTGGACGGTTCACGCTACGACCACGCGGACTGGGCCGACGCGACGATCACCTGCACCTGACGGCCAAGTGCCCCGTCAAGGCGAAGAGGGCACGTTTCTCCTCGGCCCAGGCGGCCGCTGGCGGCGTTGCGGGAAAGCCCAAGTACAACCCGGTACGAGCGGCTTCCCTGCGCCTTGCCAGCGACCACCTGGATCCACGGATAAACGACCCACTTCACCTTGACGGGGCACTAGCCGAGTCCGGTCAGGAACCTGCTCGTCACCGCGACGGCGGTCGTGGAGGACTCGCCGTCCTGGACCAGGACGGCGAAGGCCAGGTCGTCGCGGTAGCCGGTGAACCAGCCGTGTGCGCTGCCGGTGGTCTCCGCGGTGCCGGTCTTGCCGTACACCCGGCCGAGGCCCGCCAGCTCGGTCGCCCGGCCGGTGGTCACGACCTCGCGCATCATCGTGCGCAGCGAGGTGATCACGCCAGGCGGTGGCGCGTCGTACCCCGTGGTCACCTCCGTCGCGCGGTCCGGCCACAGGCGTGGGGTCACGGCGTGCCCGGCCGCCACGGTCGCGCTCATCATCGCCAGGCCGAACGGGCTCACCTGCACCTGGCCCTGACCGATGCTGTTCTCCACCTGCTGCACGGTGTCCACCGCCTCGGGCACGCCGCCGATCTCCGTGTCGATGCCCGGGATCACGAAGTCGGCGCCGAGGCCGAGCTGGTCCGCCGCCTTCGGCAGCGCGTCCAGCGGCAGGTCCGCCGCCGCCAGTGCGAAGCTCGTGTTGCACGACTGCGCGAACGCCGTCCGCAGTGGCACGTCGCCCAGGTCGAAGTCCGCGTTGCGCACCGTGCGCGGGCCCACCGTCGCAGCACCGGGGCACGGCACGATCGTGCCGACGTCCGCGCCCGCCCCGAGTAACGCGGTCGCCGTGGCGATCTTGAACGTCGAGCCCGGCGCGAACAGGCCCTGCAGCGCGACCGGGCCGCCGTCCACCGACCCGTTCTGCGCCACCGCGAGGAGATCGCCGGTCGACGGCTGGATCGCCACCAGCATCGTCGGCAGGGCCTGCGAGTCCACCGCCGCCTGTGCCGCCTGCTGTACCGGCCTGCTCACCGTCGACGTGAGCGCCGCTACCCGGTCGCCGTGCAGCACCTCGACATCCCTGCCCGCGCCGTCGGTCAGTGCGACGTACCACGCGCCCTTGCCCGCGACCCGGCCCATGCCCGGCGCCAGCACGGGCGCCGCGGCCGGCGCCGACGCGGTCGTGCCCGTCGCGGTCCACTCCAGCAGCGGCGCGCCGTCGCGGTCGAGCACGGCGGGTTGCCCGGTCTGGTCGCGGACCGTCAGGCCGTGGCCCGCCGTCAGCTTCGGGTGCACCAGCGCGGGATCCCAGTGCACCCGCCATTCGCCGTCCTCGACCAGCCGCAGCGCGCTCTCGTAGGTCCACGTGCGGCCGGGCCCGAGCTCCCACGTCAACGTGAACCGCTGGTCGGCGGCGTCGACGAGCGCGTCCCGGCTCGCGGTCACCGAGATCGGTGCGAGCGTCTGCCGGACGGCGGCCAGCGCGGTGGCGGCACCGGCCGCGTCGTCGGTCAGTGCACCCGCCGTCGTGGCGTCGCCCGACGTGAACGCGTCAAGGAACGCGCCGGTCACCTCGAGTGCGGACGGCGGCGGGTCGTCGGCGGCCGCGACCGTTTCGGTGGTGTCGCCGGCGGGCAGCAGTTGCAGCACACCCAACGCGGTGATGAGGACGACCAGCACGACACCGGTCGCGATGATGACTTTACGGCGAGACACGAATCCCCCAGGATGTCGCCCCGACCTGCCACCAAGATTACCGTGTCGTGTCGAGATCCCGCCGGCGGTTTCGACTGAGGGCAGACAGCAGTTCCGACACCGAGGAGACATTCATGTCGAACAGCATCACGGTGCCGGGTGCCCGGCTCACCTACGACGTCGCGGGATCCGGTCCGGCGCTCTTCCTGGTGGGCACCCCGATGGACGCGACCGGCTTCGCCCCGCTGGTGCCGCACCTGACCGACGACTTCACGGTGGTGACCTTCGACCCGCGTGGCATGGCGCGCAGCACCGCAGACGACGCGGCCGCTCAGGTCACCCCCGAGACGACCGCCGAGGACCTGCACAGGATCCTCGCCGAGGTCACCGACGAACCGGCGTACGTGCTGGGCAGCAGCGGCGGCGCCATCGGCGGCCTCGCGCTCGCCATCCACCACCCGGACCAGGTGCACACGGTGGTCGCACACGAACCGCCGCTGAGCCTGCTCCTGCCGGACGCCGACGAGCTCCGCACCACCACCATCGGCATCGTCGACACGTTCCACGCCGAGGGGTGGCAGCCCGCGATGGGGCAGTTCCTCGGCATGACCGGGGTGCTCACCGCCGTGTCCGTCAACGACCAGCCGCCGCAGGAGCCGGACGAGGACATGGCCCGCGGTGCGGAGTTCTTCCTCGCCAACTACCTGCGCACGGTGTCACTGTGGGCACCGGACCTCGACGCGCTGCGTGCCGCGCGTCCCCGGATCGTCGTCGCGGCGGGGAAGACGTCGACGGGTCAGCTCGCGCACCGCACCGCTCTCGCGCTGGCCGGGGAGCTGGGCGTCGAGCCTGTCCTGTTCGCGGGCGACCACGGCGGGTTCGCGCACGAGCCCGCGGCGTTCGCGACCGAGCTGCGCAAGGTGCTGGCCGGCTGAGGACGTGAAAAATCCGCGGTGCACGGCAGTTTCGCCGTGCACCGCGGATCAGTGTGGGGGTCAGCCGAGGATGGCTACCAGATCGCGTCGACCCACTCGGGGTGGTCGATGAACGGGTTGCGGTTGTTCTGGAACTGGGTGTAAATCAGGTCGTTGCGGGCCTGTTCTGCGGCATCCGGCGGGTCCTGCGTGTTCCACTCGATCAGCACGGACAGCCTGCCCATGAACGGCGCCGAGTCGTTGCCGACCGAGTCGTTCGGTTCCAGGTCGGCGAAGCCGTCGTCGCCGTCGTAGCGGACCGCCATGTACAGGATGCCGCGGGCGATGTCGCCCTTCACGGCGTCGCGCGGCTCGAACGAGTCGCCGTCGACGAGGCTGTCCGGCGCGCCATCGACCGGCGAACCGCCGTTGTCGAAGTCGAGGTTGCCCCGCGTGGAGTTGACGCCAACCTCGGACGGCCGCAGGTGGTGCAGGTCGGTGCCGGGACCGGAGGAGGTGCCGAAGTCACCGTGGCTCTTCGCCCACGTGTGCTCGCGGTTCCACTGGTCGGTGCCGCCACCGTTGGCGTTCTCCGACATCGAGACACCGCTGTAGATCATGATCACGTTGGCCGGGTTGGCCGGATCCTCGTCGGTGGCCTTCAGCGCGTCCCACACCTCGTCGTAGGACAGGTGTGCGCCGTTGCCGATGATCTCGTGCAGTGCCGCGTGCAGCTCCGCACCCGTCTTGCCGTCCGCGGCGTCGTAGTAGCCGGCCGGGATGTCGGCCGATGCGCTGGGGACGAGGAAAGCAGCGGCGCCGAGTGCTACGCCGACCGAGGCGAGCAGGGCTGTCCGACGTAAGGCACGCATGTGTTGCTCCAAAGGGGACCGGGGCACCTGTTGAAGAAACCCTGACATGCCGAACGGTTGGATTGACACCAACGAACGTCGGTGATCGTCCCAGAACAACGACTACGTGCGGGGGAGGGTCAGCTCAGGAACGCGTCACCGTGGCAACGAACCAGGCCGGATCGTCCAGCCAGGGGAAGTGCCCGCCCTGGGGCTGCACGGCCAGTTCGGCGGTGCGGAACAGCGTCGCGTACTCGGCGGCGCACTTCGGTGGGAGCCCGACGTCGTACTCGCCGGTGACCAGCAACACGGGTGCGGTCAGGCGGGCGAGGTCGCCTCGGGTGCCGTCCGGGTCGAGCGCGTTCGCCGAGTAGTACGCGGCGGCGGCTTCCGCGTTGATCTCCTCGGCCTCGCGGGCGGCGAAGGCCTGGCGCTCTTCGTTCCAGCGGCCGTGCGAGAACGGGGCGATCGCAGGCCAGTTCGCGCCGGCGTAGTCACCGGACCAGATCCGTTCGAACGCGGCGAAGGCGTCCGTGAACCAGCGCTCGCCGCGGCGCAGCTCGGCGACCTCCCTGCGGGCCTCGTCGGTGACCTCGATGCCGACCGGCCGGGGGCTGGGACTGACGAGCACGAGTCTGCCGATCCGGTCCGGATGGCGGGTGGCGTACTGCAACGCGAGCGTGCCGCCAGCGGAGTGCCCGAGCAGGTTGATCCGGTCAAGGCCGAGGTGGGTGCGCAGTGCTTCGACGTCGTCGACCTGCCGGTCGCAGCGGTACGTCGCGGTGTCCTCCGGCGTGGCGGAGTCACCGGTGCCACGCAGGTCGAGGCGCACAAGCCAGTGGTGGGCGGACAAACCGCCAAGGTCTTCGAGGTAGGCCGACGCTTGCATCGGGCCGCCTGGCAGGCAGAGCAGCGGGGCACCCGAGCCGGACCGGTGGTAGGCGAGCCGGATGCCGTCGTTGGCAGTGAACGTGGCCACGTCGGAGAAGCTTAGGGAAAGATCATGACGGCGATGCGGCGGCCGACCGAATGTCGCCGTGGTTATCTGCGAGTCCTTTGTGGAAGACGTGGTGCCGGGCCGTCGTCACCGGCGGCGGAATCGGTTCCGGTGCGGGGATGTCGTGGGCAGCAGGCCCGCGGCGGCGTCATCGAGGAGGGCGCCGACCGTCTCCGCCGCGCACGACCTGTTCGCGCCGATTCCGCCGGTGGACCCGCGTTTCACCCAGCCGACGACATACGTGCCGGGACGCACGCGCCCCTCGGTGTTGGGGATCCGGCCGCTGTCGTGGTCGAACGGCAGGCCGGGCAGTGGCGTGCCGCGGTACCCGACCGCGCGCACGACCTGACCGGTCGTGATCTCCTGATCGTCCGCCGCGCCGCTCACCCGCAGCCCGCGCACCTGGCGGTCGCCGACGACGGACCGGGGTGCGGAGTGGAACCGGAACACGATGCGCCGCCGCCCGTGCGGGGGTGGCGCGGACCAGTCGACGGTCTCCCGCCGCACTTCCCGGAGCAGACCGGCTTTCCCGCCCTCGCCGCCAGCGTCGATGGCACTGCCGACGCGGGGGTCGTGCGCGTCGACGACCAGCTCGACCTCGTTCTGACCGGTGAGCGCACGCAGCTCCGGGGTCGTGTACGCGGCGTCCCCTGGACCCCGGCGGCCCAGCAGCACGACCTCCCGGACCTTGCTCGACCGCAGTGCGGCCAGCGCGTGCGGCGCGATCGAGGTGCCGGTCAGCTTCGCCGGGTCGGTGGTCAGTAGCCGGGCCACGTCCAGCGCGACGTTGCCGGTGCCCACCACGACGACCCGTTCCGCCGACAGGTCCACCGCGTCGGCCCGCACGTCGGGGTGGCCGTTGTACCAGCCGACCACGGTGGTCGCGGCGAGGCTGCCCGGCAGGTCCTCACCGGGGATGCCGAGGTCACGCGCGCCCGAGGCGCCGACCGCGTAGATCACCGCGTCGTGCCGCCCAGCCAGCTGCTCGGCCGTCACGTCACGGCCCACCTCGACGCCCAGCTTCAGCCGCAGCCGAGGGTGCGTGTGGTACCGCGAGAACACCTCGCCGATCCGCTTCGTCGACGGGTGGTCCGGCGCGACCCCGAACCGGATGAGTCCACCGGCGACCGGCAGCCGGTCGATCAGGGTGACCGACGCGTTGGTGTGCAGGAGAAGGTCCTCGACCGCGTACATCCCGGCGGGCCCGGTGCCGACGACCGCGACCGAGAGCGGCGCGAGGTCGCTCGGGATCACGCGGTGGAACGTCGGCTGGCCCCACGCGTGGAAGTTCGGTGACGGGTCGGCGGCGAGCGGCCGGTCGGCGTAGTAGGCGGCGTTGATGTCCGTGTAGGACGTCAGCGCCGCGGTCAGCGCGTCGACGGGAAAGATCGCGTCGACCGGGCAGGCGTCCGCGCACGCGCCGCAGTCGATGCAGGTGCGCGGGTCGACGTAGAGCATGTCGGTGGTGCCGAAGTCCGGCTCGTCCGGCGTGGGGTGGATGCAGTTCACCGGGCACACGGCGACGCACGACGCGTCGCTGCAGCAGGTCTGCGTGATCGCGAACGCCATCGGTCAGCCCAGCTCAGATCAGGTTGGCGCGTTTGTAGAAGTGCGTCGCGGGCCGGGTGAGGAGCCCGCAGGAGTCGAGGAACTCCATCAGCCCGGCACAACTCGACCGCAGCATCGACCGGTGGTGTTCGTTGGCCTTCGCCTCGCGCAGCGCCCGTTTGGTGTCCAGGCCGGCGTTGGCGTACACCTGGTCGCTCACCATGCTGGTGACGATGTGGTACGCGGCGATCGCCACGACCAGCGCGTTGACCTGCTTGCGCAGCCTGCCCGCGCCACGCAGCCGTGCCTTGGTCTCCTCGCGGGCGAACTTCATGTGCCGCGACTCCTCGACCACGTGGATGTTGTTGATCGTGCGGACGAACGGTGCCACCCGCTCGTCGCGCATCCAGTCGCGCTGCATGACGTCGAGGACCTCCTCGGCGACGAGGATCGCCGCGTACGCCGCCTCGCCGAACGCCACCGCCTTGAACACGCGGCCGAGCTCGACGACGTGCCGCTTCGGCCGGTAGGCGGGCGCGCCGAGCTTCGCGGCGCCCCGCGCGAACATGATCGAGTGCCGGCACTCGTCGGCGATCTCGGTCAGCGCCCACTGGAAGGCGGGATCGGTGGGGTCCTTCGCGTAGAAGTCCCGCAGGATCATCTGCTGGAGGATCATCTCGAACCAGATCCCGGTGCTCGCGACCGACGCCGCCTCCTGGCGGGTCAGCTCGCGTTGCTGCTCCGGGGTCATCTCGTTCCAGTAGGACGTGCCGAAGAGCGTGCTCCACTCCGGGCTCGCACCGTGGTGGGCGGTGTCGAGCGGCGTCTCCCAGTCGACCTCCCGTACGGGGTCGTACGACAAGGTCTCCGACGAGTCCAGCAACCTGCGTGCGACGGACTGGCGGTGGGACTGGTCGTGCGTGTCGATCGTGGTCATGGGATGCTCCCTGATGACGCCTATTACTTCGATTAACTGTTACCAACGGTAACACATACTTCCCGGGTCACGCGAGCACCGCTGACCTCGGCGTTCTCGTTTCTGTCGGTGCCCGGGAGCATGATGCGGGCATGACAGTGACAGGACGTTTGGAGCTGGCGGCGTTCGACGCCCCGGACATCACGAGGCTCGCGGAGTTCTACACCGCGCTCACCGGCTGGGAGACCGTGCGCGACGTTGGCGACTGGATCACCATCCGCGCGAGCGACGGGCAGGAGATCGCGTTCCAGAAGGCGCCCGACCACGTGCCGCCGCGGTGGCCGGGGCAGGACCTGCCGCAGCAGTTCCACCTGGACCTGTTCATCGCCGACCACGAGGAGGCGGCGAAACGGGCAGAGGAACTGGGTGCCACCCGGCTCGCCGACGGCCCGCACTGGATCACGCTGGCGGATCCGGCCGGTCATCCGTTCGACATCTGCCGCAAGGAGGGTGTCGGCCCTGAGATGACGCTGTTCGCGGTGACCATCGACGCGCCGGACGCGACCGGGCTCGCCCGCTTCTACGCCGAGTTGATGGGTATGGAGCTCACCTACGACGGGCCGGAGGGCGCGCTCATCTCCGGTGGCGGGAAGAGTGTGATGTTCCAGCAGGTAGCCGAGTTCACCCCGCCGCGCTGGCCGGACCCGTCGGCGCCGCAGCAGGCGCATCTCGACATCATCGTCGATGACCTGGACGCCGGGGAGACACGGGCGTTGGAGCTGGGCGCGACCCGCCTTCCCAGTAAGGAGAAGCACTTCCGGGTGTTCGCGGACCCGGCCGGGCATCCGTTCTGCCTGACGGCGTAGGGGTAAGGCACTCCGCGGCGCGGAGGTTGCTCAGCCAAGCCACATGCCGCCGTTGACGTCGATCACCGCACCGGTGATCGACAGTGCGGCGGGGGAGCAGAGCCAGCCGACCGTGCCCGCGATCTCCGCCGGGCTTGTCACGTGGCCCAGTGGGATCGTGGCGCGCAGCGCGCTCATCTCGTCGTCGGTCAGGCGGTCCAGCATCGGGGTCTCGACCGGGCCGGGGGCCAGGCAGTTGACCCGGATCCCGCGGCGCGCCTGGTGTTTGGCCAGGTGGCGGGTCAGGCCGATGACGCCTGCCTTCGCGACCGCGTACGCGGGACCGGACAGCTCGTTGCCGCCGTGCCGTCCGTTCACCGAGCTGAACAGGACCACCGAGCCGCCCTCGGCGAGCTTCGGTAGCGCCTGGCTGGTCACCACCGCCGCCGAGGTGAGGTTGTCGTCGAGCACTCGGTGCCACTCGGCCAGGTCGAGGTCCTCGATGCCGCCCTTGCCGACCGAGCCGGCGGCGTGCACGACCACGTCCAGCGCGGGCACGTCCGCGAGCACGGCCGCGACCGACGCGGGGTCGACCGCGTCGTGACCGAGCGCCCGGTCCAGCACCACCACGTCGTCTCCGCGTGCGCGGAACCAGTCGGCGCACGCGGCCCCGATGCCACCCGCACCGCCCACCACCAGCGTTGTCGTACCCATGAGCGCATTGTGACCGCGAACCGGCGCGGGCGGGCCGTGTGATGGCTCACGGGTGACCACCTAGAATCCGTCGGCATGGCGGCTGAGCGGGTGACACCTGGGCCTGTCACGCCGTCCACGGACGTCGAGGACGGCGAGACGAGCAGCGGCATCACCCGCGCGCTCACGGTGATCTTCGCGGTCGCGGAGTCGCAGGAACCCGATGTCGGGGTGTCCGAGCTGGCCCGCACCCTCGGCTACAGCAAGACCGTCGTGCACCGGGTCGTGCGCACGCTCGTGGCGAGCGGGTTCTTCCTCGTCGACGAGCGCACCCGGCGCTACCGGCTCGGGCCGGGCGCGGTGAGCGTCGGGCTGGCCGCGCTCGCGCGCATGGAGGTGCCGAGCATCGCGCAGCCGCACATGGAGCGGCTCGTCGCCAGCACCGCCGAGACCGCGACGCTGTCGGCCCGCTACGGCGACCAGCGGATGTACCTCGCGCAGGTGCTGTCCCCCCAGGAGATCCGCATGGCGGTGCCGCTGGGGCAGCTGTTCCCGCTGCACATCGGCGGATCGTCCAAGGCGATCCTCGCGTCACTCGCGCCCGACGAGCTGACCGGCTACCTCGACCGCGCGCTCACCGGCACCGTGTCGGTGACGAGCCGCGAGGAGCTGGAGGAGCAGCTGCGCCGCATCCGGCGTCGCGGGTACGCGGTGAGCCGGGGCGAGCGGCAGGTCGACGCGGGCTCGGTGGCGGCCCCGGTGTTCGACGCGACGGGCCGTGTTTACGGAGCGTTGTCGATCTGTGGCCCGGTCAGCCGGATCAGCGACGACAAGATCGAGGAGTACGGCTCGCTCATCACCGAGGCCGCGGCCGCCGTCTCGACCGGACTGGGCTACCGGCGCACCGGCGCCTGATCATTCATACATAAGCAATCCGCGTCACACCGGCGCTTCACGGCCACCTCACCAGTCCGGTGAGGACACTGCGTTCGATCCGAAGAGGACTGTCCCGGTGACACTGTGCACCCGGTTCGGTGCGTACTGTCCGTAACGGTCGAGTTCATCCAGGATTTAGTTCCCCGATGCCTTGACCCTCGTTCGAATGCAGACCTAGCATACCGGCATCCGTTACGGCGTTCCGCTTAGCGTTACGCGAGGCGCCCAAAGGATCCGTGGAGGACACCGCATGATGAGTGCGCCGCAAGCCCCACCCCGACCCGAGTCCCCGTCTGCCCCGCGTGCGGCCCGCGCAGGGCATGGCTCCTGGTGGTTGTTGTGGGTGACGACGCCGCTGATCTTCGCGGCGATCATCGGGATCTGGAAGCTGTACACGGTCGTGTCCGGCGTCAGCGAGCTGATCATGCCGCCGCCCGAGCAGGTGTGGACCGCGCTGCTCGAGCTGCTCGGCGACGAGATGATCTACGAGGCCACGTACGTGACCTTCTACGAGACGATCGTCGGCTTCGGCATCGCGGTCGTCGTCGGGGTCACGCTCGGCATCGTGCTCGGCAAGATGCGCGCACTGGAGCGGGTGCTGTCGCCGTTCCTCGTGGCGACACAGGTGGTACCGAAGGTCGCGATCGTGCCGCTTCTGTTGCTGTGGTTCGGTTTCGGCATCTCATCCAAGATCTTCATGGCCGCCATCATCAGCTTCTTCGTGATGATGCAGAACACGATCCTCGGCATCCGCTCGATCGAGGCGGGCCACCGCGACCTCATGCGCGTCATCCAGGCCCCGTGGTGGAAGCGCGTGATCTCCCTCGACATCCCGTCCTCGCTGCCCGCCGTGCTCACCGGCATCGAGCTGGGCATCGTCTTCGCGATCACCGGCGCGATCGTCGGTGAGTACCTCGGTGGCGACGAGGGTCTCGGCGCGCTCGCCACGGTCATGCTCGCGGCGCTGCGGACCGACCAGCTGTTCGCCGTCGTGATCATCATGACGGTCCTCGGATTCCTGCTCTACGCCGTCGTGGCGGGCATCCGGCGGTTCGCGATCCCCTGGCACGAGTCGTCAGGGCGCGCCACCAGTCTCTAGTCCCCTGCGGAACCCAGGAGTCCGGCACCATGGATCGACGCTCTTTTCTGCGCAACACCGGCCTTTTCGCGATCACGACCGCCGCGGGCAGCACGTTCGTGATGGCGTGCGCGCCATCGACCGGGAACGACTCGGCGGACGGGCCCGAGGCAGGCCCGAACGCGAAGGACGCCACGTTCATCACCCCGTTCCAGCACATCATCAACTACGCCGACGTCTACGTCGCGATCCAGGAGGGCTTCTTCGCGGAGGAAGGCCTGCGGATCGACGTGGTCGGCGGCACCGGCACCGCCAGCTCGGTCTCGCAGGTCACCGCGAACCAGGGCCTGTTTGGCAAGGCCGCCTCGGTCAACACCTGCCCGCTGATCGCCGACACCGGCGCCGAGATCATCACGGTGGCGCAGGGCGACCAGCGCAGCCAGTACAGCGTGGCGTCCAAACCGGACAACCCGCTGACGCACCCGGAACAGTGGCAGGGCAAGACGATCGGCGTCATCTCCAAGGGTGGCTCGACCGAGCTGCTGCTCGACGCGATGTCCGTCGCGGAGGGACTCGACCCCACGAAGGTGCGCAAGGTCGTCACCGGCGCCGACGTCGGGTCGCTGGAGTTCCTGAACCGGGGCGAGGTCGACGGCTTCATCACCTACCTCGGCTCGGAAACCGCGTTCAAGCAGCGGAACATCGAGCTGAACTACCTGAACACCGACGAGTTCGCGAAGATGCCGGGCGACTCGTACTTCGTGAAGACCGCCGACGTGGAATCCGAAGCCGAGGCGATCGTCGGGTTCCTGCGGGGATCCCGCAGGGGTTACCACTTCATGGAGAAGCCGGAGAACCTCGACCGGGTGCTGTCCGCGGTCGGCGAGTTCAACAAGGTCGAGGTCGCCGACGAGGAACTGGCCAAGCTCAAGATCGAGGCGCAGAAGACGCTGTGCAAGCCGGCCAACGGCGACTACCTCGACGTCGACATGCCCGCATGGGAGTCAGCCGTAGAGCTGATGCGCAAGTCGGGGATCATGAAGGACACCTCGCGGCCGGTCAAGGACTTCGTCACCACGCAGTTCGTGGAGCAGATCTGAGTTGGGTGCCGAGCTGAGCAGGGCCGACCTGCTGATCGTCGGCGCGGGCACCGCGGGCCTGCCCGCGGCCATCGAGGCCGCGCGGCACGGCCTGCGTGTCACCGTCGTCGAGCAGGCCGACCAGATCGGCGGCACGTTGTGGCGGTCGTGGGCGCAGCTGTCCGCTGGCGGCACCGCGTTGCAGCGGTCGCGTGGCATCCACGACAGCCCGGACCTGCACTTCGACGACGTGATGCGGATCAGCAAGGGCAGTGCCGACCCCGCGCTGGTGCGGCTCGCGGTCGACCACGCGCCGGAGACGGTGGACTGGCTGGTGTCGGCCGGGTTCGACATGGACCCGGCGGCGCCCGCGATCCTCTACTTCCACGAGCCGTACGCGCTGCCCCGCACCTACTGGGGCAGGCGTGGCGGGATGTCGGTGCTGGAGGTGCTGATCCCGAGGTTCGAGCGGGCGTGCGCCGACGGCACGGTGACGTTGCTGCTCAACACGACGGTCACCGCGTTGCGGACCGACGGGGCGAACCGGGTGGCCGGCGTGACGGCCTTCGGGCGCAGCGGTGTGCGTACCGACCTCGACGCGGCCGCCGTGATCCTCACCAGTGGCGGCTACTCTGGCAACGCGGAGCTGTTCCCTCGGCTCACCGGCGGTGCGCCGCTGGTAGGTCCCGGCGCGCCGACGTCGACCGGCACCGGTCTGCTGGCCGCGCTCGAACTCGGCGCCCGCACCCGGGGCGGGGAGCTGTTCCTGCCCACCTACGGCGGGGTGCTGCTGCCGGACAGTCCGTCGAAGACGGTCCCGCTCGACGACTACCCGCAGCTGACCCCGCAGTCGCGGCCGCCGTGGGAGATCCACGTCAACGCCAGGGGCGAGCGGTTCGTCGCCGAGGACGCGGACAGCGTCGACGTCCGGGAGAACGCGCTGCTCGACCAGCCTGGCCTGCGGTTCTGGGTGGTCTACGACGAGACGGTGCGGCAGAAGGCGCCCGCGTTGTTCCCGACGTGGGCGCAGGAGGACCTGTCGGAGGCGTTCGCTGGTCACCCGTCGTTCGCCACCGCGGGCACGCTCGAGGAGCTGGCCGAGTGCGCCGGGGTCGACCCGGCGGGCCTGCGGCGCTCGGTGGACGAGTACAACGCGGCGGTCGCGTCCGGTGTGGACAGCCTGGGGCGCAGGCACCTGCCGCTGCCGATCGAGCAGGCGCCGTTCTACGCCGTGCGCAACCACGGCTCGACGCTGAAGAGCCCGGCCGGGCTGGTCGTCGACCGCGAGTTGCGTGTCCTCGGGGCCGACGGCCCGGTCGAGAACCTGTACGCGGCCGGTGAGGTGCTCGGCGGCAGCACGCTGTCGGGCAAGTCGTTCGTGAGCGGGATGAGCGTGACGCCCGCGTTGTCGTTCGGGCGGCTGCTCGGCCGCCGTGTCGCTGGGAGTGCCTGATGTGGAACCGATCCGATGTGGACTTCATCGACAGCGCGGACGTGCCGTGGGAGCGCCCGGCCCACGGTGAGTTCGGCGTGGCCGGCGGCGGCCGCAAGCGGGTACTGAGCCGTGACCCCGGCGACGGCGCGGAGACCGCCGTCGCGCGGGTGGTCGACCCGCAGCGCGGTGTGCTCGCCGCCGAGACCGACCTCTTCGTGCTGTCCGGCGGCGGCGTGCTGAACGGCGAGCCGATCGCCGTCAACGACTACGTGCACATCGCGGCGGGTGCCGAACTGAACTTGGTGCCCGGCGTGCGCGGGCTGGTGCTGTACTGCGGATTCTGGGCGGCACCGGCCTTCGGTGTGGGTGACGGGGACCCGGGTGCCTTCTCCGTCACCCACACCGAGAGTCTGGAGTGGACACCCGCGACGTGGAGCGGGGACGTCGAGTTGCGCACCGGTGCGATGCTCAAGACACTGCGCAAGGACGATCGCGCCAACATCTACCTGGCCGCGATGCTGCCGGGCTGGCGATCGGAGGCCGAGGAGGCGCACCCGGTCTACGAGGAGTCGTACAAGATCTACGGCGACGTCCTCATGGGTGCCCGGGGTGTGATGCGGGAGGGGTCGTACTTCTTCCGCTCACCGGATGTCTTCCACGGGCCGCTGTACTCGCGCGGCGGGACGATGTCGTTCATCCGGTCCGACGCGGCAACGACCACCGAGTACCGGGACCCCGCGCCTGGCGGCGCGTGGGACGAGCTGGCGAGACAGGCCTATGTCGACTGAGCGAAGCTTGCGGAGCGAACATCGTGACTGAGAGCACCATTCGGGAGAGTGCGATGACCGAGAACACCGGCACGGCGATCTCCGGCGACGCGATCTCCGTGCGCGGCGTCGGCAAGACCTACGCCGCGAGCGCGGGGCCTGTCCAGGCGCTGCTGCCCACCGACCTCGAGGTGGCGCCGGGGGAGTTCGTCGTGCTGCTCGGCCCGTCGGGCTGCGGCAAGACGACGCTCCTGCGCATGCTCGCCGGGCTCGTCTCACCGACCGAGGGCAGCATCGAGATCGGCGGCAAGCCGCTGTTCGCCAGCCCCGCGGCTGTGTCCGATGTTCGCTCCGCAAGCTCCGCGACTGTGTCCGATGTTCGCTCCGCAAGCTCCGCGACTGTGTCTGATGTTCGCTCCGCAAGCTCCGCGAAGCCGACCCGCGACGCGCTCGGCTCGCTGGGCTTCGTGTTCCAGGCGCCGAACCTGATGCCGTGGCGGAAGGTGTGGCGCAACATCGCGCTTCCCTTGGAGGCCAAGGGGATCGGCCGCGCCGAGCGCAAGGCGCGGGCGGTGGAGCTCGCCGGGCTGGTGGGCCTGGAGGACTTCCTCGACCACTACCCGAAGCAGCTCTCCGGTGGCATGCAGCAGCGCGTCGCGATCGCCCGCGCGCTCATCCACCGGCCGTCGATCCTGCTGATGGACGAGCCGTTCGGCGCGCTCGACGCGATGACCCGCGACTCGATGAACCTGCTGCTGCAGCAGCTGTGGATGGACACCGGCAAGACCGTCGTGCTGGTCACCCACTCGATCTCGGAGGCCGTGTTCCTCGCCGACCGGGTCGTGCTGCTGTCCCAGCGGCCGGGCCGCGTGCAGGACATCGTCGACGTCGGCTTCGAACGCCCGCGTGACCTGTCGGTGACGGGCGACCCCCGGTTCGGCGAGATGGTCGGGAAACTGCGCGAGCAGCTCGGCGGCCAGGCGTGACCGAGGTACCTCACACGAGAGCGATGGCCGCGTTCGCGGCCGGTCTGTCCTATCCGGACCTGCCCGTCGCGGTGGTGGCCAAGACGGGTGCGCTGCTGGTGGACTTCGTCGGCGCGGCCGTCGGCGGCTCCCGCACCCCCGAGGTCGTGGCGATCACCGGCCTGGTGCGCTCGCGCGGCGGCAACCCCGCCGCGACCGTGCTGGGTGCCGGGTTCTCCGCCCCCGCGCCGGACGCGGCCTACTGCAACGGCGTCGCCGCGGACGTGTTCGAACACCAGGACGGCTACCGCTTCGGCGGCTTCCACCCGTCCCACACGCTGCCCGCGCTGCTCGCCGTCGCCGAGGAGACCGGCGCCGACCTGCGTGACCTGCTCACCGCGGCGGTGGTCGCCTACGAGGTGGCCGACCGGATCGGCCGGGCCACCCACCCGCGCGCCACCCAGGCCGGCTGGTTCCCGATGGCGGCGACCTTCGGCGCCGCCGCGGGCTGCGCGAAGCTGCTGGGCCTCGCGGAGGACGGGATCGCCGACGCGATCGGCGCGGCCGCGTTCTTCGCGCCCGCCGTGCTCATCGAGTCGATCTTCGCGGGGCCGTCGGCGAAGCCCGCGTTCGCGGGCCAGCTCGCCCGCGCCGGGGTGGAGGGCGCACAGCACGCGGCCGCCGGGCTGACCGGCTGGCGCGAGGTGGTCGAGCACCCACGCGGCCTGGTCGCCGTACTGGGCGGCGAACCGGTCACCGACACGACCGACGACCTCGGTACCGAGTGGACGATCCTCGACGTGCACCAGAAGCGGTTCGCGGGCTGCAGGCACACACACGGCGCCGGGCAGGCCGCGGTGGAGCTGGCGATCGAACACGACCTCGACCCGGCGGCCGTCACCGACGTGGACGTGGAGACCTACGACATCGCGCTGCTGCTCGTCGACCGGCCGGTCGGGCCCGATCCGTCCACCGTGGCCTGCACGCTCAGCCTGCCGTACGTGGTGGGCGCGGCGCTGGCCGACCGGGACGTGGGCGGCGCCCAGTACGACCAGGCCCGCCGCACCGACCCGGCCGTGCTGCGGGTGGCGGACCTGGTGCGGCTGCGCCCGGCCGCCGACCTGGAGGCCAGGTACCCGGAGTACACGGCCACCCGCGTCACGATCACCACCGGGGACGGCACGAAGCACACGCGCACCGTGGACGTGCCGGCCGGGGACAGCCGCGCCCCGCTCACCCGCGACCAGCTGCTCGCCAAGTTCGACGGCTACGTCGGCTCCGCGTTCGGGGAGCGGATCGCGAAGCAGACCGCGGACCTGCTGCTCGACCCACCCGAGGCCACGCCCGTGCGCGACCTGACCGCGCCGCTGTCCACCGCACTGAGAAGGAGGACCGATGATGAGAAGCCCAGGGCTTCGCAACCGCACCTCAGGGGAACGTGACGCAAGCCAGCCACAAGCACGTGACCAAACAAATCCGTCCTTCCCCAGCGCAACCAACACTTTTGAGTCCGGGGAGGCGTAACAGTGATGCACACGATCACCCCAGAGCCGGTCACCGCGGCCGCGTTCGCCCCGTTCGGTGAGGTCGTGTCCCTCGACGACACCCCGAAGCTGCCGATCGACCTTTACAACGGCCTCAACGCCATCCACGGCCCGGTCGTGCTGCAGGCCGACGAGCGGCCCGAGTTCATCCTGTTCCGCGTCGGCTACCGCGGCGGCGACATCCGCTACCTGGAACGACACCACGGCATGACGCAGACGTTCATCCCGCTCAACGGCGACCCGTACGTCTCGGTCGTCGCCCCGCCCGACGCGCCGCTCGTGGACGGCTTCCCGGACTTCGCCTCGATCCGGGCGTTCCTGGTACCCGGCGACGTGATCCTCAACATCCACCGCGGCACCTGGCACGAGCCGCCGTTCCCCACCAGGGACGGCCAGAAGTTCTTCATCACCAGCACACCCGGCGTCACCGGCGGCCTCAAGTCCGCCGTGGACGGCAACGGTGAGGTGCACAAGCTCGACGTCGACAAGCGCAACCCCGTGTACCGCACCGGGAAGCGGCTGCGGGTGGCGATGCCATGATGGCGGCGCCCGTCCAGGCAGGCATCGGCGCGTCCCCGCGCAAACGGGACGGTGCCGCACTGCTGACCGGCCGCGCGACCTTCCTCGACGACCTCCGTCCCGAGGGGCTCCTGCACGCGGTCGTGGTGCGCAGCGAGGTCGCGCACGGACGGATCCTGTCCATCGACACGGCCGCCGCCGAAGCCGCGCCAGGGGTGGTGCTGGTGCTCACCGGCGCCGAGGCCGCGAAGCATGCGGGACCGGTGCCGTACTTCCTCGACCCCGCCGCCCGCGGCGGCAACCGCACCGACATCCGGTGCCTGCAGACCGACAAGGTCGTCCACGCCGGGCAGCCGGTCGCGGCGGTGGTCGCCGCGTCCCGCCTGCAGGCGCGGGCGGCGGCGGAGTTGGTGGCGGTCACCTACGACGTGCTGCCGCACGTGCTCGACGCACGGGCCGCGATGGCGCGGGACGCGCCCCGGCTCTACGAGGACTGGCCGGGCAACGTGGTGGCGCACAACCGGTACGGCGCGGGCGACCCGGACGCCGCGCTCGCGGCCTCGGCCGTCGTGGTGGAGGGCGAGCTGCGGATCGGCCGCACGACCACGTCCCCGATCGAGCCGCGTGGCTACCTCGCGTCGTGGCAGGACGGCATGCTCACCGTGCACGCGTCCTGCCAGAACCCGCACCAGCTCCGGTGGATGCTCAGCGTCAGCCTCGGCATCGACGAGGGCCGCATCCGGGTCGTGACCGCCAAGGTCGGCGGCTCGTTCGGGCTGAAGATGCAGGGCCACCCCGAGGAGACCCTCGTCGCGCTGCTGTCCAAGCTCGCGGGCGCGCCGGTGAAGTGGGTGGAGGACCGGCGCGAGACGCTGATGGCCGGCGCCCGCGAACAGGTGCACCGGTTCCGGGTCGGCGCGACGGCCGACGGCCGGATCACCGGGCTCGTCGACGAGATCGTCGCCGACATCGGCGCGCTGACCGCGCAGGCGGGCTGGGCGATGCCGAACATGTCGGCCACCACGCTGCCGTCCGGGTACGCGGTCCAGGACGTGCGGGTGGAGCTGGACATCGTGTGCACCAACAAGCCGCCGCTGAACGCCGCGCGCGGCTTCGGCAAGGACGCGGCGCACTTCGTGATGGAGCGCGCGATCGACCTCGTGGCGCGCGAACTGGGCATGGACCCGGCCGAGGTCCGGCGCCGCAACTTCGTGCGCGAGTTCCCGTACCGCACCGCGACCGGCCTCAACATCGACAGCGGTGACTTCGAAGGCCTCCTCGACAAGACCCTGGCGGCGGTCGACTACCCCGGGATCCGGCGGCGGCAGGAGGTGCTGCGGCCCCGCGGTAGGTACCTCGGCATCGGGCTGGGGTTCGAGCTGACCCCGGAGTCGTCCGACAGTCCTGGCACGTTCGTGTCCGGGTTCGACACGACCACCGTGCGGATGAGCGTGACCGGCATGGTCACGGTGCTCACCGGCGTCACGTCGCCGGGCGGTGGCAACGACACCGGCATCGCGCAGATCGTCGCCACCGAGCTTGGGGTGCCGATCGAGTGGGTGGAGCTGGTCCAGGGCGACACCGACCGGTGCCCCAACGGGTTCGGCAACTTCAGCGGCCGCAGCATGGTCGTCGGCGGCGGGTCGGCGACGCTCGCCGCCCGTGACGTGCGCGCGAAGCTGCTCGCGGTGGCGGCGCGGCTGTTCGAGACGTCCGAGGTGGAAATTCGCGACGGGGTCGCGTACGGCGGTGGCAGGGAGATGCCGGTGCCCGGGGTGGCGCGGGCGCTGCTGACCCGCGCGTTCGCGATCGGCGACATCGAGCCGGTGCTGGAGTCCACGCGTGCCTACAAACCCGGCAACATCAACCACGTGCCCGACGAGCTGGGCCGCATCCAGCCGTACCCGACGTACTCGTCCAGCCTGCACGCCGCCGTCGTCGAGGTGGACCCGGAGACCGGCAAGGTCACGCTCGACGACTACGTGATGGCCCACGACTGCGGCACCATGATCAACCCGGCGCTGGTCGAGGGCCAGGCGCGTGGCGCGGTGACCATGGGGCTGGGCAGTGCGCTGTCCGAGCAGCTTCGGTTCGACGCCGACGGCCGCCTCACGACCGACCGGTTCAAGTCCTACCTGCTGCCGCGTGCCGG
This sequence comes from Actinophytocola sp., assembly GCF_049647105.1. GTDB lineage: Bacteria > Actinomycetota > Actinomycetes > Mycobacteriales > Pseudonocardiaceae > Actinophytocola. The sequence goes on from NZ_JBARWZ010000157.1 coordinate 27,938, forward strand.
GGACCTCCCGTGGCTGCGCATGATCCACCAGGTCACGCCGAGCCCGTTCACCATGCATGGCAACAAGGGCGCGGGCGAGGCCGGGGTCGGCGGCGCGCAGGCGGCCGTGGCGAACGCCGTCGAGGACGCGCTCGCCCCGTTCGACGTGACGGTCCGAGGGGTCCCGCTGACCCCGCCCGTGGTGCTGGCCCTCATCGACGGGGTCCGCTCATGAGGTACCTGCGGCCGGCCGATGTGGACGGTGTGACCGCGGCGCTCGCGGACGGCGACGCCGTCGTGGTCGGCGGCGGCACCATGGTCGTGCCCGAGATGACGCACGGCCGAGTCCGGCCATCGGCGGTGGTGGACCTGGCGAAGGCCGGGCTCGCCGGGATCACGCGCGGCGACGGCGAGTGGGTCGTGGGCGCCATGACGACCTACACCGAGCTGGAGCGCTCGGCCGTGCCGCTGCTCGCGACGGTCGCACGCGGCATCACCGGCGGCCCGCAGATCCGCAACCGTGGCACCGTCGGTGGTTCGGCGAGCTACGCGAACCCGTCGTCGGACGTGCCAGCGGCCCTGGTGGCGCTGGGTGCCCGGCTGCGCATCGCGAAGGCTGGGGGAGTGCGCGAGGTCGCGGCCGGTGACTTCTTCCTCGGCGCCTTCCGGACCGCCCGCGAACCGGACGAGGTGCTCACCGCGATCACCGTGCCCGACACGGACTCCGGCCTCGGGTACGTGAAGTTCAAGCTCGCCGAGGGCAGCTGGCCGATCGTCACCGCGGCGACCGTGGCGGGGCCGACGATCCGGGTCGCGCTCGGTGGCGCGGCGGCCGCGCCGGTGGCCCTGGAACTCGAGCGGGTGGCATGGCGGGAGCAGCTGTGGTCCGAAGTGGACAAACTGCTCACCGAACCGTGGGACGACGTGCTCGCCCCCGGCCACTACCGGGCCCGCATCGCGCCCGTGATCGCGGCCCGCTCGGTGGCCGCCGCACTGGAGGAGGCGGCATGAAGCTCACCGTCAACGGCGTTGAGCACGACATCGACGTCGACCCGCGCACCCTGCTGGTGCACGCGATCCGCGAACAGGTCGGCCTCACCGGCACCCACGTCGGCTGCCTCACCGGCGACTGCGGCGCCTGCACGGTCGTGGTCGACGGGCGGACCACCAAGTCCTGCTCGGTCCTCGCGCTCTCTGCGGAAGGAGCGCGGGTCGAGACCATCGAGTCCCTTGCCGACGGCGAGGACCTCCACCCGGTGCAACAGGCGTTCTGGGACGAGTTCGGCTTCCAGTGCGGCTTCTGCCTGCCGGGCATGCTCCTGACCGCCAAGGAACTGGTCGAGTCCACCCCCGACCCGACCGACGACGACATCCTCCGCGCCGTCAACGGAAACCTCTGCCGCTGCACGGGTTACAACACGATCGTGGCCGCGGTCCGCAAGGCGGCACAGTCATGAGGTTCATCGGCGACCTGGCCCCACAGTGGCGGCCATGACCGCCTACCCACTGGTGTCCTCGCCGGTCGACATCGGCGGCATCACGCTGCGGAACCGGGTGTTCGTGTCGGCGCACACCACGAACTTCGGCGCCGGCTTCCTCCCGACCGACCGGCACGTTGCCTACCACCGGGAACGCGCCCGTGGCGGCGCCGGGCTGATCGTCACCGAGCCGCTGCGCGTCCACCCGACGAGCCTCGGCCGCGCGGGTGGCCTCGCCGCGGACCCGGCCGCGCTCCCGATGCTCACGAAGCTCACCGCCGCCGTCCGTGACGAGGGTGCCGCGATCTTCAGCCAGATCACCCACGCCGGGCGGCACAGCGAGAACGTCTTCCGCCGCACCGCCGCGTGGGGGCCGACCAACCGCCGCTGGACCGCGGGCGGCCACGTCCCGCACGCCATGACCCGCCGCGACATGACCGAGGTCCGCGACGCCTACGTGACCGCGGCGGAACTCGCGGTCGCGGCCGGGTTCCAGGGTGTCGAGGTCCACTTCGGACACGGACACCTCCTGCACCAGTTCATCTCGCCGGCCAGTAACGACCGCACCGACGCGTACGGCGGCAGCGAGACCCACCGCCTCCGCTACCCACTCGAAGTCCTCGACGCCGTGCTGGACGCCGTCGGGGACCGGGTGGTCGTCGGCGTCCGCATGTCCTCGGACGAGCTGGTCGACGGCGGCCAGGACCTCGACGCCGGGCGGCGCATCGCGCACCTCCTCGACACCACCCGCCCGATCGGGTTCCTCAACGTCTCCCTCGCCTCCTACACGGTGCCCTCGATCGGCCACCACGTCGCCGACATGAGCGAGGGGCACACGCCCTACCTCGACCAGAGTCTCGCGGTGGCCAGGGAGTGCACCCGTACGTCGGTGCTCGCCGCGTGCCGGTTCACCGACCTCGCCGACGCGGAACGCGGCCTGGGCACCGGCCTGCTCGCCGCCGTCGCGATGACCCGCGCGCACATCGCCGATCCGCACCTGCTCGCCAAGGCGGCGGCGGGTGAGGAGGACCGGATCCGGCCGTGTGTGTCCTGCAACTTCTGCATCGGTGAGATCGCCGGGCACCGGCCGATGACCTGCATGATGAACCCGCGCGTCGGGCGTGAGGCGCAGTGGCCGGAACACCCTGGCACGTCGCGGGAACCCGGCCGGGTACTGGTCGTCGGCGGCGGGCCCTCGGGACTGGAGACCGCGCGCCTCGCCGCGGAGCGGGGGCACGCCGTGCGGGTGTGGGAGATCGGGCCAGAGCCGGGCGGTCAACTGCGGATCGGACGTCGCGGTGTCGGCCGCGCCGACCTCGACCGGCTTCGGGTCCATCAACAGCACCGCCTCGACGACCTGGGGGTGCCGGTGCTGACGAGCACACCGGCCACCGTGGCAGAGGTGCTCGCCGAGCGGCCGGACACGGTGGTGCTCGCGACCGGCGCCCGCCACACGGCCAGGGAGGTCCCCGGCTGGGGTCGCGCGCTCACCGCGGCCGAGGTGCTGAGCGCGCCGGCCTGGTCAGGGCGGACGGTGGTCGTGCTGGACGACGACGGCGGCTGGACGGCGGCGTCCGTCGCCGAGACCGCCGCCAGAGGCGGCGCCACCGTGCACGTGGTCACCGCGGCGGGCACCGCGTTGCCGGGGGTCACCGAGTACAGCAGGATGACCGCCGTCGAGCGGCTCCGAGGACTTGGCGTCCAGCTGTGGACCTCCGCCCGCGCCACCATCGACCGCCGCACCGCGCACGTCACGAGCGCACTGGTCGACATCACCACGGCCGTGCCCGGCGTGACCGACGTGGTCGCGCTCGACCCGCCGACGGCGCGGGACGACCTGGCCGCACCGCTCGCCGACGCCGGGCTCGGTGTGCACGTCATCGGTGACGCGGTGGCCCCGAGAACCCTGCTGGAAGCGATGACCGAGGCGCACGTCGTCGGCCGCGCGCTGTAAGAGGAGAGGACAGACCCCATGGCCCGCAAGCTCGTCCTGCTGACCTACAACATCAAGCCCGGCGTGCCCCTTGAGGAGTACGCCGAGTACACGCGGTCCGTCGACTACCCGGTCTTCCGCCGCAACCCCGGCATCCAGAACTACGCCAACTACGTCGTGCGGCAGAACGCGCGCGGGCAGGAGTGGTTCCGCCACTTCGACCTGATGTTCGTCGACGACCTCGACGCGTTCCACGCTGGCGGCAAGCTCCACCACGGCGATCCTGCGGTGCTCGAGCACGCGGCCGGGTGGCGGGAGAGGTGGGGCCATGACCAGGAGACCGGCTGGCGCACCGACGTCAACATCACCTATGCCGACGAGATCTGGGGTTGACCCACGCCCCGCCGAGGTGCGCGGCGATGGGTCTCACAGTCGGCGCCGCCGTCCGAGGTTGACCGTCGCGTCGATCGCGACCTAACCTCTGAGCGGACCGACGTTACGTATAGCGGAACAATCTGGAGGGGTAGCCATGGACGGACCACTCACCGGCGTGCGGGTGCTGGACGTCTCGACGATCCTCGCCGGCCCGCTGTGCTGCCGGATCCTCGGCGACCACGGCGCGGACGTGGTCAAGATCGAGCACCCGGAGGCCGGTGACGGCATGCGCGGCCACGGCGAGGCCAAGGACGGCATCCCGTTGTGGTGGAAGGAAATCTCCCGCAACAAGCGCACCGTCGGCCTCAAACTGTCCACCGCCGACGGCGCGGAGTTGCTGCTGCGCCTCGCCGCCACCGCCGACGTGCTCGTCGAGAACTTCCGCCCCGGCACCCTCGAGCGCTGGGGCATTGGCCCGGAACGACTGCACGAGGTCAACCCGGCGCTGGTGATCGTGCGGATCACCGGCTTCGGTCAGACCGGCCCGTACGCGTCCCGCGCCGGGTTCGGCACGCTCGCCGAGGCCATGAGCGGGTTCGCGCACCTCACCGGCGAGGAGGGTGGCCCGCCGACGCTGCCCGCGTTCGGCCTCGCCGACAGCATCTGCGGCATCGCCGCATCGTCGGCCGCGACCATGGCGCTGTACGCCCGCGAGCGGAACGGCGGCCGAGGCGAGGTCATCGACATGAACCTGCTCGAACCGATCATGGACGCGGTCGGGCCGGGCGCGACGGTCTACGACCAGCTCGGCATCGTGGGGGAGCGGCACGGCAACCGGTCGACCAACAACGCGCCCCGCAACACCTACCGCACCAAGGACAACCGCTGGGTGGCCGTGTCGACGAGCGCGCAGCGGATCGCGGAGCGGGTCATGGAACTGGTCGGGCACCCCGAGGTCATCGACGAGCCGTGGTTCGCCACCGGACTCGGCCGTGCCGGGCGGGCCGACCTGCTCGACGAGTACGTGGGCGGCTGGATCGCGGAGCGGACCGAGGCGGAGGTGACCGACGCGTTCGCGGCGGCGGGTGCCGCGATCGCCCCGATCTACAGCGCGCGTGACCTCGCGGAGGACGAGCACGTGCGGTCGACCGGGATGCTGACCACCGTGCGGGACGATGACCTCGGGCCGCTGCTCATGCACAACGTGATGTGGCGGGCCGAGCGCGCACCGGGCCGGATCCGGTTCACCGGCAGGGCGCTGGGGCACGACACCGACGAGATACTGGGGGAGCTGGGAGTGAACGCGGACGAACTTGCGCGGCTGCGCGCGGAGCGGGTGGTGGCGTGATGACGACGACACCGACGACCGAGGCACTGCTCGCCGCCGTCGAGAACGGCCTCACCGTGCACGACCTCGGACGTGAGCTGCGGGTCGGGATGCCGCAGTCGCCCAACCACCCGGCGTTCTGGCACGCGTTGCCCCGCCGCCACGGCGACATGGTCCGCGCCGACGGCGGGTCCGCCGCCAACGACATGATCACCATGGGCACCCACGTCGGCACCCACATCGACGCGTTCGCCCACGTCTCCCACGACGGCAAGCTGGTCGACGGGTCCGATGCCGTGGAAGCGGGCAGGGGCGGGAAGTTCGTTGAGCTTGGCGCGCACACGATCGCGCCGATGGTCCGGCGCGGCGTGCTGCTCGACGTCCCGGCCGCGCTCGGCGACCCGGTCGGCTGCGCGGCGGGCTACGAGATCACCCCGGACGACCTGGCGGCCGCAGAGAAGCGGCAGGGCACACCGGTCCGCGCGGGTGACGTCGTGCTCGTGCGCAGTGGCTGGGGCAGGCTGTTCGACGATCCCGATCCCCAGGTCTACCAAGGAAAAACGACCGGTGTGCCCGGCGTCGGTGCGGCCGGTGCGACGTGGCTCGCCGACCGGGACGTGCACGCCGCCGGCGCGGACACGATCGCGTTCGAGCGCCTGGCCGCCGGTGCGGGACACGCCACCCTGCCCGCGCACCGCGTGCTGCTCGTCGAACGCGGCGTCTACATCATCGAGGCGCTGAACCTGGAGGGCATCGCGGCCGGGGGAGTGCACGAGTTCCTGTTCGTGCTGTCCCCGCTGCCACTGTTCGGCGCAACTGGCTCCCCGGTCCGGCCGCTCGCGGTGGTCGGCCGATGACCACAGTGGACACTCCGCCCCCACGCTCGCAGAACGGCATCGAGTCGCCAGGAGACGACCATGACTGAACCGCTCGACCTGCTGGTGACCAACGTCAGGGTCGTCCACCACGACCGGCCGGAGCCCGAGCGCGCCGACCTCGGCGTCGCGGCCGGGAAGATCGTCCGGGTCGCGCCGGGACTCGACCCGGCGAGCGCGAAGGTGACGGTGGACGGTGGCGGCAAGCTCGCGTTCCCCGGTGTGGTGGACGCCCACCAGCACTGGGGCATCTACAACCCGCTACCCGTCGACGCGGCAACCGAGAGCCGTGCGTGCGCGCAGGGCGGGGTGACGAGTGCGCTGAACTACATGCGCACCGGCCAGTACTACCTCAACAAGGGCGGCAGCTACGCCGACGTGTTCCCCGAGGTGCTCTCGATGAGCGAGGGCAGGGCCTTCGTGGACTACGGCTACCACCTGGCGCCGATGATGCGTGAGCACATCGCGGAGATCCCCGCGCTGGTGCGTGACCACGGTGTGACCTCGTTCAAGGTGTTCATGTTCTACGGCAGCCACGGCCTGCACGGCCGCTCCGCCGACCAGAACGCCTTCCTCATGATCCCCGAGGGTGAACGGTACGACTACGCGCACTTCGAGTTCGTGATGCGTGGCATCCAGGCCGCCCGTGAGCAGTTCCCCGAGCTGGCCGACGAGATCTCGCTGTCGCTGCACTGCGAGACCGCGGAGATCATGACCGCGTACACGAAGCTCGTCGAGGAGGAGGGCACGCTCACCGGGCTCGCCGCCTACAGCGCGTCCCGGCCGCAGCACTCCGAGGGCCTCGCGGTGTCGATCGCGTCCTACCTCGCGCACGAGACCGGCCTGCCCACGATCAACCTGCTGCACCTGTCGTCGGCGAAGGCGATGGACGCGGCGCTGCGGATGGCGACGGCGTTCCCGCACATCCGGTTCCGCCGCGAGGTGACCGTCGGGCACCTGCTCGCCGACATCGACACCGCGGCGGGCATCGGCAGCAAGGTCAACCCGCCGATCCGCCCCCGCGAGGACGTCGAGGCGCTGTGGGGCCACGTGCTCGCGGGCGACGTCGACTGGGTGGTGTCCGACCACGCGTGCTGCCGCGACGAGCAGAAGTTCGGCGACCCGCGCGAGGACGTGTTCCTCGCCAAGTCGGGCTTCGGCGGCGCCGAGTACCTGCTGCCGGGCCTCGTCACCGAGGGCGGCAGGCGCGGCCTGCCGCTGGGTGAGATCGCGCGGCTGACCGCGTGGAACCCGGCCACCCGCTTCGGGTTGCGTACCAAGGGCGCGCTCGGCGTCGGCTACGACGCGGACATCGCGCTGGTCGACCCGGCCGTGGAGTGGACCGTCCGCGCCGCCGACTCGGAGTCGGCGCAGGAGTACACGCCGTTCGAGGGCTTCTCGATGACCGCGGCGGTGACCGACACGTTCGTCCGCGGCCACCGCGTCCTGGAGTCCGGCAAGGTCGTCGGCGAGCCGGTCGGCCAGTACCTCAAGCGGCCGACGGGCGCATGACGCCCCGCAGCTACCTGTACGTCCCCGCCGACCAGCCGCGCCTGCTCGCGGGGGCGGCAGGCCGGGGCGCCGACGCGTTGATTCTCGACCTGGAGGACGCCGTCGCCGTGGCGAACAAGGGGGCGGCACGGACGGCGGCGGCCGGGTACCTCGGGACGGGGACGGCATGGGTGCGGGTCAACGCCGACACGGTGGCCGAGGACCTGGCCGCGATCGCCGCCCGTCCCGGCCTGGCGGGAGTGGTGGTGCCGAAGGCAGAGCCCGCCCTGCTGTCCGAAGTGGACAAGCGGCTCGGGGCGCGGGACGTGCCGGTGCTCGCGCTCCTGGAGACCGCGCGGGGACTGCGGGACCTCGACGCGGTCGCGGAGTCCCCCCGGGTGGTCCGCCTCGGACTGGGAGAGGTGGACCTGGCGGCGGAACTTCACCTGCTGCCGGGCCCGGACCGGGCGGAGCTGTGGCCGATCAGGTCCGCGGTCGTGGTCGCGTCCGCCGCGGCCGGGCTAGCGCCGCCCGCCGGCCCGGTCCACACCGAGGTCCGGGACCTGTCCGACCTCGCGCGCACGACGGAGCTCCTGCTGCGGCAGGGTTTCCGCGCCCGCACCGCGATCACGCCCACCCAGCTCGCCACGATCAACGAGGTCTTCACCCCGTCCGCCGAGGAGGTCGAACGGGCCCGTGCGACCGTCGCCCTGCTGTCGGCGGGCACCGGTGTCGCCGTGGACGCCGACGGCCGGATGGTCGACGAGGCCGTGGTCAGGTCGGCGCGCGAGATCCTCGCCCGCTCGGCTGGTCTTCTGGAACAGTGAGGCCGAATGCCACGAAGGGCACCCTCAGGACGTTCCGCGTCCCGAGGGTGCCCTTCAGAGCATGAGAGGTCAGGCGGTGACCAGGCTCATGTAGTAGTTCCAGTCCCAGTTGGGGCCCGGGTCGGTGTGGTCGTTGCCCGGCACCTCGCTGTGCCCGACGATCACGTCGCGGGTCTTGGCGAGGCCGTAGGTGTCGCACAGCCACTTCGTGACCGCGGCCGACGACCGGTACATCGCGTCGGTGAACCACGCCGGGTCGTCGACGAAGCCCTCGTGCTCGATGCCGAGCGAGCTGGCGTTCGCCGAGCGGGCGTGCCACGCGGTGTCGGCGTCGGCGACCATCTGCGTCACCTCACCGTCCGAGGACCGGATCACGTAGTGCGCGCTGACCTGCGCGTCCGGGTTCTGGAACCAGCTGATGGTGCCTGCGTAGGAACCCTGGGTCACGTGGATGACGACCGTGCTGATCGACGCCGTGCGGCCGGACGCGTAGTTCGCCGAGGTCGCCGGGTTCCAGATCGCGCCGGGGTAGTCCGGCGCGAGGGTCGTGCTCGCCGCCGCGAGGTTCCCGCGTTCCGGGGTGACCGCACGCGGGGTGACCGTGATCCGCTCGCCCGTCGGCGCGACCGCCGACAGACCGGACGCGAGCAGGTCGTACACCACGTCCGCGTACAGGCGGCGGGTCTGCGGCAGCGACGCGCCGCCGTACTCGGCGACCACCGGGTACCAGGCGCCGAGCCGGTCGCGGTCGGTCGCGCCGAGCCCGTGGGCGTCCGCGAGCGCACGCAGCACCGCCGCGCCGCCGCGGATGTTCGCCCCCACGTCGTTCTTCAGCGTGCTCGCCGACGCGCCGGTGGCGGCCGAGGCCTGCTCCAGCGTGTGCCGTGACGGGTTGCTCACCAGGTGCATGAGGCCAAAGCCGTTGTCCTGGCTGGGTTTTCCGGCGTGCATGGCCAGCCGGGACTCGGCGTGGCCGACGGCGACCACGAGGTCGCGCGGCACGTCGAACTCCTGCGCGGCCGACGCGAACGCGGCCGTCGTGTCGAGCCGCTCCGCGGTCGCGGGCACGCTGAACAACGCGGTGGCGACCGCGCCGACGAGTGCCGCCGTGGCGATCCTGCGGGTGGTGGTGTTCCTCATCGGATCTCCTTGGCTCGGACCTCGTCGAGCATCTCGTACGCCTTGCCTTCGGACTCGTCGTAGCGCTCGGGGCAGCACGACCGCTGGACGCTCTGCGCGAGCAGGCCCGCGGTGTAGTCGGGGTAGAGCGGCTCGTTGTGGATCGCCTGGGAGAAGAACTGCGTCGCCGCGTAGGTGACGTCCATGATCTGCTCCGGCGTGCCCCAGCCCTGGCTGGGCCGCTGCTGGAAGACACCGAGCGAGTCCTGGTCGCCGCACGGCAGGTTGTTCATGTGCGACTCGACCCAGCCTGCCTCGAAGCCGGCGAGCATCACCTTGTCCGACGCGCCCATGCTGACGCCGACGTTGTGGACGGTGGTGGTGACCGCGACGTCGTGCTGGGACGGGATCGAGTCGCAGTCCGCGGGATTGATCGAGGCCGGAATGTGGTCACCCGGCGCGGCGGCCGGGCTCGCGGCCGCGACACCGCCGAGGCCGGTGGCGGTCGCGGCCAGTGCGCAGGCGACGGTGACGCCCGCCCTGCGCAGCAGGGTGCGCGTGGTCGTGTCTGTCATATGAGGTGCCCCCGAGGTCCGTGACGAACATTGCAGGGTCGAACACGGACAGTGTGCGAACCGTTGCCAAGCGCCCACTACCGACGAATGTCGGTGTGAAATTCACAGAACTGGGTACGGTGCAACCTCAGGAGCAAGTTGTCCGCCCGGCCGGTCCGGTGAGACACGGCCGGGCGGCGGCGCTCAGTCCTCTTCGATCGAGATGGCCTGGCTGGGGCAGAGATCGACGGCTTCCCGCACGTTGTCGAGGGTCTCGCCCTCGGCTTGGTCGGTCAGGAGCACGACCGTGCCGTCCTCGTCGCTCTGGTCGAACACGGACGGCTCGGTGAGCGCGCACTGGCCGGCGCCCACACAGCGCGCGGGGTCCGTGACGATTCGCATGACTTCCTACCTCCAGTAAGTCCCGGGAACGATGCCGACCGTACGCGGTGTGACTCGACTCTCGCTCTCCTGGTGTCACGAAAATCCCGCGACATCAGTCCACCGTGTGGAGAAAGGGGAACGAGATGACTACTCGGATCGTGGTTCTCGGCGGCGGCTACTCGGGCCAGATCGCGGCACGGCTGGCCGCGCGGGCGAAGGACGTGTCGGTGACCCTGGTGAACGACCGGGACCGGTTCGTCGAGCGAGTGCGGCTGCACCAGTTCGCCGCCGGGCAGGACCTGCGGGAACACTCCCTCGCGGACCTGGTGGCGGGTACCGGGGTGCGGCTGGTGGTCGACCGGGCCACCGCCATCGACACCGGGGACAGGGCGGTCGTACTGGCGGGCGGGGAGCGGCTCCCGTACGACACGCTCGTCTACGCGCTCGGCAGCCGCATGGACCTCGAGTCGGTGCCCGGTGCCGCCGAGCACGCTGGCACGGTGGCCGTGGCGGAGGAGGCCGAGCGCCTGCGCGCCCGGCTGCGCGACGGCGACGTGGTCACGGTCGTCGGCGGGGGACTTACCGGCATCGAGGCGGCCACCGAACTGGCCGAGCAGCGCCCAGAGCTGAAGGTCCGCCTGGTGACGGCGGGTGCGCTGGGGGCGGCGCTGTCGGAGAAGGGGCGGCGGCACCTGCGCCGCACGTTCACGCGGCTGGGCATCGAGTTGCGCGAGGAGGTGAACGTCGGGGAGGTGCGTGCCGACGGCGTGGTGCTGGCAGGCGGCGAGCACGTCCCTTCGGACGTGGTCGTGTGGACGACCGGGTTCACCGTGCCGTCGCTTGCCGGGGAGGCCGGGCTCGCGGTCGACGGGCACGGCAGGATGGTCGTCGACGAGACCATGCGGTCGACGTCGCACCCTGACGTGTACGGCGTCGGTGACGCGGCGGCCGTGCGCAGGCAGAACGGCCAGGAGCTGCGCATGGCGTGTGCCACCGGGCTGCCCGCGGCACAGCAGGCGATCCGCGCGCTGCTGGCCCGCCGCGACGGCAAGGACCCGAAGCCGTTCCGGTTCCGCTACGTGAACCAGTGCATCAGCCTCGGCCGCCGCGACGGGCTCGTGCAGTTCGTGAACGCCGACGACGAGCCGAAGGAGGCCGTGCTGACCGGCCGCGTCGCCGCGCTGTACAAGGAGACCGTCGTGCGTGCCGCGCTCCAGGTGCAGCGCCACCCCTCGATCCCAACAAGCTTCTAGTGTCCGCGGCTAGAAGCTCATCATCCGGGGGCGGGTTAGGATCTGTCCTATGGATCTTTGTGCGAGGGTCTGGGCCTGACCAACAGTGACCTCAGGGGAACGTGACGGCACCCAGCCACCAACCAGCCGCGGTCCGAGGATGCGCTGGGTCGGGACCAGCACTTTTAATTCCGGGGAGGCGGACTAGCGTGCGTTTTTTGCGCGAGATCGCGGTCTTCGGGGGGAGTGCCCACCCTGAGCTGGCGGCGGAGATCTGCGACCACCTCGAGGTGCCGTTGCGGCCGGTGCGGCTGACCAGGTTCGCCAACGACTGTCTCGAGGTGCAGCTCCAGGCTAACTGCCGCGAACGCGACGTGTTCCTGATCCAGCCGCTCGTCACGCCGGTTCAGGAGCACCTCGTCGAACTGCTGCTGATGCTCGACGCCGCACGAGGCGCGTCGGCCGCGCGGACGACCGTCGTCCTGCCGCACTACGCGTACGCGCGGTCGGACAAGAAGGAGACACCGCGCATCTCGATCGGGGGCAGGCTCGTCGCCGACCTGCTCGTCGCGGCGGGAGCGAACCGGGTGCTCGCGATGACGCTGCATTCGCCGCAGGTGCACGGTTTCTTCAGCGTGCCGGTCGACCATCTGCACGCGCTGCGGGAGCTCGCGAGCTACTTCCGGCGCTACGACCTGTCGAACTCCATCGTCGTGTCACCGGACCTGGGCAACGCCAAGGAGGCATCGCACTTCGCGCGGTTGCTCGGCGTGCCGGTGGCGGCGGGTGCCAAGCAGCGCTTCACCGACGACCGGGTGGAGATCACCTCGATCATCGGTGACGTGGCGGGCCGGGACGTGATCGTGCTCGACGACGAGATCGCCAAGGGCAGCACGGTCATCGAGCTGCTGTCGAAGCTGCGTGAGCGCGGGGTGGCGTCGATCCGGGTCGCGTGCACCCACGGGTTGTTCGCCGCCGGAGCGCTCGGCAGGATCGGCGGTCAGGCAGACGTCACCGAGATCGTCTGCACCAACACGGTGCCGATCGCCGAGCGCTCCGACAAGCTGACGGTGCTGTCCGTGGCGCCCGCGCTGGCCGAGGCCATGCGCAGGATCCACAACGGCGAGTCCGTCAGCGCGCTGTTCGACGCGCCTACCTCGGCGGGTACTGCTGCTGCGGGTTGACGACCGCGGTCGCGCTTTCCCCGTTGTAGACAGGACTCTGGGTCGGCTCCGGCACGTAGGTGCCCTGTGCGCGCAGGGCCGCCTCGTTGGCCTTGCGCCGTGCTTCGCGTTCGGCGTTCGTGTACTCCTCGAACTCCTCACGGTCGCGGATCCGCGACAGCGCGGACACCGCGATCCAGTGGGCGATCCCGATGACGATCAGGATGATTCCCAGTCGCACCACCACACCCTGGATGTCGTAGCCGCCGACGTCGATCACGGAGATCAACGCCAGCACGCCCAGTGTGCCGAGGTGGAACAGCACCGACACGAGCTTCGTCAGTGACTCCGCGGGGGCGTTGGGCGTGGCCTGCTGCAGGAACCGACGGCCGTTGCGGTAGATGATCTGCCCGTCGATCAGGACCGCCACGGTGCCGATGACGAGGAACGCCACATAGCTGTTGCTGTCCATGGCTTGCACCTCTCGTTCGGTGTACGGGGTGCGGGTACCCACGGTAGTCGAACGGAAACCGGCTGAATGGCGCGTTTGCCCGGGGCGTGCTACTTGTCCTGTGGCTCCTGGGGATCGACCCCGGTCGTCCCACCGGCAGGTTTGGGGACGGCCGCCCGAGGGTACGCCCGCCGCGGTATCACGGCCGCAGCGGCGAAGGAGATGTTCGATGCGCAGCGACGACCCCGAAGCGCAGGCCACGGCCCACCAGTTGGTTCACTGCGTGCTGGACGCCGATCAGACAGGCCTGACCGAAACCCTGGAGACAGTGGCGGCGCACCAGGCGGATGAACTGCGCGCCTACGTACGCGAGATCGTCGCGGAGCTCATCAACGTGGCCACGTCCGCGGTGCGCGACAGCGCTGGCCCGCTGCGGGACCGCGCCGCGTTCGCGATCGACCTCCGCGACGACGACAACGACCAGGTCGGCATCGACGACCTGGACCCGCCGGTGCGCGCGACCATCCGTGCCATGCTCGCCGACCTGAACAACTGCCAGGAGGACGCGTCGTTCCAGCTCGACCTCGCGGTGCGCGAGGTCGGCACGAGCACGGGCATCGAGACGGGGCTCGACACCGTGCGCCGCGCGCTCACGATGACGATCGGACTGCTCCACTGGAGCGAGCAGTCGGAGCCATTGGAGGGGATTGTGGATCCGGAGCCGACGGCGGACGAGGTGGACCTGCTCGAGCAGCAGTTGGCCGTCACCGCCGAGGACGAGGACGATGCGGTGACGGCGCAGGCGGACGACACGCTCGAGGCCGACCCCGAGGACGTCCGCGAACAGCAGCGGGCCGTGCCCGACAACGACGACGAGCGCTGACGGTACTCAGGCGCGCCAGACGGTGCCGCGCCGTTCGTACTCGAGGGTGCGTTCCACGCCGACCGCCATGTCGGGGCCGAACTCGCGTTCCACCAGCCACAGGGCCTCGTCGATACCGGACGTGACGCCACCGGCGGTGACGACCGTGCCCGCGTCGACGACCCGTGCCGTCTTGAGGATCCCGCCCTCCGCCTCGAGCCGCTCCTTGGCGAGCGCGTGGGTGGTGCACGGGCGGTCCTTGGTCAGCCCGGCGGCCGACATCAGCATCACGCCGACGCACACCCCCGCGATGATCCGCCTGCCGTCGTGGGCCTCGGCGATCGCGCGGGGGATCACGCCGCGTGCGATCTCGACGTGCGTGCCCGGCGCCTCCGGGTCGCGCCACCCACCGCCCGGCACGATGACGATGTCCGCGTCGCGCGAGCGCCAGCGGTGTTCCACCACCATCTTCGCGCCGCGGTTCATGGGGATGACCCTCGGCTCGTCCACGGTCACGTACTTCACGTCGATCTTGGCGTCGAAGTACACCCGGGCGATGTCGAACACCTCGGCCGGGCCGATCGAGTCGACCTCCTCGACGCCGTCGTACATCAGGATCCGCACGCGCAGCGTGTCCGGCCTGCGCTGCCCGGCCGCCTGCGCGGCGGCGACGGTCGACGGGCCGACGAGGCCGGCGACCGCGGCGGCGGTGGCGGCGCCCATCGTGGAGCGGAGCAGATCGCGGCGTTTCATTTCCTTACCTCGCAGGGGAATTCGGCGACGGGACCGAATTCCACATTAACCAGCGAAGCCGCGCCCACCGCAGGAAAGTGGAAAGCACACGGCCGATTGGTGAGGAATTCCCGCCCAGATCAGTCGTGGGCCGTCTCGAACCGCGCGAGCCACGTCGTGAGCAGCGCCTCGAGTGCCGCCGCGTCCTCGGCGGACAGCCCATCGAGAAGCCCGCGCTCGTTGCGCATGTGCTCGGTGAACGCGGTGTCGATCAGCTCCCGGCCCGCGAGGGTCAGCGCGACGACCCGGCCGCGCCCGTCGGCGGTGCTGCGCCTGCGGGTGACCAGGCCGTCGCGTTCGAGCCGGTCGATCCGCTTGGTCATGGCGCCGGTGGTGACCATCGTGAACTGGGCAAGCTCGCCGGGTGCGCGCTCGAACGGCGGACCCGCCCTGCGCAGTGTGGCGAGCACGTCGAAGTCGCCCTCGCCGAGGCCGAAACGCCGGTACACCACCATGAGCTGCTCGGTGAGATGACCGGCGAGCCGGTGCAGGCGGCCGATCACACCCTGCGGGCTGACGTCGAGGTCGGGGCGTTCGCGGGCCCATTCGGCCTGGATACGGGCGACGTGGTCGAGTGGCACCCGGACAGCCTAGTCCATTAACTTCCATGGAAGCTACCAGAGAGGTGACCTGCCGAGTGGACATCGTCAGCCGGGCGTCTCCGAGAGCAGCAGCTGGTCGAGCAGGTCCTGCAGGGTGACCAGCCCGGCCAGTTCCCCGTTCTCCTCGACGAGCGCGAGGTGGTTGCGGGACTCCCGCATGGTGCTGAGCGCCGCGTAGATCGGGGTGTCGCCCGACAGGGTGCGGACCGGGCGCATGAGGTCCGCCGCTTTCGTGGCTTCCGGCCGGGTCACGGCGTCCCGGACGTGGACCACGCCCAGCGGTCGCCCGTGCGTGCGCACGACGAGCCGGAGGTGCCCGGTCTCGTGCGCAACGCGGGCGATGTCCGAGGGGCTCGCGTCCGGTGCCACCTCGGCCAGTTCGCTGATCGGCCGCCGGATGGTCCTCAGTGGACGGACGTTGACCTCCAGTGCCGCCGCGAGCCGGTCGTGGCGTGCCGGGTCCAGCGAACCGGCCCGCGCGGAGTGGTCGAGCAGCTGGCGAAGGTCGTCGGGGCCGCGGCCCTCGGACATCTCGTCCAGCGCTTCCACCCCGAAGCGGTGCAGGCACCAGTTCGCGGCGCCGTTGAGCGCGACCAGGATCGGGCGGGTCAGCCAGATGAACCCGCGCATCGGGATCGCGAGCAGTGTCGCGGACCGCTCGGGGTGGGCGATGGCCCACGACTTGGGTGCCATCTCGCCGACCACGAGGTGCACGAAGGTGACCACGATCAGCGAGAGCACGAACGCGATCACCTCCGCCGTCACCTCCGGCAGGCCCCAGCCGGTGAACAGCGGCGTCATCATGTGGTGCACAGCCGGTTTGGTGATGGCGCCGAGCGCCAGCGTGCACAGGGTGATGCCCAGCTGCGACCCGGCCAGCAACAGCGAAAGGTCACGCGCGCTGGCGAGCGCGGCCCGTGCGGCGACGCTGCGCTCCGCCGCCTCCTCCAGCCGGTGGCGGCGGGCGGCGACGAGCGCGAACTCGATGGCGACGAAGAACGCGCTCAGCGCGACGATCCCGGCCGAGACGACCAGAGCGAGCCACGTGCTCATGCCGCTCATCGCGAACCCTCCACAGTGGACTCGGCGACGGTGATGGACACGGTGCCTGGCACGCGCCGGGTGATGGCCTCGACCGTGACGCTGATCGCCCTTCCCGGTTCGCCCTGCGCCGTCGGCAACGTGATCTTCACGACGTCACCATGACGCGGCAGCCGCTGCAGCTCCGCCATGACGAGCCCGGCGACGGTCTCGTAGTCGCCGTCCGGCAGGTCGTGGCCGATCAGCCGCTCCACCTCGTCGATGTGCGTGGCCCCCGGCAGCGTCCAGGCGCCGTCGCGAAGGACCGGGGCGTGCGTGCCGTCGGGGTCGTGCTCGTCGGCGATCTCCCCGACGAGCTCCTCCGCGATGTCCTCGACGGTGATCACCCCGGCCAGGCCGCCGTACTCGTCGACGACGCACCCGATCTGCTCGCCTGCCGCCCGCAGCCGCGCCAGCACGGTGGGCAGCGGCAGCGACTCCGGCACCATCACGGCCGGCCGGGCGACGTCGCGGACCACGGTCGTGGCGAGGTCGTCCCGCGACAGCGCGAGCACGTCGCGAAGGCGGACGATGCCAAGCACGTCGTCAACGTCCGCGCCAAGCACCGGGAGCCGCGAGTGCGACGCGGCCATCACGTCGATCGCCTCGGCGACCGGTGCGCCGCCGCTGACCGTGGTGACCGAGGTGCGGGGGATCATCGCGTGCTGCGCGGTCCGCTCGTGCAGGTCCAGCGTGCGGTCCAGCAGCGTGGACAGCTCGGGGGGCAGGTCGCCGCTGTCGCGGGAGGCGGCGACGATGTGCTCGAGGTCGCGCGGGGTCGCGGCGTGCTCGACGTCGTGCACCGGCTCGATCGACACCACCTTGAGCAGCAGGTTCGACGCCTGGTCGAACAGCCGGATCAGCCAGCCGAAGGCCGAAAGGTACAGGGCGGTGGACCACGCGAGCTTGCGGGCGACCGGCTCCGGCCTGGCGATGGCGAGGTTCTTCGGGAACAGCTCGCCGAACACCATCTGCACGACGGTGGAGAACAACAGCGCGAACACCGTGCCGATCGCGACACCGGCCGCCCGCGACAGCCCGGCGCCTCCCAGCAGGTCGCCGATGCCCGCGCCGATGAGTGGTTCCGCGACGTAGCCGACGAGCAGCCCGGTCACCGTGATGCCGAGCTGGGCGCCGGAGAGCATGAAGGAGGTGCGGCGGGTGATGTCGAGTGCGCGTTCCGCCCCGGCGTCGCCATCGGCGGCACGGGCCTTGAGCCGCGCGCGGTCAACGGCCATGTAGCCGAACTCCTGCGCGACGAAGTATCCCGTGAGCACGGTCAGGCCGAACACGACGACCATGCCTGCGAGGATCGTGAGCACGGTGGTCATCGTGCACGGTGACACGGCGGCGCGAGTTCCTCAACTCGGACATGGGCCATGATCGGGAATGAACGGGTGCGCTGCCGCGCTGCACCCGGGACAGACGCAAGGGAGGCACAGTGACGACGATCGAGCTGACGAAGGACAACTTCGGCGACACCGTGAGCTTGCCGGGGACGGTGCTCGTGGACTTCTGGGCGGCCTGGTGCGGGCCGTGCAGGCAGTTCGCGCCGGTCTTCGAGGACGCCGCCGAGAACAATCCCGACCTCACGTTCGGCAAGGTCGACACCGAGGCCGAGGTGGAGCTGGCGCAGGCGTTCGGCATCTCGTCGATCCCCACGCTGATGGTGGTCCGGGACGGCGTCGTCGTGTATGCCCAGCCGGGCGCGCTGCCCGCGCCCGCACTCGCCGAGCTGATCGGCAAGGTCCGCGAGCTGGACATGGACGAGGTGCGCGAGAAGGTACGCGCGGCCGAGGAGAACCAGGGCTGACCGTCGCTCTCCGTGAGCTGAGCGGGTCGGCGTTGGTATACCCGTGTGAATTCCGGCCCCTCTGCTGGGGGATTGTCGGCGTAGGGGTCGACCCAGAATGCTGTCCCCGTGCCTGTGCGTACCGGGAAGCAGCGTCCGTCCGTCCGTCGGTTCGGTGTGGGCATGGCGGTCACCGCCGTGGTCGCCTGCGTTTCCCTCACCGGGGCGCCGTCCGCCGTCGCTGAGGTGCAGCAGGGTGTCGGCCACCTGACCACGCCCGCCCAGCCATACTTGAACAACCCGGACCCCGCCGACTGGCTCGGGTCCTATGTGGTCGGTGGAAAGAAGGTGTGGTGCGTGCAGTTCGCGCACCTCGCGCCGGACAGCGACGAGCAGTATCAGCCGGGCGCGGCGCTGAAGACCAAGTGGGGCACCGACCTCCCGCCCAACGTCGCGTCGGACATCTCGTACCTGCTGCTGCGGTACGCCGGCACCGACAGCGCCGACGAGGCGGCCGCCCTCGCGCACCTGCTGCACACGTGGACGGCGGGGCCGCAGAACGCCGGTCAGCTCGACCCGGCCAACGACTTCCGCCACATCGCCTACGACGCGCCGTTCCACCTGTCGAAGCTCCCCTCGGGCGCACAGGCCGCGGTGGCCGCGCTGCAGGCCGACGCGGCCGTCAACCGCGGCCCGTGGACGGCCACGGTCGCCGCGCCCGATGGCGCGCAGCAGATCGGCGCCACCGCCGACTGGACGATCACCGTCACCAATGCGGGCGGCACCGGCGTGCCGGACGTGCCGGTGACGGTCACGGCCACCGACGCCACGTTCGCCGACGCCGACGGCAAGCAGGTGTCGAACGGGACCGTGACCACGACCGAGGACCCGCTCACCCTGTCGGTCACGCCGACGGGCGCGGCGCCCGCCATCGACATCACCCTCGCGGGCCCGGCCGTCGTGCCGGTCGTGCAGCAGCCGATCGAGATCGACACGCAGCGCATCGTGAGCACCGGCGGCGAGAAGGAGCTGACCGCGGCGGCCAGGACGACCGCGGCGCCCCCGCCTACGACCACTCCGCAGCTGCCGAGCACGATCCCGGCCGGTGACACGCCGGACACCCCGGTCGCGCAGGCCGAGGTGACACAGCGGATGTCGGGTGGCGGCTGGGTGGCGCTCGTGGCGGTGGTGCTGGCCGTGACGCTGCTGACCGTGCACCTGGCTCGCCGCCGCGCGGCAGGCGACCACCAGCCGGGCTGACATGGGAGGCCGCGCACCCGACCCGTCGGACGCCGCTTCGCTCGACGCGGCGAGCCGCGCGGTGCTGCGCGCCGACCACCTGTGGCAGGGCGCGCCGCCGGAGACGCGGCCGGCGTGGGCCGACGAGGGCGCCGTGGCCTGGGACCACTGGACCCGTGACAAGGCACGGCCGATCGCCGTGCCGGTGGCCGTGGCGGCGCTGGTCGTCGCCGCCGTCGCCGCGGCGCTGACCACGGTGCCGGGGCC
>NZ_JBARWZ010000158.1:0-8008 GCF_049647105.1 Actinophytocola sp.
GGCCGAGGCGGTCCAGCGCCTGCTCGGCGCGGGCCGGGGTCCGGCCCCACAGCACGACGCCGGCGGCGGTCTCGCAGACGACGCCGAGGCCGCTGCCGGTGGACATCCCGGCACCGAGCCAGTGGACGACACCGCTGGGTGGCACGAGGTCAGTCACCGACGAGCTCCTTCTTCGCGGAGTGGAAACTGGCCAGCGTGGTGTCCCACGCCGACTCCGGCTGCCCGATCGACGGGAGCAGCGGCGCCAGCTGCGCCGAGAAGTCCACACTGGACTCGAAGGGGAGCAGCGATGGCAGGTTGTCGATCGCGATGAGGTCGAGCGGTGGGGCGTCCCACAGCCTGCGTACCGGCCGCGCCCAGCTCGTGGTCGAGTCGTAGATCGGCAGCACGTTGTAGGCGCCGCCGACGTCACAGCTCACGTCCGAGATCGTGGCCAGCCGCCGTGCCGGGTCGGCCACGTCGGTCTCCTCGACGAACGGCTGGACAGGGCCGGTCGCGAGCACCGCGTTGACGAGCACGTCGTGCGCGAGCAGGGCACCCTTGTCCAGCTCGCGGGTCTCCTCGAGGTCCCAGCACGTCGGCGCCACCCCGGCCACGGCGAGCGCGTCCCGCGCACCCCGCCCGGACCGGCCAAGCGCACCCGTCACGAGCGTGGCCGGTGCACCGGTGCCCGCCACCTTCGTCAGCGCGGCGTCGAGCTCGTCCCGGCTGAACCCGGTCAGCGGCGCGGAAAGGGTGCCCGACGCGTGCAGGACGGCGAGCGCCGCGCCGAGATAGCCTGCCCAGTACCCGAACGCGGCCAGCCGCCTGCCCGTGCCGTCGACCAGGTACTCGAGGTCGAGCAGTGTCCCGCCCCCGTCGCGGAACCGGCGCAACAGCCGCTCCGCGCCCGGCTGCTTCTTGAACGCGTGCCCGAAGAAGACGTGGGTGTGCCGAAGGGTGGCCGGCTCGTCCGGCAGCTCCTTGAGCCCCAGCACGATCGCGTCGTCCGGCGCGCCGACCCACGAGCCCTCCTCGACCACGCGACAGCCGGCCGCCTCGTACTCGCTGACCGGGAAACACCGCCGGGGCGAGTTCTCCACGGCCACCGTGACACCGGCCGCCACCAGGCGGCGCGCGTCGTCGGGCACGAGCGGGGAACGCCGCTCGGTCGAGCGGGCCTCGGCCCGCAACCACACGGATGTCTCGTTCACACGCAGTTGACCTCCCGCCGGTGGGCGTCTTGTTCGAATCGCCGGGCGTCCAGGGGGACACGTCGACCAATGGCCTACGTCCAAGGTAGAGGTCGGCGATCACCTGGCCGACGGCCGGGCCCTGCAGGAACCCGTGACCGGAGAACCAGGCTTTGCGTGCCGTCCTGCTCGGCGCGGTGGCGGCGACGTTTCCCTCGGCGTTCGGCGGGTCCTCACCTCACGACCGGCCATCCGCCTGGGGGCAAGGTCGGCCTGAGCTGTCCACATGAGAGAGAGGAGAGCGCAGGCCCGTCGGCCGCCACTTTCAGAGGGCCTGCGCGTGCAGGCATGCTGCCGCGGCTCTAACCTCACGTGAGAGCAGAAGCTGACGATGGTCCGTCGGAGTTGGCGCGGTCCGGAAGGTAAGGGTGGGTTCGCGGTGAGCACTCGGTTCGAGGAGATCGACTGGCGGCCGACGCCGATGGGCGAACTCACGCTCCGCCGCCGGTGGGATCCGTCCACGGAAAAGGACGTCTACGAGATCAAGCTCGGCGACGAGTTCCTGATGTCGAGCCTGTTCACCGTTGCCGAGGAGGAACTGGCCAGGCGTGCACTCGCGGACCTGCCCGGCACCGAACTGGACGTGGCCGTTGGCGGGCTCGGGCTCGGCTACACCGCGAACGCTGTCCTGGACGAGCCCCGTGTGCGGTCGCTGGTGGTGATCGACGCGCTCGCCGAGGTCATCGAGTGGCACGAACGGGGCGCGATTCCACTGGGCGAGCGACTGACCGCCGACCCGCGGTGTGCGACGGTGCACGGCGACTTCTTCGCGCTGGTGCGTTCACCGAGTCTGGACCCGGCGGTGCCGGGCCGCCGGTTTCATGCCGTTCTCGTCGACATCGACCACTCCCCACGGCACCTGCTGCACCCCGGCCACGCCGCGTTCTACCGACCGGAAGGACTGCGTCGGGTGCTCGACCACCTGCACCCGGGTGGGGTCTTCGCCCTGTGGTCCAACGATCCACCCGACCCGGAGTTCACCTCGGCGCTGGAGACCTGCTTCCCCGCCGTGCGTGCCGACGTGATCACCTTCGCCAACCCGCTCCAGGGCCGGGACGCGACCGCCACCGTCTACCTGGCGAACGGGCGCTGACTGGTGGAGATGGCCGAAAGTGCCCGCCGCCATACCGCGCGCGCCGCCGGGGCGTCGACTACCTGACGCAGCCGCGCGCCGGCCGATCCGGCCACCGCGCCATCGGATAGGTCCACAATGGACATTGTGGTCGCGCTGTCAGCTTGGGCGGTGCCGGTCGATGCCGAGGTGTCAAGAAAACGTTGGGTAACAAATGCTGTCCGGCTTGATGAATGACCGTGTTCCGGCTCAGGGAACGCGGGACAGGACCAGCCGACCGTCGCTTGAC
This sequence comes from Actinophytocola sp., assembly GCF_049647105.1. Classification (GTDB taxonomy): domain Bacteria; phylum Actinomycetota; class Actinomycetes; order Mycobacteriales; family Pseudonocardiaceae; genus Actinophytocola. The sequence goes on from NZ_JBARWZ010000158.1 coordinate 2,594, forward strand.
GTCCAGTATGGACTGAGCTATCGGGGGATGATGGCTCATCATCTGATCGGAGCAGTGGGTTACGGCGAAGCTCATCCCACGTGGCGGATCGATGCGTGAGGCCGTGCGGGTATGGGGTCTCTCGCGGAACCAATAGGGTTAGAGTTACTTTCACATTTTGAAGGGCGTGGCGGGCATTGCCGGGGGCATGAATGAAGTTGCGGCTGCTTGGTCCGCTCGAACTCGTGGTCGGCCGGAGGTCGGTGAACATCGGCGGCCCCCGGCAGCGGGTGGTGCTGGCCATGCTCGCGCTCAACGTGAACCGGGTGACGCCCATCGACTCGCTGGTCGACGCGCTGTGGGACGAGGAGCCGCCGTCGACGGCACGTGCCCAGATCCAGACCTGCATCTACGGTCTGCGCAAGCTGTTCGCCCACGACGCCGGTCTTCCGGAGGCCATTCAGACCAAGCCGCCCGGCTATCTGCTCGAACTGCCCACCGCCGACCTGGACAGTCAGGAGTTCACCGCGCTGGTCGCCGAAGGGCGGGCGCAGGCACGCAAGAGGTTGCACGAGGACGCCGCCAGGACGCTGCGCGCGGCGCTGGCGCTGTGGCGCGGGCCGATGCTGGCCGACATCAGCAGCGATCTGGTGCAGCGCGGCGCGGCCTCGTTCGAGGACGGGCGGGTCGCCGCGATCGAGGAGCGGGTGCGGCTCGACCTCGCCCTCGGCAGGCACGAGACGGTGATCAGCGAGCTGGCCGCCCTGGTCGAGGAGCACCCGTACAACGAGCCGCTGGCGGAGCTGCGGATGATCGCGCTCTACCGCTGCGGCAGGCAGGCCGACGCGCTCGACGCGGCCAGGCGGACCAGGGCCGTCCTGTCCGAGGAACTCGGCATCGAGCCGGGGAACAAGCTGAGCAAGCTCGAGACCGCGATCCTCAACCGCGACCCGACGCTGGACTACACCCCGCCGGTACCCGCGGCGGCGAAGGCGCCCGCGCAACTCCCGCAGGAGAGCGCGCAGCGGGGGCACGCCGACCGGGTGCCGGCGCCGAGGCAGCTGCCCGCCAGCATCGCCGACTTCACCGGCCGCGAGGAGCAGATCGAGGCGATCAAGGCGACCATCGCCCCCGAGGGCGACCAGGGCGCCTACGCGGTGCGGATCGTGGGCATCTCCGGCAAGGGCGGGGTCGGCAAGTCGAGCCTGGCGGTGCGGGTGGCGCACGAGCTGCGCGAGCAGTTCCCCGACGGGCAGCTCTACGGCGACCTGCAGAACCACTCGGGAATGGACGATCCGTCGGCGGCGTTGCTCGCGCGTTTCCTCCGTTCGCTCGGGGTCAACGGCGCGGCCGTGCCGGAGGACCCGCAGGAGCGGGCCGAGATGTACCGGAGCCTGCTCGCCGACAAGCGGGTGCTGGTGGTGCTGGACGACGTCACCAGTGAGGTGGATGTGGTGCCGCTGCTGCCGGGCAGCGCGACGTGCGCGGTGATCGCGACGAGCCGGATGCGCCTGCCGGGGCTGTTCGGCGCGCGGTGGTTCGACATCGACGTGCTCGACACCGAGGCGTCGACCGGCCTGCTCGCGAAGATCATCGGTCCTCGGCGGGTGGCCGCCGAGACCGGCTCGGTCGAGGAACTGGTCGCGCTGTGCGGCGGACTGCCGCTGGCGCTGCGGATCGCGGGCGCCCGGCTGGAGTCCCGGCCGCACTGGCGGGTGGCCGCGCTGGTCGCCCGGCTGCAGGACGAGGTCGGCAGGCTCGACGAGTTCACCTACCGCGGTTACGGCCTGCGCTTCAACATCGACCTGACCTACCGCAGCCTGCCGGAGCGGGCCAAGCGCCTGCTGCGGCTGTTCGCGGTGGTGCGGGCGGCGGACTTCCCGGCGTGGATGGCGGCCGCGCTGCTCGGCACCGACCTGATCGACGCAGAGGACGTGCTGGAGCAGCTGGTCGAGGCCCAGTTGCTCGACGTGGTGGACATTCCAGGAGAGCGGCTGCGCTACCGGTTCCACAGCCTGATCAGGATCTACGCGGGGGAGCTGCTCACCGCGACCGAGAGCGCGGAGGAGCGGTCGGCGGCGCTGGAGCGGGTGATCGGCGGGTGGCTCGCCCTCGCGGAGGACGCGCACCGTGACGAGTACGGCGGCGACTACACGATCCTGCACGGGACCGCGCCGAGGTGGCGTCCCCCCGGCCGGGTGCGCCGCGACCGGTCGACGAATCCGATGGCGTGGTGGGATTCCGAGCGGGCGGGCCTGGTCGAGGCGGTCCGCCAGGCCGCGGCGACCGGGCTGGACGAGCTGTGCTGGGACCTTGCGCTGACGTCGATCACGTTGTTCGAGGTCAAGGGCTACTACGACTACTGGCGCGAGACCGCGACGCTCGGCCTCGATGTGACCAGGCGAGCGGAGAACCGGCGCGGCTACGCGGTGATGCTCTACTCGCTTGGCACGCTGAACCTGGCGCAGAAGCGGCTGGCCGACGCGGACAAGTGCTTCGCCGAGGCGCTGGAGATCTTCTCCGAGGTCGGCGACGGCCACGGCAGGGCGCTGGTGCTGCGCAACTCCGCCATCATCGACAGCCTGCACGGCGACTCGGCGACGATGCTGGAGAAGTACACCGAGTCGCTGGCGTTGCTGCGCGAGTGTGGCGACCGCATGGGCGAGGCGCAGGTGCTGCGCAGCGTGGCGGAGTTCCGGGGGAACGAGGGGGACGGGGCACTCGCGGCGGAGCTGCTCGACAGCGCGCTGTCGATCTGCCGTGAGGTCGGGTGCCTGCGGGGCGAGGCACAGGTGCTGTACCGGTTCGCGAACCTGCGCCTTGAGTCGGGTGCGTTGGTGGACGCGCAGCGGGACCTGTCCAGGGTGCGCGACATCGTGCACCAGATCGGCGACCGGATGGGGGAGGCGTACGCCCAGTACGGGCTCGGGATCGCGCTGTACCGGGAGGGCAGGGCCGAGGAGGCGGAGACCGCGTTGCACGCGGCGCTGGACCTGGCTCTGCTGCTGGGGGAGCGGCTGGTGGAGGGGCAGTCGCTGTACGTTCTCGGCGAGATCAGCCTCGGCCGGGGCGACCACGAGACCGGGGCGCTGCATCTGGCCGCGGCCGGGGTGGTCTTCGCGGATCTCGGATCGGCGCTCTGGCACGCCAAGACGTTGATCCTGCAGTCGGGGATGTACGCGGGGATGGGGGCGCCTGCCGAGGCAGGCGAGCGGGCGGATCGCGCCAGGACCCTGTTGGGTGGCCTGGATTCCCAGGAGGCCACCCGTTTGCTGTCGCAGCTCGACGCTGGGTGAGGTTCCCCGGTCACCAGTGCATGTCGTCGGTGAGATCGCCGGTGAGGCCGTCGGTGATGTCGGTGACGGTGTCCGTGACCTGTTCCACGGTCGGGCAGACCACCCAGTGCATGTCGTCCGTGCAGACACCGTCCGCCGACACGGTGGCGCCGCCGGAGGCGGTGAGTAAGACGACGGTGGCGATGCCCGCGATGCCGGCGGCGGTCGAGGCGGCGACCTTGGTGGCGAGCTTCGAGACCCTGTTCATGTCCACTCCCTGAGTGCTGGTGTCCGTTGCTGACGCCAAGTTGGCCAACGGCTCTCCTCGGTCGCTCTCAACGGACCGGTAGAGCCTTGGTAGAGCCGGTGGCGACTCTTCGTCCTGACCGCATCGCGCACACGTCAGGGGACGCAGATGGCCACACCGTTGATCCAGCTCAGCGGGCGGGACACGGCAGTCGCCCTCGGTGGCGTCGCCGCGGCGGACCTCGTCGGCGAGGAGCTCCTCGGCACGGACCGGTGCGACGGCGCGCGCCTGGTGCCCGGGTACGAGGACCCCGAGCTGGTGGTGCTCGAGGACGCGCACCACAGGGCACGGTGTGTGTTCCCGGCCGCCGGTCTGCGGGACTGCCGAGCGGCCGCCCTCACCGCGCTGGCCGCGCGTGAGCTGACCGCGGCCACCGGTCCCATGACGGTGGTGCTGGTGGGTTCGTGGTCCGGTCGCGACCCGCTGCTCGTGCTACTGGTCCACCAGTTCCCCCGGGTGGACCGCATCGCGCTGTGCCCGTCCAGCGCGGCCCGCGGCGCGCCTGCCGACCCCGCCCTGGTGGCCGCCGTCGACCTGTCGGGAGTGGCCCTTTCCGTCGTCGACGACGTGCGGAGCGCGGTGCGGGGCGCCGCGCTCGTGGTGGTCGGCGGCCCCGGCGACGCGTTGCTCACCGCCGACGCGCTGGACCCCGGTGCGCTGGTGGTCGACGTCAGCGGGGACGCCGTGGCCTGCGCCGTCGCGGCGGACCAGGTCTACGTGGACGACGCCAGGCTCGCGGGTGACCGGGTGGTCGACGCCGAGCTCGGCCAGGTGCTGCGCGGCGAACATCCCGGCCGCAAGGGTGACGAACAGGTCCTGCTGGTGGAGCTGCTCACCGCGGGCGCCCCGACACCAGCGCTCGCCCGGTCGCTGCACGAGTCCGCCGTGGCAAGGGGACGCGGCGTCTGGCTGGCCCCCTGATGCCGGCCCCACCCGCTTCCGTTACCCCGTCCGGTTCATCGCGAGGTCCGCTTTCGACGCTTCCCTCGCTCCCGAGAGTGGAAAGTGAGAGTCCCATGGTCGACAGACGTACCGAGTTATCCCAGCTCCGCGGCGTGTTGGCGGAGTGTGCCTCGGGTGGGGGCGCGACGGTGCTGGTGACCGGTGGGCTCGCCAGCGGCAAGAGCACGCTACTGGCCGCGTTCGCGGACGTGGCGGCGGAACAGGGCGCGGTCCTGCTCACCGCGACCGGCACGAGGCTGGAACAGAGCGTGCGGATGGGCGTGGTGTGGCAGCTGCTCGGCAGCGCCCCATTGCCCGCCGGTGTGCCGGAGCGCGTGGCAGGCCTGATCGACGGCGACGGCGACAGCGACGGGGTGGCGGCCGGTGTCCGTGCCGCGCACGGTCTCTGCGGTGTCCTGCTCGGCCTTGCCGAGGACGCCCCGCTGGTCGTCGTCGTGGACGACCTCCAGTTCGCCGACGACGCGACCCTTCAGGTGCTGACGACGCTGCGCCGCCGCGCCCGCGCCGCGCGGGTCATGCTCGTGCTCGGCGAGTGGGACCGGCCCGGGATGGCCCGGTCGCTGGCGGTGGCCGAGCTGACCAGGGCGGCCACCGTCGAGGTGCGGCTCGGTCCGCTGTCCGAGGCTGCCGTCGCCAGGGTCGCGGCCGGTGTGCTGGAGCCGAAGGCCGCCGCACTGCTCACCCCCGCACTGCACGCGTTGAGCGGCGGAAGCCCGGCGCTGGTGCACGCGCTGGTCGCCGACTGCCGGGAGCTGGGCCCGGACGCGGACCGGCCGGTGCCGGGCACCGCGTTCCGGCGGGCCGTCCTGGACTGCCTGCACCGTTGGGACCCGGACGTCCTGCGGGTGGCGGGCGGGCTCGCCGTGCTGGGCGGGCACGCCGGCGCCGAGC
>NZ_JBARWZ010000159.1:0-14248 GCF_049647105.1 Actinophytocola sp.
GCCCCGGCAAGAACGACGTCCCACACACCGCCACGAACACACCACCACGCTCTCCCTCCAAGCGGGCAGCGCACTCCTCATCCGTCACAGCATGATCAACACAACCCAACGACGTCACCCACGTCGTGAACAAGCGCTCGCCCGTGACCGTCATGACGGCCCCAAGACGGCGCGCAGCAGCCCTACCGTGCTCGCCGTGTGGGGCAGCAACGCGGCCGTCCGGTCCGTACTGGTCATCGATTTCCTCCGGCGATACCGAGACGATCGGCCCGGGGCGCGCGCCCAAAAGAAATATCGGGACACACCCCCAGGACGTGTGGAACCCAGGATGTTCGCTGGTGGCCGTTCAAACCACGGCCGACAAGTGGCAGTAATGACGTCGGAATGTCGCACTGCTAGGTTTGACCTGCGACAACGTCTACGGTCATCGGGAGGGCTGGTGGCAGGCAAGCGAGCCAGGCTCGCGCGAGCCAGGAAAGCAGCGGGTTACACGCAGGAGCAGTTCGCCGAGGCGATGCATGTGGACCGGACCACGGTGATCCGCTGGGAATCAGGTGAGCGAGAGCCCCAGCCTTACGTGCAGCCCAAGATGGCGAAGTTGCTTGAAGTGTCATCGGCCGTGTTGGGTGACCTTCTCGCCGACAAGGTCACCATTCCCAGAACCGAATCACCGATTCCTGCCGCACCACTGGGGATCGCACCGGAGACGGACACCCTTGAGGAGGCGACGTGGTTACAGCTCGTTCGCCAGGATCAGGGTGTCGTTGAGTTGGACGTGGGCATGACGCTCGATATTGGCGATGATGGCTGGGCGCGTCTCACGTACCGCCGGGTCTTGGTCAACCTCACCAGTCGGCCCGTGTCGAGGTTGAACGCAGAACTGTGGTTCGAGCATACGGACGGGCCGCTAAAGATCACACCATCCGGGGACAGTGAGCATCGGGTGGCCATCCAGAGGAAGCACGACACGAGCACCATGAGCTCCTTCGCCTGCCTGATCTCACCGGCAGTGCAGCCGCAGCAGACGGCTGTCGTGGGCTACGTCTGCGAAGGTTGCCGTTTTGTCAATGATCACTACTGGCGGCAGTTCATCCCCCGTTATACCCGACGGCTCACAATCCGTTTGGCTCATCGAGCCTCACAACTCGTGAGCTGCACGGCCGTAGAGGAACACCCGGACGGTGCGGAGAACTCGGCTACCGAGGCGCTCGAATGGCGTGAGCGCGATGGAGGCGTGGATCTGTCCCTCATCCGCCGTTACCTTAAGCCGAACCAGGCCGTAACCCTGCACTGGGAAGTTGCACATGTCGCTTCGTGACAAGATCGAGAGCGTCCTCCGGTCCTGGGACGCCTATGAGACCGGCCGCGGTGCTCAAGCGATCACGGACTTCGACTGTGCGCCGTCAGACCGCCCCGTGCCGCCAGCCACAAGCAGGCCAGAGGTGTACCAGCAGCTGCATGACCTTCGGCAGACCGTAGCGAGCGGCGATCAGCTCGCTGCGCGACTGGACGCTGACTTGGCCTATCTCACCGCGATGCTCGGTGAGCGTCCAGAACTCAACGACTATGTCAAGGCCACCCAGGGTTGTGACGCGCGTGGCTGGGACAGCGACTACGTCAGCGAGCGAGGGGACATCGCGCGCGACAGGCTCGAACGTCTGGGAGTCGGCTGGAGCAAGGACACGGACAACGATCTGCGACAACTCGAACGTCCGTTGACTCCGGAGGACGCTGCCGACGCTATCCGGCTTGCTGCCGTAGAACTGGAGCCGTTGGTACGCAAGGTGACCAATACGAGCGCTCCCTACCATCTGAAGGTCGAAATCGCGGACGTGGACGCCTACTGGGCGTACTGGCTCGATGGAGCCGGAAGCGAGGTACGTCTACGCCTGAATCTCCGTAACGCCAAGTTCACCGAGGTACGCGCTCGACAGTTCGCCCTACACGAGGTGCTCGGTCACGGGCTGCAAAGCGCAAGCCTGGCGGCACGATGCCAGGAAGAGGATGTGCCCTGGGTCCGCCTCTTGTCTGTACACGCGCCGTATCAGGTGATGCTCGAAGGTCTGGCACAGGCCATGCCGCTGTTCGTCGTGCCTGAAGACGCGGCGTTGGAGGCTCGGGTCCGGCTCGATCACTACGTGCAGTTGGTCCGCTCCGAGTTGCACTTGGCGATCAACAACGGAGCCACCGTCCGCGACTGCGTCGAGCATGCTCACGCACGCGTGCCGTACTGGAACGACGAGGAGATCGGCAACGAACTCAGCGACCGTGGCGCAGACCCGCTGCTGCGCTCGTATCTGTGGTCTTACCCGGCTGGCATTGACTGGTTCGTAGCCCTCGCCGAAGCTGACTCTACGGCGATTCGAAAGGTGCTTCATGCGGCATACCGCGAGCCACTCACTCCGGCCGGTCTCACCGGCCTGTGGCCGGCTGGACCTGCTATCGGAGGAAGCGGCGAACCTGTTCGTCTATGGCAGTCTCAGGTTCCCTGAGGTCCTACGGACGTTGCTCGACCGGGTACCGGCCAGCCGGGCGGCGGCGGTCACCGGTTGGCGAGTCGCGGCGCTTCGTGATCACGTCTACCCGGCTCTTGTGCCCGCTGGCACGAACGCCTCCGGCCGACTCCTTACGGATCTCTCGCGCGCCGAGTGGCAGCTTCTGGACGCGTTCGAAGACGACCTGTACGACCTGACGCGCCTGACGCTCGACGACGGGCAGCACGGATGGGCATACGTCTCCGACGCCAACGGCGAGATTCTTCCGGTGGACTGGGACGCGACGGAGTTCACGAATTGTGAGCTTCGTTCCTACGTGGAGCGCTGCGGACGCTGGCGTCGCTGGTACGAGCAACGGCAATCCGACGAAGACGCTTCATGACCAGCGGGAAACAACGGTAACCAGTGCCCTTGCCGGTGACGACAGCGGACTGGTATGCCCGGTTGGCCCGACCCTGCGTGCAAACGTGGAGAGATCGCAGCCCAAGGCGCCCATCTACATGTCGAGTTGATAGACGGCCCGGTTCTTGCCTGGGCCTTTGAAGTTGGAGGTGACCGACACTCCGTCAATGTCGCGATCACCAGCAACGTTGACGAAGTCCAGCGTGCGCCACGTGGCGTGTGCTGCGGTGTTGTCGGGTTCGGAGGTGAGGTACAGCCTGGTGCATCCCCAGCTTTTCGCCTGTTCCCGCAGGGCGGTGAGCAAGGCTGTTGATATGCCTTGCCGCCGGTGGTCGGGGTGGGTCATCACGTCCTGGACGTAGATGTCGGCGGGGTTGTCCTGGCTTCGGAACGCAATGACGGCGCCGACGATGTCGTTGCTGGTGTGTGCCACCAGACAGGTAGTGGAGAACAGTTCGGCGTAGGCCCAGTAGTCGGAGTAGGCGCGCGTCCGGATGTACGGCTCGCCCAGTTCCATGAGGGTGATGACACTTGGGATGAGGTCGGTGCGCAGGGGTGAAATCTTCATCGGCTTCCTTCGTGGCGATCGCGCACCTGTTCGGTGATCCGTCCGTCGGTTTCCACGGACGCGATGCTGAGTCGTAGACGCCGGGTGTCATCGATCACCCGTTCGCCGGGAAGCTACCGGACTCGTCGGGGTGTTCGCCGTGAATGAACATCGACGGCCGGTGATTAGCTGTTTCTCCCCCGTTCGGTTCAGTGGGTGCCGCCGAACAGGCCCAACTCGCGGTGACTGCATTGTCGGTCGTCACGTGGCGTGCGATGGTGGTGAACAGTCCGTATCTGGGGTCATCAACATAAGAGAACAGGGAGATTCGTGAGCAACACTGTCGTGTCGACGGTGCCGCACGCACGAACACACGGGGAGCACACAGGGCGGCCACAAGCTCCCCTGACTGGGGAAGACGAGACGTACGACGGGGCTCGGCGGCTGTTGGTCGAGGCGCTGGAGCTGGCGGGGGGCGGGATCCCCCGGCAGTCGCGGCGGATGGATCCGGCCACCGAGCTGCGCGACGAGTTGCGGGCGCGGACCGGGAAGCGGGTGCTCGTCTCGTGTTCGTCGCTCGCCGACCTGGCCGGGCTGCTCGGCGGCGACCCGGCGGAGGTGCTGCGCATCGAGGTGCTGGGCCAGACCCACCGGCTGACCCTGCTGCACCACGACGCGTCCGCTACGTCGGGCGACGACCAGCACGTCCTTCTCGCGCTGACGGCCGCCGGAGCGGACGTGCGGCTCCTTGCCGCGCCACCACCGGAGGCGGTGCTGATCGAGGACGACCTCGCGGTGCTGCCCGCCGACGCCGGGGCCACGCTGGTCCGCTCGCCGGAGGTGGTGCGGGCACTGCGGCGTTCCCACCAGGCGATGCGGGCCGTCGCCGTCGACTTCACGCTGCTCAACGAAGCGATGACGACGTTCATCGGGCCTCGTCTGCTCACCGAGGTGCTGTGCGCGCTGTGCGCGGGCTTGAAGGACGAGAGCGCGGCCCGGCAGATGCGGATCTCCGTCCGCACCTACCGGCGGCACGTCGCGTGCATCCTCAAGGTCCTGAAGGTGACGTCCCGGTTCGAGGCAGGCATGCGGCTGTCCGAGATCGGCCTGACCGGTCTCGCTCTCCGCCGCGCGGCGCCGGGCGTGCCATCATGGTGTCCCGACGGGTCAGGCGGTGCGCCGGAAGGTGTGGCTGAGCGGCACGACGGTGAGGCACGGCAGCAGGACCCGTACTGGGACGACATCGAGGGTGCTGAGTACTGACCCGGCATCAGCGTTCCCGGCGCGAGCGGGTTCGGGTGTTTGATCAGAAGCGTCAGGTCACTGACGGCGAGACCGGATGGGGTGCCCCGTTCGGCCATGTGGACGACCTCGGCTCCCGGCCACGCTCCGGCTCCGGGGTGGCGCCTGAACATACCCGGCAGTCCAGAAGGTGACGCCGCGAGTTCGATCCGCACCGACATCGCGTCAGGAAGCTGACAGCTGCTCTCCGCGTGTTCCTGAGCGCCGCTCCGCTTACCTACGATTGGCCGGGGGTTCCACCATTTCGTGCTCGCAGGAGGACAGGTTGTCCAGCACCAGCTCGACCGGGTCGCGTAGGTCGCCGAACCGGGCGAAGGACCTTCGTACCCGCCGAGACGTCCGATCGGCGGGAATGAACGGGTTCCACTATCTGGAAGCGGATGACCGAGACCGCCAGTCGGTGCCGTGGCGACGTCTGTCCCACGTTCGTTCCTGGTTACCGTCGGACGCCCCTGGTACGATTCTTCGTTTTCCGGGGCGTGCTCGCCTATCTGAAAATGTTTCGTCCAGGTTGCTGCGGGCGAGGTGCTTGTATGCGCATTTATTTCCTCTAGGGGATCCCCTAGAAGATTGCCAACTGGCGATGTTCTAACGATCACAACGGGGTGGTATGTTTTTAATCAAGTGACCGTATAGAGCGGCACTCTTTAACCAAAGGGCGCCGCTGAGGAGAACATCCGAGAAGGGCGAGCACGGTGAAAAACGCCGGTTACTCGACGCGATCCTTGGTGCGACGATTATCGGGAATTTATTGCGCTGTGCGCGTTCGCGAAGAATGCACACTTCTCTGAAGGCCAGTTCACTACCCAGACTGACTTACTGGAGTGTATATGCGCTCGCGCTCATCGTTGTCGGAACTCGAAGCGAGGATCATCGAATTCATCGCCGCGGGGGAAGGTACGATAAGTATAGCCACAAAACTTTACCTGAGCCGTCAAGGGGTCGAATATCACGTCAGCAAGCTGCTTCAGCATCTCCGGGTCCCCAACCGGCCCGCACTGATCGCCAAGGCGTACTGCATGGGCCTCCTCGCCGCGGACACATGGCCCCCGGAGGCGCGTACGCAGGAGTTCGACCGAGGGACCGCGCGGTCGTGGACATCGGATCGGCAACCAGGCCGGGCAGGGCCCGCCGCGATGCGCCGGTCATGACCCGGTGTCGTGGAGACGCGCCGGATTCGGGCACGCCGCCTCGATGACCAAATGCCGGCTCTGGGGTGAGACTTCCAGGTCGTGCCGGCGGTGGCAGTTCCGCCGCCGTGCTCACGCCGCCGTTGGTGGCACGAAGGTCCGAACGAACACAGTGAGTCCGTCGTCCGAGTGGGCCATGCCCGGCTCTGGCGGCGGACTCACCGCGTTCGGGACGCGGACGGACTCACAGGACGTCGTAGTAGTCGCCGATCCACAGACCGCGCTTCGCGTCGACCGTGCGCTTCTCGGATGGTGCGTAGTCGGTCATGGGAATGCACCGGAAGTCGAAGCTGACCCGCGTGGCGCCGGTGTCGTTGACCTTGTTGCCGTGGCTCCAGTGGACCGCGTCGAACTTCAGCACCTGACCGGGCGCCAGCTTCCACGGCTGGTAGTCGGAGTTGCCCAGCGCCGTTTCGATCCATACCGAGTTCGTGCCCCAGGCGTTGGTGAACGGTACCCAGAAGTTGACCTCGCCGTCCTCGTGGTTGTAGTCGCCATCGGTGTGGAACTCGCCCACCGCCACGTTCCCGGGGAAGTGCAGCCGGAAGGTGGGAACACGCTGGAAGCAGAACTCCTTGGTGCCCAGTATCGACGGGACGAAGTCCGCGACGAATTCTCGGTACAGCTCCTTGATCTCGGCGTCGAACTCCTTGTAGAACATGGCGTGGTACTCGGTCGCCTGGTCGGTCTGCCAGGTCAGGCGCTCCATCGGGGCGGCGGGAATCAGAGCGGCGAGATCCTCGACGCCGTAGACACGCCGCAGTGCGCTACCGAAGTCGAAGCGCAGCAAATCGTAGTCGTGAATCTCGGGACGCACGGACTCCTCCTTCGACGGAGACGGTTCGATCACAGGTGGGTGCCCGTCGAGACGACGGACTCGGCCAGTTCGGACAGGGAGGCGACGATCCGGACCCGCTCGCTCGGGGCGGGCGGCGCGGTTCTCGGCGCCCGGAACCGCCGGTGTGCCGCGACGATGTCCGGATGCACGCCGGCCGGTGGGCGGTATCCGGGGTCGGCGAGTACGAAGGCGACCGGGCAACCCAGTGCCAACGCGGGTCGCACGTCGTGGTCGACCCGGTTGCCGACGACCAGCAGGCGCTCGGCCGTGCCAACGTGCGCGACGGCCAGCTCCAGCAGGGCCGGGTCGGGCTTGGACACCCCGGCCAGCGAGTCAAGGAACACCGCCGAGCACGCCTCGGTGACACCCCAGGCCGCCAGCACCGCGGCACACTCCGGCGGCTGGTTGGCCACGATGACGGTGGGGGTGTGCTCGGCCAGTGCCGCCACGGCCGCGAGCGCGCCGGGGATCGGCTGGGCCAGTTCACCCCACGCGCGCCGCACCTGGTTCCAGCTCCACTCCAGCTGCGATGGCGAGCCGAGCAGCGTGGCGTCGCCGTGGCGGTAGAAGCGCTCGGCGTGCTCGATGAAGGCCCCGACGGTGAACGACGAGTCATCGGCGCTCCGCAGGGTGTGGAGACCGTGGAGCCAGGCGAGTTCGAACGGTTCGTCGTAGTAGATGACTCCGCCCACGTCCAGCGCGACGGCGCTGTATCCAGTCATGACCACTCGCTCTCGCGTCCGAGACATCAGGGTGATTCTGGCACGAGGATTGTTCGGCAATCGACCCTTGGCGCGGCTGTCGAGTCGTTTCCTGGCAACAACTAGTCAATTCCCTATTCTCTGCGGCGACGGGCGGCCGGGGGTGGTCTTCGGCCGTATCCTGGGATACCGGAGTATTTCTCGGAAAGGGCAGATAATTGAGCGTCATGGACGTGGCGAGCACCATCGACCACGAACGCCGTGAGGAGTTCCGGCGCAACGGGTTCGTCATCCTGCCGAAGCTCGCCGATGACGACGAGATCGTGTGGCTCCGCGAAGTCTACGACCGGTTGTTCGCGCAGTACGCGACGCCGGGTGCCGAGAACTTCTACGACATCGCGGGCCGTCGCGATGGCGATCGACCGCTGCTGCCGCAGATCGTCGAGCCGGAGAAGTACGCTCCCGAGTTGCCGCGCAGCGCTCATTTCGCCCGCTGCCGGAAAATAGCGTCGACCTTTCTCGACATAGCCGAGGACGACCTGGAGTTCTACGGGCACGCGATTATGAAACCGCCCCGGTACGGTGCCCCGACGCCCTGGCATCAGGACGAGGGGTACATGGACCCCAAGTGGAGCCGTCGTGGCTTGAGCATATGGACGACGCTGGACGACGCCACGGTCGACAGCGGCTGTCTCCACTACCTGCCCGGCGGCCACCTCGGACCCGTGCTGCCGCACCGCCACATCGACGACGACGACCACGTCCGCGGCCTGATGACCGACGAGGTGGACGGCACGGCGGGCGTCGCCTGCCCGCTGGCACCCGGCGGCGCGGTGGTGCACGACTTCAGGACCCCGCACTACGCCGGTCCGAACCAGACCGACCAGCCGCGGCGCGCCTACGTGCTGGTGTTCATGAGCGCTCCGGTCGAGGTGCCCGATCCCGAACCTCGACCTTGGTTGAGGTGGGCCTGACCGGGCCGGCTGAGGATCTCCCTAGAGTGCTCCACCCGATCTAGGCTGCTTCTCGTCCGTCACCTAGGTTTCAGATCATGCCCAAGCTGACTCGACGCGAAGTCCTCCTCAGTGCTGGTGCCATCGCGGTGACCGGTGCCACCTTGCTTCCGTTGGGAGGCAGATCTTCCTCGGCCGTGCCGATGCCGGACGCGGGGCACCCGGCGGCCGGCGCGCATCTCGCCGACACCGTGGGCGCCGGAGCGGAACCTGTTGCGGTGGCGACGGATCCGTTCACCGAGCGGATGCCCGTGCCGGCGACGCTCCAGCCGTCGTCAACGGCAGGTGGTGTCGACGTGTACGAGTTACCCATCGGTCACACCGATGTGGACATCATTCCCGGCCTGCGCACCCCCGCGATGACCTACGGCGGCCAGTTCGTCGGCCCGACCATTCGCGCCAGGACCGGGCGGCCCGCCAAGGTCACCTTCGCGAACCAGCTCACCCAGCCGGCCAACGTGCACCTGCATGGCGGCCATGTTCCGCAGGCCAGCGACGGCCATCCGATGGACCTCATCGCGCCGGGCGGGTCCCGGGAGTACCAGTACCCGAACAGCCAGCGCGGCGCGACGTTGTGGTACCACGACCACACGCACGGGCTGGAGGCCGACCACGTCTACCGCGGCCTGCACGGCTTCTACCTCATCGAGGACCCGGCAGAACGACGCCTCGACCTACCCAGCGGCGAGTGCGATGTGCCGATCATGCTGCGCAACGCGCAGTTCGACGAGACGGGCGCGTTCGTCTTCGGCGCCACCGAGACCCGGACCACCATCCTGGTCAACGGCAAGTCGCAGCCGTACTTCCCGGTCGCGCCGCGCAAGTACCGGTTCCGGCTGCTCAACTCCGCACTGAAGCACGTCTTCGCACTGCACATGGGCGGCGCGACGATGACCAAGATCGCGTCAGACGGCGGCCTCCTGCCCGCGCCGATCGAGGTGGACGAGCTGGCGATCTCCTCAGGTGAGCGGGTCGAGATAGTCGTGGACTTCGCCGCGCACCGCGGTGGCGGCCCGTTGTACCTGTACGACGGGGACACCCCGATCCTGCGCTTCGACGTGGCACCGAACCGGGTCAGGGACCGCGCGCGGGTGCCGGACCGGCTGCGCACCCTGCCGGAGCTGGGTACCGCCACCGTCGAGCGCACCGTCACGATGGGCTTCGTCGACATGTCCGTCCGTCCGCCGGTCGGCCACGTCAACGGCCTGCCCTTCGACCCCAACCGGGTGGACGTCCAGGTCAGGCAGGGCGCCACGGAGATCTGGAACGTGGTCAACGCGGACATGGACCCGGCGTTCCTGTTCGACCACCCGTTCCACATGCACCTCGTCCAGTTCCAGGTGATCGGCCGCGACGGTGGCGCCCCGGGGCCGGACGACGTGGGGCTCAAGGACACCGTCTATGTCGCGCCGAAGGGATCGGTGCGCGTGCAGGTCACCTTCGACACCCCGTACACGGGCAAGTACGTCTACCACTGCCACTACCTGGAGCACTCCGCTCTCGGCATGATGGCGACGATGGAGGTCGTGCCGTAAACCGCAGACTGGCCTTCTTCGGCCGCTCAGCCGAAGAAGGCCAGCAGGTCCTTGAGCACCCGGCGGTAGCCGTACTCGGTGCGCAGTCGCTCCTGGATCGCACCGACGATCCGGGCGTGCTCCTCGAATTCCGTGGTGAGGCGGGCAAGTACCTCCGCCGGGTCCGTGCCGAGCATCAGGTGCTTGGCGTCGTCGCCGTAGACGGCGGCCAGGAACTCCGCGTCGGCGGGGATGACCGGGAGGCTGCCCGATGCCAGTGTCTCGAACACACGCGCGGTCAGCAGGCCGGTGCTCGCCACGAGCGGGCTGACCAGTACCGGTGAGATCAGCGCCCGGCCCATCTCGGCGGTGATCTCACCGAACGGCACCGGCGGGCAGACCTCGACGCCGCGCTCGGGCAGCCAGCCGGGCACGGCCGTGGTGACGTCCTCGAAGCCGGGACAGGTGGTGGTGCCGTCCCACCATCGTCCGCAGACCCGCATCCGAGGGGCGGGCCGTAGTGTCGCGGCCGCGTCCACCACCGTCGTCAGTGGTTTCCAGCGTCCCCAGTTGCTGCCGATGTACTGCAGTTCGTAGTCCCGGTCCCGGCCGCGTGCCAGCGGGTGGGACACGGTCTCTGGCATGCCGAAGCAGGCGAAGAACTCCGCTCCCGGTGGCATGGTCTCGGTCATCCTCGGCTGTAGCACCAGATCGCTCAGCGTGGTGTACAGCGTGCGCCAGCTCTCGGCGGTGTACTTGCTCTCCATGCCGTGCCCGGCCATGGCGGGGTCTTCTTCGCCCCAGTGCAGGTCGAAATCGACGATCAGCCTGCGCGACCGGGGGAACGCGCAGGCCAGTTCGAGCTGCTCGGGGCTCAGGAACTGCCGCGCCTCGAACATCATGACCAGGTGGGTGCCCCAGCCGGGGTCGTGCTCGACCGGCAGGTGCCTCGGCACTTCACTGTCCATTCGCGACAGTGGGCCGCTGACCCGGACCTCGCAGCCCACGGCCCGCGCCGCGTCGACGTAGCCTGCCACGGTGTGGCTGAACCCGGCCTGCCAGTGGAAGTTGCCTGCGATGAGGACGCGGGGGCCGGTCACCGGGCCGCCTCGCGCTGACCACTCGCCCGGCGCGCGCGCAACACCCGGTGGCTCTGCCTGCGCTCCGCGATCGTCGGCGCGTGGCCTGCCAGCCACCGGAGCGCCGCCGCGGTCTCCCGGATGCCGGTCGCCGGGTCGATCCTGCCGACCACGCTCCGGCCGAGGAGATCCGCCACGAGCCAGCGGGTCGCCAGCCGGGCTGCCTTGAGCGGATTCCACTCGACGTCGGTGAGCAGGTAGAAGTAGCGGTTGCGCCGCATGTGCACGCGGGTGTAGGTGCTGCGGGTGGTGGCACCACCGCCGCCGTGGTGCTGGATGCCCTCGTCGAGCAGGAGAGCCACCCGCCAGCCCGCCCACCTGGCGCGCCTGCAGAGGTCCACTTCCTCGTAGTAGGTGTGGAAGACCTCGTCGAGCAGGCCGATCTCGTGCAGCATCGCCGCCCGCGCGAACAGCGCCGACCCCTGGACGTAGGCATGCTCCAGGGTGCGTGGCGCACGCCCCTCTGGTTCGCTGGCCGGGGACGGGTGCGCGATCCGGTCACCCGCGAACGCGTGCTGCTCGCCCAGCCACAGCGCGATGTTCGTCCAGTCGTTGAACACGGCCAGATCGGTCGAGGACGGGTCGTAGCGGTACTGCAGTGGCCCGATGATCCCGTACTCCGGCCAGCGCTGCGCGAACTCGACCATCGAGGCGATCAGCCGCGGCGGGGTCCAGGTGTCCGGGTTGACCAGGAAGACGTAGTCGGCGCCGTCGGCGAGCGCGGCCCGGATGCCCACGTTGTTGGCGCCGGTGAACCCGAGGTTGGTGGCGTTGCGGGTGATCTTCACCGCCGGGAACTCCCGCGTGACCATCTCGACGCTGCCGTCGGTGGAGGCGTTGTCGACGAGATGGATGTCCAGTTCGAAGCCTGCTGTGTCGCTGTCGACCAGCGAGGCGAAACAGCGGCGCAGCCACCCGATCTCGTTGGTGCCGACCGTGATCGTCGCGACACGGGGGAGTCCCGATGCCATCTTCCGGCCTCTCTACTTCAGCACCGCGCGGATGGCGTCGGTCAGCTGGGCGGCGTTGGGCAGCAGCGCGTGGTCCAGCGCCAGCGCGTAGGGGATCACCGCGCCGTCGGGCCGGGACAGCCGCTTCGGGGGCACCGTCAGTGCGAACTCCTCGGCCGCGGTGGCCGCGATCTCGGCACCGAAACCGCACATCCGGTTCGAGTCGTCGATCACCACCAACCTGCCGGTCTTGGCGATCGACTCGCCAAGGGTCACCCAGTCGACCGGGTAGACGGTGCGTGGGTCGATCACCTCGATCGACGCCTCGGCTTCGAGTTCGGCTGCGACCTGCAGTGCGATCGGGAGCAGGTGGCCGACGGCGACCACGGTGACGTCGGTGCCTTCGCGGTGTACCCGGGCGCTGCCGAGGGGGACCGCGACCGGGTCGCCGTCGAGCTCCTCGGCCGCGCCCATCAGCAGCGTCGGCGCGAACACCACGACCGGGTCCGGTTCCCGCAGTGCGGAGAGCAGCAACCCGTAGGCGTCCGATGGCGTCGCTGGCACCACGGTCTTGACGCCCACGTGGGCGAACAGGCTGTAGGGGTGGTCGGAGTGCTGTCCTGCCATGCCGGAACGCGACCCGGAACCGGGCACCAGGTAGGTGACCGGGACGCTGGCCTGGCCGCCGGTCATCAGCGAGAACTTGTGCGCCTGGTTGGCGATCTGCTCGAACACCAGGTACAGCAGCGACGGGATCTGGAACTCCACGACCGGCCGCTGACCCGCGATGGCCGCTCCCGTCGCCAGACTGGTGAAAGCCTGCTCGGACAGCGGCGTGTCGACCACCCGGCCGGTGCCGTAGGCCTCGGCCAGCCCCTTGGTGATGCCGGTGAGGCCGACCTGCACGTCCTCACCGAAGACGCACACCCGCTCGTCATTGGCCATCTCGTCGAGCAGGGCCTTGTTCAGTGCGGCGACGTAACCCAGGGGCGCCATCAGACCACCACTCCCGGTCGGCTCGGGGCCATGCCCGCGTACAGGTAGTCGAGCGCGTTCCCCGGCTCGGGCGCCGGACTCGACCGCGCGAACTCGGCCGCCTCGGCGATCAGCGCGGCGATCTCGGCGTCGACCGCGTCGGCGGTGGCCTCGGGAAGGCGAGCCCGTTGCCGCACGAGTGGGTCGAGCGTCTTCCAGTCGGCCACCTCCGCGTCGTCCCGGTAGGCGATGCCCGCCAGGTACTCCACCGTGTGGTGCGCGTGGAACCGGTAGGTCGTGCACTCGAGGAAGTGCGGTCCCGCGCCGTCGCGGCACGCGGCCACCGCCTGACCGGCGGCGTCGGCCACCGCCTCGACGTCCATTCCGTCCACCGCCGCCGAGTGCAGGCCGAACCCCGCCGCCCGTCGCACCGGGTCGCCCGCCAGGCCCCGGTCGACCGGCAGGCTGATGGCGTAACCGTTGTTCTCGCAGACGAACAGCACCGGCAGTGACCACAGCGCGGCCATGTTGAACGCCTCCAGCACCACGCCCTGGCTGAGCGCGCCGTCGCCGAAGAACGCCACCGCCACCTGGTCGCGCCCCGCACGCCTGGCCGCCCATGCGGCTCCAACGGCGATCGGTGCGCCCGCGCCCACGATCCCGTTCGCGCCGTAGATGCCCAGTCCCACGTCGGCGGCGTGCATCGAGCCGCCGCGTCCCCGGTTGAGGCCGGTGGTGGCGCCGTAAAGCTCGGCCAGCGCGCGTTTCGGCTCTGCGCCCTTGGCGAGCACGTGCCCGTGCCCTCGGTGCGTACTGGTGATGACGTCGTCCCGGCCCAGGTTGGCACTCACCCCGACCGCGACGGCTTCCTGGCCGATGTAGGGGTGCATTCCGCCGACGATCTCGCCGGCGAGCGCCATTTCGAGGCAGTGTTCCTCGAATTCCCGGATCAGGCGCATCTGTCGGTAGAGGTGACGGGACTGCTCCGGCGCGGTCGTCAATTGATGCCCTTTCGCCAGCACGGACTGAACTCGATCCACGGTGCCTCGCCAAAAAAGATTGTAGGACGGAAAAGTCCGGGAAAACCCCAGAGTGGGCCGGTGACCGGCGCGGGTGTACCCGGCCGGTCACGACCCGGGGGCGAGCCCCGTCAGCACGTCGAGGACGTCGGCAGGCAGGGGC
>NZ_JBARWZ010000160.1:0-5607 GCF_049647105.1 Actinophytocola sp.
CGTCCAGGCGGATACGGCACGATTCTCGACGGCCCCGCCGCCCGCTGGCCGCGTTGCCGAAAGGCCCAAGTACAACCCGGTACGAGGACCTTTCGGCGCCTTGCCAGCGAACACCGGGATCCGCCGATAATCACCCCAATCCACCTGGACGGGGCACTAGTCTTCGAAACGGCCGCGGGCCCGATTCCGGTTCGTACGGAGGCGCGGACGGCGAGCCTGACGAGCGTGCCGACGCGGTCCCGGCCCGCGACCGCCGACGAACTGGCCGCCGCGCTGACCGCGTTGCGCTGGTCGCCGACGGACGTCGATCCGGGCTGGCCGCCGCAGGTCGCGTTCGCGGGGAACGATCACCTGATGCTCGCCGCGCGGACGCGTGCCCGCCTCGCCGACCTTGGCTACGACTTCCCCGCGCTGCGGGCGTTGATGGCCGGGGCCGGGTGGACCACCGTGCACCTGTTCTGGCGGGAGGACGAGCGGCTGTTCCACGCACGCGACCCGTTCCCTCCCGGTGGTGTGGTGGAGGACCCGGCGACCGGCTCGGCCGCGGCGGCGTTCGGTGGTTATCTGCGTGCGCTCGGCCGCGCTCCTTCCCGGTTCACGATCATCCAGGGCGAGGACATGGGCCGCCGCAGCGAACTGACCGTCGACGTCTCGCGGGACGACGCGCGGATCACGGTGACCGGCACGGCGACGCTCATCCCGGACTGAGCCCGGGGCCACACAGTCCATTTCGGACCGCTTGCGTGATCGCCGTTGTCGTGCCTAGTGTCCCGAACCGAGAATGCGAGGTCAACCGTGCTCATCGTGCGTTTCCTTTCCCAGGACGCCAACCGCCCGGCCGTCGGCGTCCTCGACGCGGAGACGGTCACCGAGCTGCCGGTCGCGAGCGTCGGCGAGCTGCTCGGCCTGCCGCTCGCCGACCTGCGTGCCGCGCTCGCCGCGACAGGGCCCGCTCACGACGCCGGATCGGTCCGGCTGCTGCCGCCGGTGGACGGGCGGATGGAGGTGTGGGCCGCCGGTGTCACCTACCAGCGGTCGCGGGAGGCCCGGATCACCGAGAGCGAGCGCTCCGCCGACGTGTACGACCTGGTGTACGACGCGGACCGGCCGGAGCTGTTCTTCAAGTCCGCGAGCTGGCGCGTCACCGGCGACGGCGAGTCCGTTTCGGTGCGCACCGACTCCGGGATCGACGTGCCGGAGCCGGAGCTGGGTCTCGTCGTCAACCGCCACGCCGAGGTGGTCGGGTACACCGCGGTCAACGACATGAGCTCCCGTAGCATCGAGGGGGTCAACCCGCTCTACCTCCCGCAGGCGAAGATCTATCTGGGTGGCTGTGCCGTCGGCCCCGGCATCCGGCCCGCGTGGGAGGTCGCCGACCCGTACGACCTCACGATCGAGCTGGCGATCCACCGCGACGGTGCGGTGGTCTGGTCCGGTGAGACCAGCACCTCCCTGCTGCGCCGCAAGTTCGGCGAGCTGGTCGGTTACCTGTTCCGCGCCGACGTGTTCCCCGACGGGGTGGTCCTGGCGACCGGCACCGCGCTGGTGCCGGACCTGCCGTTCACCCTCGCCGCCGGTGACCGGGTCGCGATCACCGTCGGCGAGGTCGGCACCCTGACGAGCACAGTGGTGTCCGGCAAGCAAGCCCTGACCTGGCTGGCGAACGGCCGGTGACAACCGCAGAGGGAGGAAACAAGGTGCGTCTTCTGATCACCGGCGCCGCGGGTGGCGTCGGCACGTTGCTGCGCCCGAGACTGGCGAGCCCGGACCGAACGCTGCGCCTGCTGGACATCGCGGACCTGCCGGACACCGGCGACGGCGCGGAACTGGTACGAGCGTCGATCACCGACCTGGCCGCCATGACCAGGGCGTGCGAGGACGTGGACGCGATCCTCCACCTTGGCGGGCTGGCCACCGAGCACGGCTGGGACGACGTCCTGTCGGTCAACATCGACGGCACCTACAAGGTCTTCGAGGCGGCACACCGGGCAGGCGTGCCGCGCGTGGTGTTCGCGAGCACCAACCACACCGTCGGCTTCCACCCGCGCGACGGCCACCTGGCACCCGACTACCTCTTCCCACGCCCGGACACCTACTACGGTGTGTCCAAAGTGGCCGGTGAGGCGCTGGCGAGCCTGTACCACGACCGCTACGGCCTCGACGTGGTGTGCCTGCGCATCGGCGGCTGCTTCGAGAAGCCACTCGACACCCGCATGCTGGAGACCTGGCTCTCCCCCCGCGACGCGGCGGCGCTGGTGGAGGCGGCGCTGTCCATACCGAACCCGGGCTTCAAGGTGGTGTGGGGCGTCTCGGACAACACCCGCCGCTGGTGGAGCCTCGCGGAGGCGGAAGCCATCGGCTACCGGTCACAGGACAACGCGGAAGACCACGCCGACGGGATCTCCCGGACAGACGAGCGTTACCTTGGCTACCTTGGCGGCGCCTTCTGCTCCCCGGACCTGGACGGCGGCGGCCCCGAAGCGTAGGCAAGTGTCACCCTGGTACCGGTCCGCCGCGCCAGCGGTACCCGTCCTGCCTGCGCAGCATCTCGTGCTCGGTGATCACCAGCGCGAGCGTGCTGACCAGGCCGCCCAACGTCAGCCACAGCCACAGGTCCATCGGCACACCGCCGGTGTTCCTGGTGATGAGCGCATCGACCGTGAAGTAGCCGACCACGGTCGCGGACAGCGCGGGCGCGAGCAGCGGGTGGAACAGCCCGGCCCAGCAACAGGTGCGGCTCGCCCAGAACGCGACGAAGCAGAGGTAGACGACGAGCCAGGCGGTGGCGATCAGGAACACCGCGATCGCGAGGAAGGGCGCCATCAGGACCCCGGCCACCACCGCGCCGAAGGTGAAGTACCGCCACAGGAAGACGATGCCGACGAGCCACGCCACGCCGAACAACACGTAGAAGGCCGTCGTCTGGTCCGGGACGGCCTCCGTCGCGATCAGGATGATGGGCGTCATCGGGCCGAGCGTCGTGACGACCATCAGCAGGACCCGGCGGACGGTCGGCCACCACGCGAAGCCCCCGCGATGGCCGGGCCGGGTCAGCAGGTACGTCCCGATCATGAACACCGGCACCGCGAACATCGCGAAGACCACGTTCTTCGAGGACTTCTCCCAGCCCTCCTCGACCAGCACCTGTCCCGGCCCCCTGGTGCCGGTGTAGATGCCGACGGCGACCAGCGTCGCCATCCCCAGCAGCGCGCGGCCGGTGGCCAGCCACCCGAGGAGGTCCAAGCCCGCACCGGAGTCGTGCTCCGGGTTCCCCCACCTCGACGCGACCCGCCACGGCAGGATCTCCGCGAGGTCGTCCACCAGTTCACCGCGATGTGCGCCCGCCCCCATGGGGCCGATCATGCCAGCGCGCGCCGCCTGCCCGCACCCGATACCTGACGTTGTCCCGCGCTACGCCCTGGTTCGTCCGACGTAGACGTTGCGGGCACGGTAAAAGGTGTCGGCCGTCGGGCCCGGGGAGCCGGACGAGCCCTCCATCTGCAGATTCAGGATGAGCCACATCGGGCTGCCGACGAAGTTCGCGCCGCGATGCTGACCGACCCAGTTGCCGTCGAGGTAGTAGTGGATGTCCACGTCGGTCGCGTTGGCCTTCGTGATCCACGCGCGGTAGCCGTGCCACGCGCCGGGGTTCGAGACACCGACGATCGTGTTCGACCAGCCGCCACTCGCGTTGCGGTAGGTGTTGAACCAGTTCCTGTTGTCCCCCTTGAACTCCAGGATGTCGCTCTCCGGGGGCCAGCTGTTCGCGCCGGTCAGCCAGAACGCGGGCCACGCGCCCCTGGTCGCGGGCGCCTGGAACTCGCCCTTCACCTCCCAGTTCGGGAACTGGTCGGTGACGACCACCTGCTGACGCGCGTGCAGCGCACCGGAGTGGTACCGGATCGGCAGGTGCGGGTCGGCCGAGCTGTTGCCCTCGTCCCAGGTGATCCGGGTCGCCTTGATCGTCAGTACCCCGGAGGTTTCCAGGTAGACGTGGTTGATGTCGCTCGAGCTGGCGTACATCCGGGCACTGCCGTTGTGGTCCGACCCCCACGGGTAGCGGTAGTGCCAGCCTGCCTCGAGCGCGGCACGGTCGGCGAACGAGCCGGACAGGACGGTCTCCCACGCGGCGGCGCCGGCGGGTTGGGCACCGGAGAGCGCGGTACCGGCCACACCGGCGAACGTGAGGAATGTTCTTCTGCCATAGGAGTTGCCGACACGCGGCGGTTCGACGGGTCGAGGCATCGTTGCCACCCCTTCGACGGGAAAGCGTTTTCCTCATGCAGGTTAGAACCGGCGGCCACCGTTAGTCAACAGTCAGTGACGATGTGAACGTTCCCATGATCTTGTGCGGGCGGCCCAAAAACCGTCCACAAGATCCGTTTCCCGCTAGGCAAGCGCATTCCTGGTTGACACCCGTCGCGCACAGGTGCTAACACTGAGTGCACCGCATTGGGAGCGCTCCCAACATGCATGACCGGATCCCACGAGGAAGTGGCGGGTCGTGCGGCTCAGCGTCACCGGATCGTCCACTGTGGCCAGAACGACGCGTTCGCCCAAGCAGCACAAAGGTTTCTCGATCGGCAGGCAAAACTCAACGAGGAGGAGAACCATGCGCAAGACAATCGCGGGCATCGCCGCGGCAGGCATGCTGGCGGCCGGCGCGATCACGGTCGCCATGACCGGAGGGACCGCCGGCGCGGACGTCCGCGCCTACCCGGGCCCGATCGGCTTCGGCGCCGGCACGACCGGCGGCGCGGGCGGCTCGACCGTCACGGTGTCGTCGACCAGCGCGTTCCTGTCGGCCGTGCAGAGCAGCTCGCCCACCATCGTGCAGGTGAGCGGCTCGATCTCGCTGTCGGGCATGAACAAGGTCGCGTCGAACAAGACGATCGTCGGCCTCGGCACGTCCGGCAGGCTCACCGGCGGCGGGCTGAACGTCAGCAAGGTCAGCAACGTGATCATCCAGAACCTGACGATCACCGGCTCCGGCGATGACAACATCAACGTCGAGTACTCGACGCGGGTGTTCATCGACCACAACGCCCTCTCCGACGCGAACGACGGCAACCTCGACATCAAGCGCGCGTCCGACAACATCACCGTGTCCTGGAACCGGTTCCACAACCAGGACAAGAACGCGCTGCTCGGGCACAGCGACAGCAACTCGGGCGAGGACAACGGCAAGCTCCGGGTGACCTACCACCACAACTACTTCGACGGCGTGAACCAGCGCAACCCGCGCGTCCGGTTCGGCAACCCCGTGCACGTGTTCAACAACTACTACCGCAACATCGGCAGCTACGGCGTCGCGTCCACCGAGAACGCGGGCGTCCTGGTGGAGAAGAACTACTTCGAGAACGTCGAGGACCCGTACCACCTCGGCGAGGGCGACTCCGACGAGGGCTCGCTCGTGGCGCGGGACAACTACAAGGTCAACTCCGGCGCCGGCCAGACCGGCGGCAGCGTCGCGGGTATCCCGTACTCCTACAGCACGGACACGGCGTCGAACGTGAAGTCTGTCGTCACCTCCGGTGCGGGCGTGCACTGACCCCCTGCAAGGAATGGCGCGTCCGGGACTCCCGGGCGCGCCTTTCTGGCGTGGCG
>NZ_JBARWZ010000161.1:0-35580 GCF_049647105.1 Actinophytocola sp.
TCCCCGGCCAGCTCGCGCGGCCGCGGCGGCGGGTCCTCGGCGAGCCACCGGTCGCCCCGGTGGTCCGCACCGCCGAGCAGACTGGTGAGTTCGGCACGAAGCCGCTTCAAGCCGTATCCGTCGGCCACGATGTGGTCGACGACGATCGCCACGTGCGTCGGCCGCCCCGCGACGCGGAGCACCGCGAACCGGCGGCCGAACTCGGCCGAACGTTCGATCCGGTCCCGAGCGAGTTCCTCGCACACCGAGGTGACCGCCTGCTCCCCGGCCTCGTCGCGGTCCACGACAACGGGTTCCGCTCCGCCCCCGGCCTGCGCGACCAGCTGGCGCGGACCCGCGTCGCCGTCGACGAAGTGGGTGCGCAGCGTCTCGTGCCGCGCGCAGAGCATGTCGAGGGCGCCGACCACTTCGTGGAGCCCCGCCCCCGCCGGGACCGGCACCGGCATGCGCAGGTAGGACTCGGGCCACCGCTCGAACGGGTGCCGTTCCATGATGCGCCACACCGACAACTGGCCGAACGTCAGCGGACTCCCGGCGCGGCGAGCGGTCATTCCGCTGCCTCGCGCTGCCGCACCACCACCGACCACAACGACGCTGGCGTCGCGAAGGTGTCCGGGGTCAGGGCGTCGTCCGGGAACTGCACACCGAACGACTCCTCGACGTCCACCAGCAGCCCGACCGTCGACAACGAGTCCAGCCCGTGGTCGACCAGAGCCGTTGCCGGGGCCAGCGGGAGGTCGTCGCCGAGTAACGGCAGGTAGTTCCGCAACAGCTTCTCGAACTCGTCGGGCCAGTCGGGGCCGATCATCGTGTTCCCTCTCGTTCCACCGTCGTGCTCGTACCTCATGCCAGCCGGACACCGCGGTCCATCAGGGTCAGCGCACCGCTCGAGACGAGCAGCCGGTCGTTGGAGTAGTTGAGGCTCGCGGAACGCAGGTCACGGAAGTGCCGTTCCAGTGGCAGCGGCGAGTCCCTGCGATATCCCATGGTCAACCCGGCGAGCTGCACCATCCGGTCGACCGCGCGGAAAGTGAGTTCCGCGGCGGTGACCTTGAGCGTGTTGAGGTGGATCTGCACCTCGGTCGCGGACAGCTCGCCCCCCTGCTCCCGGATCGTGCCGATCTCGCCGGTGACGCGGTGCAGGTAGGCGCTGACGAGTTCGAGGTCCATCCGGATGCGGGCCAGTCGTTCGGACACGAGCTCGGAGCGGACGTCGATGCTCCGCGACCGCTTGTCCGACCGCAGCCAGCCGACGAGTTCCGCCAACGCGCCGCGTGCCGTGCCGAGCCAGCACGCCGCCCACCCGAGGTGACCGACGGGCGCCATGCTCTCCACCGCAATGGTCCGGAACCCGCCTGGATCGCCGACGATCTGGTGCGCGGGCACCGTGCCGGCGATCTTCAGCCCCACACTCTCGGTGCCGCGCATGCCGAGCGTGTTCCAGTCGCCCGCGATCGCGAGCTCGAGTTGGTCCCGGTCCGCGTAGACGAGCGAGATCTGGTTCGGCGTCGCCACTGCCGAAGCGCGCATGGTGATGAGGAAGCCGTGTGCGTGCGACCCGCCGGTGACCACGGGTGCGTCCCGGTCCAGCCGGAGACCGGCATCGTCCGCCAGGAGCGGAGCGACTCCGGTCAGCAAGTTCCCGCCTTTGCCCGGCTCGGTCGTGACGGAGGCCAGGTACACCTCACCTCGCGCGATCCGGGGCAGGACGTTGTCCCGCAACCACGGCGTCGCGAACCGCACCAGGGAGTCGGTCTGCTGGCAGTGCATCGCCCAGATCAGTGCCGACGACATACAGCACCTGGCCAGGTCCTGGGCGACGGCCACCATGTCGTCGAGGTCACCACCGAGGCCACCGAGTTCCTCGGGCACCAGCAGGCCGAGCAACCCGGCCTCGGCGAGCGCGCCGAGCGCGGCCTCGGGGAACACGGCCTCGGCGTCGACCTCCTCGGCGTGTTCCCGCAACACGGGCAGGACGCGTTGGACGGCCGAGGTGATGCGGGGATTCGTCGCCACCTCAGTCACTCCCCTCGTGACGGGACTCGCCTGATTCAGCGGCTCCTTGGTCGATGGGCACGCGGCGCAACTCCACCCGCGACGCGTCCACCAGGACGCCGTCGCGCAGCACGATCTCCGCCGCGGCCGGGCGGCTCAGGAAACCGACAAGACTCGCGGTCAGCCCGTAGGCGCCGACGTTCGGGATCTCGACCAGGTCCGCGACCCGCGCCGACGCGATCGCCACATCTCTCGCGAGGACGTCGGCCGGCGTGCACAACGGACCGACGACGGTCGCCCGGACCTGTTCCGCGAGTGCCGCCTCACCCGGTGGTCCGACGGCCGGGACCACGGCGGCGGACACCGGCAGCAGGCGGCCGAGACCGGCGAGGCCGCCCAGGTGGTTGATGCCGCTGTCGAGCACGAGAAAAGTGCGATCCTGGCTGCGTTTCACGTCGGCCACCCTCGCGACCAAGCGGCCGCAGACGCCCGCGAGATAACGGCCGGACTCGAAGGCGATCTCCGGGTCTCCGTCGCGCCAGCCTGCGAGGTGTTCGTCGAGGGCCGCCTCGAGCGCGTCGCGGAGCCCGGTGTAGTCGGGGAGCGGGCCCGGTTTCGCGTACGGCGCGGCGAAGCCGCCACCCAGGTCGAGCACTCGCAGGTCGACGCCCGCCACCTCACGCAGCCACGCGGCCACGGCGATGTTGGCGCGCGCCTCCTCCACGATGGCCGTTTCAGCCGCCGCGTTGCTGACGGAGAAGAAGTGCAGACCCACCACACGGGCGCCGGGCCGGGCCGCGAAGAGCGTGGGTTCCTCCTCCAGTACCGCCACGTCGACGCCGAACTGGGAGGCCACACCACTCATCCGCAGACCGCTCGTGCCGGTCGCCCGGAGAGTGTTGATCCGGACGAGGCAGTCCGCGGTCGTCCCACGCTCCTCGGCGGCCGACGCCACCCGGTGGAAGTCGGCCGCCGACTCGACGGAGAAGCGCCTGACCCCCGTGTCCAGCGCCACCGCCACCTCCTGCTCCGACTTGCCCGGCCCGGTGTACAGGCACTGGTCGGCGGTGAACCCCGCCTGCCGCGCGGCGGCGAGCTCGCCGAGGGAACTGATCTCCGCGTCGCAGCCCCCGGCACGCAACGCATGGGCGATCAACGGGTGTGGGTTGGCCTTCAGCGAGTAGAGCAGCCTCGACGGCGCGGGCAGCGCGCGCCGCAGCACCTGTGCCGCGGCGTCGACGTCGGCGAGTTCGTAGACGTAGGCTGGTGTGCCGAACCGGTCCGCCAGGTCCCGGACACCCATCCGGTCCCGCACCGGCGCGGTCCCGCTCATACCACCGCTCCTTCGAGCAGTTCACGCAACCGGCGCCGGTCGACCTTCCCGTTGACCGTCAACGGGAGCGATTCGACCCGCCGGCACAGCGGTGGGACCTTCGCGGGTCCGAGCCGGTCACGCAGCCCCCGGACCACCTCCTCCTCGGTCACTGACGCGATGACGCACAGCACCGCGTCGAGGCCGCCTGCGGGCGGGAGGACGGCCGCCTGCGTCACTCCGGCGAGAAGCAGCGCTGCCGCCTCGATCTCGACCGTGGAGGTCCTCGTTCCCCTCAACTTGAACAAGTGGTCCCGCCGTCCCGCGAAGTAGAGGTGACCGTCCTGGCCCAGGTACCCGAAGTCGCCGGTGCGCAGGAACCGCTCACCGGTGGTCTCGTCGACCGGGAACCGCGCCGCCGTGAGCTCCGGTGCCCGCCAGTACCCGGCCATCACGTGCGGCCCGTGCACGCAGATCTCGCCGGTCTCCGCCTGCGCCAGTTCCCGGCCGTCGTCGCCGAGGATCCGAACGCGCGTGCCCGGCAGGGGACGGCCAACAGAGCCGGGCCGGTGCCGGTCGCCATCGGGCTCCAGGACGGTGATGCGCTTGCATTCCGTCGTGCCGAACATCATCTGCACGCCCGCCCCCGGGAACCGGTCCCGCAGTTCGTCGGCGGTCGCGTTCGACAGGTGCTCGCCGGTGTTGGTGAACAGCCGGACGCACGGGGACCCGGGGTCGCTCGAGCGCCGGGCGGCCAGCGTGAGCAGCATTCTCGCCAGGGACGGCACGACCGGCACCACGGTTGCCCGGTGGCGCCGCAGGTCCGCCAGCAGCCGGGCGTCGTGAGCGGCATCCGCGAGCACCAGCGTGCCGCCAGCCAAGAAGGTCAGGAACACCTGGTACAGGCCGTAGTCGAAGGACAGTGGAAGCCTGCAGAACACGACGTCGTCGGCGCGGTAGCGCACCACCGCGGCGACCGCGCTCACGGCGAACGACACCTGGGCGTGGGTGCAGGCCACAGCTTTTGGTTGTGCCGTACTCCCCGACGTGTACAGCAGAAGGGCGAGATCGTCCGGCGCGGCGTCCCGCTCCACGTGTTCGCGGGCAGGCGCCGCGTACAACGCGGCCGGACCGGTCACCTGAACGGGAATCCAGCCCTCCTGACGCTCGTCGTCGGTGATCACCAGGACCGGCTGGGCATCCGCGAGCAGGTCGGTGAGCTGGTACCGCGTAATGTCGGTGCTGTACGGCACGAAGACCGCGCCGATGGACAGGCACCCGAAGAGCACCGCCACCGTCGTGCGGTTCGCCGCCGCACGGACGAGCACCCGGTCCCCCGGCCGCACTCCCTGGGCGCGCAGCCATCCGGCCGCACGGTTCGCGAGGCGGCACATCTCGGCATAGCTCGACTCGCCCGCGTCGTCCCGCAGTGCGGCACGCTCGGGTTCCTGGTTCGCCGCGGCGCGCAGCAGCAGCCGCACGGAGGGGGGCGCACTCGGTCTGGTTGTCATGTCACCGCGTCTCCGCTGCGGAGGCAGCCTCGTGAGTGCCCTCGGCCGGGGCGGGGGCACTCGACCGTGTTCTCGCGACGCGCGCCTGCGCGGCGAACGGGGGTTCCGGTGCCGCCACCAGTGCCGGTGGTTCCTCGGCGCGGAGGCGCTCGCGCATGCCGCCGGTCCACGACAGAAACGAGCCGTCGACCGCGCTGGCGCTGTGCAACCACGCATCGTCGCAGTACCGGCCCAGGCCGAGGCTGCCGACGATGTCGCTGCCGAAGAGCTGGTCGACGTGGTGGCAAACCCACGCGACGGGCGGTCCGATGGCGTGGCGGTCGATCAGACCGGCCAGACCGGCGATCGTGGCGGCGTCGAGGCGCTGCCACTGCCGCCGGACG
This sequence comes from Actinophytocola sp., assembly GCF_049647105.1. Classification (GTDB taxonomy): domain Bacteria; phylum Actinomycetota; class Actinomycetes; order Mycobacteriales; family Pseudonocardiaceae; genus Actinophytocola. The sequence continues at coordinate 5,202 of NZ_JBARWZ010000161.1, forward strand.
TCCGCGAACTGGCCGAGCCGCAGGCCCTTGACGAGGACCGTTCGCTGGAACCAGCCTTCGCGGAACAGGTGCATGACCGTGAAGATGAAGTCGTAGGGCGCGGCGAGGACGGGGAGCCGGACGCTGCCGTCGAGGGTCACGGCCGTCACCGTGTCCGTCTCGGCGAGCACCTCGCTCATCGGGATCTGCCAGGCCGCGCCGAACCACGTAATGCTGAAGCAGACGTCCACCATGAAATGGGGCAGCGCGCTCCCGGTCAACGGCCGGAAGAAATGCGGCAGGTGATCCGGGTACATCGCGAACATCGCGAGGTCACGGCGGGAACGCCTGCTCAGCCCGCCTTTGCACAGGTCGTGCTCCATGTTCGCGAGGTAGCCGAGGCCGGTGAGCACGTCCTCGGCCGCGCTCCTGTGGTCCGGCTCGATCAGGAGATCGATGTCGTTGAACGCACGTCCGCCGAAGCCGCCATACAGCGAGTACTGGAACGCGATTCCCTTGGTGCACACGACGGGCACCCCGTGGTCCCGCATGGCGGAGACCACGGCGTGCGCCTCTCCGCAGGACAACGCCACCTTGTGCCGGTTGTCGTGCAGTGACTGCATCAGGATCCGGCGGGACTCTCTCGGCAAATGCGACATCAGCCCGGATCGAACGAGAAAGTCCGCGAGACGTGGGATCAGCCGATGCCGCATCGCGTGGACAACGAGGTCGTCCCAACGTGCCGCGGCGAGCAGCGCGTCGATTTTCTCGGCGTCCTCAACCAATACCGTGTCGTTTGTGCTCGCGTATTCCAGTAGCAGCCATGCTGGTGGCACGACGACGTCAGACACCCACACCCCCAGTGTGATAGATCCCGCTCAGCGCAGGTCACCCGCACGGCGTCAAGATTTCCGCGCAGGCCTAATCGATCGATAGAAGTCCGTTCCCCAGTGCTCGACGAGCGCAAGCGATCTCTTGCCTCGCCCCCCGAGCCTCACGTTTGAGTAATGCACTCAAAACATGCCTACCCGACGACCAACCACCTGTCAACGCCTCTTGTCACCTGTCTGTCGCCTCCTGTTACCGGTGCATTCACCAGGAATTTACCCGCACACGCAGCGCACATCCGATATTTCGATTCGATATATGCTCAGTGCGACCCAGAAGCCGGTTGCCGCATTCCAAGGACCGCAAAAATATCGATCCAGCCTTCTCCGGTAATCATTTTTCCCGTAGCTTCCCGAACCAGGACCGGCTCCGATTCCCGGGCACGCCGCGTCAACGACGCGCGTGACGCGGCTTCCGCGAAGGTGGATCTCACCACGGCTGACGCGTTTCTTTCGTCCGTAAAGGACACTGCCACCCGACAGCCACCGCCAGCGCGGTGGAACGATTCATCGCGCTTTCTCGATTTGCCGCCGACATCGAGCCGAGGGGAGATGTAGGCGCAATCGAGACCCGGCCTCAATCGTGAGAGCTGACCGACAACCCGCTGGAAGGAACTTGGCGCATGCGCGTGCACTTCGCCGTCACACCCGGCCTCGGCCACCTGTTGCCGACCGAGCGGCCAAGGGTGCTCGTGACGCTGGCACCGTCATGCCGACGGTGTCGGGGTTCGGCAGCGTGGCGCCGTTGCTGGCCGCTGCCGCCGAGGTGGATGCCGAGTTCCTGTTGGCGTTCGGCTGCCACACGCCGCCGAGCAGTTCGTCAACGCCGCCGTGGTGGCCAAGCACAGCCTCGGGCTGCACCGCGCCCCCGGCGACGCCGACGTGGCCACGCTCACCGACCTGCTGGCCGACGGCTCGTTCCGGACCACCGCCGCGGCCGTCGCCGACCAGGTGCGCGCGTTGCCGGTGCCCGCGGCGCTGGTGCCGCGGCTCGAGGTACTGGGCGGGCACGCACGGACCACGAGCGCCACACCGGTCAGCACTCGCGGTTGACGCCGCGAACCATTCGAAGGGGAACGAAATGTGCGGAATCACCGGTTGGGTCTCGTTCGATCCGGATCTGACCAGGCGTCGGTCGTCATGTCACCGAACCTGTGGCGAGACCGGTGCCCGCCGCGCCGCCGTGACGTCCGGCCCGGCCACGACCCGGTGGTTAAGCTGTCTCGATCTTCGCTGGAGCCGGTCGGGCCTGGCGGGCCGAGCGAGAAGGGTGGGTCACGGCGGATGCCGAGCAAGTCCCTTGGCGGTGGTTCCAGCGCGGTCGCCGCGTCCACGCACGCGGCATGTGCGCGGTTCCGGGGCACCGACCCGCTCGTCGTCGGCAGGACGCGCCGCCAGCTCGCGCTCGACCTCGGGTTCCCCGACGACTCCGGCTACATCCCGGCGGCCAGGTGGACGCGCGCCATGACCTTCGAGCACCTGGTGCGCGACGCGTTGTTCGCCGGTGAGGTCGCGACCACCACGGTCGGGCGGGCCGGGCTGGACCGGCCGAAGAAGGTCGTGACCGTCAACGCCCACGTGCACGTCGACGAGACCGCCGAGCTGCTGGCGGCCGCCCACGAGGCTGCCGTCGAGGAGGGCGCCGCCACGCTGGTCCACGGGCTTGCGGTGCCGTTCGCCGGGTTCGAGGATGGCGTCGCCACCGAGGTGAAACCGGACTTCGCGGTGGTCACCGCCGGTGAGGGACGCACGTCGTGGCTGATCGTCGGCGACGCGAAGGACTACGAGCGGGTGCGCTCGCGGATCGACGACACCCGGCTGCTGAAGGGCTTCCTCCAGGTGGCACTGGGAGCGGAGTCGGCGGCGGCGTGGTCACGGCTGCCCGGCGGCATGGCCGTCCACTCGCACGGCGTGCTCGCGGTGCCGAGGAACTCCTTCCTCCAGCCAGAGGCACTCGTCGAGGCGCTGCACGACCACCGGGCGGAGGTCCGGATGCGGGTGGCCGAGCGGCGACGCGAGGCGGCGGAGACCAAGTACCTGCCGGGGACCGACGTCGCGCCGTTCGTGGCGCACCTGCTGGCCACGTTCGACCCGGCCACCTGCATCACCTGTCCCCTGTTCTCCTACTGCCGCCACGAGCTGCGGACCTCGCCCCACCCGGCCGACCTGCTGGTGGAGATCGGCGTGCCCGCCGAGCTGCGGTCACAGGTCGCCGGGCTGGTGACCGGCGGCGAGGCGGCCGCGCGGGTACCGGCGTCGGTGGTCGCGCAGGTACGCGCCACGCTGGACGGCGTCGGCCGCACGACAGGGCAGCTGCGGGTCGACGGCGCCGGCCGCCCCGGCACCGTCGACATGGTGCTCGCGAAGGCGGACGCCGCCGCGCTCGGTGTGCACGGGATCGCGCTGCGGCGCCACACCGGCCACGGCCAGGAAGAGTGGGCCGTCACCGTGTTCGACGAGCCGCAGTCGGTGGAAACCAGGCGGGCTGTGATGCGCCTGCTCGGGCAGGAGATCACCGCCGCGATGGCCGAGAGCGCGAGCCGCGGCGCGTACGCGGTGCACGTCGTCGTCCCCGACGCCGTGACCGCCGACGTACTGGCCTCCATCGCCGACAACCTCGCGGGCGTCGAGCTGAGCAGACTTCGCTGGGAGCGGGACCAGGCGATGGGCCGCGAGCCGCTGACGTTCAGCGGTGAGCCCGCGCGGATACCGACGGCGTTGCATCCGGTCGAGCGGACCGCGGTGTCGTTCCTCCTGGAGGACGACCGCGCCCGCGCCCGCGCGCTCACGCTCCGGGCGCCGGTCGTCGACCTGCGTGCGGTGCTCGCCCAGCACGTGGCGGCCGGCGGGCCCGCCTCCTCGTCGCTGCGTCTCGACTACCTGGTGGCGTGGGCGGAGACGCTCACGAAGGGGCCGGTCAAACCCCGTGAGCTGGAGGACGACATCGAGCGTTCCCAGCACACGCCGGGCGCCCGGCTGACGGGCAGGCGCTCGGACGCCGTGCACCGCGCGCTGACCGGAGGCCGCGGCGGCGACCCCGACCCGGAGCGGTACACCGCGCTCGTCACCGAGGAACTGGCGTACAAACGCGACGTCCTGGAGCGGGCCCTTGCCGCACTGCGCACCGTCCGCGACTCCAGCCTCCGCGACGTCCACCACACGATCGAAGCCGACGCCCAGGCGGTGTGGCGACGCAGGCTGGACCTGCACGCGTCCGACCTGGTCCGGTTCGGGCGCACCTACCGGCACTGGCGCAACTCGCTCGTGCCGGTGATCGAGAGCGACGGCCGGTGCCGCCGCCAGCTCGCCGCGCTTGGCAACCCGCAGGCCGCCGCCGACATGGCCGCCGACGCCGGGGTCCGGGAGGTCGTGCCCGCGACCGTGGTCAGCGCCGGGCCGCTCGTGCTGGACGTCGAGTCGCGACGGCTCGGCACGGGCGCGCGGATCGTGCTGCTGCACGTCAACGGGAACGCATGCGTGGAACAGCCGGGCACGGCCATGACCCCGTTGAAGGGCAGCGTCAAGTTCTCCGGCATGGCGATCGGCCCGCTGGCCGGCGTGGACGACGAGCCGCGCCGTTTCGTGTGGGCACCGGACAACGTGCCGGCCCTGGCACCCGGCGACCGGCTCGTCGTCGCGGACTTCAGCTGGTACTGCGACCTCAAGGGCAACAAGGCCCTCAGCGTCGGCAGGCCCGCCGCAGACGACATGTCGGCGCCGAAACCGGAGTGTGGCGCGTACTCCTATGCCGATGCCCCCGAGGAGCACCAGTACTGCTGCCGCCCGCACGAGGACGCGGAGGCGGACTGGTCCGACCGGCTCGCAGAGCGCCGGGACAATGGCGAGCTGAACCCGCAGGTGTGGCCGCCGGTGGTCGACGCGGACGCGTTCGAGGTGACCCCGGAGGGTGCGCCCGTCGCGGACCCGGCGGCGATGGCGCAGGACGAGGGGCCGGACGATCTGACCCTCGACGACCTGGAGTGACGTCATGACCCTCGCATTCACCCCGCCAGCCGGGGCGGACACCACAGTGGTCCACCACGCCGACGCGGCGGCAGGCAACGCGGCCGTCGCCGACGAGGCGGTCGACGTGCTGCGTGCCGCGCTGGCGGGCACCGTGCCGGTGGAGCGCATCCTGCTGAAGGCGGCCGCCGGTGCCGGCAAGTCGCACGTGCTGAAGAAGCTCGTCACCGACGCCGTCGACCACCCCGCGTGTACGCGCGTCGCGATCATCGCGTTCACCAACAAGCAGGTCTACCCGCTCGCGACCGCGCTAGGGAAGACGCTTGGCCGCGACCACGTGTGCCTGTTCGCCAGCAAGAAACGCTACGACGACGTACCGGAAGAAGCCCACGCGCACACCACCGTGGTCACCACCGCATCGGGCATCCCAGCGCAGACCCGGGTCGTCGTCGCGACGTCGCACAAGCTGGGTGCGCGCGGCGAGCTGGGCAGGCTGGCGGCCCACTTCACCGGCGACCAGGCCGACGACGAGCCAGGCCCGGTGTTCGACGTGCTGTTCGTCGACGAGGCGTGGCAGCTGCCGCACCACCTGTTCGACAAGGTCGCGAACGCCGCCCCGATCACCGTCGGCGTCGGCGACGTCGGTCAGCTACCGCCGCTGGAGATCGGCGCGAACCCCTGGCGCGGCGACCCCGGCTTCAACCCCTATCGCGCCTGGCCGACCGATTTCGACAGTGTCGAACGCACCGGCGAAGGCACCGACGAGCGCACCGTCGCCATCGAACTGCCCGCCGTCTGGCGGCCGGCGGCCGGGCACCTCCACCTCTGGCGCGCCTTCTACCCGGAGTGGCGACAGCTGGACTGCGTGGCCGCGCCGGGCGACCGGACGCTGGTCGCCGAGGGACTGACCGGTGCCGCGGCCGACGTGTGGCGGACGGTCGGCACTGGCGTGCCGACGCTGCTCGAGATCGCCGGGCTGCCCGAACCCGAGGCGGCCGACGTGGACCAGCCGCTGCTCGGCGAGATCGAGGTGCTGCTCGACGCGCTGCTCGACGCCGGGTTCGCCCTCACCCGCGCGGAGTACGACGGCAGGGGTGCCCCAACCGGGCGGCGCATCACCACCCGCCCCGGCGATGGTGGCGACCCGCTGATCACCGTCCTGGCCACCCGCAACCAGGCGGTCGACGACGCGACCGACATCGTCGACCGCCTGCGCGCCAAGCACTCCCTCGCCGCGACGGATATCGTGGCGTCCACTGTGGACTCGTGGCAGGGGCAGACCAACGGCATCACGGTCGCCATCCATCCGCTCTCGGGCGCCGGACGGCTCGACGAGTTCAACTCCTCGTTCGGCAGGCTGGCCGTCACCTGCACACGCGCGACCCACGGACTGCTCATGGTCACCCGCCCCGGCCTCACCGAACTCCTCCGCGACGCACCCGCGCGGCCGGGCACCCCGTTCGGCGAACCCGGCGGCAGGCACCTACCCCGGCAGACCCACCAGCGCATCCTCGCCGCGTTCACCACCGGCACGCTCACGCGGTAGCCGGGCAATCACTCCCGCCGGTCACCTGCCTAGCTGCGACGCGGTGTGGCTGTGGGCTCGGCCTCGTGCCGAGACGGTGGTCTGCGCTGTGGAGATACGTCACGGCGTCGGCACGTCTGGGCAACCAGTTGCTTTCTCGTAGGCGACGTCGTGGCGTTGGCGCAAGGAGAACCGGTAGCAGGCGTGTGTTGTCGGTTCGACCACGGAGGCGGGAATCGAGACAAGCACCGTTGTTACGTCGGGTTCGTGGCGGAGTTCGACGACCGTCGATCCTCGCTGTTTGGCGACCTCGTCTGTGATGTCCTGGTCGGTCATGGAGTAACGAAGCCGTTCGGCCAGCACTTGGGCGCTGCTCTCCGTTGCCACGACGGACTTGCCGGTGGACCGATCCTCCGGGAACACCAAGGAGGGGAATACCAGCAAGCCGACCACGACAAGTGTCATGCCGGCCACCACGATACCTATCGCTACACGCACGGTGATGGGCAAGCGGGCCGGCCTCACGTCGTCGTCTGTCACGGTCAGGTGTAATCCGATCTGGTCAAGCTTGCGGCGCAGGAGTACAGCATAGGCGGCTGCGCCTGCCGTGTTGGGATGGAACGACTCGCGGCTCAGACAATCGCCGGTGGTGAAGCCGAGGCAGAAGGGGCTTGGCTGTCGCCGAGGTGGACGTCACACGACCTGTCCGCGACGTTCGCAGGACGAATGGGTTGTTCAGTCTCCAGTCCTGTGATCGTCGACCGGCAGGGCACGCATCGACCGGGTCAGGAGAAGCCGCGTCGCGGCCACGACGAATCCGGGCCCCAGCATGAGCACCAGTACCAAGTTGAACTCCCAGATCCCGGTTGACATCAGCCATATGGCGAGAGCGGCCGACACGACGAGGTGTGCGGTGAACACGGCCACTCGAGCCCGAGGCTGCCTTAGTGGCAGCAGGGCGATGCCGATCGACAGGGCGAACGCGAGTGTCACGAGTTCTGCCATGTCTCCTCCAGGTGCTCCGGATCAGCCGGCGAGGTCGCCATGCATGCTGCTGTGTGGCTCATCGGGAGTAGCTGCGAGGCATCACGGGCCGAGCTCCGATGAGCTCGGCCCGTGGTCGAGCACGGTGGTGGCTCAGCGGCTCACTTGTTCCGGGCTTGGTAGTGCGGTCGACTCGTGCGCCACCGCGCCGACCTCGAGTTCCCAGATCACCGCAGTTCCTCGTCGCGGGCGTCGTCCTCGATGCTGACCAGCCGGATGAGGTGGGTCGGGCGGGCCGTCAGCGTCGTGGTGTCGCTGCTGGCCACCTCGCTCCTGACCACGTCCGTGGCGATCCATGGACGGTTCCGCACCGTGACGAGCTGCCCGGCGCGGGCACCGTTCGCTCTTCCTCCAGCACGCCCGTCACGACCCCATCTCTCACCACGTTAAACGATCAGCCAATCTTCACACAGACGGAGTATTGGTAACGCATCGTCCACCCGGGGCAATCTGAATACCATCGGTAATCGGAGCTGCCGGCGTCGCCACCGGCAGACAACCTCTGGGAGGACAAGCGCGTGCCACGGCTGTACATCGACAAAGAGTTCCTCCCGGGTTACGCGAAACTCGAAAAAAACGTGCAGCGTGCCGTGGACAAGACCTTCGAGTTGTTCGCCGAGCACACGCATGCCGGGCTGCACCTGGAGAAGCTGAAGAACTCCAAGGACCCGCGGATTCGGACCATCCGGATCACCGACTTCTGGCGTGGCGTGGTCCTCGCGCCCGAACGTGGCGACGAGTACCTGTTGCTGACCGTTCTTCCACACGACAAGGCCAACGCGTTCGCGACGAGCAAGAAGTTCACCGTGAACCAGGCTCTCGGTGTGCTGGAGGTGCGCGACCAGTCCGCGTTGGAAGGATTCCAACCCGCGCTCGCCCAGGCAGCAGGCACGACCACGACGAGGTTGTTCGACGGGGTGAACGACAGCGACCTGGTCCGGCTAGGCATAGACGGTGACATCCTGCCGGTCGTCCGGCTGCTCACCTCCGAACGGCACCTACTGGCCCTGAGTGGGCTGCTACCCGAGCCCCAGTACAACGCGCTCGTCGCACTCGCCACCGGAATGAGCCCTGACGAGGCATGGCAGGAGATCAGCGCCTACCTCGCGGAAGCCGAGCCGCCGGAGAAGGTCGACCAGGACGACCTCGGCGCGGCCATCGAGCGGACCCCCGACCGGTACGTCGGCGTGTCCGGGCCGAATGAGCTGGCAGACATCCTCGCCCACCCGTTCGCGGTGTGGCGGACGTTCCTGCACCCACGTCAGCGTCGGGTCGCGTATCACCCGTCATATCGCGGGCCGGTGCTGGTGAGCGGCGGCGCGGGTACGGGGAAGACCGTGACCGCCCTGCACCGCGCGGCGTTCCTGGCGAAGCGCCTTCCGCCCGGCACCAGCAAGGACATCCTGATCACCACCTTCAACCGAGGGCTCGCCGACTCGCTCCAGGAACTGCTGGCGGTGCTCGTCGAAGACGAAATGGTCCGGGAGCGTATTGACGTGATCAACGTCGACGCGTTCGCCAATCAGGTTGTCCGGAACGCCGAAGACCGGCGGGTGGAGATCATCGACCCGCCTGCGGAAGCCAAGCTCTGGCAGGAGGCGAGGCAGGCGACCGGAGGCGCCTTGTCGGCGAGCTTCCTGCGGAGCGAGTGGGAGCAGGTGATCCTCGCGCAGGGCCTCCCGGACCGGGACTCGTACCTCGCCTGCGAGCGACCCGGACGCGGCAAACCGGTACGCAGCCACAGTCCCACGCGGGAACAGGCTTGGACGGCGATCTCCGGGGTTCTCGACCAGCTGAACCGCCTGGGTCAGCGCACGCACCTCCAGGTTGCCGTGACGGCGGCCGAGTTGCTCGCGAGGCGTCCCGCCCCGCCCTACCGGCATGTGCTGGTCGACGAGGGCCAGGATCTGCACCCGGCCCAGTGGCGGTTGCTGCGTCGTGCGGTGGCGCGGGGGCTGGACGACCTGTTCATCGTGAGCGACCCCAACCAGCGGATCTACGCCAACAAGGTGTCGCTGGCGAAACTGGGCATCGAGGTCCGTGGCCGCAGCTCCCGGCTGACTGTCAGCTACCGGACCACGCAGGAGATCCTCGGCTGGGCGGTCCGCATGCTGGCCGGCCAGCCGGCGCAGGGTCTCGACGACGAGGAGGACACGCTCGTCGGCTACCACTCGCCGATGCACGGCCGGCGCCCGGTCGTGGCGGCCTATCCCCACTGGCAGGCAGAGCTGGACGGGATCGTGGCCAAGGTTCGGGCCTGGCTCGAAGCGGGCGTCGAGCCACACTCGATCGGCATCGCGGCCCGGACAACCGCCAAGGGCAAGGACATCCAGGCTGCGCTGACTGACGCCGGCATCCCGACCAGGGCACCGAAGGGAGTGCGGGTCCGGACGATGCACAAGATGAAGGGCATGGAGTACCGGTGCGTGCTCGTGGCCGGAGTCGACGCCGCGACCGTCCCGGCGGCGGCCGCGCTGACCCCACGTGACGAGGACCTGATCGCCCACGAGCAGGACCGCCGACGTGAACGCTGCCTGCTGTTCGTGGCCTGCACACGTGCTCGCGACGCCCTGCACGTGACTCACGCCGGCACCCCGAGCCCTTTCCTCACCTGACAGGAACGCGAGAGGACCGGACATGGCCACGAGTCGAAGTGGGCGAGCCGAATGGGAACGGCAGCAGCGGGCACGGGCCCAGGAAGCCGAGCGGCAGCGCAGAGAGGCTGAACGAGCACAGGCGGCTGCCGAGAAGGAGCGGCAGCAGCAGTACCGCGCCTCCCGTCAAGCCGCGGTCGACCACAAGAACGCCCAGCTCAAGCAGCGGGTGGAGCAACTCTCCGCCATTCTGGTGAGCGGCCTGCACAGACCGGCACGCATTGACCTGGTCGCGCAGGTCCCCCGGCCCAACGTCGCCCCACTGAACCTCGGACTGTTGGCGGACCCAGTACCGACGCCGACATGGGGCCAGTTCGCGCCCCGGCCGCCGGGCGCGCTCTCCAAAATGATGGGTGGAACGACCCGCTACGAGCGTGCGGAAGCCGCAGCCCGTGCTCAGTACGACGAAGCGGTCCAGCAAGCGGCCCAGCAGGAAGCAGACCGCCAGCGGCAGGTGGCGACCTTGCGCAGCGGTCATGCCGACCAGGTCGCGGACGCCGAGCAGAAGTGGCGACAACGCGTAGCGGCCGTCAACGCGCGCGTGCGAGCCATGGCCGGCCGCGACAAGGATGCTGTCGAGACTTACCTCAAGCACGTGCTCTCGCGGGTGCCGCTGCCTGCGGACTTCCCCCGAGAAGTGGAGGTCATCTTCAATCCGCGAGCGGAACAGGCGGTCGTCCGGATCGAGTTGCCACCCCACGACGTGGTGCCCACCGTGTCCACCTACAAGTACCTGACCACCAAGGACGAGGAACGGTCCACGGCCCGCTCTCGGTCGGAGATCGAGTCGCTGTACCGGAAGGTCATCAGCCAGGTGGCGCTGCTGTGTGCACGGGACCTGTTCGACGCTGATCCCAAGCTCCAGTCGGTCGGGCTGAATGGCCATGTACACGCCATCAACCCCGCGACCGGCGAGCAGGAGTACCCCTGCCTGATCAGTATGAACGTCGATCGAGACGTGTTCCCGAAGGACGACAACCTCAGCAAGGTCACCCCGGAAGCATGCGTGAGGCACCTGAAGGCGATCGTGTCGAACCACCCCTACGCACTCGAGGCGATCGAGCCGATCCTCGACTTCGACCTGAGCAAGTACAAGTTCGTCAAGGGCTTCGATGCGGCGGCGACGCTGGACTCGCGACCGGATCTCATGCAGATGTCGCCTTCGAACTTCGAGGACCTGGTACGTCAGATCTTCGAGGCGCAGGGCGCCGAAGGGTGGAAGACCCAGGACAGCAAGGACGACGGCGTTGACGCGGTCATCCTGCAACGAAAGGCGTTGATGGGTGGGCTGAGCATCGTGCAGGCGAAGCGTTACAGCAGAGTCGTCGGGGTCAACCATGTCCGTGAGCTGGCCGGAGCGATGGAGGAGAAGAAGGCCGGCTGGGGCATTCTCATCACCACTTCCTGGTTCGCCCGTGGGTGCCACGAGAAGGCTCGCGAGCATGGTCGGATGGAGCTCATCGACGGCGAGAGGCTGACCTACCTGATCAAGGAGTACCTCCGCAAGGAAGTCCTCATCGGCATTCCCAACAGGCCCCAAACCAAGAACACCAACGGTGCGTGAGTACCAGCCGTTGTCGCGCCTTTGCGGACGTGATGCCCCGCCGCGGACGGCGAGTTGAAGATCCGACCGTCGAGGCTCGCGCCACACCAAGCACCACCGCCACGGTGGCACCGGCCGCACCGTGCGTGCCGGGGCCACCGCTGTTTCGGGTCGGACGATGGTCAGGACATCGTCAGGTGTGCGGTCACGGGTAGCTGATGACGTTCTGCGCTGTTCCTCCGTTGGAGCTGTCGGCGCGTGGGCCGGTGTCGTTGACCACTGAGTTGATCGAGCCGCTGCCATTGAGGAACACGGTGAGCAGGCTGGTGAGTTGCACGTCCGGTGACTGGGGCACACGGAAGGACATCCGGGACTGGATGTCGACGCCCTGGTTGAAGAAGCTGTAGCTGCCAAGGCCCCAACCGTGGAACGCGCTCACTCCCGGTGCGACCTCCAGGGCCGGGTAGCCCGGGTTGGCCGCGTCCTCCTGCCAGGCGGCCTGGTTGGGCGGGTCGTAGGGCCGTTCGTTCTGGTACATGACCACGCGCCCGCGCTCGCCGCGCCAGATCGTCTCGGTCTTCTGGAAGTGCTCGACGAACAGGCCGTTGGCGGTGACGTCGTCTCCGTTGATGACGGCGCCGTGGTCGGCGGTGTTGCGGTCCCAGCCGATACCGGTGCCGTGGTCTCCGCGCCAGAGCCAGAGGTGGTCCAGCAGCACGTTCGAGGCGTTGACCTCCAGGCTGGTGGTCGCCTTGCCTTCCAGGGTCCCGCCGATGCGCACGAAGACGTCCTGGAGAACGACCGGGTTGCTGGTTCCGCCGCACTCACAGGTGCCGCCGGAGCTGCCGACCTGCACGAGCACCGGGGAGTTGACCGGGCCCGCGTCGACTGTGATGCCGTGGACCTTCACCCCGGCCACGTCGTCGATGCTCAGGGCGGCGTTGCCTGCCTGTGGCGTGATGGTCGGCAGGCCGAGGCCCAGCACCAGGGTGTCCGGCCGGGTGACGCGGATGGGCTCGGAGTAGCGGTACGTGCCCGGGGACAGCAGCAGGTGACGGCCGTCGGACAGGGCCTGGTTCACCTCCGCGACACCAGTTTCCGGTGTAGCGACGAGGAACTGGCCGAGGCCGATGGTCCGGTCACCGGCGTTGTCCCTCGTCGGTCCGACCGAGTCGCGGCGCACCGAGGGGACGTGCACGGTGTAGTTGCCGCCCGAACCGGTCAGGTACGGCTCCTCCATCGACACCGGCGTCGTGGTCAGCGTCGTGTAGGGCTGGGCACCCGGCACTCCGAAGCTGGTGGCCGGGGCCCCCGGGGTGCCGGCGAACACCTGGTTCCACACGCCGTTGCTCCAGCTGCTCAGCTCGCTGTTGCGCACCATGAACTGCTGCTGGGAACCGCTGACCACCTCGCCGCGGAAGCGGGAGTCGGCGATGAACCCGCCGCTGGCGTACCACGGGCCGTCACCGCAGTAGTCCATCAGCGAGAACTTGCCGTTGACGTCGACCCGCCGCATCGGCGCGGCCTGGGACACCGCCCAGAAGTTGGTGGCCGCCGCGCAGCCCTCCCCGCCCGCGACGTTGATGGTCAGGTTGGCCATCGAGCGCCAGAAGTTGGTCAGGGCGATGCAGTTGCCGGTGCCGTTGACCTGGCACTGGTTGTAGACGCTGACGCGGCCGTTGATCTGCACGTCGCCGGGCTGGGCGCCAAGACCGGCAACCTCGGTGTAGTAGCCGACCCGGACCTCCAGGGGCTGCGCCGGTGTGCCGTAGCTGCCCGGTTCGAACAGCAGGGCGTACCGGCCGGGGCCGAACTCGGCACCGGTCTGCTGGTCGGCGATGGCGTCCACCGTGGCCTGGATGTCCGCCTGGGGCATCCCCGGGTTGAACACGTACACGTTCTCGCCGAGCTCGGGCGCGTTCGGTGGAATCGGTGCCTGCACCCGAGGCCCGGCCGCCTCCGACACGGCCGGGGAGACGGATGCCGGGGTGTCGGCCGCCGCGGCGGGCGTACCAGCGAGAACCGCACTGGCGAGCACCGCGGCGGCGGCACCGGTGATCAGGGTTCGCCGTCGGCGCGGAGGCGGGTAGGAACGGGGAGTCGAGCGCATCAGGGGACTCCTTCCCGGTCCGGGAACGCCCGAACCGAAATGACGGACGACCCGGCTCGCGCGTCACTCCGTCGTGACAGGGGGAGACCTACAGCACACATTGTGTGACCACGGCAGTACAACACACTTACTTACCAGTCAGCAAGTGAGCGAGGTGACTAGTTGCTTACCTACGGTCAGTGAACCTGGCACAGTGAACGCCATGACCACTTCCGCCAGCGGACGGTCCGGTGCGCCACCGGTGGTGACCGCTACCGGCGAGGACCGCACCGACGCGCCGCGGCGCAGCGACCGGACCAGGATGCGCCGGGAGGAGATCGTGCGTGCCGCCCGGGATGTGTTCTCGACCAAGGGTTTCCGCAACGGGTCACTCGCCGACATCGCCGAGCGGGTGGGGATCACCCACCAGGGAGTGCTGCACCATTTCGGCTCGAAGGAGCAGTTGCTCGTCGAAGTCCTGCACGACCGGGACGTCTCGGGCCGCGCGGCCGACGCCGACGCCCAGCACCCCCGCGGGGTCGATTTCCTGCACCACATCCTCAACACCGTCGTCAGCAACACCACGCGAACCGGGATCGTCCAGGCCTACACGGTGCTGTCCGCCGAATCGGTGACCGAGAACCACCCTGCTCAGGAATGGTTCCGCGACCGCTTCGCCGTGTTGCGCACCGACCTGGCGGACGCCCTCGACGACGCCTGCGACGCCGGGACTCCGGTTTCCCGCGCCGAACTGGAACGTGGCGCGGCCGTCCTGGTCGCGGTGATGGATGGCCTGCAGGTCCAGTGGCTCCTCGACCCGAACGCGGTCGACATGCCCGCCACCGTGCGCGCGACCATCGACGCCCTGCTGCTGTCCTGGGGCGGCACTCCCCTGCCGGCCGACCCAGTGCACCGCGGGGCCGGGCAGGCCACGTGATCAATGATCCCTACCCGGACGTGCCGGCCACGAACGACAGCCACGCGATCCGGAAAAGCTCAACCCGCAACGACTCACCTCAGATACAGCCAAAACCAACCCGACCCGGGCCGGGATGGCAGAGCGGATGGCGTTCGTCTATCACGCGACGGAACGTGGTGTCGGTGACCCGGCCGGCGCGCTGCTCGGGTATCTCGCCTCGCTGTCCGTCGAGCAGCGGATCGCGACGTTCGCCCAGTACGGCGTGACCAGCTGCGGCGACATGACCAGCGAAGAACGTTGTCTACCTCCTGCGAAGGGCAACGCGGTGAATTCCTTGCCAGAAAAGGCTATCGGGAGCGTGAAGAGGAGTCGAGGGGCAACTGCGGCGCCACCTGATCACGCCAGAACCGGAAGAACTCCTCCTGAAGGGGTCCGATCTGGGACACGTACACCTCGTCGAAGCCAGCGTCCACAAAGGACCGTACCCGCTTCACGTAGTCCTCGGGGTCCGGGCCGACCGGGAGATCGAGCATGTCCGGGGTGACGAGGTCGCTCGCCTGCTCGAAGTGTTTGGGCTGGGGCAGCACCTGCGGCAGTTCGCCCGGCAGCCCGTCGTTCGGCCAGATCCGGTGCGCGGTCGTGCGACCCTCCTCGGCCGTCGGGGCGTGGCAGACCTTGAACCCGCCCTGTGCCGGTCCCCGGCCGCCTGCCTCGCGGTAGGCGCGGACCAGGTCGCCGTCCGGCATGACGCACTGGAACCCGTCGGCGATCTTCGCGGCGAGACGCACGGCCTTGGGACCGAACGCGGACATGTAGACCGGCACCGGCTCGTTGGGCAGCGTGTACACGCGGGCATTGTCGACGGTGTAGTGCTCCCCGCGGTGGCTGTGCGTGCCACCCTGGTGCAGAAGCCGGATGACCTCGACGGCCTCCTCGAGCATGGCCAGCCGCACCCCGGCGCTGGGCCACGGGGCGCCGAGGATGTGCTCGTTGAGGGCTTCTCCGGACCCGACACCGAGCACGAACCGGCCCTCGAGCTGCACCGCCGCGGTGGCCGCCGCCTGCGCGATCACCGCGGGGTGGATCCGGACGGTCGGGCACGTGACGGCGGTGGTGACCGGTAGATCGATCGCCTCGGACAGCGCGCCGATCACCGACCAGACGAAGGGGCTCTGGCCCTGGGTGTCGTTCCACGGGTGGTAGTGGTCAGAGATCCAGAGCCGTTCGAACCCCGCGTCCTGCGCCATCTTCGCGTTGCGTACGAGATCGCGAGGACCGAACTCCTCACAGGACAGGAAATATCCGATACTCACCATGACCGGCGGTTACCCGATGTCTGTCGCGCCAATCCCGGGCCGTCACTCCCAGACTAGGCAGAACGGGTGTCCATCCGGATCACGGAACACCCGGAAGGTGCCGTCCTCGTTGGCGTCCTCGACGCGGGTGGCACCGAGTTCGAGCACCTTGCCCTCGGCGGCGTCCGGGTCGTCGACCCGCACGTCCAGGTGCAGTTGCTGGGACCCCGCCGGGTCGGGAAACGCCGGTGGCCGGTGCTCCGGCGAGGTCTGGAAGGAGACCTTCCGGCCCGCGCCGTCCACAATGGTCACCCAGTTCGGTTCTTCGGTGGTCACCCGCGCCCCCAGCAACTCCGCGTAGAACCGCGCCAGCCTGGCCGGGTCGCGGGTGTCGAGCACGACTGTTTCCAAGCGTCCGATCATGGGTGCCGGATTCCCCGCCGTCGCCGCGCCGAAACAGTCCGGTGGTTCGGGACATGGGGATTGGGTATGCGGCCCCCGGTGGCCTGAGGGGTTCACGCGATGTGGTGCGGGAGCAGCCTGCACCGGAGGAGAGGAGCGACCAATGTCCACACCGGAAATCGATCCCGACACCGCGGCGAGCATGCTCGAGGACGACGACTTCGCCGACGAGCACACGAAGCCGACCCACAGCGACGAACGTGCCCCGGAAGGAGACGACGAATCGGTGCCGACCGGCGAAGGCGGCGACGGCGGCATGGACGTCCACCAGAACAAGTTCTCCGAGTAGACCACGGTGTCACGCTCTCCCACGTGCAGCGGGGGGCACGGTCAGGTGGTCCCCCGCTGGCGTCGGGCTACTCGAGCGCGTTGGCAACGTCCGCGGGAGAGGAGTAGACGCGCGCCGGTAAGGCGTACAACGCCCTGCGGGTACGCACGTCGCCACCGTAGATTTCGGCACACGTGGTGATCTGCCACTTCTCCGCAGGATACGTGAGATCCTGCAGGATCTGCCGCAAACTGGGGTTCTCTTCGGTGATCGGCATGCAAATTGGCATGCCCACCGGCACTTGACAGCAAACACTCCCCTGCAGCCGACGGTCGTTTGCTCGCTGCACGGATCAGGTAGTCCCGGCACGACAACGTTGGGCGGGAGGATGTAATGACGCACCGGGACGGTATCGCGGAGCCGTGGGCCACCCGAACGCCTTACGGGCCCGGCGAATCGTGGCCGGTCCGCGTCGACAGCCATCTCGCCGCCGGGGTCTCCGAGGCCGACGTCGATTCCTGGGTGCGGACCGCGGCGGTGCTGCATTCCAACGGCGATGGCATGGAGCTGGCGGTGAAGGACGGCCGCGTGGTGGGTGTGCGCGGCCGGGCCGACGACCGCGTCAACCACGGGCGGCTCGATCCGAAGGATCTGTTCGGCTGGCAGGCCAACCACTCCGCTGACCGGCTCACCACCCCGTTGGTTGATCAGTAGGTTTCGGCGCCGGGCCAGCGGTCCCCGAAGGTGATGGCGAACGCGTTCACGACCGGCTTCCATCGCTGTTGCCATCGGGCGCGGCCGACCGTCGCTCCACACGTTGGAGCGTGTGATGCAGGTGCCGTCGGCCGAACTCTCGTAGCGGAACCTCGCATAACTTCCGTTCCACTGTGCGAAACGTAAGCTTGTCCGCCCATCAGGCCGGTGCGACAGTGGTCAGGCGGTGGATGAGACCCAACAATTGCTTGGTACGTCACGCATCCGGTTAGGAAACTTCCAACGCTCGACCACACCCTGAGGGGCCTACATGAGCGGGAACCGTCTCGATGTCGCGGTGGTGGGGATGGCCTGTCGGTTGCCGGGGGATATCGCTGGCACGGCGGACTTCTGGGAGTTTTCCCGGAGTCGATCGTGCACGGTGGGCGATGTCCCAGAGGGCCGCTGGGACGATTATTCCGAGGTGAGTCCGGAAAGTGCTTCGGCGCTGCGCGGGACCTCGCGACGTGGGTCTTTTCTGGACGATCCGTTCGCTTTCGATGCCCGTTTTTTCGGTATCTCGCCGGGGGAGGCGGCGCAGATGGATCCGCAGCACCGGCTCCTGCTGGAGGTTGCTTGGGAGGCGGTGGAGGACGCGGGTTTGTCCGCTGCGGGCCTGGCGGGTGGCCGGAGCGGGGTGTTCGTGGGTATCGGTCCGTCGGACTACGGCAGGCGGCTGCTGGAAGATCTGCCGCGGGTGCAGGCCTGGAGTGGGATCGGTGCGGGGCAGTGCGCGGCCGCCAATCGGATTTCCTACGCGCTGGATCTGCGCGGCCCGAGCCTGTCGGTGGACACCGCGTGCTCGGCGTCGCTGGTCGCCGCGCACCTGGCCTGTCGGAGCCTGGCGGCCGGGGAGTCTGACCTGGCGATCGTCGGTGGTGTGGCGTTGTCGTTGGCACCCGGTCCGGTGCGGAGTCTGCAGTTGGCCGGTGCGCTCGCTCCGGACGGCCGGTCGCGGCCGTTCGCTGCTGACGCGGCCGGGTACGGCCGGGGCGAGGGTTGTGGCGTGGTGGTCCTGCAGCGGCTGGCCGATGCGCAGCGTGCCGGCAATCCGGTGCTGGCGGTGATCCTCGGTGGCGCGGTCTGTCAGGACGGCCGCACCCAGGGCATCATGGAGCCGAGCGAGACGGCGCAGGCGGCGATGATCCGCGCGGCGTGCGCGTGCGCAGAAGTCGATCCGGGCGAGGTGGACTATGTCGAGGCGCACGGCACGGGCACCCGGCGGGGCGATCGAGCCGAACTAGCCGCACTGGCCGACGTATATGGGGCGGCCCGGAGTCGCGTTACGCCGTGTGCCATCGGTTCGGTGAAGGGCGGCATCGGTCACCTGGAGGCGGCGGCCGGGGTCGTCGGGTTGATCCATGCGGTGCTGATGTTGCGGCACGAGCTGATCCCCGGTCTGGCCGGTTCTGTGCTGCCATCGTCCGAAGTGGACTGGCCGGCCAGCGGTCTGGCCCTGGCGACCGAGCCACGTTCGTGGCCGAGGCAGGCTGGGCGGCCCCGTCGTGCGGCTGTGTCCAGCTTCGGCTACGGCGGCACGATCGCTCACCTGGTCGTGGCGGAGGCGCCAGAGGTCGAACCGTCGGCACGGGCACCACAACGGGACAGGCCGCGGATCGTGGTCTGCTCGGCCGCGTCGCCCGAGGCGCTGAGCATGTACACCAGTCGCCTCGCCGACCGGATTCGGGACGCGGACTCGTTGTCGGTCGAGGACGTCGCGCACACGTTGGCCAACCGCCGTACGCACATGAGGCACCGGATGGCGGCCGTGGCGGTCGACCGCGACGGGTTGCTGGCGGCGCTGGACGGCCACCGGCCCGGCGCGGTGGTGTCCGGCCGGGTGCCGCACGGCACACCGCGCGAGCCAGTGTGGGTCTTTTCCGGACACGGTTCCCAGTGGGCCGGCATGGGCAGGAGCCTGGTGGACACCGAACCCGCGTTCGCCGCGGCACTGGCCGCGCTGGAGCCGGTCTTCGACGACGAGTTGGGGGTCTCGCCGGGAAAGCTCCTGGAATCCGGTGACTTTCCCGGCGTCGACCGGATCCAACCGCTGATCTTCGCCATGCAGATCGGGCTCGCTGCGGTGTGTCGGGCCTACGGGCTGCGGCCGGGCGCGGTGCTCGGGCATTCGGTCGGTGAGATCGCCGCCGCGGTCACCGCCGGTGTGCTCACTCCGGATGACGGTGCCCGGTTGGTGTGCCGGCGGTCTGTGCTGCTGCGTCGCGCGGCGGGGCGCGGGCGGATGGCATTGGTGTCCCTGTCCCCCGAGCGAGTGCACGAGGAGCTCACCGGCCGGCGTGACGTGGTGGTCGCCGTGCACGCGGGCCCGAACGCGTCGGTGATCTCCGGGGATCCGGCCCCCGTCGCCGAACTGGCGGACACCTGGCGTGACAGGGGGCTGACGGTGCGGGACGTGGCGGCTGACGTCGCCTTCCACAGCCCGCACATGGATCCGTTGACGCGGCGGCTCACCTCGGCCGTCGCCGGGCTCGCGCACCACCGGGCGGCCGTGCCGGTGTACAGCACGGTAGCCCCTGGCACCACGATGTTCGGCCCGGACTACTGGGCGGCGAACCTGCGCCGCCCAGTGTTGTTCCGGGAGGCGATCGCGGCCGCGCTGGCCGATGGGTACCGGACGTTCGCGGAACTGGCGCCCCACCCCGTGGTCACCCACTCCATCCACGAGGTACTCGACGACGCCGGGGTCGCGGAGGCGCTGGCCACCGGCACGCTGCGCCGTGGCCAGGACGAGCGGACGGCCATCTACACCGCGTTCGCCCAGTTGCACTGCGCGGGCGTGTCCTTGGACTGGACGGCGTTGGCGCCTGGCTCACTCGCTCGGTTGCCCGGGACGGTGTGGCAGCACAACTCCTACCGACTGCCCGGTCCGGTCGGCACTCCCGCACCCGCGCTGCACGACCCGGCCGGCCATACCCTGCTCGGCCGGCGCATCACCGGGCCCACCCGGAGCGGCCTGACCTGTTGGCGAACGTGGCTGGCCCCGGACAACAAGCCGTACCCGGGCACGAACACGGTCGACGGATCCGAGACCGTCCCCTCGGCCGTGCTGCTCGCGACACTCGCCGCCGCCGCCCCCGGGTCGGCGCTGTCCGACGTCGTGCTGGGCGTCCCGCTGACCGGGGAGCCGCGAGAAGTGTGGGTCACCAGACAGGATGGCCGCCTGGAGATCACCTCCGGCGTCCCCGGCGACCCGGACAGCCACCTCAGCGGCGCGATCGGCGGCCCACCGCCACCCCACGCCCTCACTGCCCCCTCCGTTCCGGGGCCGTCCGAGGGCGGTGACCCGGATGCCACCGGCACGGCCTTCGCCTGGCACTCCCGTTCGGTGACCAGCGGACAGCCGTGCGCGGTGGTGTCAATGCCGGAAGGCAGCGCCGGATCGTGGGCGCCGGTACTCGATGCCGCGCTGTGGCTCGGCTGTCCGGGTGGGACGCCCGGCCGGATCGGGCGGCTGGCGCTCTACGGTCGGCCTGGCCGCACGGTGATCATCCAGAGCCGGCCCGGTCCCGGTGACCGGATCGAGGTGTTCGACCCTCATCACGGCCTGATCGCCGCACTGGACGACGTTCAGTTCGAGCCGCCCGCGCCCGCCCGCCCGCAGGATCTGGTCTTCGGCCAGGTCTGGCGGACCGGGTCGGCGGAACCGGACGCCGCCGCCCCTCGGCGTCTGGTGCTGATCGGCACACCCGAACAAGCCGCCGTCTTCCAACGCGCCGCCACCGGTGCCTGTCTGGTCGTCGCGGACCCGGGTCGGCTGGACGAACGACACCTTGGCGATCACACCGATGCGGTCCTCGTCCTGGCCCCGCCCCAGGCGGACGCACCACCGGCCGAACTCGCGGCCCGTTCCGCGCTTCGTTTGATCCAGGCCGCGCAGCGGCTCGCGGCCGCCCCGGCCGGGCCGCGGCTGTGGGCGACCACCCAGCGGGCCGCAGCCGGGCATGCCGCGCTGTTCGGGTTGGGGCGGATCATCGAGAGTGAGTACCCGCACCTGTGGGGCGGCGTCCTGGACCTCGACATGCCGGAGCCTGACGACCGCGTGGCGGCGGCGGCGCTGGCCGTGCTCGGACAAGCCCGCGGCGAGAGTGTGATCCGGGTGGACGAGTCGGGCTGGTCGGTCCCGCGGCTGGTGGCCGGACCCGGTGAGCGGAGCCGGATGCGCTGCCGTCCCGACGCCAGCTACCTGATCACGGGAGGACTGGGCGCACTCGGCACGGCGACCGCGCGGTGGCTGGTCCGGTGTGGCGCGCGACGGCTGGTTCTCCTGTCCAGAACACCGCTGCCGTCGCGCGACCGCTGGGAGCACGGCGACCCGCGGGTCACCGTGGTGCGATCGCTGGAGTCGGTCGGCGCGACAGTCCGTGTGGTCGCCGCCGACGCGGCCGACCCGGTCGCCCTGCGGCGAGCGCTGTCCCCGGACGTTCTGGATCTCCCACCGGTGGCCGGAGTCGTCCATGCCGCCGGCGTGCTGGCCGACCGGACAGTGGCCGAGACCGACGAGGCGTCACTGCGCGCCGTGTTCCGGCCCAAGGTCGGCGGGGCCTGCGCACTGCATGAACTGTTCCCACCCGGCACGCTGGACTTCTTCGTCCTGTTCTCCTCCTGCGGGCACTTGCTGGGCCTGCCCGGCCAGGCCGCGTACGCCGCGGCGAACTCGTTCCTCGACGGGCTCGCGCACCAGCGACGAGCCGCCGGTTGCGCGGGCTCGGTGAGCCTGGCCTGGACGTCGTGGCGCGGCCTCGGGATGGGGGCCAACGCGGTCGTGGACGCCGAACTGCGTGCGGCGGGGATCGGCAAGCTGACCCAGGCCGCGGCCTTCGCGGCCTGGGAGTACGCCACCGCCGGGCCGTACGCCGTGGTACTCCCCCTCCTGCCGGGCACGGCCCGCCCGCGCACCAGCGTCATGGCCGAGCTGGCCGCGTCGCCGGCGGACGCGCGGGCCCGGCCCGAGATCGCGGCCCAGGACACGGCCGAGGTCATACGCGAGGTGGTGACCGCCGACCTGGGCATCGCCCGCGCGGACCTCGACGACCACGCTCCGCTGCTCGGTCTGGGCATCGACTCGGTACTGAGCGTCGTACTGCGCGGCCGCCTGGAACAGGCACTGCACACCCGGCTGCCGGTCACCATCCTGCTCACCAGCCCCACCCTCGCCGATGTCATCGAACAGGTCCGACGAGGAGATCCCCGATGAGCTGGGACCAGTTCTCCGCGGCCCTGACCGCCGCCGCCACACGGTTCGCCGCAGGCGACCCGGAACCGTACAAGGCACTGTGGGCCCACGACGACGACGTCTGCCTGATGGGTGCCTACGGCGGGGTGCTGGTCGGCTGGCCGCGGGTCGCCGCGCGCATGGACCATGTCTCGCGCGCCCTGCGGTCCGAAGCCGATGTCCGCTTCAGCCAGGAGGTCGTGCGCGACATCGTCACCTCGGATTTCGCCCACAGCTGCCGCGTCGAACAGTTCGACCACGGGCCCGGCACCGAGTTGCTGCTGCGAAGGGTGACCCTCGGCGCCAAACCCGCCCAAGACCGCTGGTGGATCGTCCACCAGCACTCCGACCCCCTGCTCTCGGCCGCCGACCGCAGCACACCGGTGCTGCGGTGCTGACCGACCGGCTCAGACACGACGGCGTTCGGCGACAACCTCCCACGTCGGGTACAGCGCGTGGCCGTCGGCGGTGAACTCCACATCGCCATCCCGCAAATCCGGCAGGCCCATCGCGCTGATCGCCCGGCGGATCAGATCGGCGGTGAACCCGATGGTGATCGTGCCGGTCCGCAGCCCGATGATCATCCACCCCTCCAAGGGCAGCGTTTCGTACAAGCTGTCACGCGTGATACGAAACGGGCCCGGCAACCGCCGGGGCAACGCGTCGGACAGGCAGATCATCAACAGCCGCGCCCCCGGCAGGCATGCGTGGCGCAGTCCGGCCAGATAGGCACGGCGCGCCGGTTCGGCCAAACAGTGGTAGAGCGCCGAATCGACAACTGTGGCGTACCCACCCGCCAAGCGCAGTGCGGCGGCATCCGCCTGTACGAACTCGATGCCGGTCAGGCCGACCGCCTCCGCTCGGGACCGGGCCTGCGCGACCGCCGAGGCGGAGCCGTCGAAACCGGTCACGCCGTACCCCTGCCCGGCCAGCCACAACGCGTTCGACCCCGCTCCGCAACCCGCGTCCAGCACCGGCCCAGTGATCAGACCGGCCTCGTGCCAGCGCACCACCGCGTCGCGCGGCCCGGGAATCTCCCACACCGGACGATCCATGTCGACGTCCGCAAGACGCCGCCTGCCATACAGGGAATCGAACTCAGCGACACTGAACAGCATCTGACCACCATGCAACTCCGGCATCGCAGCAGTCCTCCCGTCCCTCTCCAACGCACTGACAGTCCACAAAGGATGTTCGAGATCCGGAAACAGAGCATCTCCAGGCTGGGGCCTGCCAACGTGGTGGTCAACACGCTGTCCCGCGTGCCGGAACACGGACTGGGGTGGCGGTGTGAGGAGAAGTTGTCGCAGACGACATACGGTTTCTCCCCGGGCCAGCGGGCGCGGAGAGATTTTGAGCAGGTCGAGGAGCTCGCGGTGTCGTTTGCGGTTCGGATCCGGTAGAAGATCTTGCCGGTGGTCAGGTCGGTGAGATCACCTCAGTGAGCCACGATCGGGTGGGGTTCGTGTTGGGCACTCGATTGGCACTGCACACTTCTGATAGGAGTTACAGGATCGGGATATGAAGTCGAAGGTGCGTGCTCACCGCCATGCTGATGGGCGTGGCCGTCGTGCTCTCCCTCGCGACGATCACCGTCGTCGTGCCGCCCGCGCTCGCGGCACCGGGTGATCCGTTCCCGGTCGGGCCAGGGCTCGTCTTCGTCGCCCAGGGTGACGATACCCGCCTGTATCAGGCGGTCCAGGGCACCGGCGCGATCTCGTTCAGCCCTGAAGGGCCCGCGTCCGGCGGACGCTACAACGCGATCGCGTTCAACCCCGCCGACATGTACATCTACGCGATGCGTGCCCCCGACAGCAGCAACCTGCTGCGCGTCGGTCAGGGTGGCACGGTCACCCCGATGGGCGCGGTGACCGGTCTGCCCGTGCTCGGCTACAACCAGGCCACGTTCGGCGGGGACGGCTTCATGTACGTCCGGGACGCCCAAAGCTCGACCAGGCTGTTTCCGCATCGACGTGACCACTCTGGTCGCGACGGCGGTGCCGCCGCAGGCCGCCGTGCCCAACGTGTCGGACATCGTCTGGAAGGACGGCTTCATCTGGGCCGTGTTCGAGGGTCAGACGATGTATCGCATCAACCCCGTGAGCGGTGCGGTCAGCTCGTTCCCGCTCGCCGGGCTCGGTATGGCGAACGACCCCTATGGCGCGCAGTGGGTCTATGGCAACGGGAACATCGGCGTCTCGAACAATGTCACCGGTCGCGTCTACCAGATCGCGGTGGCGAACCCGACCTCGGCCACCCCGACCTTCACGCTGGTGTCCAGCATTCCCGGGCCGGCTTCCTCCAACAACGACGGCACGTCCTATCCCGGCGCGCCGGTGAACCTGCGTGTCGTGAAGGACGCGCCGGCGACCTTCGTCCCCGGCGGCACGGTCGCGTACTCGATGACCGTCGTCAACGACGGGCCAGGGGTGTCCAGCGGGTGGGTGTTGAACGACGCGACGCCTGCCGCCCTGGTGAATCCCACGACCACCTCACCTGGGTGCGCGATCGTCAACGGCGCGATGAGCTGTGCCGGCGGACCCCTCGGCGTCGGCGAGGCGGTGACGGTCTCCTTCAGCGGGACCACCGCCGCCACCCAGGCCGACCGCATCACCAACACCGTGACCGTCGTGGGCAACGAGACCGACCCCACCCCGGCTGACGACACCGACGACGCCACCACCTGCCCCAGCACCACGGGCGTGCCAAGCTTCGCGGTGCAGAAGACCACGTCGTCGGCGGTGGTGCATGCCGGCGACACAGTGACCTACAGGATCACGGTGATGAACACCGGCAGCGTCGAATTCACCGACGCCACCCCGGCCAGCTTCGCCGACGACCTGTCCGACGTCCTCGACGACGCCGTCCTCGGCGCGGTGACCGGTGGCGCCACGGTCTCGGGGACGACGCTGAGGTGGCAGGGTCCGCTGGCGGTCGGCGAAGCAGTCGTGATCAACTACCAGGTCACCGTCAAGGGCGAGGGGCGAGGCGATTCCACGCTGACCAACGTGGTCGTCCCCGGACAGGACGGTGAGTGCGCCGTCGCCGAGCAGTGCACCACCACGGTCCTGGTCGCCGCGTACACGGTCACCAAGGTGGCACTGACCGAGCCGCCGGTCGTCCCCGGCCAGCGGGTCGACTACCGGATCACCGTCGAGAACACCGGTGGCTACGCCTTCACGGCGCAGGCCCCGGCGTCGTTCACCGACGACCTGACCGACGACCTCGACGACGCGGTGCTCGACGAGTCCTCGATCACCGGCGGCGCGACGTACGCCCAACCGCTGCTGTCCTGGTCGGGTGCGCTCGGCATCGGCTCGACCGTGACCATCGACTACACCGTGACGGTCGCCGACCCGGACACCGGCGACCATTCGCTCGTCAACACCGTGGTCACCCCGCCGGGTTCCGGGGGCGGCTGTCCGGAAGGGACCGGGGATCCGGTGTGCACCACGATCGTGCCGGTCCGGGCTTACACGGTCGCCAAGGCGGTGACGGTCGAGGGGACCGACCCGGTCACACTTCGGTACACGATCACCGTCACGAATGTCGGGCAGGCCGACTACACCGACGCCCAACCGGCGAGTTTCACCGACGACCTGACCCGTGTGCTCGACGACGCCACCTACGACGGCGACGCGGCGGCGGGCGCAACCTTCGCCGCGCCGAACCTGACGTGGTCGGGTGCGCTCGCGGTCGGCGAGAGCACCACGGTCACGTATTCCGTGACGGCGAACAGCCCGGTCACCGGGGACGGCCGCCTGCGCAACACGGTGCTCCCGGACGCCGAGTCGGGCGGTTCGTGCGCCAGTGCCACGGCCTGTGCCACCGACACTCCGATCCCCGGAACCGACCCCGGTCCGGGGCCTGATCCCAACCCAGGGCCGGATCCCGGACCAGGACCGGGACCCGCGCCTGACGGCAGCGGTCCGACCGGCGCTATGCACGGCCTTGCCCTCACCGGATCGTCCGTCCTCGACCTGCTGCTGGCGGCCGTCGCCATGATCGGCGCCGGTGTGCTGCTCTGCGTCCGCCGTCGGAGGCGGCCCGCGCAGGCGCTGTGACGGCACGGTGCACTGAAACCGGGCGTGATCGGTCCAGGGCTGGCTGACCGGGTTGGCCTGGGTGGGTGCCGGGTCAGAACATGCTGTGGGGATTGGCCGGTTGTTCGTGCACGACGCTCCAGTGTTCGGTGATCAGGCCGTCCTGGACGCGGAAGATTTCCACGGTGGCGATGATTCGCTGGATGTCGGAGCCCGCCGCGATCAGGGCCTGTCCTTGTGGGCCGAGGAAGAAGTCGGCGAACGCCTGGCGCCCGATGGTCGTCGCGGGGTTGTGCGAGATGAATCGTTGTATCTCTTCCAGAAGGCGCGTCGCGCGAGCTGCCGCTGCTCTCGCCTCGGAAACTGCTTTGTGGAGCTGAAGATCGAACCGCGGGTGAAATCGAACTGACCGACGCCGATAGGGCGGTCAGGTGGGACCGGACAGTCCGATCTGCCGCGAATGCCCCACCGTCCACAACCCCCGTAGTGCGACTCACAAGGCAGGCCGGTGAGTCTTCGACAAAGTTGGGACTTGACCGGTGAAGAGTTGACAAGGCACGCTCGGTGACAGTGCTTCGCGGTCACGTCGGGGTGACCGCCGGGTCCCGGAGGTTGGCCATGCGACTGCTCCGTTCTGTGTTCCTCGTCCTCGCGTTCGTGGTCACCGGGGTGGTGGGCGTGGTCGCACCGAACGACGCTGTCGCCGGGAACACCGGTTTGCGTGCCGCCGATCCGAGCGTTCTGCGGGTGGGCGGCACGTACATCTCGGTCCAGTCGACCGGCGGCGGCATCGCTGTTCGGCAGGCGTCCTCGACCGACGGACTCGCCGGTGCGCCCGAGCGACAGGTGTGGTCGGACACGGGCGGTCTCGGTGAGGTGTGGGCACCGGAGATCGTCATGGACTCGGGCCGGTTCTACATCTACTTCTCGGCGGGCGCCGGCGGTGCGCACCGCATGTACGCGATCAGCTCGGCGACCGCGGACAGCGGCTACGGCGCCGCGACGCGGCTCGCGCTGCCGGACGACAAGTGGGCCGTCGACGGCACCCTGTTCACCTTCGGCGGGCAGCGCTGGTTCGTCTGGTCCGGCTGGGAGGGAGACACCAACGTCGAGCAGAACCTCTACATCGCGCGGATGGGCGACCCGGTGACGCCGACCGGCGGCCGGTACGTGATCTCCCAGCCGCGCGAGAGCTGGGAACGCGTCGTGGGCAACCCGTTCATCAACGAAGGCCCCGAACCAATCATCGACCCGAACGGCCAGCTGCACGTCGTGTACTCGGCGAACGGCAGCTGGAGCGACCACTACTGCCTCGCCGACCTGCGGCTTCGCGCGGGCGGCGACCCGACCTACGTGTGGGACTGGTACAAGTCCAACGGCTGCCTCTTCGGCTCCCACCACGAGACCATGATGGCGGGCTGGGATCCCACGTTGTACGTCGACGGTCCGGGCCACCACACGTTCGTCCTGCTGAACGGCGACATCGGCACCAGCCCCCCACCCGGCGCCAACTTCCCGTCGATGTTCCACGCGGTGGCCAAGGGCACGCCGTACACCTGGGAAAACCGACACTGGTACACCGGATCGTTCCTGTGGTGGGGCAACATCGCCTACAGCCGAGCCAACGTCCCAGGCCCCAACGTGGACACCGGCTGGAGCCTGAAGTTCTTCGAGTAACGACCCACCCGGCCACAGGAAGGCGAACTGTTCGCGGAGTGTCCTGCGTTCCACAGATCAGGTTGCTGACTGGTCGGTGAAAACAGTGGTTGAGCTGCGGGAACGACTGTTTGCCCGGTGACGGGGCGTGTCACTAGGTGGTGGTGTCGTGGCTGGTCAGGGGGTCGCGGGTGTGGCCTCGTGGACGCGGCGGGGTTCGGGCAGGCCGAGTGCGTCGAGGATCTTCTTGGCCGCCGGGGTCAGCTCGGTGCGCTGCCGGAACGCCCCGGCCGGGCCGGTGAAGGTGCCCAGGTGCAGGCGCTGGAGTTCCTCGCGCAGCGTCGTCCAGGTCTGGCCGGTGCCGGTCTCGGCGATGCGGATGAGCAACAACGCGAGCCAGCAGAGCAGGACATGGGCGCGTATGCGCTCCTCGACACGGTGGTAGACCGGCCGCAGATCGATGATCTGCTTCATGTCTCTCCATCCCCGCTCGACTTCGAGAAGTTGCTTGTATCCCAAGGCGATGTCCTCGGCGGTCAGCTTGGGGTCGGAGCAGCGCAGCAGGAACTTGCCGTCCAGGTTCGCTTCGGCGTCGACGGCCTTCTTGTCGATGCGCAGCAGCCCGCCGGGTGTGGTGCGCAGATAGCGTTTCAGGCCGGGTTTGGTGGAGATGACGCCGCGCAACTCGGCGCGCTTGTCCTTGCCGAGCTTGTCGGATCCGGCGATGGTCTCGTCCAGCAGTGCGACCATCTTCGCCCGGATCGCCGCGTCACGGGTCGCGGCGTCGGGGTTGAAGCAGATCACGAACCGGTCGTCGGCCAGGTCGGCGTCGAGGCGGACTTCCTTGATCTGCAGGTTGTCCGCAACGGTTCGGTAGCGGCCCTGGCGGGACAATGCGGCGTCGGCTTCCGGGGTGCCCCCGCGCAGTTTCTCGCCGAGGATGTAGTGACCGCCGGCCTTCTGCAGGTAGCGGCGGTTGGCCGCCGAGGTGAACCCGCGGTCGGCAACCCATACGATTCTGGACAGGGACCAGTCCCGCATGTCGTCCTTGACCTGCCGGATCAGGGCGCTGTCGGCGGTGTTTCCGGGCCAGGCCCAACATCTGACCGGGATCCCGTCGCGGGTGACGGCCATCCCGACCACGATCTGCGGCAGATCCGGGCGGGAGTCCTTGGACTTGCCGAAGGTCCGGAACCCGGTCTCGCGCACCACGTCATCGCCGTCACCGTCGACGACCCGGCCGCGCTCGTCGCGACCGGCCGGGCTGTCGGCGTCCTCGGTCTCGAAGTAGGTGGAGGTGGTGTCGAAGAACAGTAGGTCGACTTCCAGGTTCAGCAGAGTCGCGGTGTTGTCGTAGACGATCCGCGACAGCTCCGGCTCGGCCTCGATCAGCCAGTCCATCGCCCGGTAGCAGGCCTCGTCGACGACAGCGTCCAGGCCGTCGATGTGCACGTCGTGCTCGATCCAGCGGGTCGCGGCCAACTTGGAGGACGGTGCCAGGGCCCGGTTGGCGACCAGCGCGAACAAGATCCGCTCGACCTTGGCATCCCTGCGGGTGCCGGTCAGCATCGATCGCATCGCGGTGTCGATGCCGAGCTTTCGCCACAACCCGTCCAGGACGAACGCCCCGCCCAGCGGCCGGGAATCGACGAACCGCAGATCGGCCGAAGTGGTCGCGGACAGGGCTTCGCCGGGCCCCAGCAGCCGGCACAGCGCCGCAACCAGCCTTCGGATACCGGCGACGTCGAGTTGGTCCTCCCGGCCGAAGGAGTACAGCACCTTCGTCTTCGACGACTTCGACGCCGGGTCCCACTCGTTGTGGGCCAGTTGCAGATAGCCGACCACCCGGCCGTCGCCGGTCCGCCGCGTCGAGCGCTTCACATACACGACAGCAGACCCTAGCGATCGACCTCCTAGGAGAACAAGCAGAGCCTGCAGGTCACTGCGGGTAGCCACGCGAAACGTGTCACTAGGCGTTTTCGGTGTTTCCGCTAGGTCGCAACGTCCTGACCTGCCACGACGCCACCAGACATGTCATCAGATCCCGATTATCTGTGGAACGCAGG
>NZ_JBARWZ010000162.1:0-3093 GCF_049647105.1 Actinophytocola sp.
GCGCAGCGCGGAGCGGCAGGCCGCGGCGGGCCGCACCACGGCCGTGGCCACCGACCTCGTCGCAGGGCTGCGGACGTTGCGGGGCATCGGCGCCCAGCGGCACGCGGCCGTCCGCTACCGGGGAGCCAGCGAACAGGCGCTCGCCGCGACCCGCCGGGCCGCGTCGGCGACCGGGACCTACCAGGGCGTCACCACCCTCCTCAGTGGACTGTTCCTCGCCGCGATCGCCGGGGTGGCCGGATGGTACGCGACCACCGGCCGGCTCACGGTCGGCGAGCTGGTCGCGGTCGTCGGGCTCGCCCAGTTCCTCGCGGAACCCGTGCGGACACTGGGCTTCAGCGGTCAGATCCTGGCGATGGCGCGTGCGTCGGCCGACCGTGTCGCGGCCGTCCTCGGCGCCACACCGCTGGTCGAACCGGGCCTGCGAACCGCGCAGGCGCCCACCGACCCGAGGATCGAGCTGCGGGCCGTGTCGTGCCGGACGCTGCGCGACGTGTCCTTCCGGATCGCGCCGGGTGAGCTGGTGGGGGTGGTGGCCGACGACCAACGGGACGCCGACACGCTGCTCGCCCTGCTGGCAGGCCGCGTCCCGGCGGACGAGATCACCGGTGCCGTGCTCGTGGACGGCGTGCCGGTCAGTGAGCTGACGCTCGACGCACTGCGGGCGACGGTGCTGGTCGAGCACCACGACGTGGCGCTGTTCGAGGGCACCCTCCGGTCGAACATCGCGG
Organism: Actinophytocola sp.; assembly: GCF_049647105.1. Classification (GTDB taxonomy): domain Bacteria; phylum Actinomycetota; class Actinomycetes; order Mycobacteriales; family Pseudonocardiaceae; genus Actinophytocola. The sequence continues at coordinate 732 of NZ_JBARWZ010000162.1, forward strand.
GCGCGCGGGACGGGACGGCCGACGAGGACCTGCTCGCCGCGTTGCACACCGCCGCCGCGGAGGACCTGCTCGTCAACCGGGACGAGGGCGTCGACCTGCCGGTGACCGACCGGGGCATGTCGCTGTCCGGCGGACAGCGACAGCGCATCGGCGTGGCCAGAGCACTCATCGCCGATCCACCCGTGCTCGTGTTGCACGACCCGACCACCGCCGTGGACGCGGTCACCGAGGAGCGGCTGGCGCAGCGTCTCACCCGCGCGCGGGTGCGGGGCCCGGCCGCCACGGTCGTCGTGACCAGCAGCCCGGCCCTGCTCGGCAAGGCGGACCGGGTGGTTGTCGTCCGCGCGGGCACGGTCGACCGCGAGGGCTGCCACGCCGACCTGGTCGAGACCGACGACGACTACCGGACGGCGGTGCTGCGGTGACAGAGGTGACCGGGGAGACCGCGATGCTGCCCATCGCGACCTCGCGGCGCACCTGGGCCGTGCTCCGCGCCGAGGCACGCGGGCACCAGGGACTCGCGGTGGGCACGCTGGCCGTTTCCGTCGGCGCCTGCCTGGCCGGACTCGTCGCGCCGTGGGCGCTCGGCGGGCTGGTCGACGACATCGCGGGTGGCGAGGGTGGCGACCGGGTCTGGTTCGCCGTGCTGGTCATCGCGGGCGCCGCGATCGTGGGCGGCGTCCTCACCGGCGTCGGCGCGGCACTCGTGGCCAGGCTGGGCGAGACGATCCTCGCGCGGATACGGGAACGTGTCGTCGACCGCGCGCTGCACCTGCCGTCGGCCACCATCGAACGGGTCGGCACCGGCGACCTCGTCTCCAGGGTCGGCGACGACGTGTCGGTCGTGACCGGCGCGATCACCACCACCGGCCCGGAGGTCGTACAGGCGGTGCTCACCGTCGTGCTCACCGGCGCCGGGCTGTTCGTACTGGACTGGCGACTCGGCCTCGCCGGCCTCGCCGCCGCGCCGATGTACGTGCTCGCCGTGCGCTGGTACCTGCCGCGCTCCGCGCCCTTCTACGCACGCGAACGCGCCGCGGTCGGCCGGCGCACACAGGAACTGGTCAGCTCGCTGCGCGGTGGGCACGCGATCCGTGCCCACCGGCTAGAGCACCGTCACACGGCCCGGATCGATGCCCGCTCGACCGAGGCGGTCGACCTGTCCCTCGGTGTCTTCTGGCTCTTCACCCGGTTCGCCTCCCGCCTCAACCGGGCGGAGTTCGTCGGGCTCACCGCCGTGCTCACGGTCGGCTTCCTGCTGGTGCGCGGCGACCTCGTCACGATCGGCGCGGCCACCGCCGCCGCGCTGTACTTCCACCGGCTGTTCAACCCGATCGGCGTGCTGGTGCTCCAGTTCGACGAGCTCCAGGAGGCCGGCGCGAGCCTCGCGCGGCTGGCCGGGGTCGTCGATCTCCCGCTGACCGGGGAACCGGCCGACCCGGACCAGCCTGCCGACTGGTCGCTCGAGGTCACGGCGGTCTCCCACAGCTACGACGCAGGCCCGCCCGCACTGCGTGAGGTCACCGTTCGCGTCGGCGCGGGCGAGCGGGTCGCGCTCGTCGGCGCGAGCGGCGCTGGCAAGACGACACTCGCCGCGGTCGCGGCCGGGGTGCTGTCCCCGACGACCGGCGCGGTGCGGCTCGGCGGCGTCGAACTGACCGCGCTCGGCGAGCACCGGGTGCGGACCGCGGTGGCTCTGCTGAGCCAGGAGGTGCACGTGTTCTCCTGCTCGCTCCTTGACGACCTGCGCCTGGCCCGGCCGGACACGACCGACGACGAGGCGCTCGCCGCCCTCGACGTCGTCGGCGCGCTCGGCTGGGTGCGGGCACTGCCCGACGGACTCGCCACGGAGGTGGGGGAGGGCGGGCACGTGCTCACCTCCGCGCAGTCCCAGCAGGTCGCGCTCGCCCGGCTGGTGCTCGCCGACCCGCCGGTGGCGATCCTCGACGAGGCGACCGCGGAGGCGGGCAGCGCGGGCGCACGTGCGCTGGAGGCCGCGGCGCTGGCCGCGACCGAGGGCCGCACGACGCTGGTCATCGCCCATCGCCTGACCCAGGCCGCGACGGCGGACCGGGTGATCGTGCTCGATGAGGGTGTGGTCGTCGAGTCCGGTACCCACGACGACCTGCTCGCGGCGGGTGGCCGCTACGGCGAGCTGTGGTGGAGTTGGACCGGCACCCGGGAGCGGTGAGTGCCAGTTTGCTCACACGGGGCAAGGGAACACCTTGAGAACTTAGGTTAGCTTTGCCTAATATCAAGGGAGTGGTCGGGGTGGGGCGGGCCGCCCCACCTCAGGGAGCCGTCGATGAGCCTCGCCGCCTCGCGTCTCGAGCACGGTGACGGCGGCGCCGGCATTCACGGC
>NZ_JBARWZ010000163.1:0-39482 GCF_049647105.1 Actinophytocola sp.
TTCGCCATAGTCCAGTCCTACCTGGACACCGCCACCAAATGGGGCCTCGACAAACTCGACGCACTCCACCAACTCTTCACCACCGGCGCATGGCTACCACCAGCACTCACCCCAGCTGAATAGGTACTCTCGCCGGCCGTGGCCAGCGCCTCCGCAGTTATGTGCGCAACTGCAAAGCGTGCGTTGCGCAAATTTGCGCTGTCTTCGTTCACGTCACCTCATCAGTAAGGCCCGTCCGGTTATACCTTGAGTACTACATCAACCCATGTCGCAACCTATTGCAACACTTCACCCAGTGCTTCCTCGGAGTTACCCTCCGTCGAGAGGCCACTCGTGCGTCTCCTCAAATCGGTCTCACTCTGCGTGACGTGAGTAGGCGAGGATTCGTCCCCAGCGAGCATTGCTGGTTGCCAGCAGGCGCAACTGAGCCGCGACGAGGCCGCCAGCAGCGGCCGGCGCACCATCGACACCTGGCTGCCGATTCACGACTGGACCGAAACCCAGGTGTGGCAACGTATCCGCGCGTCGGGCGTTCCATATCACCCGGTATATGACCAGGGCATGAGCCGAAATATTGACCGGAATACGGCGCGACACACCCGCGTGTCGACGCTCGTGACGAGCTTGCGCTCGATAGGACTCATGCAGTCGAGTTGGAGGTGGCTGCATGGATTTGCAGACCGGGGACGAGCGCGAGGTCGACGCGATACGGCTCCCGCGATGGGGCGGGTCGCCCCGACGCCCGATGTCGTTGTGCCGTTCGTGGTGCTCGACGCGGCCGGTCGAGCCCATCCGGCGGTGCCTGCGTAATTTCGTTGCCCGCGGGCGGCGGTCGGGCAGTGTCCGCAGCTACTCGTACGCGCTGTTGCGCTGGTGGCGGTGGCTGATCGTCATCGACGTGGAGTGGGACCGAGCTACCTCGGCCGAGATCCGTGAGTTCGTGCTGTGGTTGCAGCGCACCACCAAGCCGCGCCGGTTAGCGCGCACGAAGTCAGCGGCCACCGCGGGTACGGTCAACCCGATCACCCGCAAGCCATACCTCGACGACCGGTACCAGCCTCGCACGGTGCGGCACAGCAACGCAGTACTTCGCGCTTTCTACGAGTTCTGGATCGAGCGGGGTGAAGGCCCGTTGGTCAACCCGGTGCCGCAGGAACGCAAGAACGGGCGGCGACCGAACGCGCACCACAACCCGCTGGAGCCGTTCCGGCCTCAGGGCAAGCTGCGGTACAACCCGCAGGTCCCCAAGCGCCGACCACGGGTGATCTCCGACCAACGCTGGAACGAACACGCCTGCATCCGATGCCCGATGCTACGCGTGTCGCCAGCCCAGCGTGGTCGGCTGGTCGAGATCGCCCATAACCTCACCGATCGCATCGCCGAAGCCCACGCAAACGGCTGGCTCGGTGAAGTCCAAGGACTACAGGTGAGCCTCGACGCCGCTCGCAAGAAAACTTGCATCGCTGCACAGATTGGCACGTAACAACACCGGTCCAGTCAACATTGGTATGCCGATATTCCCGGAATGATCGCGCAAGCACGCCGTGTCGACTGAATGCTCCTGCGCTACACCATCCCGATGAGCCTGGCAACAACCGCGCCAACCAACCCGCCCACAGCTGCGGCAAACCCAGCTGCCGTCCAGAGTGCTCGCTCCAGTCGGCGAATCCGGGCTTCATGGTCAGCGCCGTGAGTGAGCGCCTGGTCAAGCATGACCTCGATCCGGGTTACGCGTTCGCCATCAACCTCTGACACGGGCTCCATCTTCATGGGGTCCGCCCGGCACTGACCAGCAACGTCAGCACGATCGTGTGTTCAGCCATCGGCTCCTCCAAGTAGGTTACTCATCCTACTCGGAAAGGTAGCGGCCGCTTGTGCGCGAGTACAACGGCGAACATACTCGCGATGTTTGGTAACCTACTCGTTGTGAGAGTCAGCATCGGTAACGGCGGCTGGGTCGCCCTCGACGACCTTGGCCTGCCCGGCCCGCTGTATGTGCGGCTCGGGGGCACGGACGAAACCGGTCGCCTGCGGATCACCGAGTTCTATCTGGACGCCAGTGCCAACCGCGAGACCCCGATCCTCGATAGCGACCTTCGCGACCTGCCACTCTCGGCCATCGAAGCTGTCATCAACACCGAACTCGTCGGCGCCGTGCGTAAGCGAATCAGCTTCCCGGCACCGGATCTCACAACGCTGGCCAGCTACTACGACACCTCGTTCGGCAACTACAAGCGACAGCTTGAGGAACGGAACTGGGTAGTAATCAGCTTCGCAAGTCAGGCCAGCGCCGAGCAACGGGAGCACAGCGGGCTGCCGAAAATCGCCCACGCTCCCCGCAAGAACCGGAAAGTCCATATCCGAGAGGTCGACAGCGAGTACCGATTGAGTTCACCACCCAAAGATGGTCTAACCGACCACTTCCTCCAGCAAGTGGCCCGCGCCTACGCCGCCGCTATGATGCGCGGAGAACGACCCAACGTCTCCATATCGCAGCAACTGGGCTATCCCCTCAAGACGGTACAGCGGTGGGTGTACACCGCCCGACAACGCGGCATCATGCCACCCGGCAGCAAAGGAAGAACTGGCTGACGACAGACAGGAAGGCCTGACTTTTCCAACGCGGCAAGATCGATCTTTTGCGATACGGTGAGCGCGACTATTCCCTGACTGCACACTTTAACCGTTGACGTGTGGCGCGCAATCCTGTGAGCCCCTGAACGAGATAGTTGGTTCCAACCCCAGCAAGAAGACCTCCGAAAAATAGTGCAGCTTGATGAACTTGCTTCAATCCATTGTCAGAAAAGACTGCCTCAGGCTGAATTCCGTCAGTGAACTCCCATGAGGCCGCCCGACTATGATCTGGCGCCGGATTAGCCGAAATCAACGTATCGCTAGGATCTTCGGGAGGAATATTGATCGACCAGTTCACCTTCTGTGTAGTTAGTCTTCCCGCATTGCCGACATCGTCTGAACCGCCAAGGTCGATGCACGTTGGAACCCGCTCGAGAAGAAGTGGGCCGAGTTGCGCCGGATCGCCATCGTCAGGTGCGCCAACATAGCCCAGCGAGAGACTGTACTCCTCGCCAGACCGCATAGGTTGGAGGCGAGGAAAATGGAGAATGGTCACCATTGACCCTGGATCTACCGACTCAACTCCGTTCGTGCCAACCAGGCGAGCGCCGCCAAGACCGCCGACGATAATGGTCTCATCATTCGATGCCATGGTGCCCGTCTCGCAAGACCTCGACAATTTTGCAGGCGGCACTTCCTTAAGCTCTCTTTCAACGAGTTGACCCGGCTCTCCAATGGAGCCATCATCGTTCAAAGTTTCCATTTCCGCGTTGAAGACTAGATCGTCCCTACCGACCAGCGCCCATCTAAATCCCGCCGGATCCTCCGAGGCGGCTAGGTTTAGCAACAGATTCGCCGTGACATCGCCCTCGTTGTCACGTCCGAAGCCGAGAATTGCGGAAACGACCGCCTTTGGGTTGTTCGTGTATAGGGTCAACGACGAAAGTGCCGGCGCATGATCTTTGTCATTGGGCTGCCACCAGCCCAATGATGCCCATCCAAACGTCAAGATCGAAGTTGCGATAAGCGCCGCAGCCGCGAGAAGTTCGATGACTGGCCAAATTCGAACCTTCTTCACTGCAACTCTTCCTCGCTCTGGTACGTGAGGCAGCCCCACGTACCTTCGTAGCCGGACACCGCGTTTCTGTGCCGGACGTTGGTAGGCGGCTTACATCTGGCTCGCGGGCCATGATCGGACCGCCCCGGCGGGCGGTCCTGGCCCCTTCGTGTTGTCCAACCATCAGCTCCAATGTCCGCTACTGGCTGCTCAACGAATCCTTACCACCCACACCCCGGCCGACGACGTCGGCCAATTCTTGCACCACTTCCGTTCATATCTGAACGTCTTGGGGCACCAAGTGTCGTCGCTCAACCTCGGGAGAGACGGTCTTGCGCGCGGAACAGGTAGGTGTAGGCGCTGGCGGGGTCAGCTTGACGGCGAAGCCCGAGCAGCGCGCTGGCGGCACCGAGTCCGGCACCGATCAGGTTGCCGGAGACAAACGATACAGCGCTACCTGCGATTCCGAGCCCGAAGGAGGCCAGAGGTCGCCGCCATGCCTTTCGGGCGAGACGTCGAAGTTGGTCTGCTGTATCCGCAAGGGCCTCTCGACGATCCGCAAATGCCTGCTCCCGGTCCGTGCGGTCGAGCGTTGCAAGATCGCGAACGAAATGGCGGAGATCGCGTACATAGGTGCGGTGCTCCGCGCCATACTGGCGGCGGAAATCAAGAACCTCGTCGAGAGCTACAGGTGCGAGATCGAGAGTGACCTGTTCCAGGTCGAGCGAGATGACGTGCCCAGCGGTCGGCAGCGCTGGCGTGTCCAGAGTTTCGAGTAGAGCTTGGAGACGTTGTGATCGCGAACTGACGGGCTGCAGCGCGTAGCCGGCCGCTTCGGCAGGAATCCGCAGGAGTTGCGGCAATACGACGAGTACGAAAGCACGTACGGCAGGGTGAAGCGGAATGGACACGCCGTCTTCGGTATGGCGTGCAAGACCGCGGTCGCGGAGTTGTTCGAGGACGATTTCGGTTAGGCCGGCGTCAGCAGTCCCCCCGAGTCGTGAGTGAGACAGCTCCGCAAAGGCGGTGCCTCGTTCGAGATCGTCGAATGTACCTGAGTTTATGAGCCTGTCAAGGAGATCGGTTAGTGCTTCCGCGGTTGCCTGGCCGACGAGCGCTTCGGGGCTAAGCCGATGCAGCAGTTCTTGTTCAGCGAGAGGCTGGGCTAAAATGGGATCGGTGAACAGCGGACGTTCATGCATGTAGTCGGGTACGAGCAGCGCGATCCCGTCGAAGAACAACAACAGGCTCTTGATCCAATCGCCATGCCCAAAGTCCCAGTAAGGCTCGTGAAGATACGCAACGTCGCGCAATCCCGACTCAGTCCCGGTCGTCAATGCTGATTCGGTCAGCCGACTCACCCCCTCCAACTTTAGCCCTTCATCGTTCTTGACGTCACCAGCGTTACCATCGATGATGTGAGCCCCGCCGCCACTGTGGATGCCATCGTCGACCAGCGTGTGGTAGGTACAGCAGGATAGCGAAGGAAGGAGCAAGTTCGTTATGGCGCAACGGCTTTTGACCAGGACCATCCATTACGGACTTGTGGAAATTTGGGCGCTGCAGGACATCGTGGTCATACTGCGCGCCATAACCTCTTCGACACCGCCTAACGCTGTCGTGAGATCTGCCAGCAGTGTGGCGGGGAGCGTGCCGCGGCCGAGAGCGCACGCTTCGATAAGGCCAGACAGTTCACGTGTTCGGGAGTCAGTGAGCACTTCGCGGCAGCCATCGTGGGCGAGTAAGTCGCGGGCGGCGTATCCGTCTCGTGTAGCGGTGGCACGGTCGATCAGATCGACGACGATCTGACGAGCGGGTGTGTCGTCGACGGTGCCAATAGCGTCGACGAACGACAAACCGAGCCGCGTATGGAACACCGCCAAGCCGGGCGTGGAAATGGTATCGACGCGGTGGTACTGGTCCAGGAGGTTCGCCAGGTCGGCACTACCCGAGGCGTCGTGGCACTGGATGGTCAGGCATGCAGTCACAGCATTCTCCCAGGGTTCCCCTGGCGTTGTTTCGGAGAGGAGAGCAAGGGCGCTGTCGGTGTCTCCGGATACGGCATGGTCGATGACCGCAACCTGACGTCCGTCGAGCATGCGACGGCCGATGCCCTTGTAGCCGTCCAGCCGGGCGCGTGCCTCCGTCCAGCGGCCCGCAGCAGCAAGAGCACGGGCGCCGGTAGCCAGCAGCACCGCCCACAACCAGCTGCGGATCTGCTGGTGCGTCTCAACCGAGTCCGTGAGGTCGGCTGGGATCTCGATGCCATCGACGTCGGCATCGGCGCGGGAGGAGACCGCAATGAACAGGGTGTCCATCAGCGCGAAGGCACGCTCGCCCTGGCCCTCGCGGATGTAGAGGCGGGCCAGATTGGTGATCGGTTCCAGGGCGAGGCGCGCTACCTGCGCGCCCAAAGGGCGGGCGCGCAGGTAGATGTTCGCCTGCTGGTGGCACCACTGCCGGGCCAGATCGGGCAGGCCGCAGTCGGAGGCGATAAGGGCCGCGTTGTTGTGCACCGCGGCTGCCTCGGTGAGATCGCCGGAGTGTGCGGCCCGACGTGCTCGGTCACACAGCTCGGCCACCCGCCCGGCCAGCGGAAGGCAGGCCGGGCGGGTGCGGGCGACGAGCGGGAAGCGACGGGCGAACTGGCCGGTGGGGTCCATGACCCGTCACTCCCAGGTGACGATCATGGGCTTGGCCGCGCGGTCCAGGACCACGCGGCCGGGATTGGTGTCCGGCTGGGGCGCGGCGTCTGGGATGGCGAAGCGAACCGTGGACGAGCGGAAGCCCTTGTCCCAGGTCGTGATTTCGCTTGCGACCTGGTCGGCGAGTTCCTGGCCGCTGGGGCCGTGGCCGATGACGCCGACCTCGTAGCGCCGACCACCGTCGAGGCCGGGTTCGGCGGGACGGATGGTGAGGTAGGCGAGGCTGCCGTCGGCGGCGGTGGTGGCCATCGCCGCCGTGGGGAACATCGGCCGCACCAGGCCGCTGTCCTTCGCGGCCGGGGCGACCTCCATGCGCATGAGGGGGTTGGGCAGGTGGCAGGCGAGCCACAGGTCCAGCCACTCGAAGGACTCCCTCGGCACGAAGTGCACGCCGGTCCACATTTCACGAGCGGGAGTATCGAAGACTCCGGCGAGGGTGTCCGGGTTGGTGGCGTGGTTGTTGTCCTTGTGGGTTTGCAGCGTCACGTCGCCAGGGTTGATGCCGTTGCCGGTCAAATCGAGGACGCGACGGGTGTCGTCGCCGAGGCCCCGCAGAGGCATAAAGATCGCCATCTCGCTCCCCAGGCTGCTCCAGCCATCCTGGTCGCGCTCGAAAACGATGCTGCGCGAAGCACAACCGCGCAGGCGCACCGGCACCACCAGGCGTCCGTCAGGCTTGAGCTGATCGAGCCAGGCGGCCGGGACCGCGTGTGCACCGACGGTGGCAATGACGCGGTCGAAAGGCGCGGTCTCCGGATGGCCAAGTGCGCCGTCGGCGGCGACCGCCTCCACGTTGTCGATACCGGCGGCGGCGAGATGCTCGCGGGCACCGTCGACGAGGTCCTCGTCGATGTCGATCGTGGTGACACGCCCGTCTGCGCCGGTGAGGGTTCCCATTAGGGCGGCGTTGTAGCCGGTGGCCGCGCCGAGTTCGAGCAGTCGTTCGCCGGGCTGGATGGCGAGCTGTTCGAGCATCATGGCGACGATCTTGGGCTGGGACGCGGCGCTGATGCGGGTGCCGTCGCCCTCGTGCTTGGTGTAGACGGGCTCGTCGGCGTACGCCTCGGCCAGCGGGAGGCCGGGGACGAACAGGTGGCGCGGCACCTGCCGGAACGCGGCCTCGACCGCGTCGGTGCGGACGGTGCCGGCCTTGACGAGACGGTCGGCGAGCTGGGCGCGCAGTTCGTCGGCGGAGCCGGTGGAGGCGTCACTCACAGTAGTCGTCATTGCGGGAACCCTAACGGTGTTGGAGGTGGTCCCGGCTTGTGCCTGCCGGGTAGGCGTGTTGTGGAAGACGGCGTCGACGGCCAGCGCGGCGAGCGTGGCCTGATCGGTGCCGGAGAGTCCGGCGCGGTTGGCGTGGAAGATGAAGTGGTGCGCCAGAACCGCGCGTAGTCCCCGATCAAGCTGCCCTTCGCGGGCGAGCGTGGCGAGTTGGCGTCCGGCGGTGTCGAACGCCGCCCACCATGTCTCGGGCACCAGGTCGGGCACGCGGTGCCCGTTGGCGGTCATCAGCCGCCGGACGGCCCGGCTCAGCTCGTTGGTGCGCTCGGCGTTGGTGGTGTGGGCGTTGGTGGCTGGCCGCAGGGTTGTCACCCTGGCCCAGACGTCGCCCTGCTCGAACCAGTCCAGGCCGGCGGCGCGCAGCATGGCGCTGAACAGCAGGACCGTGGTTTCGCGCTGTCCCAAGGCCGGGGTGGAGCCCGCGTCGTGGGTATGGGTGAGGCAGTGCCGGCTGTCGTGGTGAAACAGGGTGTGGGCGATGTCCATCCCGGCGGGTCCGCCGAAGGCGAGGGTCTCCGGTTCGTAGATGCCGCGAGTCCAGCTGGTGACCTGTCCACGGTCCGTCAGGTCGGACAGCAGCGTGTCGACCGCCGTGGTGTCGGTGTTTGTCGGTTGGTAGCGCAGCCGCCAGGCGGGGGTCTTGCGCAGGTACCACCACCTGTCGAGTTCGCCGTCCTGCTGAGCTTGGTCCAGTGCGGGCGCGATCACGGTCGCGGCGGTGTGCTCGGCGGTGGGTGGGTCGGCGAACTGGACCAGGTAGTGGTGCCAGTGGTCGTCCGGCGGCATCGGTGCGGAGTCTCCTCTCGGTCGGTCGGGTCAGGTGATCAGCAGGCAGGTGTCCCAGGCCGTCGCGGGCTCGCTCGCCGCGGCGAGTAAGGCCAAGCCGACCCCGGCGGCGCCCTCCAGCACGCCTGGGTCGTCGGGGACGGGCTCGGTGAGGGCGCGGTGGAGCATGTCGGTGGCCAGCGCCTGGAGCCGGTCGGCGGCGGAGCCGGTCGTGTCGGTGGCTGCGCGGGCGGTGATACGAGCGAGTCCGGCGTAGCCGTGGCACAGCGAGGCGTCGCTGACCAACGCATCCTGGGTAGGGTCGGTCACCGCGCTGACCAGTGCCTCTTCGGCGGTCTGGCGGCGAGCGGCATCACCGAGGGCCAGGGCGGCGAGGTGCAGGGCGCGGGCGATGCCGGCTGTTCCGTAGCACCAGCTCGGGCGTCGGCTGGCGCCGCTGTGCCGCACGTGCGCGGGCCTCGACCGCGCCTCGTCCCTGGTGACCATGTAGGGCCAGCGATGGCCACCGGGGCGGTCAGTACGCCAGGAGTCCAACCACGTGCAGATCGTCTCGACGGCCTCGCGCTGACCGTCCACGGTGATGCCCCGGCGCAGGGTCTGGGCCAGCAGTGCCAGCGGACCGCTGATGCCGTGCGCGAGGCCGAAGTTACCGTGGCCGCCGGGGAACTCGTCGTCCACGCGACCCGTGGGGCCGGTAAGGGTCCACCACCCTGGCAGCGGCTCTCCCTCGATCAGCACGGGTTGGGTGAGTCGCGCCAGGGCGCCCAGCACGCCTCGCAGGGCGGTGCCGTCGGGGTCGTGGTGTAGCAGGTACGCGCCGAGGCCGGCGAGGCCGCGGATCGTGTCGAACTCGGCCATCCGCGGCAACATTCCGGCGTCCATGCGCGTGTGCGCCTTGTCGACGCGGGCATGGGCATCGGCGGCGATCTGCCGGACCAAGGGCACGAGGGCGGATCGATACGCGCCAGGACGGACCGCGGCGGCGCCCGCGAGGGCTCGGGCGACGGCTGGCGCGCCGTAGAACCCGCCGGTGCTTGCACCGGCGGTGACCGGCTTGCCCGCGACGACGGCCAGCCACTCGTGGGCACGGTCGAACGGCCGTATCCCGGCCGCCGCCAGCTCGATGTGCAGCAGCGCGACGCCAGCAGCGCCGTGGGCGAGGGACTGATGCCACCACGGCTGATCGCTGGGCAAGTCGGCGTCGTCGGGCCGGGCGAGGCGGTCGGCGATCTCCACCGCTACCTCGACCGCGGTGTCCGAGGTGAGGTCGGCGTTCATCGAGGTCCTCCCGTGCGGGCGGCGAAGGTCAGGGCCGCGGTCCGGGCCAGGTAGAGGCACACCGCCTTGTCCTCGGGCTCGATGCCACAGGCCCGCAGGAAGTGCGTGTGCAGCAACGAACCCAAGGCGGCGTCTGGATCGACCCCTTGGGCGTCGGTTCCGGACAGGTGCGCTCGGTAGGCGGTCAGGGCCTGGGCCCGTTCAGCCCACGTCGCGACGATCGCTGCCGCTCCCGGTGCGCTGCGTAGGACACAGAAGTCCTCGCGTGGGTCGGCCAGATGTCGTGCCTCGGTGAACACCGGTCGAGGTACAACGGCGGGAGGCTTCGCCGGGACGTGGTCGATCAGCCACCGCATCCCGGCCTCGGCCCCTCCCGCGAAGGCGACGGCGATGGCGGCGAAGTTCGCTGCGGCCAGGGCGTGATGGTGAAGGCGCGCGGGCTGGGCGAGTTGGGTGAGCACGGAGCAGGAGTCGGCGATGAAGACGGCCTCGGCGGCTGCCAGCGCCGTGCCCGAGCCCCAGCGGCCAGTCTCCGGGTAGGAGGTCGCGAAAGCCACCTCACGCAGCAAGCCCTGGCGGCGCAGTCGGTCGGTCCAAGCGCTGACCCTTCCGGCGGCCTCGCCAAACACCGCCGGTTCAGAGTTGGGCAGCGCGATGCGCAGACGCAGGTAGTGCTCGTCGCCCTCGCGGAACCGCAGGAACCACCATCGAGGCTGGTCCTCGCCCCACTGCGCCAGCAGCGCGGGCAGATGCTCAGCGAGCACGGTGTTCTGACGTTGCGGGTCGCCGTAGAGCTTGGCGAACAGCAACGAGGAAGCACCAGGAGACAGACCGTGCTCCCCAGGCCGGACGACGCGCTGAGGTGTTGGGCGTGGCGATCGCGCCGTGGCCTGTGGCTGCCGGGCGCCCAGGGGCACGACGATCTCGTGGGCGTGGCCGTCGGACCATCCGGCGGCATCTTCGGCGGGGCCTTCCTCCAGCACCGCGTGCGGGTGGGTGGCGAGTTGCTCGCGTAGCAGCACTTGGTGTGCGTCATCGTCGAGGTCCAGCGGAAGTCGCCAGTCCCCGTCGGCGAGATACACCGTGCGAGGCAGGCGACGGCGGCCTCGCCAGTCGGCCAGCGCGTTGGTCCATGCCTCCCAGCTCGCGTTCGGGCCGGGCAAATCGCCGGCAACCAACCGCCAGCGCGCCGCGGCCAGCACGAGGCGACCGACGCGCAGCCGCGGCAGAAAAGGCAACGTCGAGGCGGCTCCCCAGTCGAAGTCGGTGACCTGCGCGCACTGGGCGCGGCAGAGTTCTGTTACCAAGCGGGTCAAGGGCGGGGTGTGCTTGCGGAGATTGAGTGCGTGCATCCCCCATGCCTCCACTCTCCTGCCGAAAGCGGGAGCGGTGAGGTACAGGCGGTGGCTGTCGCAGCCGACAGCGAGATCGTCCGCTGTCAGGACGTCCACCGAGGCGGTGTTGCGGTGCTCGGCGAGGCTGATCACCGTCGGCAGCACCTGCGTGGTCCTGGTGACGTGTGTTGTGGCGGGGTCCAGCGGCGGGAACGACAGGTGCGCGAACAGCACATCGTCCTCGCGCGGCATGTCGACCAAAGCACCGGTCAGCGCGTCCCGCCCTTCCGTGGTGAGCAGGTGCAGGAATCGGCCGGTCACGACGCCCGCCGCGCGGGAGACCGAGGTGACCGTCATACGGAAGTCGCCACATCCGAGCGCTTCGACGCTGGTGGCGTCCACGCGGGCGCACAGCTCCAGATGGGAGGGCAGCCGGACTGGTCCGGTGCCCGTCGGTTCCAGTTCGGCGATCAGCGCCTCGTCCAGGACCACTTCCACACGCCTGTCGAGCGCCGCACTCTGGGCCAGAGCCAGCAGAGCCTCGTCCCGGCGCGGGTGCTGCGGGCGCCGCGGAGCAGCTGACGTACCGGGGTACCCGTCGGGCCAGCCGATCCCGCTGTCCGCTACGAGCTCCAAGAGTGGCACGAGCGTGCCGGCGCCGAAGCGCTCGTAGAAGCGTCGGTGATAGTCACCCCACAGCGGCGTGCCGTGCGGGTAGGGACTCAAGCGTGTCAGGAGCATCGCGGCACGCTCGGCTTCGCGGGCGACGGCGAGGGGAAGGGCGACCTCGGCATCCAGCCGCAGGTCGACCGCGACGGGGTGCCGACCGGTCCGGGCAAGACGATGCATCCGGGCAACGGCTTCCGCACGCACCACGCGACTGGCGTTCAGGGACTCTTGCTGGTGCCGCTGCAGCAGAGTGTGGATCTCCCTGAGCGCGGCGGCCTGCTTCGCCGCGGCCTCACCAGCCGCCTCCAACTCCCGGAGCATATGACCCAAGGCGTCGGGCTGCGTACTAGGTGCATGCAGGCTGGTGACGAGCGCACCCTGGACGACCAGCTTGGTGAGCATCGCGGTCACCGTCGCTGATAGCGCGACGGGGAAGTCGGTCTGGACCTTGGAACACAGGTCCTCGAAGCGGATTGGTGTCCGCGCAGCATCCAATGCAGCGCCTACTGGGGCGGTGTGCCGCAACGAGACCTCGACTGCGCCGGTACCCCTGTCGCGAAGGCTCGGCCGGTAGGGCACGACGAGGCGGTCACCACGCACCATGACCGTGCTGTTCGCGACCACGAGCAGATTCGCCAGGACCTCCGGCCGACGCTCCAGTTCGCTGATGACATCGGCCAACCAACCGGACTCGCCCCGCGCCACAGCCCAGTGCGCGGTACCCCACCGCAGGCGGGCTTGACGGGCGAAACTCGCTGGGGTCACCCCGGCGAACAGGCCGTTCGGAGTCGGCCGACCGGTCATGCGGGCCAGATAGCGGACGACGGACAGCGCCGCCCGCCGCGTCTCCCGCTCGCCGGGATTGTTCGTAGCGCACAACGTGCGTATCTGCTCCGCCAAACGAGGACTGGCGTGGCCAATGGCATCGCCAACAGATTCGGTGGCCCACACCTGGCGCAACCAGTCCAACCATGCGGCCACCGCGGATGAACCAGTTCCCGACGGGTTAGGCCACTGCGGCAGATCCAGGCCGCCATGAGCAACGGCGCGAACCAATGCACCGCCCATGGCGCGGAATCCCGCGCCGCCGTGGATAGCCGATTTCACCAGGAACCCTTCCCGTGAGAGCAGGTGTGGAGACCGGACGCCACCCCGCGCAGTTCGAGGTGGTGGCGTCCGGTCATGTCGTGACGATCAGGCGGCGCTGATGCAGGTCGACTTCTCGCAGGACGATCCGCAGCCGTCATCGGTCATGTTGATGAGGTGAGCCGGATCCACCACCTCCAGCAGGGTCACGTCGAGATCGAACTCCGACTCTGTGGTCGATGCGATTGGTGCTACTACGTGATCCATCTGAACTGTCACAGGTTTCCCCTTCGCGATAGTGCAATTTCAGGATTCGCGCACTCAGTCAAGAAACCGACCCCAGGCCAATTTCAAGTCTTCTAACGTAGCTGGAATGAGCGAAAAGGCAATTGATTGAGGGGCGCCGTCGATTTGCTCGTGCCGCACAGAACGATGAGCCGGCGTTATTTTGGTTCGATGCCACCGGCGGCACCCCTGGATTTAGCGTCGATATCCCTCCTTTGCTGCGCAGGGTGCTGGACGCGATGGTGGTTGGCGAGACGGCCACAAGTGCGTCGGCAAGGTAATGGTCATGCGGCAGATCCAGGTGTGGAGTGCATACCGCCGCGTGACTCCTCATCCAGCAGCCCGGCTGCTTCCATGGCGACGAGTTCGCTCGCGAGTGCGGCTTCCAGCCGACGTGCGCGGTTACCGACTTTCCACGACTCGGCGGCCTTGAACGTCACGGGACGCTGCAGCCAGGCAGGCACGATCATGAGACGCGGCGGCGCAGTCGCTGCCACAGGATGATCCGGATGGTCAGGATGTATGAGGTTAAGCAGGGCTCGAAGTGTGGTTTCGGCCTCGTTGCCGTAGGCCCAGATGACGCTGCCGGGGTTGAACACGTCGAGGTCTGGTTCCCGTAGCGCTCGTGCAGCCGTTACGGAGTCTGGCCCGGTGATGGTGAGCAAGTCGACGTGGCTCTTCCAGTAATACGAGGCGACCAGTACCACGGGATCCAGGCGCTCGCCGCAGACATGGAAGGCGAAGCCGTCATCGACCAACTGATGAAGCATGTCGTCAACCGCAATTGACCACTCGTTTTTCGCCGTCAGGTGGCTCATCGTGGTCAGCAGGCTCATCGTGATCACCGTGGTCGTCGCTGGGATGGGCAACTGGCTACCGCAAGGTCGGGGGCGACCCTCGCCGCGGCCGGTGCGGTCCTGAGATCGTCGGCCGTTTGGCCTTCGAGACCCGCGACGACGAGGCGCCATGGCGCAAGGAGGACTTTGTGGCCGAGCTCGATGGCCATGTTCACGACACTCCGGTTGTGCGCTGACCAGGATCAACGCGATCGGCGTGGTCGGTACGCACGGTCGTCGGCCGCGGCGACTGCCGGGGCCGAGCACACTGCGTATCCGACATGTGAACACCTTCTGTACCGATGCGTGTATGACCGAGACACTTAGTCAACCCGCCAAGGTCGGGACGAGGTACCGTCCACAACCCGTCCGCTGGGCGTCCGCAGGACAGCCCTCCCGAGCATCGGGACACCCACGTCAGGCACCATGGCGTCATCGTCATGCAGGGCAGGGAGGGTCTTCACGTGGCAAGGATCGAAGCGGTCTTCTTCGATGTCGGCGAGATTTTGATCGACGAAACCCGCGAGTACGGGACCTGGGCCGACTGGCTCGGAATTCCGCGCCATACGTTCTCCGCCGTCTTCGGCGCCGTGATCGCTCAGGGCAAGGACTACCGGGAGACATTCCAGGTCTTCAAGCCTGGCTTCGACCTCGCGGTGGAACGTGAGCGACGTGCTGCTGCCGGCCAGCCGGAGACCTTCGCCGAGGAGAACCTGTACGGCGACGTACGACCGTGCCTGCGGGAACTTCAGGATTCGGGCCTTCGGGTCGGCCTGGCAGGGAACCAGACCGCACGGGCGGAGGAGATCCTCAAGGCACTGGACCTGCCGGTCGACGTGATCGGTACCTCCGACGGCTGGGGCGTGGAGAAGCCGTCACCTGGATTCTTCGACCGGGTCATCGAGGAGGCCGGGGTCGCTGCGAGCTCGGTGCTGTACGTCGGCGATCGCCTGGACAACGACGTTCGCCCCGCTCAAGAGGCTGGCATATCGACAGCCCTCGTCCGCCGCGGACCGTGGGGACACATTCTGCGCATGCCCGAAGTCGAGCAGCGCTGTCTGTTCGACCTGTCCAGCCTGGCCGAACTACCTGCTCGCGTCGCCGCCCACAACGCCGGGTACAGCTGATCAAGCCTCGCGAACGGGACCGCT
The DNA here is from genome assembly GCF_049647105.1 of Actinophytocola sp. Taxonomy (GTDB): domain Bacteria; phylum Actinomycetota; class Actinomycetes; order Mycobacteriales; family Pseudonocardiaceae; genus Actinophytocola. The sequence goes on from NZ_JBARWZ010000163.1 coordinate 15,046, forward strand.
CAGCGCCCGTACTCGTTCGTCCAGCTCGCCAACATAGGGTGTGGCGCTGAGAGCTGCTCGAACGTCGGGTACCCGTTGCAGTGCTGTGCTGTATGGGGCCTGACCAATCAGGTCGCACGCCTGTCGAACGGTGGCGACAGCATGTTCGGCATCGGTGGGTGCATGTGCCACAGCGAGGTCGAACAACAGGACCGCCTTCTGCTTCGTCGCGGTTTCGGCGAGGTTGTCCAGCGCGTTCTGAAGCCGGGCTGCTGCCTCGCGGTTTCGGCCAGCCAGCAGCAGGGTGTTGCCAGCGAAGCCCTCGAGCCGTGAGGAATCGAAGAAGTCGAGCCACACGGGGTCGGTTCCGGCTGTCACGAGCGCATCCTCGGCAGAGCGGATACGAGTAAGGCTCGCTTTCGACTGTCCACTGCGAGCGGACACCTCGGCGTCGACGCAGTGCAACCAAGAGCGCAGCTGGGGGCCTGCGGCGTAGCGCGCGTGCGCGTGCGCTGCCGAGAGGTAGTCGCGGGCCGGCTGTAGCTGCCCGGCGAAGCCGGGCACGAACGCACGATGGCCCAGCACGGCAGCTGCCAGAGCGTGATCTTGCGACGTGCTCGCCGCATCGTCCGCAAGCTGGAAGAACCGTTCGGCTGCATCTCTCTGGGCCAGGTCGAAGAACAACAGCCGCGAAGCGAGGAGCGCGGACTCCGCGACGGCGGATGCCAGTTTTCGTGACTGCGGCGCTTCAGCGTCCGAGGTTGACTTCAACATGCCCGTGCCGAGGTGGACGTGCGCCGTTACGGACGGCAGGAGTTCGGCCGCTGCAGTCATCCAGTACATCTCGCGATGGGAGGTGGCGATCGCTGCGAAGGCGTCGACGGACTGGCGGTCCAGCCGCGTCCGCTGTTCACCAGCCAGTGCTTCCGTGCCATCGGGGATCGCGATGCCATTCGAGAACAGCGTTGCGAGACTCGCCCCGAGCAGGCCCTTCAAGAACACGGGCCGACTGAACTCAGCGTTGCCGCCCAGCAGCACTAGCATCACCTTCTTCGCCACGGCGTCGATGAGTTGTTGCTCGTCCATGAGGACGTTGTCCTTGGGCGCAGGGGCAACCAGATCCGCGGGGCAAAGCACCAGCTCCTCAGCGGAGAGCAGACCGAGTTCACTGGCCGGTTGCCCGAAGACCAACACGAGATGCTTCTTGTACCGCGGGTCGGGCTTACGACCGCCCGTTTCCCATCGTCCAACCATGTCAGCGTTCAGACCGGGCTCAACTTCACCAGCCTGCGTCATGCTCCGCTTGATCTGATCGACGACTTCCTGATGACTCCAGCCGCGCTGGAGCCGTTGCCACCTCAGCCGCGTGTTCGGAGGATGCTTCGTCGTCGACATTCGACGTGTCCCCACCGCATCCTCCTCCGGTCGACCTGGCGGTCCTCTTACTCGACGAGGGTAGGAGCTGGCGTGTCCGTGCGCGATGCTGGATGCGGTATGGACGGGCAGCGGACGGTTCCTGGGCGGTAGACCCTCGTCAGCCGTCGGGGTTCGATCAATCGTGGCCGCTACCAGCGCAGACTCAGGGATGTCGACGACCGTGACTGAAGACCACCGGGCGCTGGCTTGCGGGCGGCGATGGGATCACCGCCCGCGCGCACTACTGGATCTTCGGCAGATTGAAGCTCCCGCGTGCGACGCCACCGACGAACGCCTCCCACTCTCCGTGGTCGAAGACCAGCACGAATCCGTCCGGGTTGTCGCTGTCCCGCAGCCCCACGGCGTTACTGCTGAACGACACCTCGACGCACTGGTTGTCAGGAGGGTTGCTCAGAGGCGACTTGTGCCATTCAGTGAAGTTGGTGTCGAGGTGGCCCTTGTTCATGTCCTGGATCTTCATCTTCTTCCTCGTTGCCGTTCCGGTCTGAAGCCAAAGGTCAGCTACAACGACGTCGCGATTTCCAACAAGGTCCGACGAGTCTGCTCGGGCCCGCTGGCCGCCGCCTTTTGGTGGTCCCACAGGGTCAGGTACCGCGCGGTCCTCTTGCTGTTGTCGACGTACTCCCCGCCGTCATGCTGCTCCAGGTAGATGATGTCAACCGTCGGCTTCGTGTCATAGCCGAAGATCGTGTAGTCGTGCCCTTGCCCCATGTAGTAGCCGACGCTGAAGGGCACGATCTGGAGCTCGACGTTGGGCCGGTCGATGGTCTCGACGAGCTGCGTGATCTGGGCCTTCATGACCGGACCGCCCTCTGTCCGGCGCAGGGCCGCCTCGTCGATGATGAACCAGAACTGCTGGTCGAAGTTGTCCAGCACGGTCTGCCGGGCGATGCGGTCGGCGGCGTACTTGTCGATTTCCTTGGCCGACAGCGAGGGCCGCCAGGCCCGTGCGTTCGTGCGCGCGTAGTCCTCGGTCTGCAGTAGCCCCGGGACAACCAGCGCCTGGTACGCGCAGTACCGGTTACAGCTCGGTTCCATGTCGACGAGCAGCCGGAGGTACTGCCGGAACCTGGTGCTGAACGCTCCGCGCTTCGTCCGATGCTTACTCTCGGCTTGAAGGTCTCGGGTGTAGTCCCGGTCGGCCTCATTAGCGTTGTAGAGGTCGAGCAAGGCGTTCAGCTCGGTCAGCTGAATCCCGCTTCCACCTTCGATGTGGGCGATCTTCTGCTGTGTACATCCGAGGACTTCCGCTGCCCGTTCCTGCGTAACGTCAGTGGCATCGCGGAGCCTCGCGAGCTGGTTGCCGAGGACGACCTTCATTACTGCCGGTGGCAACTCCCGGCGCGGTTGTGTCACGGACTCCCTCACATCCACAGCGTGTCTGGTTGCGGAGCGTGTTCGCGATTCACCCGATTGATAGGACATTAACCTGTGTACACAGGTTATCATTGTTACGCACGCTCACCAAAATCCCAGGTCAAGAAGGAGCGCATCGCGATGAGTACACAAATTAACATCGCCGCTGCGATTCCCGCAGTCGCCCCCAGTGCCGTACAAGCCCCTGCTGAGACGTCGTGGGGGCCTGGGTTGGCGATCGCAGCGGCGCTCCTTCTCATGGTGGGCTGCGTGGCCGGAGTCGGTGCCGGATGGTGGTACCTGGGCGAGCGGCGTCGAGTCCGACGCTGTCATGCGCACGTACCACCGAGTCCACGCCCCGAGGCGCCGCCGGCGACGGGCGTCACCCTCGCCTCCCAGGGTGTCGAGCGTCCCGTCGCCCGGTCACGCAGCCCCCGGCACCTCGCGCCGGTGGCAGGTCGGAACTGCCACCGGCTGGTGTCCCGCAGCACGTCTCCGCAGGGCAGCGCAAGGCGCGCTGCCTGACACCCTGCTCTGTCGAAGGAGGTGGCTCGCCGTGACAACGTCGACCACTCGCACTCGAATTGCCCGCTCAGACTCGACTTCCGACGATCGCTGTGACTTCTACCGCGACGAATTCGGACTTTCCGCCACTGTCGACCGTGCCACGCGGCGCATCCTCATGCCTGTCGGTGGGCTCATCGGTGCCGTCACCATGCCTCTCGACCTCGGCCGCCGCGTCCAGGCCGGCCTCCAGATCCGGATGCTTGCCGGCCCGGTCATTGAACGAGCGCAGACTCAGCGGTGGACCTTCATCACAGGCCCTCGCCATACGCTCAGCGACGTGGTCCACGCGGAACTTCTTCGGCTCGGAGCGTCAGTAGTTCCGGAGGGCGACAACATTGTTCTGCCGTCGCCAGAAGACGAGCAACTCGGACTCTGGCGTTGGGAACGAGCGCTGAAGGCGCTGAGCGACTTCCCGCCGCAGTCGGCAGTGATCGCCACCACTCGGGCGATGGCGTACGCGGCACGGTGACCGATCCGCTCTGCTGTTGGGAGCGGCCAACCCTAGATCGCTGGTGTTTCGATCCGGCTCCCGACCCGGATCGGAACATCGGTTCCAAGAACGACTCGGCCTGCATCGAGCGAGCGACGAACGGACATCGACGATGAGCCCCGCGACCTTGCTCTCCCCATCCCCGCTGACCCCGTCGACAATCACCGTGCGAGACGTTGCTCTCGACACCGCGAGGCTGCGCGTCCTTCCAGTCGGCCCTCGGCGCTGGAGTCGAAGTCTGCTCGGAGAGCGAGTTGGTCGCTCAGCTCGTGCACGGGCAGGATTGGGCAGGGTTTCAGTGATGCCCTTTGCGTTCAATCCAGAGCGTCATGCCCGCGTGCAAACCCGTTGCGTGGATCTCGTCGCCCAGCGTGAGTTCCAACCAGCTGCCGGGTCGCGGAAAGACCGTCTAATTAGGTCGGTCCGGTGAGCCATGGCCGAGTCGAATGAAGGCCCTGAACCGCTGCTGTATTGGGGGACCAACCAGCAGGGCGGAACAGCGGATCACTATGCCGGACGTGTGCATGTCGTCTGGCCGAACAACGAGTTCTCCGGACTGTGCCGACTTCCCATTGAGGAGATCTGGGAGCAGCGTCCACCGGTGCCGGACAACCTATGTCCACTGTGTTGTGTCCGTGCGATGGCTGTCCTGTTCCCGGCATTCTCCGAGTCTCACCTGGCGGTGCCGCCAGGAACGGGAAGACACGAGCTTGTCGCTGCGGTTCCTCCGGAGCGCCCGGTAGAGCAGACCATGTTGATCCCGGTGATCAAGTCCGATGACTCGTTTGCCTGAACAAACTTCTCTGAACGCGGAGGCCAAAATCCGCGCACATGAACTTGATCAGGAATCGGAGTGCGGTTATGGCCACCAGTCTCGTCGACAGCCGCAGCGAACGGGAGGTCGGCTTGACGTGCTCAAACGCGGCCCTGTCGCGGACACCGGGCGCCGACGTACCGTTGGGTTCTTCCGGCGGCGCCAACCCCTTGCGCCACCGACCGGAACCGCGGCGTCAGGTCAGCTCATCGAACTGACCAGCATCGCAGCGAGCGTTCCGGTGATCAAAAAAGGGCCCAGCGGGATGTCATCGCTTGCCTCAGATCCTCGACCGATACGTAGAACAAGAATCGCGATTGCCGCAGCTAACCAGCCGAGAAGGGTTCCCGTCAGGAGGGCCGTCCAGCCGGCCCAGCCCAGCGCGAGCCCCAGGAGGCCGCTGAGCCGGAGATCGCCTCCGCCGAACTCACCAGGACGAAGGAAGTACAGCGCTCCATAGAACATGAGGAGCGCGAGCATGCCGACCGCGGAGCGGATGAGCGGGTACGCGTCGCGGTTGAGGACGGCGGCCAGGCTGAGCAGCGTGGCCAGGATGATTCCGCTGGGCCAGATCAGCTTGGTGGGCAGCGTGCGGGAGTTCCAGTCGACCGCAGCGAGCAGGACACCGGCAGCGGCGAGCCATGAGTAGGCGAACAGGTCAGGTTCCGCACCGATGCGCCAGGCCAGCGCCGAGAACAGCACTGCGGTGACCACTTCCAGCAGGGCCGGTGGCGCCAGCCGCTCGCACCCCGTCCGGAGGAGCGAACTTCGCCGGACGGCAATACGCAGGACACTGGCGATGACCAGCCCGACCAAGCCCCAGCCAGCGATGCTGAGCGCGGTCACCTTGGAACTCGCGCCGTTCGTCTGCGGGCACGAGTGATAGAACTCGTCAACGCTGTACCCCTGGAGCCATTGGTTACGGCTTTCCGGTGTAGCGAACTTACTATGCAGCGCCATTTGGACACGTGGTCATTAGCCCACTTGAGTGAACTTTGACCTGTTTTTGCTGTTCCGACACCTGTGTCCCTTCATAGGGACATTGCGGTCTCCTAGAGGGCGCCAGTAGACGTGAGGAGTACCAAACTAGATCGGAAGGAAATTTCGCGGAATCCGAGGGGGTGCACGTGGTCGGGGGCAATGTTCACGGCCGCAGCGGTCGGTGCTGGGGACTTGTGGTTGTTGGGCTCGCGGCGCTGACGTTGGCGGCATGTAGTTCAGGCTCGTCTTCGACGCCTGGGGGCACGACTGGGGCGGCAACGCCGCCATCAACGACTAACGCTCCGCCGTCGTCGGCTTCTCCGGCGGACACCGCGCGTCAGCAGGCGACGGCTGCCTACACGGGCATGTGGCGGCAGATGGCCAAGGCTGGCGAGACCGGCGACTGGCAGTCGCCCGAGCCCGCGAAGTACGCCACCGGCGATGCGCTCGGGGTAATCAACCGCAGCCTGTACACCGATCATCTCAACGGTGTGGTGTCCAAGGGCGCGCCGACGAACAGCCCCCAGGTATCCAGTGCGGAACCCGCTGCGAATCCGGCCACGGTCATGATCTCGGACTGCAGTGACAGCTCGAACTGGCTGAAGTACAAGGACGGCCAGTTGCTCAACGACACACCGGGCGGACGGCGCTCGATCACCGCGGAAGTCAAGAAGCAGCAGGACGGCACGTGGCGGGTCACCCGCTTCGCCGTGGAGGGGGTGGGCTCGTGTTGAAACGCTTGGGAGTTGTGGTTGGCCTGCCCGCGGCCGTGATCGTGGCGAGCGCGCTGCCCGCATTCGCGGACGACGGGTACGGATTCACCGACTGCACCCAGTACCCCAACCCCGGTTGCGAACTCGGGGCAGGCAAGCTTCCCCGCCCTGGAAACGGTAACCAGGGCAACGGGAACAGCAAGCCTGGCAACCCCGGACAGAACAACCCCGGCTCGGGTCAGGCCAACGCCAACGGCGACACGATCGTCGGCGGCAACACCAATCTTGCCCAGTGCGGGTACGCGCGTAGCGACTACCAGGGCCCACCACCGGGAGGCACGCGGCCGGCGGCCTTCCAGGTCCCGCCCAAGACCGGTGCGGTCACGACGGTGCCCGCGGTGTACCGGCCGCAGATCGAGCCGACCACCGCGCGGTTCGCGGTCGCGCAGCCGCGGTTCGCGCAGGCTCAGCCGCCGCCGTCGGGTGCCTGGTACGTCTACAAGTGCACCGGGCCCGGCTTCGCGGATGCGCTGTACCGGCCGCCGGTGTGGATCGCGGACGGTCAGCCCGGCCCGGTACCACTGCCGTCGCCTGCTGAGCTCGCGGCGCAGGCGCGGAACCAGCTGCGACTGCCCGCTCCGAAGATCAAGGCGAACCCGGCTGGCGATCAGCTGGTCACCCTGCCGACCTGGTTGTGGCTGGACCGCAGCAGTTGGGGTGACGTTTCGGCCACCGCCTCGGTGCCGGGCGTGTCGGTGAACGCGGTCGCGAGGCCGACGTCGGTGACGTGGTCGATGGGTGACGGCGGCTCGGTGACCTGTACCGGCCCTGGCTCACCGTACCCCGCCGGTGGCGACCCGAAGAGCGCCTCACCGGACTGCGGCTACACCTACCAGACGTCCTCGGCCGGGCAACGCGCTGAAGCGTTCCCGGTGACGGCCACGGTGAACTGGACCGTGACGTGGTCCGGTGCGGGCCAGGGCGGCACGTTCCCGAACATGACGATCTCGGCGTCGGCGGCGTTCCGCGTGGCGGAGAGCCAGGGAATCGCGACCGGCTGAACCGAAGCCTCCCGCCTCACGAGGGCGGGCGTGCACAACGAAACAACCCTGTTGAGAGCAAGGCACGTCGAACATCCGAGTCGACGCGCCGCGATGGCGTCATGCCTGAAGGAGGTCGGTGGTGACAACTACCGCAGGTTCGACCAGCACGGACACGACGACGCGGAAACCGGCGTCGGCGAACGCGTGGGCTGGCCGTGACGACAAGACTCCTTCGCGCTTGAGCGGCAGCGGTCGGCGCCGCAGCGTGCCCTACCTGTTGCTCGGTGTTCTGTTGGTTCTGGTATGCGCGGCCGGAGGTGTGTTCGCCGGAATGCAGCTGGGCGAGCGGGAAAGCGTGCTCGCGTTGGCCCGTCCCGTTGCCGTAGGCCAAATCCTCACTGCACAGGATCTCAAGCAGGCCAGCATGGCGGTGGACTCCATTATGGACGTAATGCCCGCATCGGCTGCGTCCACAGTGGTGGGACAGCCGGTCGCGTTCAGCCTGCCCGCCGGTTCGCTCGTGACCCGATCGGTCCTCGGGACACCGCAGATTCCCGCGCAGGGCAAGGCAATCGCCGCTGTGGGGCTCAAACCGGGCCAGTTCCCGCCCGACCTGTCGCCCGGCACCACCGTCGCTGTCCTCACTACACCAGGGCAGGGCACGACGACAGCTACGTCGACCGGGTCCGGACAGACGTCGTCGTGGACCGCGGTGGTGGCCGGTATTGCCACGCGTGAGATCGAGCAGACCACGGTGGTGTCACTGCAACTGTCCGAATCGGACGCTCGGGCGTTGGCATCCGCCCCGGCGGGGCAACTCAGCCTGGTCGCGATCGCGGGAGGTGGTCGCTGATGCTCATCGCCGTCTGCTCACTCAAAGGGTCGCCCGGCGTGACCACCCTGGCGACCGCGCTCGGCGCCCGCTGGCCGGGTCAGAAGAACCCGATCGTGGTCGAAGTCGACCCTGCCGGCGGTGACCTCATGGCCCGCTTCCGGCTGCCTGACACACCGAGTCTGGTGAGCTTGGCCGCGGCGGCGCGAGGCCGCGGCCGCGCCGACCCGACTCTGCTCGACCAGCACACTCAGCTTCTCCCCGGTGGCTTGCGGGTGGTGGTCGGCCCGGTCGGCGCTGAACAAGCTCGTGCCGCTCTGGGGGTGCTGGCCTCGGGGCCGTCCTCGCCGCTGCGGCGGGCCGCGGACCAGCCGGGGACCACGGTGATCGCCGACTGCGGCCGGGTCGATCCCGACTCATCCGCGTTCCCGATCATCCGCAGCGCGGACGCGATGCTGCTGGTCGCCCGCCCTCACGACGACGAGCTCGCGCACGTCGCGATCAAGCTGCAGGCCGCCCAGCAGTGGTCGCGACGCCCGTGCTTCGTCCTGGTCGGCGACGGCTACCCGACCGGGGAGGTCTCCCATGCGCTGCGCATCCCGGTGATGGGTCGCGTGCCGCGGGACGACAAGGGTGCCGCCGTGCTGTGCGGCCAGGGCACCGGTCGACGTGGGCCCGACAAGTCCGCGCTCGGCCGGGCCGCCGTCAAGATCGCGCTCAACATTCACGCGCACTGGCACGCGCTGGCAGGGAGCGGAGGCACCCGTGCACCACACCTGTGGGTGGCTGTTCCGGGTGAGCCGGTCTCGGGCGCGGCCCTGCAACCGCTCGGGTCGCAGACCCGAAACGGAGCGCCGTCATGACCCGGCCCGGCCTTGGCGATCCGCGCCTGACGACCTCGACCAACGGCGCTGGCCCGAACCCGGTCGTTGCCCAGCATCTGCCTGGACCGGCAGAGCTGCCTCACCGGCCCGCTGGTGAGGCAGCCGCTGTGGAGCGGCTGCGGCAGCACCTGCGCGACAAGTTGTCCACCCAGCTCAGCCAACGTATCCGGGCCGACGAGACCGCTGGCCGACCGCCGATGGACGCCCCGCAACGCCGGCGGTTGGCCGAGGCGATCCTGACCGACGCGGCCGAGGCGCATGCGCAGGCTGAACTTCGTAACTCCGCCACCGGCGGGATGCTGGTGGCGCCCGAGGTCGAGCAGCGGCTGATCCGCCAGGTCCTCGACGAGGTCTTCGGCCTGGCCGGATTGGAACCGCTGCTGGCCGACAGCGACATCGAGAACATCAACATCAACGGTGACCGCGTCTTCGTCAAGTACGCCGACGGCCGCCGCAACCGTTTGCCACCGGTCGTCGGGTCGGACACCGAGCTGATCGACCTCATCCGTGACCTGGCCACCCGCTCCGGGGTGGAAGAGCGTCGCTTCGACCGCGGCAGTCCGATCGTGAACTTCCAGCTGCCCGGTGGCGAGCGCGTCTCGGCGGTCATGGCGGTCACTACGCGGCCGTCGGTGTCGATCCGCCGGCATCGGTTCGCCAAGGTCACCCTGGCCGAGCTGCGCGAGAACGGCACCATCGACCTCGCCCTGGAGAGCTTCCTGAAAGCCCTGGTGCGGGCCAAGCGCAACATCCTGGTCACCGGCGGCACGGCGATCGGCAAGACCACGCTGCTGCGCGGACTGGCCTCGGCCATCCCGCCGTGGGAGCGACTGATCACCATCGAGGACGTCTTCGAACTCGGTCTCGGCGAAGACGCCGACGCTCACCCGGACGTGGTAGCGCTGCAGGCCCGCGAACCGAACATCGAGGGCCAGGGCGAGATCTCCCTGTCGGACCTGGTGTGGCAGTCACTGCGCATGTCGCCGGACCGAGTCATCGTCGGCGAGGTCCGCGGACCGGAGGTCATTCCGCTGACCAACGCCATGTCCATGGGCAACGACGGCAGCATGGGCACCCTCCACTCCTCCAGCAGCCAGGGCGCGTTCACCAAGCTGGCCGCCTACGCAGTGCAGGGCCCCGAGCGGTTGCCGATGGAAGCGACCAACCTGCTGGTCGCCGCGGCGTTGCACTTCGTGGTGCACCTGGAGAAGCCCCGCGACGATCCCAGCAAGCGGGTCGTGTCCTCCATCCGCGAAGTCGTCGGTGCCGACGGCGCCCAGATCATCAGCAACGAGGTCTGGCGGCCCGGTCCCGACCTGCGCGCTGTCCCTGGCGCGCCTCTGCGCACCGACACTGTCCACCTGCTCGTCGAGGCGGGCTACGACCCGGACCTGTTCGAGCGGCGTGAAGGGTGGTGGTCGCCATGACCACGACCGCCGCTCTGTTCGGCCTGCTCGGCGCAGGTGCGGCCGTCGGTGTCCTGCTCATCGTCGCCGGAATGCGCGGTCGACCCGCCCGCGCGGCGACGCCGTCGCGGCTGAGCTCCTGGCTGGCCGCACGGCACGACCGCAAGCCGGTCGGGTGGCTCGTTGTGGCCGTGCTCGTCGGCCTGGCCGTCGGTGCGGTCACCGGCTGGGTGGCCGCCGCCATCCTGACCGCCCTCGCGGCCGTCGGCCTGCCGCGGATCCTCGGCTCGAACGTCGACCACAAGCGTCACCTCGAACGCATCGAGGCGATCGCCGGCTGGACGGAGATGCTGCGCGACACCCTGGTCGCCGCGGCCGGTCTGGAACAGGCCATCCTCGCCGCCGCCCCGGTGTGCCCCGAGGCGATCCGCGAGGAGATCACCGAGCTGGCCGTCCGGCTGGAACGCGGCGAACGTCTCGCGCCGTCCCTGCGCTACCTCGCCGACCAGCTGCGCGACCCCACGGCGGACCTGGTGATCTCCGCGCTCGTGCTGGCCGCCGAGCACCAGGCCCGCCAGCTGGCCGATCTGCTCGGCGAGCTGGCCAGCGAGGCGCGCCAGCAGGCGTCGATGCGGATGCGGGTCGAAGCCGGCCGCGCTCGCACCCGGACCAGTGTGCGCGTCATCGTGATCACCACGCTGTCCTTCGCGACCGGTCTGATGCTGCTCAACCGCGGCTATCTCGCCCCGTACGACTCCGCGTTCGGCCAGATCATGCTGCTGTTCGTTGGCGCGTTGTTCGCTGCCTCTTTTGCTTGGCTGGCAAGGATTGCGCGGCTCCGGGATCCTGAGCGCTTCCTCACGGAACTGGCCACGATCCGGCCACACGATGTCGACGTGGACGTCGATGACTTGCTCACCGGGAAGGGAGCGTCGTCATGATCAGCGCGATGCTGTGGGGTGCCGGGCTCGGCATCGGATTGTGGGCGCTGGTGGTCTACGCGTTCCCGCCGAAGCCGCCGCTGCGGACTCTGGTCGACCGGCTGCACGCGGCCCCTGCGCCACCGCCGATCCTCACCGCGGACTCCGACGGCTGGGCCCTGCGCGTGGGCCGCCCGTTCATCAAACCGTTGGCCGCGCTCGGGTTGCCCAACCGCAAGTTGCGCAACGACCTGGCGGTCACCGGCAAGAGCATCGAACACCACCTGGCCGAGAAGGCCACGTTGGCGCTGACGGGGCTGCTGCTGCCGATCCTGATGCATCTACTGCTCGTCGCAGCCGATGTCGGTCTCGGCTGGGCAGTCCCTGCGGTCACCAGTCTGCTGTTCGCGCTTGGTGGGTTCCTCCTGCCGGACATCAGCGTCCGGCAGGAAGCCGAGCGGCGCCGCTCGACCTTCCGGCATGCGCTGTCGGCCTATCTGAACCTGATCCGGGTCCTGCTGGCCGGCGGCGCCGGAGTCGACGGCGCGCTGTCGGATGCGGTGAACATCGGCAAGGGCTGGGCGTTCCAACAGCTGCGCCGTGCGCTGGTCACCGCCAAGCTGACCCGTACCACGCCGTGGTCCACCCTCGGTCAGCTCGGCACCGAACTCGACGTGCACCAACTGTCCGAGTTGGCAGCCTCGGTCAGCCTCGCCGGCACCGAAGGCGCCCGTGTACGCGCCAGCCTCGCGGCCAAGGCCGCGGCGCTGCGCACGCGCGAGCTCACCGACGCCGAGGGCGAAGCCCAAGCCGCCACCGAACGAATGAGCCTTCCAGTGGTGATGTTGTTCGGCGGATTCCTGATTTTCATCGGATTCCCTGCCCTCGCGAGCGTGCTGGCAGGTCTCTGATGTCCACGAGAACTGTCCATACCGGACCCCGAACAACAGGGAGAAGCTGATGCTCACCGAAGTTCAGATCCTCATCGCCCGCATACGGGCCGAGTGGGAGCGGCTGCGCTACGACGAAGGCGGTTACTCGACCGAAGCGGTCGTGGTCACCGCTTTGCTGGCGGTGCTGGCGATCGCGGTCATCGCGGTCATCGCGATCAAGGTCACGCAGAAAGCAAACGGGATCAACCTGTAGGGCCGGTGACCACGATGCCCCGACGCCCGAGCCGACCTCGTGTAGGGAGTCAATGGAGATGTCCTTTGGGCACTCTACTTGTCCCTTGCATGTCCTTCGGTGTGGATATCTGTCCGTGAGTAGGGGTCCAATGGCGACGATCCCTGACAAGATCATCTCTTGTGGATCTTGTGAGTACTCAGGTGAGTTTCAGGGATGCCGCTGGTGCGGTGCACGAGACGGAGCTGGCGATGGTGCGGACAGCGGATGTGGTGGCCGGCAAGCCTTGGCGAGTGTTCCGCTGGCATCGGGATCAGGCGCACTACTCGGGTTGGTATTGGTCAGCGACGATGGGCAGGCACGTGGTGTACGAGAGCCGGTTGGAGTTGGCACGGCTACTGCTGGCGGATTTCGATCCGCGGGTTCGCTCGATCGCGGCTCAACCGTTTCATGTGACCGGCCCATCGGCAGGACGGATTCGACGGCATGTCCCGGATTTCCTGTTAGTGGACCAGGACGGCCTGGTGACGGTAGTCAATGTCAAACCGGCGGAACGGCTGGCAGACGCGAAGGTGTCCGCGTCGCTGGGTTGGGCGGGCACGGTGTTCACCGAACGCGGCTGGCAGCACGAAATCTGGTCGGGTGCACCGGCGGTGGTGTTGGCGAACGTCCGATTCCTTGCGGCCTACCGCTATCGCAGCCGGGTGGACGCGGATGTGGTCGCCCAGATCCAGGACGCGGTCGCCTGCTCGGCGAGCATCGGCGAGCTGGGGTCCCTCTGGCCACAGCGGTCGGGCGAGATCCGTGCGGCAGCACTGCATCTGCTCTGGCGGGGCGTGTTCTCGGCCGAGCTGTCGGTGCCGCTGTCGTCGGCGACGATGCTGGAGCGTGTCGCATGAGCGAGGAGCACGCCTGGACGGTCACGGTGCGGGTCGGCACCAGGCTGGTGCACGACGGCGAGGTCCACACGGTCGCCGCGGTGGATGCCGACAGCGTGATCCTGCACGGAGCGCGCGGCCAGAGGATGCGGATACACACCGCCACGCTGCTGGCCGATGGGGCGACCAGGATCGTTGGCACACAAGAGAAAAAGCCCGAGTCGATCGGAACACTGCTGGACGACCTGACCGAGCCCGAACGCCGGCAGTGGGAGGAAAAGCTGGGCCATGTTCGGGAGGTTCTCACCGGGCATGTCTCCGGGTTCGCGCAGACAGCCGTTGCCGGAGAACCACGCCCCGGCTACGACCCGTCGTTGCCGGTCACCGATCGCCACCAGGTCAAGGCCGTCGAGCTCGGGGTGACCACACGAACCGTGCGGCGGTGGGTGGCCGCCTTCCGGGAGTCCGGACCGGTGGGGTTGGTCGATGGCAGATCGACACGAACCGCCGACGTGCTCGGTGGCGTGGATCCGCGATGGCTGGCGATGTGCCGGATAGTGCTGGACGAACACATCGAGGCGTCCCGTCCGACCAAGAAACTGGTGCTGGCGCGGGTGTCGGCTCGGCTGGACGCCGAGTACGGGCCGGGCAAGGTGACCGTGCCGGGAGTCAAGAAGGCCCGCGCCGTGCTCGACGAATTGACCCGTGGCACCAACGCGTTCACCGGCAGCACGAAGGGAAAACGGTCGATCGCCGCTCGCCCGCAGGGTATGTACGGGCGGCTTCGGGCGACCCGCCCGGGTGAGTATCTGCTGCTGGACACCACGCCGCTGGATGTGTTCGCGATGGAACCGCTCACCCTGCGCTGGGTGCGCGTCGAGCTCACGATCGCGATGGACCTGCACTCCCGCACGATCGCCGGGCTGCGACTGTCTCCGGTGTCGACCAAGGCGGTCGATGCCGCCGTGGTGTTGTTCGAGACGCTGCGCCCTGCCTCGCGGCGGTCCACCGGCACCGGGTTGTTGCCTTATGCCGGGCTGCCGGATGCGGTGGTGGTCGACACCGAGATTGCCCAGTTCGGCACTGACTCCGGCACTACGACAGCGCCGGCCCACCAAGCTGGGCTGCCGGAAGTGGCCGCGGAGACCGTCGTGGTGGATCACGGCAAGATCTATCTGTCGGAGCACCTGATGGCCGTATGCGAACGGCTGGGGATCTCGGTGCAGCCGGCCCGTCCACTGACACCCACGGACAAGGCCGCGGTCGAACGGTTTTTCCGCACGCTCCGAGAAGGACTGCTCGCCGCGCTGCCCGGCTACAAGGGACCGGACATCCATAGCCGTGGCGCCGATCCGGAGGGCTGCGCCTACTTCTTCCTCGACGAACTGGAGCAGGTGGTCCGGGAATGGATCACCCGGATCTATCACCGCAGGCCCCACCGTGGACTGGTCGAACCGCAGGTGCCGGGTCTGGAGTTGTCCCCGGCGGAGATGTTCGCTTCCGGTGTGGCCCGCGCCGGGCGGTTGCGGATCCCGACGCATCCAGGACTGGTCTTCGACTTTCTGCCCACGGCCTGGCGGACGATCCAGCACTACGGCGTCGAAGTCCACGGGCTGCGCTACAACGGTCCGGCGCTGACCGCCTATCGCAAGCGCACCAGCCCGTTCACCGGGACACACACCGGCAAATGGCCGGTGCGTTACGACCCCGACGACGCGTCCAAGGTCTACTTCCAAGAGCCGACCGACCACACCTGGCACGAGCTGATCTGGGAACACGCCGACGACATCGGTGTGCCGTTCTCGGCCGAGACACTGGCCTATGCCCGCCGTCTGGCGTTGGCCTCGGGGCGGCACGTCGACGAGCGTCACGCCCTGGGCGAGCTGCTGGATCGCTGGGACTCGGGCCTGGTGCGCCATCCCGCGGAGCGGCGGATGGCGATCCGTGCCTCCCAACAACGCCAAGCCCGACTGGGAGCGTCCACGGCAGACAGTGCGACAGCCGAGATCCTCGCGCTGCCCACCATCGCCGCCATCACGCGATCGGAGGAACCGACTCCACCAGCATTGCGGGACAGGCGGTCGTGGGCGGGCGGTGACGACGACAGCGCGGACGAGCTGGACATCGATGGTGACGACGATCTCGGTGCCGACGTGGCCGACGAGGAGTTCTACGCCGACGCTTTGGGGGTGCTGCCGTGAACCGGGGGAACGTCGATACCGAACCGACGGTGCAGGAGCGGGACTGGAACCCCTGCACCAAAGCCGGCTGGTTCGCCATGGCCGAGGCTCCTGCCCGAAACCGGCCACCGTCACGGTCGGCCGAGGAACTCGCTGCGATGCCGCGCGGTCAACGTCTGCGCTATGACGAAGCCCGTGCGCTCTGGCACGCCAACCTCGGCCCGATTCGCACCCCACAACTGGCGGCGGTCTTCGACGACCTCGGGGAGATCGTCGGCAGCAACCGCCAGGACGGGGACAAGGTCAAACCTGCCGCCGTCCTGGACGCGTTGCCCGGCTTGGGAAAAACCACTGCTGCGATGGCGTTCGGGCGCGCCTTCCACCGCGATCAGATCGACCTCTACGGCACACAAGTGGACACTGCCGACGGATCGTGGCAGCGGATCCCGGTCGTCTATCTCGGGCTGACCTCCAACACCACGATGCGCAGCCTGAACGCGATGCTCTGCCGATTTTTCGGGCTTCCCGGAGTCAATCGTGGCAACGCCGATCTGCTCGCGCATCGGGCCGCCGAATGCGTCGCCCGGTGCAAGACCCGGCTGATCATCGTCGATGACGTGCACTTCCTGGACGTCAACCGCCGGGATGGTCGAGAGGTCGCCAACCATTTCAAGTGGCTGGCCAACACCTTCCCCGTGACGTTCCTGTTCGTCGGGGTGGGTTTGCGCGCCCGCGGACTGCTGGACGAAGGACTTTCCGGCGCGGATGCCGCGTTCTCCCAGACCGCCCGCCGTTGGAATGTGCTGTCTCTGCAACCATTCGAGGTCGCGAGCCAGAGTGGGCGGCGCACCTGGCGGCAACTGCTGCTGGGCATCGAACGCGAACTCGTGCTCTCCCAATCCTCTCGTGGCATGGTCGCCGCAGAACTGTCGGACTACCTCTTCGCCCGCTCCAGCGGCCACTTCGCGTCGCTGATGTCGCTGATCAGTCGCGGCTGCTACCGGGCGATCAAGACCGGCACCGAGGCGCTGTCGGTCGAACTGCTGGACACCGTGCGCATCGACGAAGCCGCCGAAACCGCCCGCGGTGAACTTCATGCCGCCCTGGACGCCGGGCTGATGTCCACCAAGCCGGGTAAGACATCGACCGGCCGGAAGGGGGCGGCATGAACAGGAGCCTGCCGTTCACCCTCGCCCCGCTGGACGCAGAGCCGTTCGGATTGTGGTGGCACGCCTACGCCGTCGCCTTCGGTGTCACCCGCACCGAACTCGCCCAAGCCGTCGGCATCCCGACCGACAGGCCACCGGGGCCGGAGAACCACGCGGCGATCTCGGCGGCGACCGGGCTGAGCACCACCACGGTCTCCAGGATGTTCACCACCATTCGGCCATGCCCGCCGGAGCACGTGCTGCGGGTCTGGAGACCACGGCAGTCCAGCCGTTTCTGTCCCGCCTGCCTGGCGGAAGGCACGCCACTGCAGCCCGCGTGGAGCCTGCCGCTGACGTTCCACTGCCTGATCCATCGTGCACCCCTGGCCGAGTGCTGCCCGGCCTGCGGGCAGCCACCACCCAGCCTCATGGCACCGGCCAGGCTCACGCACAGCCCCACATTCTGCCCGTTCTGCGGCCATGACCTCACCACACACCAGCTACGTCCCGACGACAAGGCCACCGCAGCCGCGCAGACGCTGATCAACACGGCGCTGGCGCGGATACGCCACCCGGCACACACCGCCATCGACCGGGAACGGGCCCAAGACGACCTGACCGACCTCACCCTGATCGCCCTGCACCTGACCCAAGACGACATCACCCAACGACGCGGGTTCAGCCACCGGATGCCCGACGCGGCGGCCTTCACCGCGGCTGTCGACCTGCTGGTGGTCGCACCTGATACCGCGGCCGGGCAGGACCGGCTTGCCGATCTGGTCGCGCGAGGACACCGCGGCACACGATCAGGCGCGATCCCGTTCTCCTGGCGAGCCGCCAGTCCGACGCTGATCACCCGGATCGCCCGAGGCCGGGACGCGGCACTCACCCCTATCGAACGCATCCGCCACGCCACGACCCTGCCTACCATGGCGCCGCGGCCACGCCAGGTCACCGATCCAGCGACGACCAAGGCGGATCGGCTTCCCGATCAACTCTGGCCGGTCTGGGCAATCCGGCTCACCGACGACGATTCCCTCGACGGCCCCGTCTTCCGCTCAGCGATGATCGCCGCGCTACTGCTCGCCCACAGCGAACTGCAACTCAACGAGATCACACCACTGCTGCCCCACCGGCCCAGCGCCGATCGGGTCGCCCACCAGTTGCGGCGACTCGCCTCCACATCGCATGGACACACCGCGCTGCGGATCCTCACCGAACTCGCCCTCGCCCTCAACCACAACGACATCCCGATCGACTACGCGCGCCGACGCCGCCTGGTCGCCGACACCGAACTCATCGACAGGTCGACCTGGAGCGGGTTCTGTCGCGGCACAGGCCTGAAATCCGGCAGCACCCGACGACTGGACCTGGCCCGCCGCTACCTCTACGAACTACTCACCGGCGGCAACCTCGCCACCGCACCACGTCCCTACCAACTCGCTGAAGGCGCACCCCGAACCGACCACGTCGAGTTCTGCTCCACCATGCCCACCGCGCTCGTCACGGCCATGTCATCCCACGCCGAAGGGCTGCTTGCCGCCGTCGGCATCACCGGCGAACCGCTGACCTGGCATCCTCCGGTCGAATGGGTCTCGGTCACTTCCTGGCCGGGAGCCGACCCCGAACACACCGATCCCCGACCCATTCACCAAGCACTGCTTGCACAATGGGCCACCGAACCCCACCGGCATTGGGCACCCACCCGCGCCGTCGCCAACGCGCTCGGGATCTCCAGCCACCATCTACGTCACGTGCTGCGCGCCCACCCCATCGGCCATGCTCCATATCAGAGTCATCGGCCCGGAGCCGTCGTCGCGACCGACATCCACAATGGACTCGGCCACCGAGCCGACTCGAATCCGGACGACCGTAAACCGGTCTACTTCGTCGACCCGGCCTGGCTACGCGAGCAATACACCTTTTGGGGTCGCACGCTCGACCACATCGCCGCCGAGATCGGCTGCCGCCCCCACACCCTGCGAGCTTTCGCCGAAACCCAAGGCATCCCACGCCGCCCACGCGGCGGACGCGGCTCCCAACTGCCCGACGCGACAATCACCGATCACCCAGCGGACCTTCCCGAGTTGCTCCGCAAAGCGCTACTCGGCCAACGAGCCCGCGGTCGGGTCGAACGATTTCTGATCATGACCAAGTACCCCAGCCTCAATCAAGCCGCCATCGACACCGGCATCCACCAGAGCACCCTCACCGCCCAACTACAGAACCTCGAACGTGCCTGCGGTGGGCCACTGTTCACACGACGCACCCGGCGCCCCCTCGGACCGCTGACACCCCTGGGAGAACAGCTATGCCAACAAGCACGGGAGCACCTCGACCTCACCTCAAACGCGTGAGAGGCACCAATCATGATCACGGAAAGGACACCTGCGATGCCTCACCACTCACCAATGCGCCAGGACCACTCGTCGTCTCCGCAGGCACCGAGGGACAGAAGACCAGCCCGAACGGACAACACCACGGAATCCCTACACCTCGCACGCGGAACACGCGCGATCGTCCACATCAGCCACGCACTCATGCGGCGTTGCGTCGCCTGCGGACGGATCAGCGTGGCGCCGGCACGGTCGAACTCGTCATCGCCACGCCGCTGCTGTTGCTGCTGATTCTGCTGATCGCGCAGTTCGCCCTGTACATGCACGCCACCCACATCGCCCAAGCCGCAGCGTCCGAAGCACTGTCCACGGCACGGGTGTACGGCGGCAGCGCAACCGCGGGCAACACCGAGGGGCAGCGAATCCTCACGCAACTGGGAAGTGGCCCGCTGCAGGGAACATCGGTCAACGTCAAGAGAGGACCGACCCAGGCATCCGTGACGGTCACTGGGACGGTGATCAACCTGATCCCGTTCGCAACCTTCACAGTTCACGCCGAAGCCGTTGGGCCCGTGGAGAAATTCACCCCGCCGACCGGATCCGGGGCGGTGTCACCATGACCGAGGCCCGGTTCCGTACGCTCACCCCCTCGGCGTGCACGCGAATCCGCGCGCTGCACCGTGACGAACGGGGCTCCGCCGCAGCCGAGGTCACTCTACTGACTCCACTGCTGATCCTGCTGCTGTTGTTCGTGGTGTTCTGCGGCCGACTGGCCGACACCAAGTTGCGGATCAACGACGTCGCGCACCAAGCCGCCCGTGCCGCCACCCTGGCCCGGACCCCATCGCAGGCCACAGCCAACGCTCAAACCACTGCCAGCGCAGCCCTGGCCTCCGCCGGGATCACCTGCCAGTCGCTGTCGGTGTCCACCGACACCCAGGGACTCAAGCCGGGCTCCACGGTGACCGTCACCGTGTCCTGCAGCGTCGGCCTCGGTGACCTGACCGCGCTCGGTGTGCCCGGGAGTCGGACGTTCGAATCCAGCTTCTCCTCCCCAGTCGATGTGTGGCGCGGCACCTACCCGAACGCCCAGGCGGGAGGTGCGCCATGAGGTGGGCCGTATCGCTGCATCGCCGAACGCGCCGGCTGCGCAAGGACGAGGACGGTCGGGTGACTGCCTTCGTCGTCATCATCGCGCTCGCCGCGCTGCTGTTCGCCGGGCTCGTGCTCGACGGCGGGCTCGCGCTGGCTGCCAAGGTCCGCGCGATGGGCGAGGCACAGGAAGCCGCGCGGGCCGGTGCCCAAGAAATCGACCTGGCCGCGTACCGCGCCGACGGCACGGTGCGCCTGGTCCCGCCACAAGCCAGCGCAGCCGCTCACAGCTACCTCGCCGCCGCGGGCCACACCGGCACCGTGTCGGTCGCGGGCAACACGGTGAACGTGACCGTCAGCATCAACCAGCCCACCCAACTGCTGGGACTGGCCAGCATCGGCTCGATCACGGTCACCGGAACCGGGCAAGCCCAACCGCAACGCGGAATCTCCGGAGAAGCCATGACCACCCTCACACGCTCGTACCCAATTCAGTGCCACAACGGGGAAGGAGACCAGGATGGCGACGACTGAAGAGATCGAACGCCGCGTCGAGGAAGCCGACGCCGCCCGCAGCGCGAAGCGGGCCGCCGCGGCCAAGCGCGTCGGTGAGCTCGCGCAGCTGCGGGCAGAAGTGGCCGAGAAACTCGGCGACATCGAGCGAGAGCTCGGTGACGTCCTCGCAGAGTCCAGCGACGTGATCGGTGTTGACGAGCTGGCCAAGTTCATCGACGTACCGGCCGGTGACCTCACCCATTGGCTCAACGGCCGGAAAACGACTCGCCCCAAGCGCAAAAGGTCCACCAGCACCTCTACCGAGAAAAGCGATGCGAGTCAGGCACCGGCCACAGCGAAGACACCGCCGGCCAGCCAGACATCCGCATCACCCGAGCTCGCCGCGCCTCGCAACGGCGCGGCGGACACGCCCAGCCGGGTTCCCGCGGCGGTGACGTGACATCGCCACTCCGGCTCGTTCACCGTCCGCCGCTGTCTTGGGTGGCGACCGCGGAGTCGTAAACCTGCACGTTTCAAGGAATCGAGCACGTCGTGACCGCACACTCGCACTTCTCTCACCGGAAGCCGATACGGTCGAGCACAGGCTGGCCCGGCTGGTCGGTGCTGGCCGCCACGCTCCGGTTCGTGCGCGGCCTGCTCGCGTGCGTCGTCCTGCTCGCCCTCGTGACGGGTCTGCCCTGGGCCCTGGTGCACTTCGTGGGCTGGCCACTGCCCAACCACGTGCCGACCTGGGACGAGATTCAGGCGACGCTGCTCAACCCGATGAGCGCGCAGTTCCTGCTAAACATCTTGGCGGTGTTGTGCTGGATCGTCTGGTTCTTCTTCGCGCTCGACGTCCTGCGCTGCACCATCGACGCGGCACGCGGGATCACCTGGCCGCCGGTCCACCCACCCGGCCCGCTGCACGGGCTCGCCGCGGCCCTGATCGGCACCATCGTGCTGACCCTGCTCGGCAACCGGACCCCGTACACGGCGCCCAACCCGACGACCGCAGCCCTGACCGCCGATCTCACGCCGGTCGCGGTCGTCGCGCCGCTGACCCCAGGCCCGACCACGCAAGCCGTGGCTCCGCAGGCGGCCGTCGGCCCAGCGACCACATTGGTGGTCGACCGGGCGGCCCCGGCCCCGCTGGGCATGGTCCAGGTCACCGAGGAAGTCCGGCTCCCGTACGACGGGATCTACGACGGCCTGTGGCGGGTCGCCGAACGCATCTACGGTCCGGGCGGTGGCAGCCGCTGGCCCGAGGTGTTCCAGCTCAACCGCGGCGTGGAACAGCCCGACGGCCGCGCGCTGACCCAGCCCAATCTCGTTCGGCCCGGCTGGAAGATCACCGCCTACATTCCCGCCCCGCCCGAAGCACATCCTCCCGGCGAGCAGCAGCCGCAGGTGCCGCCCCAGCAGCCACCGCCACCTCCTCCGACGAGCACCGCGCCGACCACGCCACCGTCAACACAGCCCGCACCGAACACGACCCCGGAGCCGGCCACGACAGACCGGGCCGGTGAGCACCACGAAGACCAGACCGAACCGGGACTGGACCTGCTGACGGGCGTGTTCGTCAGCCTCGGCCTCGCCGGAGCCATCACCGCGGCCACGGTGTCAGCCAGGATGTGGCGGCGACGCCGCTATCGCATAGGCAGCGGCGACCGCGTCGACCTGCAGCGGCCGATCGCGCCCGTGGTCCGCGCCCTACGGGCCGCGCACGACCACGACGACAACGACCAGCGGCCCGGTAACGACGTGGAGTTCGTCGACCTCGCCCCGGCTCCACCGCAGATCCACATCACCGCCGCCGGGGCCCTGGAACCCGACGACAAACCAGTCCCCGTACCGGCGAGGGTCGGCGTGCGGGGCGGTCGCGAACTTGCTCTGAACCTCGCCAGCACCCGCGGCCTCGGCCTGGCCGGTCCCGGCGCGCCCGCCGCTACTCGCGCGCTCCTGCTGCACCTGCTCACCGAACAGCAGCCCGGCGACGGCATCTGCGTGCTCGTGTCCGCCGACGACCTGCACCTCGTCTTCGATGGCGCCGACGTCGAGAACCTGCCGTCCACCGTCCACGTCGTCACCTCGCTCGACGCCGCTCTCGATGAGATGGAAACGGCCCTGCTCACCCGCACTCGCCACGCCGTCGAGGAGTCCGAATCCCAACTCACCCCGGCCTCGCTCGTGCTGCTCGCCAGCCCCGCGCCTCACGCCGAACGGCGCCTGCAGGCCGTGCTCGACAACGGCTCCACCCTCGGTCTGGCTGGCGTGCTCCTCGGTCAGTGGCGCGCCGGCGCGACCGTGCGCGTCCGCCACGACGGCACCGTCAGCGCGACCAGCCCTGGCCTGGGCGACGCTCTGGCCGACACGCGCCTGTTCAGCCTGCCCGCGGCCGACGCGACCGAGTTGCTTGCCGTGCTCCGTGATGCCGTAGGCCCGGGCGAGCACATGACACCGGCCCAGACCGACCTGCGCGGCAAACATCAGGTGCCTCTCGCGGACGACCGCGAGTACGAACACGACGTTGTGCACGCGCCGCCCTTTCCCGAGCAGCGCTCGGCCGAGGAAATGACGCAGCTCGAATCCACTCGCCCGCAGGAGCCGGAGGACAACCCGCAGACCTCCCCGGCCTCGAACCTGCAGCTGCTGGATGCCCCGCCCGTCCCCGGGGACGGGCGGCTGTGTACCTCGGCCCCAGCCGCACCGGACGAGGCCCCCGAGGACCGCCTCACAGCTGCCGAGCCAGCCGGTGAGCGGACACGGCAGCCCGAGCAACCGCTGGAGCCGCGGAACAGTGACGAGTCCATGCCGCGGCGACCGCTGGCCGTGCACGTGCTGGGGCGCCTGCACCTGGCCCTTCGCGACGACAAGGGAGACCGCGAGCTCAGCGGCGCGCTCACACCGAAACAGCGAGAAGTGCTCGTCTACCTCGCGCTGCACCCGCACGGCGTCCGCCGCGAAGTCCTCAACGAGGCCGTCTGGCCCGACAGCCGGCCACCACGACCGTACAACTCGTTCCACAACACCCTGTCGATGCTGCGCCGAGCGCTCGGCGACGCCACCGACGGTCTGATCACGAACCTCGTCCTCAACGCCGATGGCCGATACCAGCTCAATGACGAACTCGTCGTCGTCGACTACTGGCGACTCCAGCACGCCCTGCAGGCGCCACGCTCAGACAATGCCGAGGCCCAGGCCCGGCTGCGAGACGCCATCGAGCTCTACCAGGGCGACCTCGCCGAGGACCTGCTTGTCCCCTGGGTCGAGCCGTTCCGCGAGGCCACACGCCGCGACGTCCTGGACGCGCTCGGCACCCTCCTCCGCGCGCACGGCGACGCCGACCCAGACACCATGCTCACGATGCTGGAACGCACCCGGAAGCTCGACCGGTACAACGAAGGCATCTACCGCGACATCATCCGCACCCAAGCCCGCCTCGGCCACTACGCCGCCATCCCCCGCACCCTCGCCCTGCTGACCACGACACTCGACGAGATCGGCCAACACCCCAGCGCTGACACCCTCAACCTCGCCGACTTCCTCCAACGCCGCGGCAGCACCCGCCGGGTGGTTTCCACCGACAACGCCGCGGCCAGCTGAACCGCGTCCGACATCGCAGCGGTTCCTCAGCCCTGCGTTCCACAGATAATCGGGATCTGATGACATGTCTGGTGGCGTCGTGGCAGGTCAGGACGTTGCGACCTAGCGGAAACACCGAAAACGCCTAGTGACACGTTTCGCGTGGCTACCCGCAGTGA
>NZ_JBARWZ010000164.1:0-10388 GCF_049647105.1 Actinophytocola sp.
CGGCCCCCCCAGGGCCGCCGCGTCCGGCTCACGCAGGCAGTGGCGTGTCCATGACCGGCGGCAGTGTCGGTACCTCCGAGCCGCCGTCGGGTTCCACCGTCACCCCGAGGAAATCGGCGTCACCGAAGCCCGAGATCTCCAGCACGGCCTCGCCGTCGTCCGGGTCAAGGAGACCGGCGGAGATCATCGTGCCTTCGTGGCCCGTCCACACCTGCAAGTCCTTGCCGTCGGGCGGGGCAGGCAGGTCCTCGGTCAGGAGCAGCATCCGGTTGACGGACCGCGACATGGCCACGACCATCCGGCCATCCTCGCCCTTGTCCACCGTCACCAGCTTGGCGTCGCCTGCGCGCAGGATCTCCGACATCTCCGCCGCCTGCGCCCTGGTCTGGTCGAGCTGGTCGTCCTGCCGCACCACGACCACGCCGAGCGCGACCGCCGCGATGAACAGCACCGCCGCCGCCATGCTCGTCAGCCGCAGCGCGAGGTTGCTCCGGTCCCGGCGGCGCAGCGGCGTCACCGTGGTCTGGGGGGATTCCTGCCGCACCGTCCTGATCTGGCCGAGTACCCGGGACCTCAGCTCGGGCGGCGGGTCGGCCGCCGCGGCGAGCGCCAGCCGGGTCGCGGTCTCCTGCAGCTCCCGCACCTCCTGTGCGCACGAGTCGCACTCGGACAGGTGCCGCTCGAACTCCTCGCGTTCCGGACCGGACACCGCGTTCAGTGCGTACGCGCCGGTCAGCGAGTGGATGTCTGCCGTGGTCATCACGCCACCCCCAAGCAGTCACGCAGCCGGATGAGGCCGTCCCGCAGCCGCGTCTTGATGGTCCCCAGCGGGGTGTCGAGCAGCTCGCCGACCTCGCGGTACGTGCGGCCACCGTAATAGGCGAGCAGTACCGACTCGCGTTGCAGATCCGTCAGCGTGCGCAGGCATCTGCGCACCTGTTCCTGTTCGAGCCGCGTCGTCACCTGCTCGGCCACCTCGTCGAACGGCCTGCCCATGTCGCGGCGGCCGACGGTGTCGTCCCGGTCGGCCGCGGCCTGGGCGGACCGCACCCGGTCCACGGCACGGCGGTGCGCCAGCGTCATCGCCCATGTGGTCGCGCTGCCGCGTTCCGGCGAGTACCGGGCGGCGCTGCGCCACAACTCGACCATGACCTCCTGCACGACCTCCTCCGACTGCGCCGGATCGCGCACGATGCGCCGCACGAGACCGAAGATCGGCTTCACCAGCAGGTCATACAGCTGCTCGAACGCCGGTTCGTCGCCGCGTGCGACGCGCTGCATCAGCTCGGCGCCGATCTCGTTGGTCGATGCGGTGCGCGCGTCACGCAGTCTGCGTACCCGCTGCGCTCGTTCGTCCATGACCACCCGCTCTCATCTCCCCCTCGCAAGCCCCGGGGAGCCGCTCGCGGTCGCCCTGTCGGATGAGTCGCGTCGCAGGCTCCGTTCCTTCCTGTTCAGCTCTTCGGAGCAGCCGGGCGGCCGGATTGCCCACCCACGATCCCACGGTGTGGACGGGATTGCCGCCTCCGGATGGGGGATGGCACGCTGTTGGCGTGCTGACGAGTGTGCTGAACCGCAGGCGGGGCTATCTCGCGCTCCGTCGGGTCGCCAGCGCGCTGTGTCAGTCTCGGTGAGTTGTCGCGTCCTTACCGCACTCCCGAGAAGGCATTCCTCATGTTCGCCGTGCCGGCCAACACCATCCCGTCCGCTTCCGTCGCCCCGACGGTCCACCCCGCGCTGATCGCCCGTGCCTACGCGGCCGACCGCGCGAAGTGGGCGCACCTGCTCCGCTACGACCCCGACGAGCGGTTCGCCGTGCTCGTCGAGTCGACCGGCGAACAGGAGATCTGGCTCATGAGCTGGCTTCCCGGCCAGGAGACCGACCGCCACGACCACGGCAACGCCACCGGAGCGTTCACGATCGTGTCGGGCACGCTCACCGAGCACGTGCTGCACCGAGGGGTCACGCTGGCCCTGTCGTCGGGCCAGTCCAGGGTGTTCGGACCGGGTTACGCACACCACGTGCGCAACGACGGCCCTGACCCGGCGGTGACACTGCACGTCTACCGCGCGGCGCGCACCATGAGAGTGATCCCTACTGGGGACCGTCCTGCCTCGCTCGCAGGCTGACGTAGTCCGGCACCGCCACGTCCGATGGCAGGTGCTCGCACGGTTCCGGCGTGCCCCAGTTCCGTACCAGTGGCAGCACCCCGGCCCAGTTCGCGCCGACGCGGTCCGGGGTCAGGTCCTCCGGTTCCTCGCCCGGCCCACCGGTGCGGATCTTGACCGCGGCCTCGTGCAGGTCCAGTGCGAGCACCGCGGTCTTCGCGAACTCCTGCGGGCTCGGGCCACGCGCGTGGTCCCACGAGCCGGGTGCGATGTGCTCGGTGATCACGCGTAGCGCGTTGAGCTTCGCGTCGGGGTCGGTGACCTGCCGGGCGGTGCCGTGGATCGTGGCGGAGCGGTAGTTGACCGAGTGGTGGAACACGGCGCGGCTGTAGATGACGCCGTCGAGCAGGGTCACGTTCACGCATACCTCGGCACCGGTGCCCGCGCGCAGGCTCGCCGCGCCGGTCGACCCGTGCACGTACAGCGTCCCGTCGTCGTGGCCGTAGCCGGTCGGCATGACCACCGGATGGCCGTCGGGCGTGACGAACGCGAGGTGGCACACGATCCCCGCGTCGAGCACGGCGGTCAGCGCCGCGCGGTCGGTCACGGCCCTGTTCCTGCCGCGGCGGATGGTGCTGCGTGGGGTGGGTGAGAGCGTCACGTCTCTTACTCTGACGAGCCGAGTGGCATCATTGAAGGGCCACGACCCCTCGATTCTGGAAGGCCACTTTTCATGCCAGAGACCCCGGTCCTCCCGGTGACGCTGGACCGTGAGTCGCCGACGCCGCTCGCCGTGCAGCTGGCCGAGCAGCTCAGGGCGGCCGCGGGGGACGGCAGGCTCCGCAGTGGCGACCGGCTCCCGTCCACTCGTGCGCTCGCAGGAGAGCTGGCGGTCAGCAGGACGGTCACCGCCGCCGCGTACGAGCAGCTGCACGCGGAGGGCTGGATCGCGGGCAGGAACGGGTCGGGCACCTACGTCACCACCGCACCGCCGGGAACCCTGCGTGCCGACCGGAAACCGGCCCGCCGCGACACCGGTCGCGACGACGTCGTCGACCTCACCCCGGGCTCACCGTGGGCGGAGGGCATCGAGCAGGCGGCGTGGCGGCGGGCCTGGCGGGCGGCCTCGCACGTGACGCCGATGGTGCGGCCGCAGCGGTCCGGCCTGCCGGAGTACCGGGCGGCCGTCGCCGAGCACCTGCTGCGCCACCGCGGTCTGCGGGTCGGCGACAGCGACGTGCTGCTGGCGACCTCGGGCACCAGCTCGGCGGTCGCGGAGCTGGGTCGCGCGGTGCTGCGGCCCGGCGACGCGGTGGCCGTCGAGGAACCCGGCTACCAGCGGGCGGTCGGCGCGCTGCGCACCGCGGGCCTGCGGGTCGTGCCCGCGACCGTCGACGCCGACGGGCTGCTCGTTGAGGCGATCCCGGCGAACGTGCGGGCCGTGTACTGCTCGCCCGCCCACCAGTACCCGCTCGGCGGCCGCATGTCCGCCGCCCGCCGGGTCGCGCTCGTGGAACGGGCGAGGGAACAGGGCTGGCTCGTGGTCGAGGACGACTACGACGGCGAGCTGCGCTACGACGTCGCCCCGCTGCCACTCCTCGCCGCGCTCGCCCCGGACGTGGTCGTGCATCTGGGCACCACCAGCAAGATCCTCACGCCAACGCTCGGCATCGGCTGGCTGGTGGCGCCGCCTTCGGTGGTCACGGCCGTGCTCGCGCACCGCGACGCCACCGGCATCGGGCCGGCGCCCGCGGGTCAGCTCGTGGTGGTGGAACTGGCCAGGGGCGGCGACCTCGGCAGGCACCTGCGCAGGCTGCGGCGCGAGCTGTCGGAACGGCGGTCGCTGGTCGTGGAAACGTTGGTGCGCGGCGGGGTCCGGGTGCTCGGCGACGACGCGGGCGCGCACGTCGTGGTCCCGGTGCCGAGTGCGGACGACGAGCGGGCGCTCGTGCGCGCCGCGCTGGCACGCGGGCTGCTGCTCGACGGGCTCGCCCGCCACCACGTTGGCAGGGCCCGCTGGTTCGGGGTCGCGCTCGGATATGCCGCCTGTTCCCGTGACCAGCTCAAACGGGCGCTGCCGGTGCTCGTCGATTTGGTGGGGCCTGGTGCGGGGTAGGGTCGCGAGCCATGGCCAGCCAAGAACGCATCCGCGTCGCAGTGGTGTTCGGTGGGCAGAGCACGGAACACACGGTGTCCTGTGTGTCCGCGGCGAGCGTGCTCGCGAACCTGGACCAGGAGCGGTTCGAGATCCTGCCGGTCGGCATCACGCAGGAGGGTTCGTGGGTGCTGGGCCCTGCCGATCCCGCGACGCTCGCGATCGACGGTCGCACGCTGCCCACGGTTTCGTCCGGCACCGCACTCACCCTGCCCGCCGACCCGACGGCCGCGAACCTGGTCGTGCTCGAACGCGGCCGTGAGGGCGAGATCCTGTCCGCTGTGGACGTGGTGTTCCCGGTGCTGCACGGCGCGTACGGCGAGGACGGCACCATCCAGGGTCTGCTCGAGATGGTCGGCCTGCCCTACGTTGGCGCCGGGGTGCTGGCGAGTGCCGTGGCCATGGACAAGGAGTTCACGAAGAAGGTTCTGAAGGTCGAGGGTCTCCCGGTCGGCCCGTACGCGGTCCTGCACCGCGGCGACGCCACCCTCACCGAGGAACAGAAGGAAAACCTCGGCCTGCCGGTGTTCGTGAAACCCGCCCGCGCGGGCTCGTCGACCGGCATCACGAAGGTGTCCGACTGGGCCAGGCTCGACGAGGCCATCGCGACCGCC
The DNA here is from genome assembly GCF_049647105.1 of Actinophytocola sp. GTDB lineage: Bacteria > Actinomycetota > Actinomycetes > Mycobacteriales > Pseudonocardiaceae > Actinophytocola. The sequence continues at coordinate 4,879 of NZ_JBARWZ010000164.1, forward strand.
CGCACCATCGACCCGAAGGTGCTGGTCGAGTCGATGATCGTCGGCCGCGAGGTCGAGTGCGGCGTGCTGGAGTTCCCCGACGGCCACGTCGAGGCGTCCCTGCCCGCGGAGATCCGCATCACCGACGACTCGCTCGAGTTCTACGACTTCGAGACCAAGTACCTCGACGACGCGGCCGAGCTGGACATCCCCGCCAAGCTCGACGACGCGGTCACCGAACGGCTGCGCGCCATGGCGGAGAAGGCGTTCTGCGCACTCGACTGCCAGGGCCTTGCCCGCGTCGACTTCTTCGTCGGCGCCGACGGCTCGCTGGTGATCAACGAGCTGAACACCATGCCCGGGTTCACCCCGTCGTCGGCCTACCCGAAGATGTGGGCCGTCACGGGCCTCGACTACCGCACGCTCCTGTCCACACTGGTCGACACGGCCATCGCGCGCGGCACCGGCCTCAGGTAGCGGGCAGGACCTTCGCGATCGTCGCCGACATCTCCTGCACCACACCGGTGCCAGCGTCGTCCGGGATCGTCAGTGCGACGTAGACCGCGCGGTCGACCGTGTACCAGGTGCTCGCGCCGTCGCCGTCGACCGGCAGCCACGTCACCTTCGACACCTCACGCAGTTGGGCCGTCGGCGCGTACTCGGCAGGCTTCGGCAGTCCGCAGCGCACCACGACCGGCTCGCCCCGGTCACCAGCCCACGCGGCCGAGGCCGGGGGAGCGGGGTCGGCGAGCGTGAGCCGGGCCAGCTCGGCGCCCTTGCTCGGCAGCTTCGCGGGCAGCGCGTCGACGAGCTTCGCGCACTCGGGCGCGTCCGCGTCCGGCGCCTCGACCCCGGCCAGCGCGAGCGGGCCGGTGCGGGCGTTCTCCGCCGATGGTGACGATGGTGTCGACGGGGTGGCCTCGTCGGTTGCCGACCCGCCGACGACCTGGCTCGCGATGATGACGCCCACCACGAGTACCGCGGCGAAACCGGCCGCGATGAACAGGGTCACCCGGGACAGGGGTTGCTCGGACACGCCCCAACTACAGCACGCGTCAGAGATGGACCACCGGGCAGGTGAGGGTTCGGGTGATGCCGTCCACGTTCTGGATGCGGGCCACCACCAGCTGGCCGAGCAGGTCGACGTTGTCGGCCTCAGCCCGCACGATCACGTCGTAGGGCCCGGTGACATCCTCCGCGGTCGTCACACCGTCGATCTGTGCGATCTTCGCGGCGACCGCGGCGGCCTGGCCGACCTCGGTCTGAATAAGGATGTATGCGTGGACCACGGCGCGCCCCTTCGTGTCTAGCTGGACTCAAGAGGTAGGAACGTGAGCAGCAAAAGGTATCGCAGTTCCGGATCGTTTGGGATCCGACTATCGGAGGTGTTGTGACCGACAATAGAGGAGGCCCAGCTCATGATCCACCCGAAACCGTCGCGGACGTGGGCGAGTTCGGGCTGATCGGGCGAATGACGGCGGGCCGCAGGCAGCCCGCGACGACCCTGATCGGGCCCGGCGACGACGCCGCGCTCGTCGCCGCGGCCGACTCGCGGGTGGTCGCGAGCACCGACGTGCTCGTCGAGGGTGTCCACTTCAGACTCGACTGGTCGACGCCGGAACACGTTGGGCGCAAAGCGATCGCGGTCAACATGGCGGACCTCGCCGCCATGGGTGCGGTGCCCACCGCGCTGCTCGTCGGCCTCGCCTGCCCGAAGACCACCAGGGCCGACGTCGCCCAGGCGATCGTGGCGGGCATGTGGGAGGAGGCGGCGCGGGCCGGTGCGGGCGTCGTGGGCGGCGACGTGGTCACCGCGAGCGAGATCGTGATCTCTGTCACCGCATTGGGTGACCTACAGGGACGAGAGCCGGTCACCAGGGGTGGCGCGATGCCGGGTGACGTGGTCGCGGTGGCGGGCCGCCTCGGCTGGTCGGCCGCCGGGCTCGCCGTCCTCGGCCGGGGGTTCCGCTCGCCGGTGCAGGTGGTGGGCGCCTACCGGGTGCCGGAACCGCCGTACGAGGCCGGTCCGCTGGCCGCGCTCGCGGGCGCGACGTCGATGATCGACGTGTCCGACGGGCTGCTCGCCGACCTCGGCCACCTCTGCGAGGAGTCCAATGTGGCCATTGACGTGCGGACCGACCTGATCGAGGTGCCGCAGCGGCTGGTGGACGTGGCGACCGCGCTCGGCGCCGATCCCGTGCACTGGGTGCTGACCGGTGGTGAGGATCACGCGCTGGCCGCGACGTTCCCCGAACCGGCCGCCGTGCCAGCCGGCTGGCGCACGATTGGCACCGTGACCAGGGGAACCACGGTGACCGTCGACGGCGGGAGGTACGAGGGCGGCGCGGGCTGGCAGCATTTCCGGTGAGGCGGTGCGTAGGTCAGAATCGCGAGCGTGCGGATCGAAGTGCTGACCTACGATCACCCCGACTCGGTGGCGCTGATCGCGGACGTCCAGCAGGAGTACGTCGTGCGGTACGGCGACGAGGACTCGACGCCGGTCGACCCGGCGCAGTTCTCGCCGCCGCTGGGACTGTTCCTCGTCGTGTACGTCGACGACGTGCCAGCGGCGTGCGGCGGCTGGCGTGCCCACGACCCGGACGCCGAGATGAAGCGGATGTACGTGCGCCCGTCCTTCCGCGGTCTCGGCCTCGCGCGGGCCGTCCTCGCCGAGCTGGAGCGGACCGCCGCCGAGGCCGGGTACGAGCGGCTGATCCTGGAGTCCGGGGATCGGCAGCCGGAGGCGCTCGCGCTGTACGCGTCGGCCGGCTACACGCCGGTGCCCCGCTTCGGGACGTACGCGGACGCGCCGGAGGCCGTGCACCTCGGGAAGAAGCTGGAGGCGTCGTGCCCATCTACGCACTAGGCGACAAGGAACCCGCGATCCATCCCGACGCGTACGTGCATCCGGACGCGACGGTGATCGGCGACGTCACCATCGGCGCGTTCGCGTCGGTGTGGCCACAGGCGGTGCTGCGTGGCGACGCCGGTTCGATCACGGTGGGCGCGCGGACCTCGGTGCAGGACGGCACGGTCGTCCACTGCACACAGTGGCACCCCGCGGTGATCGGCGCGGACTCGGTGGTCGGCCACAACGCGCACATCGAGGGCGCCGTGGTCGGCGACCGGTGCATGATCGCGTCGGGGTCGGTGCTGCTCAACGGTTCCGTGGTCGAGGACGGCGCCGTGCTCGGTGCCGGTGCGGTGATGTCGTTCAACGGCCACCTGCCAGCGCGGTGCATGGCACTGGGCGTCCCGGCCAGGATCCGGGAGGGCTACGAGGTGCCGGAGGAGATGGTGTCGGGCATCGTGGAGAACTACGTGCGGCGGGTGTCCGAGTACAAGGCGGGGCTCCGCAAGCTGTCGTAGCGATAGGGATAAGGTCCAGCGGGTGACCGCACGACCGCTGCACGAAATCGTCGAAGCCGGCTGGGCGGAAGCGCTCGCGCCCGCCGCCGACCGCATCGCCGCCATGGGGGAGTTCCTGCGCGCGGAGATCGCCGAGGGCCGCGAGTACCTGCCGTCCGGGGAGAATGTCCTGCGGGCGTTCAAGCAACCGTTCGCGGACGTGCGCGTGCTCATCGTCGGACAGGACCCGTATCCCACGCCTGGCCACCCCATCGGGCTTTGTTTCTCGGTGGCGCCGGATGTCCGGCCGCTTCCGAAGAGCCTCGTCAACATCTACAAGGAGTACGGCGAGGACCTTGGCCACCCGATGCCGTCGAACGGCGACCTCGGTCCGTGGACCGAGCGTGGCGTGCTCCTGCTGAACAGGGCGCTGACCGTGCAGCCCGGCAGGCCGAACTCACATCAGGGCAAGGGCTGGGAAGAGGTCACCGAGCAGGCGATCCGCGCTCTCGCAGCGCGGGGCGGTCCGCTGGTGGCCATCCTGTGGGGCCGCAACGCGCGCAACCTCAAGTCCCTGCTCGACCCGGTGCCGTGCGTCGAGTCCGCCCACCCGAGCCCGCTGTCCGCGCACAACGGCTTCTTCGGCTCCCGCCCGTTCAGCCGCGCGAACGAGCTGCTGGAGAAGCAGGGCGCGTCAGCGATCGACTGGAAGCTCCCGTAAACACCCGCTCGCCTCGGTAATCTGGGCGGGTGGGTAGTCCGGACGGCCCGTCGACACGCTCCCGATCCCGTGCCGTGCCATGGCTCGCGGGCCTGTCGACCACGCTCGGGGGTATCACGGTCGGCATCGGGGGGAACCTCGTCGCCGCCGACATCGGATTCCGCGGCTTCGCCATCCTGTCGGCGGTGGTCGCGATCCTGGCGGCCGCCGCGTGGCTGCGGGGGTTCAAGCCGGACTTCGTGCTCGTGGTCTGGGTCGTGCGCGGGTTTCTGCTCATCGCGGTGGCCGCCGTGGTCGTGGCGACGACCGTGGACGCGACTCAGGCCGGGTACGCCGTGCTGGCGGCGGCGCTGGCCACCCTCGGGGCGACGTTGATCCGCTCGGACCCGTTCGACCGGCTGGCGATGCTCGGCGCGGTGACGCTGATCGCCTACGGAGCCGGTCTGCTGGCCTCGGCCGGGGAGCTGACGAGCCAGGGACGGTTCGCCATCACCACCGTTGGCGTGCTGATCGCGATGCTCGGGATCGCGACCCTGGGACAGGGCAGGCTGATCGTCGACTTCGCCAGGACCACGGTCGAGGTGATGCTGGACGAACCGTTGCCGGGCTTCTACCTGCCCGGCTTGTTCTTCGCGTTGATGGGCGTGCTCGCCGCTGCCAACGGAGCTGTCCTGATCGCCGCCGTGGCGTTCGTGGTCATGGTCGGCGCCGCGGCGATCGGCTTCGGCCACAACCGTCGTCGGCCGACGCTCGTCGGGCTGGGCGCGGTGCTCGCGGGTCTGGCGATCGCCTTCGGCGGGACGTTCGCGATCATCGCAGGAGCGGCACTGCTCGGCGCCGCGGCCACCGGTATGGGAGTGACGATCATCGTCGCGGGGTTCACGTACCTGTCGCGACGCGGCGTGCTTGGCCGGTTACGGAACTGGCTCGGCGCGGCGAAGCAGTAGTTCCGGGCACAGCAAACCGGGCCACTGGCGATGCCAGGGCCCGGCTCTGTGATCTTGTGGCGCTCGGTATTACCCGCGGGTGACCTTGCCTGCCTTCAGGCAGGAGGTGCACACGTTCAGACGCTTGCGCTGCGAAACACCGATCTTCGCGTGCACGGTCTGAATGTTCGGGTTCCACCGGCGGCTCGTACGCCGGTGCGAGTGCGAGACCGACTTGCCGAAGCCTGGCCCCTTGCCACAGACGTCGCAGACGGCAGCCACGTCAGGCACTCCTTTCAACAGTGGAAACTGGCCGACTGGCCAGTAAGCTTGCGGCTCGGCTCACGCCGAGCAGGCAAACACAGGGTAACGGCACGCGATCCGGGTCTCCAAACCGCCCCACTAGTCTCAAGGCCGTGAAGTTAGGTGGTTGTGGTGTTGGTCAAGGGTCTGCCGGTGTCAGGATGTGGATGCTGATGGTGGCTTTGTAGCTGGTTCGGTCGATGTTGGGGCCGCGAGCTTGGTATTTGGAGATG
>NZ_JBARWZ010000165.1:0-15123 GCF_049647105.1 Actinophytocola sp.
CTTCGGCTTTGGCTTCGGCTTTGGCTTCGGCTTTGGCTTCGGCTTTGGCTTCGGCTTTGGCTTCGGCTTTGGCTTCGGCTTTGGCTTCGGCTTTGGCTTCGGCTTTGGCTTTGGCTTTGGCTTCGGCTTTGGCTTTGGCTTTGGCTTTGGCTTCGGCTTTGGCTTCGGGCTCCTTCGGAGTCCCTTCGGGAGTGCGGCTACGTCGTTTCTGCTGGTCAGTGGGGGGGCGCATCTGCGAAACCGGCCCCGGGCCACCTCGACCAGCACGGGAACGCCCCGCTCGTGACCTCGTTGTCCACGTTCGGCGCGGTCACGTCGTTGGTCTGCTCGTCGACGATCTCGATGCCGTCGGTCTGCTCCGGCTGGGACGCACAGCCCGCACCACACCCCGTCTGCCTGCCATTCCGTCGACCTGGCAGCGCCCGATCACGCCGTGGCAAGGGGGCCAAATGCAAGAAACACAGCAATGCCAAGCCTGGCCCCCTTGACGCGGTGTGATAGCCCGGAGGGAGGTTGATGGGATGGCAGGCAGACCAAACCTTGCCAAAGAACCGAAGATGCCAACCCGTAGGCCATCCCGGAGACCTGCCCCTCCGGCGAGGAGCCGCCGGAGGCAAACCCGTCCGGCGAGAAGCCCTGAAGACAAACCAGCGACAAGCCCCGGAGGCAAAACAGCGAAGAGTCACGGAGGCAAACCAGCGAGAAGCCCCCAAGGCAAAACAGTGCAGAGTGCCGGAGGCAAAGCCTGTCTGACGAAGAGCGTCCCTGCGAAGCCTCGCTAGGCTCAAGGCATGGTGAAGGTGTCGCAGGAGACGCTTGCGGCGCTTGACCGTGCTTCCGGGAAGCTCGCCTCCGCTGTGCTCACGTCCATGGACGAGCAGTTCGCCTGGTTCGGACGAATGCCTGCCGACCAGCGGGCCTCCGTTCAACTCATCGCCCAGACCGGAGCCGCGGGTTTCGTCGCCTACCTGCGTGACCAGGGCGACGCCATCCGCCTCACCGCCGACGCGTTCCGGCAGGCTCCCCGCGACCTCTCCCGGTGGATCTCGCTACGGCAGACCGTCGAACTGGTCCGAGTCGCCGTTCACGTGATCGAGCGGGAAGTGCCCGACCTGGCCGCCGACAACGATGAGCGCCTCGTGCTCACCGAGGCCGTGCTGCGGTACGGGCGGGAGGTCGCGTTCACCTCCGCCATGTCCTACGCCTCCGCCGCCGAGACCCGGGGCGCCTGGGACGCCCGGCTCGAGGCATCCGTCGTCGACGCCATCGTCCGGGGGGACGCCGAGGAGTCGTTGCTTTCCCGGGCCGCGGCACTCGGGTGGGATCTCGACGAGCCCGCCACCGTGCTGGTGGGCAACTCGCCTTCCGATGATCCGCCCACCGTGGTGTACGAGGTTCGCAGCCGGGCCGCCAGGGCCAACCGGCCGGTCCTGCTCGGGGTGCAGGGGTCCCGGCTCGTCGTCGTGCTGGCCGGGGACACCGACCATCCGCACGTGCTCGACAAGATGACGTCCTCGTTCGGGGACGGGCCCGTGGTCGCCGGGCCCACCGTGGCCAACATCGCGGACGCCCACCGGTCGTCCGTCGACGCGCTGTCCGGGTTGCGGGCGGTCGTCGCGTGGCCGTCCGCGCCGCGGCCCGTCCGGTCCACGGACCTGCTGCCCGAGCGGGCGCTCGCCGGGGACCCGGAGGCCGAGTGGCAGCTGATCGATCAGATCGCACGACCGCTCGAGGTGGCGGGCGGGGCCCTGCTCGAGACCGTCGAGACCTACCTCGAGGTCGGCGGTGTCCTGGAGACCTGCGCCCGGTTGCTGTTCGTCCACCCGAACACCGTCCGGTACCGGCTGCGGAAGGCGGCGGACATCACGGGACACAACGCGAACCTGCCCAGGGACGCGCTCGTGCTTCGCATCGCACTTGCCGTCGGCAGACTGTCGAGATCCCGAGGTCTGTGGTAGGGACGACCTACTACGGAAAACCCTCTTTACCGTTCATCCGGCGGTTACCTTTGTAGGGTTCATACAAAGCGGCCGCTGCGACTTGGTCAGTGTCGGCATGCCGTCATGCCGGGTTCAGCGTGTTCCCTTGAGTAGTGCTCGTGCTACTCGCCCCCGGTCAGGGGTCACAGACACCCGGCATGCTCTCCCCCTGGCTCGAGGTGGAGGGTACGCGTGAGCGGCTCACCGCGTGGTCGGAGCTCGCCGGGCTGGATCTGGTCGAGCTCGGCACCGTCGCGGACGCCGAGGCCATCAAGGACACGGCCGTCACGCAGCCGCTCGTCGTGGCCGCCTCGCTGCTCGCCTTCGAGGTGCTCGCCGACCGGTACCCGCTGCCCGACGACCTCGTGATCGCCGGTCACTCCGTCGGTGAGCTGGCCGCCGCCGCCGCGGCGGGGGCGCTCACCCCCGACGACGCCGTCGCGCTCGCCGCCGTGCGCGGCCGGGAGATGGCGGCCGCGTGCGACCTCGCACCGACCGGGATGGCCGCGGTCATGGGTGGGGCGCCGGACGACGTCGTCGCCTGGCTGGCCGAGCACGACCTCACCGCCGCCAACATGAACGGGGCGGGGCAGATCGTCGCCGCGGGGCCCATCGAGGCGATCGACGCGATCGTCGCCGAGAAGCCCGACTTCGTCAGGAAGGTCATCAGGCTCAAGGTGGCAGGCGCCTTCCACACGAGCTACATGGCGGCCGCGCAGGACGCACTCCGTGCCAAGGCCAAGGAAGTCACGGTAAGCGACCCCGCGCACACGCTGCTGTCCAATGCGGACGGCGCACGCGTCACAGGCGGCGCCGAAGTGCTCGAACGGCTCGTGAATCAGGTCACGCTTCCGGTCCGCTGGGACCTGTGCATGGCAACGATGAACGAGCTGGGGGTGCACGCCACCGCCGAGCTGCCACCCGCCGGAGCGCTGACCGGGCTCGCCAAGCGCGAGCTCACCGGTACCACCACCGCCGCGCTCAAGACCCCGGACGACCTGGCGAAGGTGGCCGCCGCCCTCACCACCGCCGACGAGGAGTGACCTCCACCATGACCGCACTGCGGATCGCCTCTGGCGTTCCCGGCACCCGCATCCTCGGCATCGGCAGCGCCCAGCCGGAACGCGTCGTCACCAACGACGACCTGTCGAAGATCATGGACACCAACGACGCGTGGATCCGCGAGCGCGTCGGCATCGCCGAGCGGCGCTTCGCCGACGAGAAGGACACCGTCGTCAGCATGGCCGTCGAGGCGGGGTCCAAGGCCATCGCCGCGGCCGGGCTCTCGCCGTCCGACCTCGACACGGTGATCGTCGCGAGCTGCACCGCCACCGCGCCGATCCCCAACGCCGCCGCACAGGTCGCCGAGCTCATCGGCATCAAGGCGGCTGGCGGGTTCGACCTCAACGCCGCGTGCGCGGGCTTCTGCTACGCGCTCGGCGTCGGATCCGACCTGGTCCGGTCCGGCTCGTCGCGCCGCACCCTGGTGATCGGCTCGGAGAAGCTGACCGACCTGGTCGACCCGGTCGACCGGTCCACCGCGATCATCTTCGCCGACGGCGCGGGCGCCGCGGTCATCGGTCCGGCGGACGAGCCGTGCATCGGGCCGGTGGCATGGGGCACCGCGGGCGACCTCGTCGACATGATCGGCATGACCGAGCGGCAGTTCATCTTCCAGGAGGGCCAGTCGGTGTTCCGCTGGGCCACCACGAAGATCGCGCCGATCGCGATGCAGGCGCTCAAGCTGGCCGGGCTGGCGCCCAAGGACGTGGACGTCCTGATCCCCCACCAGGCCAACCTGCGGATCGTCGAGGCGATCGCGAAGAAGCTGCGCAAGGAAGGCGCGCGGGAGGACATGGTCGTCGCCGACGACATCGTGACCTCCGGCAACACCTCCTCCGCCTCCATCCCGATGGCGATGGACCACATGCGGGCCGCGGGCCGGATCCACTCCGGTGACGTGGCACTGCTGATCGGGTTCGGCGCAGGCCTTTCCTACGCTGGACAGGTCGTCGTCTGCCCGTAGCCTGACCGAACTTCCGGGCCGTCCGGTCCGGGTCAACAAAGGAGAGAAGAAGCATGGCAGAGAAGCCCACCGACGAGGAGATCCTGGCCGGCCTCGCAGAGATCGTCGAAGAGGTCGCCGGCGTGGAGGCCGACGAGGTCACCGCCGAGAAGTCCTTCGTGGACGACCTGGACATCGACTCGCTGTCGATGGTGGAGATCGCCGTGCAGGCCGAGGACCGTTTCGAGGTCAAGATCCCGGACGCGGAGCTCGCGAACCTGAAGACCGTCGGCGACGCGGTGGCGTACGTCTCCAAGAACGCCTGACGCTGTACCACGCACCCTGACAAGGATCACGGAGACGCCATGAGCACGGTCGAGGTAGTCGTCACCGGCATCGGAGCGACCACTCCGCTCGGCGGTGACGTCACGTCCACATGGGACGGGCTGATCGCCGGTCGCAACGGAATCAAGACCAACGACACGGAGTGGGCGGAGAAGTACAAGCTGCCGTCCCGGCTCATGGCCCCGCTGGCCGTCGAGCCGTCCGAGGTCCTGCCAAGGGTGCAACTGCGCAGGATGGACCGCTGCGAGCAGATCGCGGTGATCGCGGCCCGTCAGGCATGGGCCGACGCCGGTTACGAACTGCCGTCCGACGAGCACGAGCCGGTCGACCCCGACCGCCTCGGTGTCGCGATCGGCACGGGCGTTGGTGGTCCGGTCACGCTGCTCGACCAGGACGACCTGCTCGAGCAGCACGGCCTGCGCAAGGTCTCACCGCTGACGGTGCCGATGCTCATGCCCAACGGGCCCGCGGCACTGGTCAGCATCGAGTTGCGGGCACGGGCCGGGGTGCACGCCCCGGCGTCGGCCTGCGCATCGGGTGCCGAGGGCCTGGCCCAGGCGTACCAGATGATCCAGTCCGGGCGCGCGGACGTGGTGGTCGCGGGCGGCGCGGAGGCGTGCATCCACCCGATCACGGTGGCCGGCTTCGCGCAGTCCCGCACCCTCTCGCTGCGCAACGACGAGCCGGAGCGGGCCTCCCGCCCGTTCGACCTCGACCGCGACGGGTTCATCCTCGGCGAGGGCTCCGGCGTGCTGGTGCTGGAGTCGGCGGAGCACGCACGCGCCAGAGGAGCGCGGGTGTACGGCAAGCTGGCGGGCACCGGCATCACGTCCGACGCGTACCACATCACGGGCAACCATCCGGAAGGCATCGGCCAGATCAACGCGATGACGCAGGCGATCCGGCAGGCGGGCCTCACGCCGGCCGACATCGGCCACGTCAACGCACACGCGACGTCGACGGTGGTCGGCGACATCGGCGAGGCGGTCGCCATCAAGAAGGCGATCGGCGACCACGCGGTGCTCACCGCCCCGAAGGGCTCGATCGGCCACCTGGTGGGCGGCGCTGGCGCGGTCGAGAGCATCGTGACGCTGCTGTCGATCTACCACGGGATCATCCCGGCCACCAGGAACCTGGAGAACCTGGACCCGAAGGTCGAGCTGGACGTGGTCGCGGGCGAGGCACGCAAACTGGACCTGGCCGCCGCGATGAACGACTCGTTCGGCTTCGGCGGCCACAACGTCGCACTGGTCTTCACGGCAGCCTGAGGACGTGCCCTGAAGGGGCCCTTCGGAACGCTCGACGTCCTGAAGGGCCCTTCAGGACGTTCAGGAGCCACCTCACAGAAGCCCCGAATTACCTGCCTTTGCCGGTACAGCCGAGTAGGTCGACTGGTTAGTGTTTTTCCGACCTTTCCGTCCCCCCTGCTCGAAAGGCCGTGCTGATGCGATTGTCCCGGTTCTTATCGATGGTGGTGGCCGTCCTGGCCGCCACGCTCCTGCTCGCCCCGCAGGCGAGCGCACTCCCCGCATGGCCGAACGTGGCGCAGGGCGCCAGCGGCCCCAACGTGACGACGGTGCAGTACCTGCTCCGCCACCACAGCCAGAGCGTCACCGCGGACGGCGCGTTCGGACCGGCCACCAAGTCCGCGGTGGTGGCGTTCCAGAGCGCGCACGGCCTCACCGCGGACGGGTCGGTCGGCTCACAGACCTGGCCCGCGCTGATCGTCACGGTCAGCCAGGGCAGCACCGGCGACGCGGTGCGCGCGGCACAGACCCAGCTCAACCGGTACGGCGCGGGCCTCGCCGTGGACGGGCAGTTCGGCGCGGGCACCGACCGCGCGGTGCGCGACTTCCAGGGCTCGAACGGGCTCGCGGCGGACGGCCAGGTCGGCCCGCAGACCTGGCAGACCCTGGTCGGCGGCGGCGGGGGCGGGAACCCGGGTGGCTACGCGCTGCCGCTGTCCCGCTCGGCGGCCGGCCGCTCCGACTACGCGGCTTCGCACTGGAACAGCACCCCCGCGGTCGACCTGATGGTGTCCTACGTGCCCGCCTACGCGGTCACCGCCACCGTCGCCGACCACTACGACAGCTCGTCCTGCGGGACCGGTCTGCGCCTGCTGCGGCCCGACGGCTCCCGGTTCGTCTACTGCCACCTCTCGGCCCGCTCGGTGGCCGACGGCGCGTCGGTGAGCGCGGGCACCCAGGTCGGCACGACCGGGAACACCGGCAACTCCGGCGCACCGCACCTGCACGTCGAGATCCGGACCTCGGACGGCGTCGCCCGCTGCCCGCAGCAGTTCCTGCTGGCGATCTACGACGGCGTGCAGCCGCCGAGCCTGTCGAGCCTCCCGACGACGGGCTGCACCGGCTGACCGGACGCCCTCGCCCCCGGTCGGCGACCGGGGGCGAGGGTGCTCACCCGCACGGCTCGTGCTGAGGAAAGCCGGAAGCGGGACCGGCGGCCAGCTTCCACTCACCGGCCTCGACGGCGAACGCCCACACCACGTTCCAGTGGATACAGGAGTGAGGCAGCTCGCTGGGAGCGTCCGCCACGTCCTGGGTGCTCGTGAACGTCAGCAGCACCCTGGCGGTCCCGTCCCCACGCGCCTCGATCCGGTGCATGACGATGTTGCCGTCCTTGGTGGTGCGGTACTGGTCCAGCCACGTCCGCTTCGGCTGGTTGGTCTGCCGCTCGTCCGTCACCACCGACGTCCACCGTTCGTAGTCCTGCGCGTTGATCGCCTCGAAATAGGTCAGGAGCAACGGTCGCAGCGTCCGGTACAGGGGGTGCGCGACGGCGTCGGCGGTGCCCTTCACCGTGGCCGGACCCGGCTGTTCGCTCGGCGGCCGTTCGGTCTCGGAGGTCGCGACGACCGTCGGGGGTGGGGCGGCGGGTGGTTCCGAGTACAGGTCACGCGCCAGCAGACCGCCGAGCGCGGTCGCGATCACCGTGATCAGCAGCACCGGCAGCAGCCACAGCTGCCGTGGGGACCCCGTGGACACGACGGAAAGACTGCCACGCTCATCCGACCCGGTGCAGCCAGGTCACCGGTGCGCCATCGCCTGCTCGCCGGAACGGCTCCAGCGCGGCGTCCCACGACGCGCCGAGCAGCTCGTCGACGCGGTGAACGAACGCCTCACCCGCGCGGGCCACGCCCGCGATGGTTCTGAGCTGGTCCTCGCCCACGACGATGTCGCCGTTGGCGCTGGTGCGGGCGCGCCACAGGCCGAGGGTGGGGGCAAAGCAGAAGCGTTCACCGTCGACGCCGGGGCTCGGCTCCTCGGTGACCTCGAATCGCAGCATGGGCCAGGCCTTGAGGGCAGCGACGAGTTTCGCGCCCGTGCCGGGATCGCCGGTCCACCCGCACTCAGCGCGGAGCTGGCCGGCCGCTTCGGGCTGCGCGGTCCACTGGAGGTTCGCGCGCACACCAAGGGTGCCCGAAATGGCCCACTCGACGTGCGGACATACCGCAGACGGCGACGAGTGGACGTACACAACGCCACGAGTGCTCACTGCTGACCTCCGCTGCTCGACGAGGATTCGTCTTCCCCTACGTCCTCGCGACAACATGATCTTCAGTGACACGCGCTGGTCCATTGTGCCTTGACCACGGGCAGTTACGCCACACTATCGGGTCTTGGCTAACGTGGTGCGGTCGGGCCGGTGGGTCCATTATGCGTTCTGTGAGGGGGTGCGCGGTGCGGGTGGTGCGGATCGGTGACGAGGCGTCGACCGTCGGCGCCGACGTGCGTGCCGCGCTCACGTCGTGGGGTCGCGGCGACTCGATCGTAGGCGGGGTCGCCCTGGTCGGACTGCATCCGAAGGGCGTCGACCGGCCGGTCGACGCCGTTGTGGTGCTGCCGCGCGGAGTGCTGGTCGTCGTGGGGATCGACCTGCCGGACCCGGCGGTGCGGCTCGACGCGCCGCTGTCGGGGCAGTGGAAGACCGACGGCTGGCCGCTCACCCGGCAGGATGGCGCGGTCAACCCGGCCGCCGACGTGGTGTCCGTGGTCGGCATGGTCAGCCGCACCCTGGAAGAGGCGAAGGTCGAGCCGCTGCCGGTGGGCATGGTGGTGGCGGTCGGGCCGTACGTGTCGCAGGTCCACCAGCCGACCTCCGACCTGCTGCGTGGCGTGCGGATCCTGCACCCCGAGCCGAAGACCCTGCTGAACGCGGCCCGCGAACTGGCGGTCCACCAGCGGCCCTGCACGATCACGCAGGCACGCGCGATCATCGCTGCGCTCGCGCCGGACCTGGAGGGCGTGGATCTGTCCGGCGAGGGCTTCGCCAGCGCCGCGTTCCCGGAGCTGTCCGCCGCCAGCACGACGCTGATCCCCCGCGTGCAGACCCCGCGGCAGCACTCGGCGGGGCAGAAACCGAAGCAGAAGCAGAAGACCTCGCCGACCCGGTGGCTGCCGGCAAGCGCCGCCGTGCTGGTGGCGTTGCTGCTGCTCACCGGCATCGTGTACGCGGTGGCGTCGTCCAACTCGTCGGACGAGAAGACGCGGGACGCGGCCTCGACGCGCACCGCCACGAGCGGGGTGATCGTCGACGGCGTCACGTTCGAGCCGAAGGGCACCGTCACCGACACCGACTGCGCGGCGCACGCCTACGGCGACGTTCAGGTATGGCTGGAGCGCAACCGCTGCTCGGAACTGGTCCGAGCACGTTACGAGTCCACATCGGACGACAAACGGGCCGCGGTGCTCGTCTCCGTGCTGCGGTTCCCGGAGACGGCGCTCGCAGGCGAGCTGAACACGGTCGCCGACCAGCCGGGCAGCGGCGCGATCGTCGACGCGTCGACCGAGGGTGAGCCGTGGCCGGGCAAGACCGCGCCGTTCTTCGAGTCGGCGGCGTTCGCGAGCGGCCGGGAGGGCAACAGCCTCAAGCTCGTGCAGGTCGTGTGGATCGGCGAGCCGTCAACAACGGACGACAAGGACCTGACGAAGATCGCCAACAGCGCGCTGGAGATCCAGGTCAGCGCCTAGGGTCCCGAACCGGGAATGCGGTGCGTGAGTCGGTGGATCCAGGTTTCTGCTGGCAAGGCGCCGATCCTAGCTTCGGCGGCCAGGTCTGGCGCGTACCCGAACAGGCCGGGCGTGCCACCGGTGTGGGTGAACACGACCGTCTCACCGGGACGGACGCCTGCGACCAGCGCGGCGGCCGCCTTGCCGGTGTACACGGGGTCGAGCACGATGCCCTCCGTGCGGGCGAACAGCCGCAGCGCGGCCCACACCTCGTCGGTCGGCACGCCGTAGCCCTCGCCAAGGGCGCTGTCGTCGGGGGTCACGTGGTCGAGCTTCGGCTCGTCGATCTTCAGCACATCGGCGGCGAGCCCCGCGACCTGCTCGACCACCGCCATCGCCGCGTCGGCCTCACGTGACACGGTGACTGCGGTGATCGGCGTTTCCGTACCGAGCGCGAGACCCGCGACGGTGCCACCGCTGCCCAGCGCGCAGAAGATCCGGTCGACGTGCCGGTCCCCCAGTTGCGCGGCCAACTCGGCCGCGGCTGAGACGTAGCCGAGTACCCCGAGGCCGCTGGACCCGCCGACCGGCAGCGTCACGGTCCGGTCGTCGGCCAGTGCCGCCGCGATCTCGGCGGCCTCCTCGTCGGTGTCGCACAGGTACACGGTCGCGCCGAACAGCTCGTCGAGCGCGACGTTGCCGGACCGGTCGTAGGCGAATCCGGACCGCGACACGGACCTGGTGAGCACCAGTTCGCAGCGCAGGCCGAGCCGTGCGCAGGAGGCCGCGGTGAGCCTGCCGTGGTTGGTCTGCACGCCGCCGAACGTGACGATCTTCCCCGCGCCCTCGGCGAGCGCGGCGGCGAGCGTGAACTCGAGTTTGCGCAGCTTGTTGCCGCCGAGCCCGATGCCACCGACATCGTCCCGCTTCACCAGCACGGTCGCGCCGAGCTCCGCGCTCAGGCGGGGACAGGTGTCGAGCGGAGTCGGCCAGGAACCGAGGGGAACCCGGGGAAACGTCGAAAGATCCACGCCACGAGTCTGCCGCTGCGCGGGGCTCGCCGCCACATCGCGCTAAGCTCTCGGTGTTCGATTCAGATCCGATGCGGAGGACCTAGTGGCGCAGCGAACGATTCTCGAGCTGGTCGACGACCTTGACGGTGGGAAGGCCGACGAGACCGTGACCTTCGCCCTTGATGGCGTCGAGTTCGAGATCGACCTGTCCGCCGAGCACGCCGCGCAGTTGCGGGACACGATCGCGGAGTTCGTCGGCCACGCCCGGCGCACCGGCGGCCGCAAGCAGCGGAGCACCGGCGCGCAGCAGAAGATCAACGGCAATGGCAACGGCAAGCCGGACACCCAGGCGGTGCGTGAGTGGGCCCGCAGCCAGGGTGAGACGGTCGCCGAGCGCGGCCGGGTGCCGCAGGCGCTGGTGATCCGCTTCCAGGAAGCGCACCTGAACTAAGAGGGCGTGCGCCCTCTAAGCCACGGTGGGCAGCTTTCGTGCCGATGGGAAGGCCCAGCCGCCGAGTCGTCGGGCGGCCAGTACGGGGTGCGGTACCAGCGGGCCGAGTCGTGGCTCGCTGACCACCGCCCGCACCGACTTCTGCACGACACGCATCGTCTCCGACAGCGTCTTCATCATCGCCGTGCTCACCGCACGCGGGTAGGCGCGGCGGCCGTACATGGTCACCGCCCAGCTCGGCAGTAGCGAGTACGCCAGGTGTCCCACCAGCGACTCGTACACGGGCAGGCCCAGCGCGAGCCGGCCGCTGACCGGCGGCCGGTGCAGGAAGTCGTAGATCAGGTCGGTGTCCTCGGTGCGGCGCAGTACCGGCCGCGTGGCGCGCAGGTAGTCCCGCATCGCGGTCACCGACCCCGGCACCTCGCCGGGGTCGAGCCCGACGAGCGCGGCCGATGCGCGTTGTTCGTCGAGGTACCGGTCGGCGTGCGCGGCGGTGAGCGGGAAACCCGCGCGGCGCACGACGGTCAGGAACGACGACACCTCAGCGCAGTGCACCCACAACAGCAGTTCCGGCTCGTCGATCCGGAACGTGGCGCCATCGTAGGTGCCGCGCAGCGACCGGTGCACCGCACGCACCTTGGCCGCCTGCCGTTCGACCTCGTCACGCGGGCAGTAGGTGGTGGCACCGACGAAGTTCGCGGTGCGCACGAGGCGGCCGAGCGGGTCGCCTCGGAAGTCGGAGTTCTGCACGATGCCCGCGACCGCGCGCGGGTGCAGCGCCTGCAGGTAGAGGCTGCGGATGCCGGCGAGCCACATGGCCGGTTCGGCGTGGAGCTGCCAGCTCACCGAATCCGGGCCGAACAAGCCGACGTCGTTGGGCTTCGCGGACATGAGCCCATTGAACCTCGAACCGCGGCGCACGGCGATGGCGCCGGCCGATCCGATGCCGGGCTAGTCCGCCTCCCCGGAATTCACAGTGTTGGTCCCGACCCAGCGGCAGCCACGGACCGCAGGCGGTTGGTAGCTGGGTGCCGTCACGTTCGCGAGCTGGATCGCCGCGTCCGCCGCCGACGTCTGCCGCACCGACCGGTCGCCATCCCGCCAGCACCAGGATCGCCAGGTTCTGCACCAGCATCGGCCTACCCCCTTGTAGGACAGCGGTTCATTTCTCAGAGCAGTGGCGGCACCATCGCCTCGATGAGGTGCGGCCCCGGCTCGGCCAGGGCCTTCGCGAACTGGTCGGCGAGCTCCTCGGCCGTGGTGGCCCGGGTGGCTGGCACGCCCATGCCATTGGCCAACGACACGAAGTCGAGGTCCGGACCGGACAGGTCCAGCAGCTGCTGTGCCTTCGGGCCAGCGGCCTCCGCGCCCACCCGGGACAGCTCCATCCGCAGGATCGCGTACGCGCGGTTGTTGAGCAGGACGGTCGTCACGTCGAGGCCCTCGCGGGCCATCGTCCACAGCGCCGACGCCGTGTACATGGCGCTGCCGTCCGCCTGCAGGCACACGACCGGCCGGTCCGGCGCGGCGACCGCGGCGCCCACCGCCACCGGCAGGCCCTGCCCGATCGCGCCGCCGGTCAGCGTCAGCACGTCGTGGCGGGGCGCGCCGGCGGTGGTCATGGGGATCATCAGCCCGGACGTGTTGGCCTCGTCGGACACGATCGCGCCATCGGGCAGCAGCGCGCCGATCACCTCGGTCCAGTTCTGCGGCGTCAGCGCACCCGATGGCACGCCGGGCCGCGACGCCTCCTGCAGCACCGGCGCCGCGTCGGCCGCGACCTGGTCGGCCAGGTGCTCCAGCGCACCGGTGCCGTCCTCCCCCAGTACCGACAGCACGTGCACGTGGCATCCGTCGGGCACCAGCTCGGACGGTTTGCCCGGGTACGCGAAGAACGACACCGGCGCCTTCGCCCCGACCAGCACCAGGTGCCTGGTGTCCGACAGCTGCCACTGAACCTGTTCGGCGAGGTAGCCGAGCCGCTCCACGTTCGGCAGCCCCGCGCCGCGCTCGATGCGGGCTGGGAAGGTCTCGGCGAACAGCTTCACGCCGGTCGCGGCGGCGATCCGGCTCGCCGCGAGCAGACCGCGCTCGCGGGTGGTCCCGTGGCCGAGCAGCAACACGACCGGCTCCCCGGACCGCACGATCTTCGCGATCTCCGCGACCCGGTCGTCCTCGACGGGCTGCGCGGCGACCGGCTCGACCTGCTCGCCGACCACGCCACCGTC
This sequence comes from Actinophytocola sp., assembly GCF_049647105.1. Classification (GTDB taxonomy): domain Bacteria; phylum Actinomycetota; class Actinomycetes; order Mycobacteriales; family Pseudonocardiaceae; genus Actinophytocola. The sequence continues at coordinate 12,992 of NZ_JBARWZ010000165.1, forward strand.
CGACCACGACACGTCCGCGGGCAGCACGAGGTTCGCGAGCCGGCCGGGCGGCTGCATGGCGGCGGCGATCGCCGCCGCCGCGTCGGCGCCGACCTCGTCGGTGGCCTTCGAGGTGCGGGCCCAGCCGTGCAGCCAGCCGGTGAGCGCGTCGATGTCCGACTCGAGCGGCGCGTCGAAACCCTTGTGGTAGCGGGCGTGGTCACCGATGACGTTGACCATCGGGGTGTGCGCACGGCGCGCGTTGTGCAGGTTCGCGAGGCCGTTCGCCATGCCGGGGCCCAGGTGCAGCAGCGTCGCGGCGGGCCGGTCGGCCATCCGGCCGTACCCGTCGGCGGCGCCGGTCACGGTGCCCTCGAACAGCGACAGCACCGCCCGCATCTCCGGCACGGCGTCGAGCGCTGCGACGAAGTGCATCTCGGAGGTGCCGGGGTTCGCGAAGCAGACGTCGACGCCACCGTCGACGAGGGTCCGCAGGAGCGCCTGGGCGCCGTTCATCAGTTCTCCAATTAGTCGAGGAGCACGCCGGGGTTCAGGATGCCCTTCGGGTCGAAGGCCTGCTTGATCCGCTTCATCAGCTCGATCTTGGCCGGGTCCTCCAGGTCGAGGAAGTGCTGCTTCTTCTCCCGCCCGATGCCGTGCTCGCCGGAGATCGCACCACCCAGCGCCATGCCGGCCGCGAACAGGTCGTGCAGCACCCGGTGCCGCACCTGTTCGTCCTTCTGGAACACGGCGAGGTGCACGTTGCCGTCACCGGCGTGCCCGCAGCCGACCACCAGCGTCTGGCTGCCCTGCGCGATCTCCATGACCTTCGCGAAGAAGTCCGGCAGCGCGGCGCGGGGCAGCACGGTGTCGATGATGTCGTCGGCGCCCGCGCCCTTGGCGGTGAAGAACGCGCGCTCGCGCGCCTCGATCAGCTTGCGGGCGGCACCGCCGGGCAGTGAGTACACGTCGAGCGCGCCCAGCCCGGACAGCAGCGTGCCGACCGCCTCGACGTCCTCCTCCAGGCGCTGGGCGGAGTTGTTCTCCAGCATCACCACCAGGTATGCCTGGGACTTCTCCTTGACCTCCTCGGGGATCCCTAGCTGGAGGTCGGCGGTGTAGGTGATGGCGCCCATGGTGAACGCGTCGATGTACTCCAGGATCAGCGGCCCGATACCGGAGCCGACGACCGTGGGCACCGCGGTCGCGACCGACGCGAGGTCGGGGAACGGCGCGAGGACCGTGGCCTGCTCGGACTGCCGGGGCTGCAGCTTCAGGGTGGCCTCGGTGACCAGTGCGAGCGTGCCCTCGGAGCCGACGATCAGCTGGGTGAGGTCGTAGCCGGTGGAGGACTTCACGAACTTGCCGCCGGTACGGATGGTCTCGCCGGTCGGCAACACCGCCTGCAGGCCGAGCACGTGGTGGCGGGTGACGCCGTACTTGACCGCGCGCATGCCACCCGCGTTGGTGTTCACGTTGCCGCCCAGGCTCGCCGACAGCTCACCCGGGTACACCGGGTAGACCATGCCGACCTCGGCGGTCGCGGCCTCCAGCTCGGTGAGCGTCACACCGGGCTGGACGACGGCGACGTGGTTGACGGTGTCGATCTCGAGGATCTTGTTCATCCGCTCGAACGACACGAGGATGCCGTCCTCGCGCGGGACCGCGCTGCCCGACAGGCCGCTGCCGCTGCCGCGTGCGGTGACCGGGGTGCCCGACCCGGCCGCGAGCGTGAGTACCGCGGCCACCTCGTCGGCGCTGCCTGGCCGCACGACGTGCGCGGGCTTGGTCGCCGTCGCGGTCAGCGTCTCGTCATGCGCGTAGTCGTCGCCGATCGCGTCACCGGTGAGCACGTGCTCAGACCCGACGATCTCCTCGAGCCGTGCCGCAAGGTCCACTGGTCCGCCTCCCCGCATTCAAAAGTGTTGGTTCCCCTGGGGTAACCGCTGATCAGACCAAGACTCACCCACGAAGATCCACGGACAGATACTAGTGCCCCGTCCAGGCGAAGAGGGCACGTTTCTCCACGGCCCAGGCGGCCGCTGGCGGCGTTGCGGGAAAGCCCAAGTACAACCCGGTACGAGCGGCTTTCCCGCGCCTTGCCAGCGACCACCTGGATCCACGGACAAACGACCCACTTCACCTTGACGGGG
>NZ_JBARWZ010000166.1:0-24762 GCF_049647105.1 Actinophytocola sp.
CGCGGTGTGATAGCACGAAGTGAGGACGACGGGATGGCAGGCAGACCCGAACCCAACGCAAGAAAACCTCGAAACCCCAGACCATCCTGGAGACCTGCCCCTCCGGCGAGGAGCCGCCGGAGGCAAAGGCCCGCCGACGGCAAACCGGTGAGGCAAACGCAACCGGTGGATCCAGGTTGAACGTCCCGAAAGACGCAGTGATGAGGCATCGGGTCCCCGAGGGCGCAAAGCCCACCACCAAGGGGCTCCCTGCAATCCCAGAGACCAGCCCCTCCGGCGAGGAACCGCCGGAGGCAAAGGCCCGCCGGAGGCAAACAACCAGGCTCAACGACCCGAAAGCGCGTTTCGGGACACCGGCAACGTCCTGCGGCGTCAGCCGGACGAGCGCTGCTGGGGGATCGCGGACTGTCTGGCGGGCTCCTCGAGTGCCTCCACTTCGGTGGGTGCCAGCAGCGGCACCGCGCTGCCCAGTACCTCGCGGGCACTGGCCAGCTGCGTGGCGAGGCGGCCACGCAGGTCCCGCAACCGCACCACCTCCTGCGTCGCGACGGTGACCCGCCGGTGCGACTCCTCCGTTGCCGTCGAGACCAGGCTCCCGGCCTCGGCGGTGGCCACCCGGATACGCCGGTTCGCCTCGGCCTTCGCGGCGGCCGCGCGTGCTTCCGCGCTCTCGGTGGCCTCCCGCATCAGGCGACTGGCGCGTTCCCGCGATGTCGCGGCCCGGCGCGCCGCGGCCTCGGTGGCCTCGCGGACCAACCGCTCGGCCTCCGCTTTCGCCGCTGTCGTGCGGCTCTCGGCCTCGGTGGTCGCCTCGCTCACCAGTCGCTCGGCCTCGGCGGTCGCCTCGCGGATGCGGTGTGTGGCTTCCGCCTTGGCCGCCGCCGTCCGGTTTTCCGCGCTCTCGGTGGCCTCGCGCATCAAGCGGCTCGCCCGCTCCCTGGACGTCGCCACCCGCCGGTCCGCGTCCTTGGTCGCCACGCTGACCAGGCGATCGGCCTCCGTCTGCGCGGCGATCCGCTGCATGGCGATCTCCCGCATCGCCTCCCCGCGCCTGCGGGCCATGGCGACCTCGAAGTCGGCCACCACGCGTTCCCGGCGCCGGGAAGCCAGTTCGTCCAGCTCGGCGCGGCGGCGGTCGGCCTGCGTGGTCATCACCGCGGCGTCGACCCGCGCCTGGTGCAGCAGCTGCCGGTGTTCCTCCTCCGTCACCCGGCGGGTGCGGTCCATCTCCACGAGCGCCTTCTCGTACCTGGCCCGCAGCCTGCCCGCGGCCTCCTCCGCCGCGGCCCAGCTGTTCTCGGCGGCGGCCTGCGCGCGTGCGGTGATCTCGCCTGCCTCCTCCTTCGCCAGCTCGACCATCTTTCGCAGCCTCGCGGGCACCGCCGCCGGATCGACCGGCATGCGGGACATCTCGTCCACCTGCCGCGCCAGTTTTCCGTTCCGGGCCCGCAGCAGCTCGACTTCCGCCACCAGCGCCTGCGCCAGTTCCGCGTTGGCGTCGCGGTCCGCGACGAGCAACCGCAGCTCCTCTTCCACCGCGTGCACGTACTGCCGGACGGGTCCGCGCCGGTATCCACGCATCACGATGTCGAACCCCGTGCTCAGCGGTACCAATTCCCTGCCGTCGCTCACCCGGCCATCACTTCCTTCCGCCGCACGAAAATCAACGCGTTCGTCCTAATTGGACATTCAAGACGGACGGTGTATGGTTCCACCTTTACCAGCGTCACCCGAGGCGGTAAAGAGCCTGACGGCCAGAGATGATCATTCTGCGGTCAGCGGCTCCCTTGCGCCAGATCCTTAGCAAAACTTACGGTCGACGCCCGGCACTTTCGCCGATGAAGCTCAAAAGATGACCGGCTCGAACCGAAGCCTCTCGGTGCCGCTTTCCCCCGGCGCGCGGGTTGATGCGGGGCTACCCGGGTGAACCGGCGGCGAACGCCTTTACATCGTTGGCACAACGTTGTAAAAGTCATTCATGGCCACCTTGAGGGACGTCGCGGTGCTCGCCGGGGTGTCCGTCAAGACCGTGTCGAACGTGGTCAACGGGTACGACTTCGTGAAGCCGGAGAACCGTCGCCGCGTCGAGGACGCGCTCACCGCCACCGGCTACCGGCCCAACATCGGTGCCCGCAACCTGCGCCGCGGCCGCACCGGGTTCCTCGCGCTCGTCGTCCCCGAGCTGTCGATCCCCTACTTCGGCGAGCTGGCTGGTGGCATCATCGCGGCCGCCGCCGAGCACGACTGGAGCGTGCTCATCGAGCAGACCCAGGGTGACCGGGTGCGGGAACGCAAGGTCATCGCCGACCTGGGCCCGCACATGGTGGACGGCGCGATCGTCAGCCCGCAGGCGGTCGTGCCCGACGACGTCGCCACCCCCGGCGTGCCGGTGGTGCTGCTGGGCGAGCACCCGCTGCCGCTCCCCCTCGACCACGTCGGCATCGACAACGTCACCGCCGCGCACACGGCCGTCCGGCACCTGATCGACCTTGGCCGTACGCGGATCGCGGTCATCGGGCAGCACCCGACCCGCGGCACCGCGACGCAGCGGCTGGCCGGGTACCGGCAGGCCATCGCCGAGGCCGGGCTGCCGGAGATCACGGCCACCGCGCTGCGCTACCACCACAGCGACGGCGCCGCCGCCATGGCCGAACTGCTCGACCGGGCCGAGCCGCCGGACGCGGTGTTCTGCTTCAACGACATGCTCGCCCTCGGCGCCATCCGCGCCGCACACGACCGTGGCCTGCGGATTCCGCACGACCTCGCCGTCGTCGGGTTCGACAACACCGAGCACAGCGCCTACAGCGTGCCTGCGCTGACCACCATCGCACCGGACAAGGCGGCACTCGCGAAGGCGGCCGTCGACCTCGTCCATCGCCGCGCCTCTGGCGGCGAAGACTTCCCACCCCAGGACGTCTCGATCCCGTTCGCCCTGGAGGTCAGGGAAAGCACCACCCCATAACCGAATACGGCACCAGGTCCCCCTGCACCCTGGAGCACCACCATGCGAGTACGACGACGTACGTTGCTGATCGGCGGCGCGCTGGCCGCGGGCGCTTCGCTGCTACCCCGCCCTGACGTGACCGCCACCGCGGCCCCCGCGCCGCGAAGACCGGCGTTCCCGCGGCTCCCACCGGGCGCGGTCCGCCCTCGCGGCTGGCTCGCCACCCAGCTCGACCGCCAGCTCACCGGCCTCTGCGGCCGCTACCAGGAGATCTCCGACTTCCTCCGGTTCGACACCTCCGGCTGGGTCCACCCCGACCGCGACGGCTGGGAGGAGCTGCCTTACTGGCTGCGCGGGTACGGCGACCTCGGCTACGTCACCGGCGACGCCCGCGTCCTTGGCGACACAGAACGCTGGGTCGAGGCGGTCATCGCGACCGCCTCCTCCGACGGCTTCTTCGGCCCGGCCCGGCTGCGGTCCAGCCTCAACGGCCACGCGGACCTGTGGCCGCACATGCCGATGCTGCACGCGCTGCGATCGTGGGCCGAGTACCACGGCGACACCCGGATCGACGCGTTGTTGTCCGGCTTCTTCCGGTTCACGGCCCGGCAGCCGGACGGCGTGTTCACCGACGGCTGGGGCAACACCCGCTGGGGCGACACGATCGACGTCATCGTCTGGCTGTACGACCGGACCGGGGACACGACGCTCCTCGACCTCGTCCACCGCATCCACCGGCTGTCGGCGAACTGGGCAGGCGGGATCCCCAGCCTGCACAACGTGAACATCGCGCAGGGCTTCCGCGAGCCGGCCCAGTACTGGCAGCTTTCCGGCGACACTGCCCACCGCGACGCCGCCTACCGCAACTACGACACCATCCTGCGCACCTACGGCCAGTTCCCCGGCGGCGGGTTCGCGGGCGACGAGAACGCCCGGCCCGGGTTCGGCGACCCCCGCCAGGGCTTCGAGACCTGCGGAATCGTCGAGTTCATGGCGAGCCACGAGCTGCTCACCCGCCTGACCGGCGACCCGGTGTGGGCGGACCGCACCGAGGACCTCGCGTTCAACATGCTCCCGGCGAGCCTGGACCCGCTCGGCACGGTCACCCACTACGTCACGAGCGCGAACGTGGTGCGGCTGGACAACGTCGCGAAGACACGGCGGCAGTTCCAGAACGGGTTCGCCATGCAGGCCTACAAACCCGCCGTGCACGACTACCGCTGCTGCCCGCACAACTACGGGCAGGGCTGGCCGTACTTCGTCGAGGAGATGTGGCTTGCCACGCCGGACGGCGGGCTGGCGGCCGCGCTGTTCGGGCCGTCGACCGTCACCACGACCGTCGCGGGCGCGCGGGTGACGATCACCGAGGACACCGGCTACCCGTTCGCGGACACGGTCACATTCCGGCTCGCGACCGACCGCGCGGCGGCGTTCCCGCTCGCGTTCCGGGTCCCGGGCTGGTGCGCGAGCCCCCGGCTCACCGTGAACGGCGCAGCGGTCACCGTGACCCGAGGGTTCACCACGGTCAACCGGACCTGGCAGAACGGCGACACGGTCGTGCTCACGCTGCCGATGACGCCCCGGACCCGCACGTGGGCGAGCGGCGCGGTGTCGGTGGACCGCGGCCCGCTGACGTACTCGCTGCGGTTCGACGAGCAGTGGCGCCGGTACGCGGGCACCGAGGCGTGGCCGGAACTGGAGGTCACCGCGTCCACCGCGTGGAACTACGGCCTCACCGCCGACCCGGCACCCGCTGTCAGCACCGGCGGGAACCTCACCGACCCGTTCACCGTCGACGGCGCACCGGTCCGGATCACCGTGAACGCCCAGAAGATCGCCGACTGGCGTACCGACAGCCAGAACGTGATCGGCACGCTCCAGGGCAGCCCGGTCGCCACCACGACGCCGGTCGAACGGGTCACCCTGATCCCGATGGGTGCGGCCCGGCTGCGTATCACCACCTTCCCGCGCACCGGCGGCACCCGCACCTGGGGCACCCCCGGACCGCCGTGTCGTTTCCAGAACAAGAACAGTGGCAAGGTCCTCGCCATCGACGGTGCCTCGACGGCAGACTCCGCGCACATCACGCAGTTCGCCGACAACGGCGCAGGCGACCACCTGTGGCGCCTCGTCGACCTCGGCAACGGCCAGGTCAAGGTCGTGAGCACGCACTCCGGCAAGGTGCTCGGTGTCGACGGCATGTCGACCGCGAACTCCGCGCACGTCGTGCAGTTCAACGACACCGGCACCACCGACCACGTGTGGGAGCCGGCCGACAACGGTGACGGCTGGTTCCGCCTGCGCAACCTGAACTCGGGCAAGGTGCTCGGCGTGGACCTCATGTCCACCGCCGACTCCGCGCACGTGGTCCAGTACGACGACACCGGCACCGCCGACCACCTGTGGCGGATCATCCCCGACGGCGACGTGCGGATCCAGAACCTGAACTCCACCAAGGTGCTCGCGGTCGACGGAATGTCCACACAGGACTCAGCGCGAGTGGTGCAGTTCGCCGACGCGGGGACGGCCGATCACCGCTGGCGGTTCCTGCCCGACGCCGACGGGTACTTCCGGATCCGCAACGCGCACTCCGGCAAGGTCCTCGGCGTTGACCGCATGTCGACGGCGGACTCGGCGTTCGTCGTGCAGTTCAGCGACAACGGCACACGTGACCACCTGTGGCGGCTGCGGGCCGACACCGACGGGCTGTGGCGAGTCCAGAACGCCAACTCGGGCAAGGTGCTCGGGGTCGACGTGATGTCCCACGCGGACTCCGCGCAGGTAGTCCAGTTCGGCGACACCGGCACCGCGGACCACGTGTGGCGGCTGCTGTGAGAGTCCCGCCACTGGTCGCCGTGCTGCTCGGCGGCCCGCTTCTCGCGCCACCGCAAGCGCGGGCGGGCCGTGTCCGGCGCACCCGCCTACGCCGACTTCGCCCGACGGCAGGCCGACTCGATCTGGTCGGCCGACCGTGACCCGCTCAACCGGATCGGTCAGCGGTGGGCGGGCGGCACCGGAAACCAACTCGACTGGCGCACCCAGGCAAGCGGCCTCGGTGCCCTCACCGCAGCACAGTAGGAGCAGCCATGAGATTGAGACATTTGCTCAGCGCGGCAACGGGATTCCTCGTCGCCGCCACGACGGTCGTCGCGGTCGCCCCCTCGGCGCAGGCAGCCGAGTGGGTGCCGAAGACGCCGCCGCTGTCCACGCCGTGGACCGCTCAGGTCTCCCCCACCAACGCGCTGCCGGAGTACCCTCGGCCGCAGCTGGTGCGCACGGAGTGGCAGAACCTGAACGGGGTGTGGGAGTTCGCGGGCGCGTCCTCCATCAACAACCCGCCGGTCGGGCAGACCCTGCCAGAAGGCGTCCTCGTGCCCTACCCGATCGAGTCGGCGCTCTCGGGTATCCAACGCCACGAGGACAACATGTTCTACCGGCGCACGTTCACCGTGCCGTCCACGTGGAACGGTCGCCGCGTCAAGCTGAACTTCGGCGCGGTCACGTGGGAGACGCGGGTGTGGGTGAACGGCACCCAGGTCGGCACGCACACCGGCGGCTTCGACGCGTTCTCGTTCGACATCACCAATGCGTTGCGGGCCGGTTCGAACGAGATCATCGTCGGCGCGTACTCGCCGATCGACGGCAACCGGTTCCCCATCGGCAAGCAGCGCCGCAACCCGAGCGGCATCTGGTACACGGCGTCGTCCGGCATCTGGCAGACGGTGTGGCTGGAACCCGTGGCCGCCAACCACATCACGCGCCTGGACACCACCCCCGACGTGCCTGCCGGCGTGCTCGACCTGGTGGTGGCCGGCAGTGCGGGCCAGCAGGTGCGGGCCGAGGTGCTGAGCGGTGGCACGGTCGTCGGGTCGGCGACCGGCGCCACGGGCGGGCACCTGCGGATCCCCGTGCCGAACGCGCGACTGTGGTCGCCGAGTGACCCCTTCCTGTACGACCTGCGGGTGACCATGGGCACCGATGTGGTGACCGGGTACTTCGGCATGCGGTCGCTCGGCAAGGCGGTCGTGGGCGGGGTGATGCGGCCGCTGCTGAACGGCAAGTTCGTGTTCCAGCTCGGCACGCTCGACCAGGGCTTCTGGCCGGACGGCATCTACACCGCGCCGACCGACGCGGCGCTGCGGTTCGACCTGGAGCGGCAGAAGGCGCTGGGTTTCAACATGGTCCGCAAGCACATCAAGGTGGAGCCCGCGCGGTGGTTCTACTGGGCGGACCGGCTCGGGCTGATGGTGTGGCAGGACATGCCGTCGCTGGACGCCGTGGACGACACGTCGGCCGCGAGCCACGTCAACTTCGAGGCGGAGCTGGGACGGATCGTCAACCAGCTCAAGGGCATCACGTCGATCGTGCAGTGGGTGCCGTTCAACGAGGGCTGGGGCGAGTACGACAACGCGCGGATCGTCGATCTGGTGCGGGGCATCGACTCGACCAGGCTGATCAACCACAACTCTGGCTCCAACTGCTGCGTGTCGGACCCGAGCCCGACCAACGGCGACGTGATCGACGACCACGCGTACCAGATGTCCGGCGGGACGAGGACACCCGACGCGACGCGGATCGCGGTGCTGGGTGAGTACGGCGGGCTCGGCAGGCGGGTCGTGGGGCACGAGTGGCAGCCGGGCGCCGGTTTCGCCTACGGAGACCTGTTCCCGGAGGAGAACTCGCTGACGACCAGGTACGTGACGATCACGTCGGAGGTCGCGAGGTTCGCGCAGACGCGCGGGTTGTCGGCGTCGGTGTACACGGAGCCGTACGACCTGGAGAACGAGGTCAACGGGTTCTACACCTACGACCGGCAGGTGCTGAAGATGACCGCGGCGCGGGTGCTGGCGGTGAACCAGCGGGTGCTGGCCGCGGCGGCCGGCACGTCGGTGAACCAGGGCGAGCTGACCTCGCTGCGGGTCACGACGCCGGGGTTCACGAACCGGTACCTGCGCCACCAGGACAGCCTTGGCAGGACCGACGTGGACAACGGAAGCGACGTGCTCAAGCAGGACGCGACGTACTGGGTCCGTCCCGGCCTCGCGAGCGCGACGTGCGTGTCGTTCGAGTCGCGGAACCTTCCGGGCCGCTACCTGCGGCACGCGGCGTCCAGGATCCGCGTCGACGCGTCGGACGGCACGTCGGGCTTCTCGGCCGACGCGACGTTCTGCCCACGGTCGGGCTCGGGTGCGGCCGCGCTCGAGTCGTTCAACAACCCGGGAGCCTTCGTCCGGCACTTCAACGAGGCGGTGTATCTCGCGAGGTCCGGCGGCTCGAACCCGTGGGACACGGCGACGTCCTTCGCGCAGGACACCACGTGGGCGGCGACCATCCCGCTGTGGCGCAGCGGTGCCGACCTGCCGAGGGACCAGGCACGGTCGTTCCGGGTGACGACCCCGGGCTTCACCGACCGCCACCTGCGCCACCGCGACGGCCTCGCCAGGACGGACGTGGTGACCTCCGCGAGCGACGCGCTGACGAAGGCGGACGCGACGTTCGTGGTGCGGCGGGGTCTCGCGGACCCGTCGTGCTATTCGCTGGAGTCCCGCAACGTCGCGGGCGCGTACCTGCGCCACCAGGCGTACCGGGTCAGGCTGTCGGCGAACGAGAACACCGACATCTACCGCCGCGACGCCACGTTCTGCGCCCAACCCGGCTCGGGCGGCGTACGGCTGGCGTCACTGAACGAACTGGGCACGAACGTCCGCCACTACTCGGAGGAGGTGTGGGTGTCGTCGAACAGCGGCGCGCACGTCTACGACAACCCGACGTCGTACGACCAGGACGTGACGTGGTCGGTCAGCGCGGCGTGGACACCGTAGAGCGGTCATGAGGTGGTCAGGCCGGACCCTCCCCTGATCCGGCCTGACCATCGGATCAAAGCGGCTCCTGTACTGTGCGACAGCCGCCTTTCCGGGAATTTGACCATTAGACATCCGATGAATGTCGTTGCGGGATCAGCGGGGGCCTCACCGGCGTTGATCTGGTTGATGACCACTCTCCGGTTCCGCGTCCTTGGCGACTCCCTCGCGGCGGGCGTCGGCTGCACCCATGTCGAGCAGAGCGTCGGCCATGTCCTCGCCGGTGCCCTGCGGGCGGCGGGGCATCAGGTGGACCTTCGTGTGCACGCGGTTCCCGGCGCCCGGTCGGCCGACCTCGCGCCGCAGGTGCGGGCCGCGGTCGCGGCGGGTGCCGACCTCGCGTTGATCGTCGTCGGTGCCAACGACCTGACCCGGTTCACGCCACCGGCGGTCGGCGCGGGGCTGCTCCAGGACGCGGTCGCCACCCTCACGAAGGAGGGGGCGCGGGTGGTCGTGGTGACGGCGCCGGACATGGGCGTGCTGGGCCATGTGCCACCCGCCTTCCGCGACATGGTGTCCCAGACGAGCAGGGCGTACGCGGCAGCGCAGGCCGGGGCCGCGACCACCGCGGGCGCGACCGTGGCGCACATCGGCCAGGAGGTGTTCTCCCGCTTCGCGTCCGACGAGCGCATGTTCTCCGCCGACCGCTTCCACCCGTCCGCCGCGGGCTACGCGGTCATCGCACAGGCCCTCACCTCGTACATCCTCGCCGCGGCACGCGACGCGTGAACCTTCGTCACCGCCGCGGTGCGGTCCTGCCCAGCCGCGCCGCTCGCACCCAGTGCGCGGCACCCGCTCTGGTCGCGACCCGCTCCCCCGCCGCCAGGTCCGCGAAGTTCTAGTGCCCCGTCAAGGTGAAGTGGGTCGTTTGTCCGTGGATCCAGGTGGTCGCCGGCAAGGCGCGGGAAAGCCGCTCGTACCGGGTTGTACTTGGGCTTTCCCGCAACGCCGCCAGCGGCCGCCTGGGCCGTGGAGAAACGTGCCCTCTTCGCCTGGACGGGGCACTAGTTGCCCGCGCGGTTCCAGGCGACCGCGAACTCGGTGAAGGAGATCGTGCCGTCGCGGTCGGTGTCGGCGTCGGCGAAGATCTCGGTGATCTCCCGCTCGGTGATCTCCTCGCCGCGGGCGACCATGGCGGCCCCGAACTCCGCGCTCGTGATCTGCCCGTCCCCGTTGCCGTCGAACTCGGCGAACGTCGTGGTCAGCTCGGCGTCGGTCGCCATGATCGGGCCTCCTGGGTCGGTTGGGGCGTCAGGATAGTGCACACGATCGCGGTGACAGGGTCGACGTGCGCGGCGCCGCTCACCGGCGAGCCGTCGACTCCCGTTCGACAAGGTGCACGTCCAGGGTGACCGGTTCGGCCGGGCGGTCACGCTTCTCGACGGCGGTCAGCAGCAGGTCGACCGCCATCGCCGCCTTGGTCGGGATGTCCTGCGCGACGGTCGTCAGCTTCGGGGTGACGATGGCCGAGATGTCGAGGTCGTCGAAGCCGATCACCGACACCGCCCCCGGCACCGGCACACCGGTGTCGACCAGTCCGGCCATGATCCCGATCGCGAGGATGTCCGCGGTCGCGAACACCGCGGTCGCCGACGGGAACTCCGCACGCAGGCGGGAACCCAGCTCGTGCCCGCTCGCGTGCGTGGTGTTGACCGCCGCGATGTGACCGTCGCGTATGGACAGTCCACGATCGACGAATGCCTGCCGGAACCCCTCGTAGCGCTGGTGCACGACGCCGACGTCCGAAAAGGACGGACCGGCGAACACGATGTCGCGATGGCCGAGGTCGAGCAGGTGTGCGGCGGCGATGCGGCCGCCATCGAAGTCGTCCGAGCGGACGCCGGTGGCCAGCCGGTTCGGCGAGTAGCTGTCGACCGCGAGTACCGGCACCGTCACGTCGAGCGCGTCGATCTCCTCGTCGAGGAAACCCAGCAGCACAGCGCCGTCCAGGCTCCACGACTGCAACGCCTCGCCCACCTCGTCCGGGTGCGCGATGCCACGGAGCAACAGGTGGTAGCCGCGTTTGCGCAGCGCCCGCTCGATCTGACCGAGGATCGCGCCGGTGTGCGGGCTCAGCGTGAGGCTGTCCTCGTCCGCGGCGGGCACCAGCAGCCCGATCAGCCGCGACGACCTCGCGGCGAGGCTGCGCGCTGACGCGCTCGGCACGTAACCACGCTCGGCGACGATCCGCCGCACCCGCTCGATCGTCTCCGGCGACACCCGAGCACGGTTGCCGTTGATCACGTTCGAGACGGTCATCATGCTCACGCCCGCCTCGTTCGCGATGTCCTTGAGCGTGACCCGGACCAACCGAACTCCCCTCACCGACCCCGTTGACAGCTCTGCCCAGGCAACATTACCGTACGGCAGGTATAGCGCTAAACCTGATGAGCGAGGAGTCCAGTGAGCACTGCCGAGTGGTGGCGGAACGCGGTGATCTACCAGGTCTACCCGCGCAGCTTCGCCGACGGGAACGACGACGGCACCGGCGACCTGGCCGGGGTCCGCTCCCGCCTCCCGTACCTGCGTGACCTGGGTGTGGACGCCATCTGGTTCACCCCGTGGTACTCCTCGCCACTTGCCGACGGCGGCTACGACGTGGCCGACTACCGGGCGATCGACCCGGCGTTCGGCACCGTCGAGGAGGCGGAGCTGCTGATCGCGGACGCGGCCGCGCTCGGTATCCGCACGATCGTCGACGTCGTGCCCAACCACGTGTCTGACCGGCACGAGTGGTTCCGCGCCGCGCTCGCCTCGGGGCCGGGATCGCAGGAGCGGCAACGGTTCTGGTTCCACCCCGGCCGGGGGCCGGACGGCGCGGAGCCGCCGACGGACTGGGTGTCGAGCTTCTCCGGCGGCACCTGGACCCGCACCACGAACCCGGACGGCTCGCCGGGCGAGTGGTACCTGCACCTGTTCGCACCGCAACAGCCGGACCTGAACTGGAACCACCAGGACGTGCGCCGCGAGCACGAGGACGTGCTGCGGTTCTGGTTCGACCGCGGGGTCGCAGGCGTGCGGATCGACTCGGCGACCATGCCGGTCAAGGATCCCGCGTTCCCCGGCGCGGACGGCGAGTTCGCACCGGGCACCCACCCGTTCCTGGACCGCGACGAGCTGCACGACATCTACCGGTCGTGGCGCGCGGTCGCCGACTCCTATGCCGAGCCCCGGGTGCTGGTCGGCGAGATCTGGCTGGCCGACCCGGAGCGGTTCGCCCGCTACCTGCGCCCCGACGAGATGCACACGGCGTTCAACTTCGACTTCATGATGCGCCCGTGGGCACCCGATCAGCTGCGTGCCGCCATTGTGTCCACTCTGGACGCACACCGGCCGGTCGGCGCACCCGCGACGTGGGTGCTGTCCAACCACGACGTCACCCGCGCCGTCACCCGGTACGGCCGCGCGGACAGCTCGTTCGGGTTCGGGGCACGCCGGTTCGGCACCCCGACGGACCTCGTGCTCGGCACGAGCCGGGCGCGGGCGGCTGCGCTGCTGACCGGCGCGCTGCCCGGGTCGCTGTACGTGTACCAGGGCGACGAGCTGGGGCTCCCCGAGGTGGAGGATCTGCCCCTCGACGTGCTGCAGGACCCCATGCACTTCCGGTCGAACGGTGTCGACCCCGGCCGCGACGGCTGCCGGGTGCCGCTGCCGTGGACCACGGACGGCCCGTCGTTCGGATTCGGCGGGCCGAAACCGTGGCTGCCGCAACCCGCCGACTGGGGCAGCCGCTCCGTCGAGGCGCAGGACGGTGAACCGGCGTCGATGCTGACGTTGTACCGGTCCATGATCGCGATCCGCCGTGCCGAGCCGGGGCTGCGCGGCGACGAGTTCACCTGGTTGTCCACACCGGACGACGTACTGGGGTTCCGCCGGGGTGACGTACTGTGCGTCGTCAACCTGGGGGACACCGCGGCCGACCTGCCCGCTCACGCCGAGGTGCTGCTGTGCAGCGGTGTCCTGACCGGCGGCACCCTTCCACCCGACACCGCAGCCTGGCTGCGTTCCTGACCATCCACAAGGGAGCGACAATGAGGTCCTCGAAGCTCGTCGCGGCCGCGCTCGCCGCCGCGACCGTCCTCACCGCCTGCGGGTCCGACGACGCCGGCGACGGCAGGACCGTCGTGAAGATCGCCATCGACCCCGGACTCGAACAGGGCGCCGTCGACGCGTACGACGAGCGCGTCGCGCAGTTCGAGAAGGCCAACCCGGACATCGACTTACAGCCCCAGGAGTACAACTGGGAGGCGACCACGTTCACCGCCCAGCTCGCGGGCGGCACGCTGCCGGACGTGTTCACCGTCCCGTTCACCGACGGCCGGGGGCTCATCGAACGCAAGCAGGTCGCGGACATCTCCGGTCTGGTCGCGGAACTTCCGTACGCCAAGGACTTCAACCCGAACGTCGCCGACGCGGGGAAGGCCGCCGACGGGAAGATGCATGCCGTGCCGATCGCCGCGTACGGCCAGGCCCTGCACTACAACCGCACCCTGTTCACCCAGGCCGGGCTCGACCCGGACAACCCACCGTCCACATGGGACGAGGTGCGGGCGGCCGCGAAGCAGATCGCGCAGCGCACCGGGCAGGCCGGGTACGCACAGATGACCAAGGACAACACCGGCGGCTGGATCCTGACCACGCTCGACTACGCCTACGGCGGCCGCACCGAAGTCATCAAGGGCGACAGGGCCGAGGCCACCCTGGACACCCCGCAGATGCGGGACGTGCTGGCCGACCTCCACGACATGCGCTGGACCGACAACAGCATGGGCGCGAACTTCCTGTACGACTGGGGCACCATCAACCAGGACTTCGCGGCGGGCCGGATCGGCATGTACGTCTCCGGCGGCGGCAACTACGGCCAGCTCCTCACGCAGAACGCGGTCAAACCGGCCGACTACGGCGTCACCGTGCTGCCATTGGCGGACGACGAGGACGCCGGTGTGCTCGGCGGCGGCACGCTGGCCGTGGTGAGCGCGAACGCCGAGGAGGCCGTCCAGGCGGCCGGGGTCAAGTGGATCGACTTCTACTACATGGCGAAGCTGACCGTGAAGGACGCGGCGGTGCTCGACGCGAAGGCCCTCGCCGACTCGGACGCGCCGGTGGGCGCGCCGACGCTGCCGGTGTTCGACAAGGCGACCTACGACGAGATGCTCGCCTGGACCACGGCGTACGTGAACGTTCCGCTGGAACAGATGACCCCGTACACCGACGACATGTTCGACCAGCCGCTGCTGACCGAGCCCACCCGGTCCACCCAGGAGGTCTACGCGCTGCTCGACCCGGTGGTCCAGTCGGTGCTCACCGACAAGAACGCGGACATCGGCGGGCTGCTCGCGCAGGCCGAAGCCGACGCGCAGGCCCTGCTCGACCGGAACTGAACACGATGAATCACCACTCGCGGGTTGCCCAAGCCTCGCGGCCGAACGTGACGGCCGGCCACCAACCACCGCCGGTCCGCACCGCTCGCCGGAACGAGACCAGCACCTTCAAGTTCCGGGGAGGCGGGACAGTGCGGGGCGGGGGGCTCGCCACACTGGTGTTCCTGCTGCCCATGCTTGTCGTGTTCACGGTGTTCTCGTGGCTGCCGATCGGCCAGGCGGTAGTCATGTCGTTCCAGCAGACGAACCTGGTGAGCGACGCGACGTTCGTGGGGCTGGAGAACTTCCGCACCGTCCTGTCCGACCCGCTGCTGTGGACGGCCGTGGAGAACACGCTGTGGTTCGCGTTCCTCGCGCTGCTGTTCGGCTACCCGATCCCGCTGGTCGTGGCCGTGCTGATGGGCGAGGTGCGGCGGTTCCGCGGCCTGTACGGCGCGCTCGCGTACCTGCCGGTGGTCGTGCCGCCGGTGGTGGCGGTGCTGCTGTGGAAGTTCTTCTACGACGCGAGTCCGACCGGCGTGTTCAACACGCTGCTCGGGTACGTCGGCATCGACGCGCTCCCCTGGCTGCAGGACGCGGACGTGGCGATGCCAGCACTGGTGCTCGAGGCGACGTGGGCCGCGGCGGGCGGCACGATCATCATCTACCTGGCGGCGCTGACCGGCGTCGCACCGGAGCTGTACGAGGCGGCGGAGATCGACGGCGCCGGTGTGTGGCGCAAGGTCTGGCACGTGACGCTCCCCCGGCTCCGGCACGTCCTGCTGGTCACGTTCATCCTGCAGATCATCGGTACCGCGCAGGTGTTCCTCGAGCCGTTCCTGTTCACCGGCGGCGGCCCGGCGAACTCGACGACGACGATCCTGCTGCTGATCTACGACTACGCGTTCGCCAACAGCCTCGGCGGCGACTACGGCGCGGCGACCGCGCTGTCGCTGATGCTGGCGGCGGTGCTGGCCGTGTTCTCGGCCGTGTACTTCCGGCTGACGCGTGGATGGAGCACGTCGTGAGCGGAGCTTGCGGAGCGAACCATCAAACGCAGGGCGACCGCGAGCGGCGCCACGGAGCCTGCGAGGGGGCGTCGTGAGTCGAGGTGTGCTGTCGCCGTCGGACTGGCACACGTCGTCGGTCCGGCGCACCGCCCGCGTGGTGCACGGGGTGCTGCTGGCGCTGCTGTTCCTGGTCGGGCTCGGGCCGATGCTGTGGCTCGCGAAGGCCGCCGTGACCCCGACACAGGACACCCTGCGTGAGCCGCTGTCGTTGTGGCCCAATGGTTTCGACTTCGCGAACCTCGCGACCGCGTGGACCAGGGTGGAGATCGACAAGTACTTCCTCAACACGGTGATCGTCGCGGCGGGCGCCTGGTTCGTGCAGTTGCTCGTGGCGACGACGGCCGGGTACGCGCTGTCGGTGCTGCGGCCGCGATACCGCAAGGTGCTGACCGGAGTCGTGCTGGCGACGCTGTTCGTGCCCGGGGTCGTGTTGCTGGTGCCGCTGTACCTGACCGTCGTCGACGCCGACCTGATCAACACGTTCTGGGCGGTGTGGCTCCCGGCGGGCGCCAACGCGTTCAACATCCTGCTGGTGCAACGGTTCTTCGACGGCCTCCCGCGCGAGGTGTTCGAAGCGGCCAGAGTGGACGGTGCCGGTCCGTACCGGCTGTTCTGGTCGGTGGTGCTGCCGATGTCCCGGCCGATCCTCGGGGTCGTGTCCGTGTTCGCGGTCGTGGCCGCGTGGAAGGACTTCCTCTGGCCGCTGCTCGTACTGCCAGACCCCGACCTGCAGCCGCTGTCCGTGCGGCTGCCCGCACTCCAGCAGTATGTCGAGCTGGACGTGTTCCTCGCCGCCTTGGCGATCTCGACTGTTATCCCGGTGGTCCTCTTCCTCGTCTTCCAGCGCCTGTTCTTGCAAGGGGACGCGCTGAGCGGCGCGGTGAAGGGCTGAAACCCCGCAACCGGAACAAGAGGTGGAACAAGGATGTTTCGCAAACTGTCCGTGGTAGCGCTTGCCGTGGCCCTGCTCGGCGTGGCGCCACCCGGCGCACCCGCCGCCGCGCCACTCACCCTGGAAGCGGAAGCCGCGTCGCTGACCGGCGGCGCGGTGGCGCAGACCGAGCACGCCGGGTACTCCGGCAGCGGTTACGTCGGCGGGCTCACCGACACCAACAAGGGCCGGGCGGGCGTCACGTTCACCGTGACCGCACCCGGCACTCAGAGCCTCGCGCTGCGATACGCCAACGGCACCGGCTCGACCATGACACTCTCCCTTTATGTTGGTGCGCAACGACTCCAGCAGGTGTCGCTGCCGTCGACCGGGTCGTGGACGTCGTGGGGCACGGCCTCCACGACCGTCGCGCTGCCGTCGGGCACAACCGGGGTGGCCTACCGGTTCGACTCCGCCGACTCCGGCAACATCAACCTCGACCGGCTCACCGTCACCTCGGGGGCACCGGCCGAGCCGGGTGTTTTCGAGGCGGAGTCCGCGTCGCTCGCCGGTGGCGCGGCCGTCGAGACCGAGCACGCCGGGTACTCCGGCGGCGGGTACGTCGGCGGGCTGACCGACGCCAACAAGGGCCGGGCGGGTGTCACGTTCACCGTGACCGCACCCGGATCGCAGACCCTCACGCTGCGGTACGCCAATGGCACCGGCTCGACCATGACGCTCTCCCTCTACGTCGGCTCGCAACGCCTGCAACAGTTGTCGCTGCCCGCCACCGGCGGCTGGGCCACGTGGGGCACCGTGGCCAGCACGGTCACGCTGCCGTCCGGTGCGAGCGGCATCGGTTACCGGTTCGATGCCACCGACTCCGGCAACGTCAACCTCGACCGGCTGACCGTCACCGGCAACACCCCCGTGACCTGTGACAGCGGCACGTGCTTCGAGGCCGAGACCGGGCACCTGTCCGGCGGCACGACCCGCGCCACCGGCACGTCCGGGTTCTCCGGCGCCGGCTACGCCACCGGCCTCAGCACCGACACCGCACGGCTGGTCATCCCGGTGGGCGTCGCCTCCGCGAGCCAGCAGACGCTCACGATCCGGTACACCGCCACCCAGAACCAGGCGTTCGTGGTGACCGGCAACGGGTTGCGGCTCGGGCAGGTCACGCTCGCCGCGAGCAGCGGCTGGGCCACCGCCACCCTGCCGGTGACGCTCGCCGCCGGGCTCGGCAGCATCGGGCTGACCCGCGCGCCGGGCAGCGGCGGCACCGTCGCCGTCGACCGCGTCGCGCTCTCCGGCGGCAAGGCACTCGCCACCCGTGGCGCGACGGTGCCGTACACCGAGTACGAGGCGGAGAACGCCGCCACGAACGGCGCCGTGTTCGGCCCCGACCGCACGTTCCGCACGGTGCCTGCCGAGGCGTCCGGTCGTCGTGGCGTGCGGCTGCAGAACACCGGCAGCTACGTCGAGTTCACCCTCACCCAGCCCGCGAACTCGCTCGTCGTACGTGCGTCCATTCCGGACTCCTCTGACGGTGCGGGAATCACCGCGCCGATCGGCGTGTACGTGAACGGCACCAAGGCACGCGACCTGACACTGTCCAGTGTGTACAGCTGGGTGTACGGCGCCTACCCGTACACCAACAACCCGGGCGAGGGTGGCGCGCAGCGGTTCTTCGGAGAGGCGAGGACCCGGCTCGACTCGCTTCCGGCGGGCACGAAACTGCGGCTGCAGAAGGACTCCACCGCCGCCGCGTACATCGACGTCGATCTCGTCGACGCCGAGAACGTCGGCGCGGCGATCGCCATGCCGTCCGGCTACGTGACCATCACCCAGCACGGCGCGACCCCCGGCGACGACTCCGACGACACGGCCGCGATCCGCGCTGCGGTGGCGGCGGCCCGGTCGGCCGGCACCGGCGTGTGGGTGCCGGCCGGGCGGTTCGTCATGGCCGACCGGGTCGACGTCCAGAGTGTGGCCGTCCGCGGCGCGGGCCCGTGGTACTCGGTCCTGGCGGGACGGGCAGGCAAGGGCGGTCTGTTCGCCACCGGCGGCAACGTCACGATCGCCGACCTGATGATCGACGGCGATGTCCGCTACCGCGACGACGCGAACTTCCACGCCGCGCTCGAGGGCAACTTCGGCACCGGGTCGCTGATCCAGAACGTGTGGATCGAGCACACGAAGGTCGGACTGTGGGCGGACAACGGCACCGACGGACTGCTCGCGCTCGGTCTGCGGATCCGCAACACGTTCGCCGACGGGGTGAACTTCCACGGCAACGTACGCGACACGAGCGTGCAGCAGAGCGTCGTCCGCAACACCGGCGACGACGCGCTGGCCATGTGGTCGGCCGGGTCACCGGTGACCCGTGGTGCGTTCACGTTCAACACCGTGCAGATTCCCATGCTGGGCAACGGGATCGGCATCTACGGCGGCGACTCGAACCGGGCCGAGGACAACCTCGTCGCCGACACGCTGACGGCGTCGGCTGGCATCGCGGTCGGCACCCGGTTCAACCCGGTGCCGTTGTCCGGGGAGACGCTGGTGCAACGGAACACGCTGGTCCGCACCGGTGGCCTTGAACCGAACTGGAACTCCCAGCTCGGCGCGCTGTGGTTGTTCGCGGACACGGCCGATATCACCGCGCCGGTGACGGTCCGGGACGTCGAGATCCGGGACAGCACGTACGCGGGCATTCTGATGACCTGGCAGCGCCGCATCGAGAACGCGACGTTCGAACGGGTCACCGTGGCGGGCACCGGCACCTACGGCATCGAGATCAACGCGACCGGCAACGCGTCGTTCTCGTACACCTCGGTGTCCGGCGCACCATCCGGCGGGCTGTCGGTGTCGCCGGGCTTCACCGTCAACCGAGGCCCTGGCAACAGCGGCTTCTGACGCACGTCTTCCGATTTCCGGTACGCCGTCACCGAAAGTTTCGGTGACGGCGTACCGGAAATGCGCTGCCTGCTTGACGGACTCGCTGGTAGACCTTAACGTTTCTCCTCGCGATACCGGCATTTCACCGAAACTTTCGAACTTCGCCACCGTCGTCGAGGAGCGTCACATGAAGGTGTCTCGTGTCGCCGCGGCAGGCTTCCTCGCCGCGGCATCGCTCTACCCCCTACTCCCGGCCGCCGGCTCACCCGCTCCGGCGGCCGGGGCCTCATCCCCCGACCGGCCACTGCGTGAGCTGGCGGGCAGGCAACTGCTGATCGGCACCGCCGTCGACCACGCCGCCTACACCTCGGACGCGACCTACCGCGACCGGATCGGCGCCGAGTTCAACTCCATCACCGCCGAGAACGTGATGAAGTGGGAGGTCGTCGAGCCGGTACGCGGCGAGCTCGACTTCAGCGCCGCCGACGAGCTGATGGCCGCCGCGAGGCGCAACGGGCAGCAGGTGCGCGGGCACACCCTGGTGTGGCACAACCAGCTCCCGGCGTGGCTGACGCAGGGCGTCGAGTCGGGCGAGATCGACGCGACCGAGCTGCGCGGGATCCTGCGCAGGCACATCATCGACGAGGTCAGCCACTTCCGCGGCCGCATCTACCAGTGGGACGTGGCGAACGAGGTCATCGACGACAACGGCGAGCTACGCGACTCGATCTGGTTGCGTGAGCTGGGACCGGGCTACCTCGCCGACGCGTTCCGCTGGGCACACCAGGCCGACCCGAAGGCGAAGCTGTTCCTCAACGACTACAACGTCGAGGGCATCAGCGCGAAGAGCGACGCCTACCTCGCGTTGGCGAAGGACCTGGTGGCACAACGGGTTCCGGTGCACGGCTTCGGCGCGCAGGGCCACTACGGCGTGCAGTACGGCTTCCACAGCGCGTCCGAGGTGGCCGCCAACTTCGCCCGGTTCGAGAAGCTGGGGCTGGAGACCGCCGTCACCGAGGTGGACGTCCGCATGATCATGCCGTCCGACAACGTGAAGCTGCAGGCCCAGGCGCAGGGGTACAGCGTGCTGCTGCAGGGCTGCCTGCTCGCACGCCGCTGCAACTCGTTCACGGTGTGGGGTTTCACCGACAAGTACTCGTGGGTACCGGGCTGGTTCGACGGCGAGGGCGCGGCCAACCTGCTGGACGAGAACTTCGCCGCGAAACCCGCCTACCGCGAACTGCAGGCCGTGCTGGCCCTGGCGCGGTGACCTACTGACCCGAGGCCGTGTCGATCACGTCGGTCAGTACCTCCCGGGACCGGGCCAGGTCACCGAGCATGCGGTCGATGCGGTCCCGTTCGGCGGTCAGGTCGGCGACGAGCTTCTCTCCAGCCATGAACCTGACATCAATGTCAGATTCTCGCCGTCACCAGCGGTCGTGGACGTGTGCGCGGATCTGGTCGTCGTAGATCCGCTCGATCGCGCGCAGCGTGTCGTCCGACAACGGGGGCACGGTCCCGGCGGCGGTGTTGGCGTTCGCCTGCTCCGCGTTGCGGGCGCCCGGGATCACGACGCTGACGCCCGGCTGGTCGATCACCCAGCGCAGCGCGAGCGCGGCCGTGCTGACGCCGAGGTCCTGTGCGATCTCCGCGAGGGAGCGCGCCGCGCGCACCCCCACCTCGAACGGGACGCCGGAGAACGTCTCGCCGACGTCGAACGCCTCGCCGTGGCGGTTGTACGTGCGGTGGTCGTCGTCGGCGAAGGTCGTGTGCTCGTCGTACTTGCCGGACAAGACCCCGCTCGCGAGCGGGACCCGCGCGATGATGCCGACACCCGCCGCGCGTGCCGTGGGCAGCACCCGCTCGAGCGGTTTGCGGCGGAACGCGTTGAGGATGATCTGCACACTCGCGACGCCTGGGCGCGCGATGGCGGTCAGCGCCTCCTCGCAGGTCTCGACGGACACCCCGTACGCGGCGAGGTTGCCCTCCCGGACCAGCTCGTCGAGCGCGTCGAACACCTCGCCGGAGGAGAACACCGGCGTCGGCGGGCAGTGCAGCTGCACCAGGTCCAGCCGGTCGACCCGCAGGTTGGCGCGGCTGCGGTCGGTCCAGGCACGCAGGTGCTCCGGCGTGAACGACGCGGGCACGTGCGGGTCGGCGCGGCGCCCGCACTTCGTCGCCACCGTCACCTCGGCGGCACGTTCGGCGAGGAAGCGGGCGATCAGCTGCTCGCTGCGGCCGTCGCCGTACACGTCGGCCGTGTCGAGGAACGTGACCCCCGCGTCGACGGCCGCGTGCAGCACCGCGAACGCGTCGGCGTCGTCGACCCGGCCCCAGTCCGCCCCGAGCTGCCAGCACCCGAGCCCGACAACGGACACCTGACGGCCGGTGCGGCCAAGCACACGATCTTCCACAAACGCCACAGTAGTAGCGTGCCGCAAGGATCTTTGCGCGAGGGCCTGGGCCTGACCAGCTGTGACCTCAGGGGAACGTGACGGCACCCAGCCACTAACCGCCTGCGGTCCTGGGTGTCGCTGGGTCGGGACCAACACGATTAATTCCGGGGAGGCGGGCTGGCTAATCACACAAACCAGGGCTTGCTTCCCGGCAGGTACATGCAGACGGTCGCCACCACCGCGAGGCACGCGGCCGCGAGTACGAGCCACCCCAGCGGCACGGCGACCAGCACCGCGTACGCGACGGCGAGCAGTGCCACCAGCACGAGCGCGCCCCGCGCCCAGCCCTTGCCCACCCACATGGCGGCCGCGAACAACACGGCCAGCACCCCGATCAGCAGGCCACCGCCGACGACGATCAGCACAGAAAGGTCGGCGACCCGGTCGACGGTGCCTGCGCTCGCGGAGCCGTCGTTCTCGCGTGCCTCACGGACGAACTCGTCCCGCAACCCGTCGAGGCGCCCGATGGCGACCACCGCCGAGGCGATCGCGAACCCGGCGGCGAGCTGCCACAGCCAGAAGGCTGCGGTGATCTGCTTCGGCCGGGCCAGGCTCCGCATGGCGGCCACCGGCGGCGCGCTCGTCCGCGCGGTGCTGGGCCGGGGCGGCGGCGGCCCGGACGTCATGGCATCGACTCGACGATCGCCTCGAGTGAGTCCTCCGTCGGCACCTCGGGCGCATTGGTTGTGGTCGTCGTCTCTTCGGTGGTGGTCGTCGTCTCTTCGGTCGTGGTCGTCGCCTCAGGCTCGGTGGTGGTCGTCTCCACAGAAGTCGCGTCGGTCGTGGTGGTGGTCTGTTCCGGGGGCGTGTCGGACGTCGTCGGTCCGCTGCCGCCGGACGGGGTCACCGGCTGACCGACGGGGGGCGCGCCTTTGATCGCCCTGGTGCGGTCGCCGCCGGTCATGGGGGTCGGGGTCAGGGTCGCAGGGCTCGCCGTGGTCGGTTTCGCGCCTGGGCGCTTGGGTCCTGGCGGGGTGGTCTCGCGGTACGGCTCGCCGGTCCACGGGTCCTCCTCCCCCTCTTCCGGAGTCCCCACCGGCACCTCGTCGAGCACCTCACGTGGCCCGCCCGTCCCGAGGGGATCCGCGACGCCGACCGGCGCCGCGCCGCCGGACAGCAAATCGGTGCCCAGCGTGCCCGCGGTCACCACCAGCGCACCGACGCACATCGCGAGCCCGACCCCGAGCGTGACCATCCGGCGCGAACGGACCGCGGGGACCAGCCCCACCGGGGACACCACCACGGTCCTTGGCGCCTGCTCGGCGGGCCGCAGCGACAGGGCCGCGCCGCACGCCACCACCGCCTTCGGGTCGGAGTCGACCGTCACCGGACGGTCGAAGGCGGCCGAGACCTGCTGGGACACCAGCGGAATCCGGGACGAGCCGCCGACCAGCAACACCGCCGACAGGTCCGACGCGGACAGGTCGGCAGACTCGCACGCCGTCCGCAACGCCACCACCGTCGACGCGATCGCCGGCTCGATGAGCTGCTCGAACTCCGTGCGCACCATCCGCACCCGGGTGCTCACCCCCGGCAGCATCACCGGAATGGTCACCTCGGTGTCGGCGGACAGCGCCTCCTTCGCCTCGGTGCACTCACGGCGCAGCGCGGCCGCCGCGGTCCGCACCATCGGGCCGTTGAAGTCCAGTTCGGTCCACTGCACCCCGACGGTCGCCCTGACCTGCTCGAAGATCGCCTCGTCGAAGTCGACACCGCCGAGGGACTCGATGCCATGTGGCGTGCCGACCAGCTCGAAGCCGCCATCGTCCAGCTGGCGCACGACCGCGGCGTCGAAGGTGCCGCCACCCAGGTCGTACACGCCGATCGCGGCACCCGGCGGGACGTGCTTCGACGCGGTGTACGCGATCGCGGCGGCGGCCGGCTCGGTCACCAGCCGGACCGCCGTGATCCCTTGTGCGGCAAGGGCTTCGGTCATCAGCGTGCACTTGTGCCTGCCCCACGACGCCGGATGGGTCAGCGCGACCCCGGCAGGCGGGGCGCCCTCGCGGTCGCTCACCCGGTCCACCACCCACCGGACGAAACACGCCGCGATGGTGTGTGCCTCGATCGACTCGCCTGCGACGAGCACCGGCGTTCGGTCGCCGATGCGTCGTTTGACCTCCCGGACGACCCGGTCAGGGTCCGTCACCGCGCGCCGCACCGCGGCGTCTCCCATCACGAACGATCCGTCAGCGGCCACGAAGACAACGGAGGGCACCGTCGGCCTGCCGTCCCCCAACGGAACGACTTCAGCCGCCTGCGCACCGTCACGATGTAGGGCCGCGGCGGTGAAGGTTGTGCCGAAATCGATCCCGACCCGGTAACTCATCCTCGCCTCCAAGCGAATGCTGCTAGGGAAGACGCGTTACGACCCGAGAACGTTACAGAAATCGAGATCGGGCGAGAAATGACACAGCGGAAGGAAAGCCCGTGATTATTCGCCTTATGGCGATGGCGGCAACGGTGGCGACATTGTTGGTGACAGCGAGTTGCGCGACCGAGGCGCCACCGCCGACACCGACGGTGCCGCCCGTCGAGTCCCCGAAGGGGCTCGTCGGCATCGACCCGTGCGCCCTGCTCGACCCCGCGGCCCGCACGGACCTCGGCTTCGACTCGGGGGTGCCCGGCCAGGACGAGCTCGGCGCGAACTGCAGCTGGACCGGGGCACACGCGGAATCCGCCCAGATCACGGCGTTCACGAGTGGCGATGGACTCCAGGAGCTGACCAGGGACCGCGACTCGACGGCAGGCAGGGTCCGGCTGCTGGGCTACCCCGCGCTGGAGACGTTCACGGCGCGTGGCGAGTTCTGCCGCTACGACGTCGGCGTGGCGGCAGACCAGGCGATCGTGGCGACCATGCGCGCCGGTAAGCCCGACTCGTGCACCGCCCTGCAGGCACTACTCACTGTCGCTATCTCGCAACTTCCCGCATTCGATTAGGCGTTTCACCACCCGGCCGTAATGGGGGGCGAATCCCCTAACGATCCCCCGGGGACACCGCGAACGCCCCGTGACAGCCGCGGGACAAACCCCGATTACCGATGACACCCGGGAGCCATAACTTTCTCGGCAACATGACGGATTGCCGTCGAAAACGGATCGAGGAACGGGACAGAAAATGGCTGACTTCAACTTCCAGCAGTACGTGGCACCGGTACAGGACGTCGACACCAGCACCGCCGGTGGCGCGGGTGGTGCTGGCGGCGACGGACGCAGCCTCGCCTTCGGCTACGCCGACTCCGACGCCGACGGCGGCGACGCGACGAGCGGCCCTGCCGCCGGTGGCGCGGGCGGCAGCGGCG
>NZ_JBARWZ010000167.1:0-13835 GCF_049647105.1 Actinophytocola sp.
GTGCCAGGTCGGCGCGGCCGGTGGCGAGCGTGAACGCGACGTCCACAGTGGACGGATCGGTGGCGGCGACGCGGGCGCCGATGGCGGCGCACTGGTCGGCGAGCGCGGCCGGGGTGCGTGCCGACACCGGCCACGGCACCAGGGCGGGCGCGGTCTCGGTGACCGGCACCACCGGCTCGGTCGCGGGCGCGGCCTCCAGTACGACGTGGGCGTTGGTGCCGCTGACCCCGAAGGAGGACACGCCTGCCCTGCGGGGCCGTCCGGTCTCCGGCCAGGGGCGGGCCTCGGTGAGCAGTTCGACCGACCCGGCCGTCCAGTCGACGTTCGTTGAGGGCGTGTCGACGTGCAGGGTCCTTGGCAGGACACCGTTGCGCAGCGCCATGACCATCTTGATGACGCCGGCGGCGCCCGACGCGGCCTGGGTGTGGCCGATGTTGGACTTGACCGAACCCAGCCACAGCGGCTCGTCCCGGTCCTGGCCGTAGGTGGCGATGAGGGCCTGCGCCTCGATCGGGTCGCCGAGGGTGGTGCCGGTGCCGTGCCCCTCGACAACGTCCACCTCGGACGGTGCCAGCCCGGCGGCGGCCAGCGCGGCCCGGATGACCCGCTGCTGCGACGGCCCGTTGGGCGCGGTGAGACCGTTGGAGGCGCCGTCGGAGTTGACCGAGGAGCCGCGCACGACGGCGAGGACCTCGTGGCCGAGACGGCGGGCGTCGGAGAGACGCTCCACCAACAGGGCGCCGACGCCCTCACCCCAGCCGGTGCCGTCGGCGGCGTCGGCGAAGGACGCGCAGCGGCCCGCGGTGGCCAGGCCGCGCTGGGTGCTGAACTCGGCGAACAGGTCGGGGCTGGTCAGCACGGACACCCCGGCGACGACGGCCTTGTCGCACTCGCCCCTGCGCAGTGCCGCGGCGGCGAGGTGCAGGGCGACCAGCGCGGACGAGCAGCCGGTGTCGACGGTGAGCGCGGGACCTTCCAGCCCGAACGTGTAGGCGACCCGGCCGGACATGACGCTGGCAGAGGTGCCGGTGATGTAATGGCCCTCCAGCCCGGCGGCCACCCGCATGCCGACGCCGTAGCCGGACGTGGAGGCGCCGACGAACACACCGGTCGCGCTGCCGTGCAGGGAGTGCGGGTCGATGCCAGCGCGCTCCAGGACCTCCCACGCGGCCTCCAGCAGGAGGCGCTGCTGCGGGTCCATGGCGACGGCCTCGCGCGGGGAGATGCCGAACAGGTCGGCGTCGAAGCCGGTGGCGTCGTGGACGAAGCCGCCCTCTGGGGTGAAACCGGGGGCCGGGTCGACCTCCCAGCACCGGTCGGCCGGGAACGCGCCGATGCCGTCGACCCCGGTGGCCACGACCTGCCACAGGTCCTCGGGGGTGGCGATGCCCGCGGGGAACCGGCAGGCCATCGACACGATGACGACCGGGTCGTCGTGGTCGGCCGCCATGACGGTGGCCTGCGTCGCGGTGTGCTTGCCTGACTCGCCGGTCAGCTCCTCCAGGAGGTGGCGGGTGAGGGCCAGCGGGGTCGGGTGGTCGTAGAGCAGGGTGACGGGCAGCTTGCGGCCGAGCGCGGCGGCGAGCTTGTTGCGGGTGCCGACCGCGGTCAGCGAGTCGATGCCGACGTCCTTGAACGGCCTGCCTGGCTCGATCGCGTCGGTACTGTCGTAGCCGAGCGCGCCTGCCGCGCAGCGGCGGACCAGTGCCAGGACGGCGTGCTTGCGTTCGGCGGGCGGCAGGGCACGCAGCCTGGCGGCCTCGCCGTCGACGGGCTCGTCGTCGGCGACCGGGGCCGGGGCGCGGAGGCCGGCGATGAGGGCGCTGGGGCGCACGGCGGTGAACGGCTCGGCGAAGCGGTCCCAGTCGACGTCGGCGACGGTGAGCGCGGTGGCGCCCTCGTCGACGGCGGCGGCCAGTTCCGCGACGCAGCGAGCGGCGGGGATGGGGGTGAAACCGCGGCGGCGCAACGAGTCCTGGACGCCGTCGCGGGTGGCCATGCCGCCGCCGTCCCAGGCACCCCATGCGATGGCGGTGGCGGGCAGACCGGCGGCGGCGCGGTGCGCGGCGAGCGCGTCGAGGTAGGCATTGGCCGAGGAGTAGGTGGCCTGGCCACCGCTGCCCCACACCCCGGCGACGGAGGAGAACAGCACGAACGCCTCGGCGTCGGGCAGCAGCTCGTGCAGGTGGGCCGCGCCGAGCACCTTGGCGCGGGCGCCGTCGGCGAAGTCGGGCAGCTCAAGGTCGGTCAGCGGCATCGACGGGTCGACACCGGCGGTGTGCACGACGGCGGTGACGGGGTGCTCGGCGAGCAGTGCGGCGAGCGCGTCCCGGTCGGCGACGTCGCAGGCCGCGACGACCGCGGTGGCGCCAAGGCCTGCGAGGCGGTCGACGAGGTCGGCGGCGCCGGGCGCGGCAGGCCCCCGGCGGCTGGTCAGTACCAGCTTCCGCACACCACGTCCGGCCAGCCAGGCCGCGACCTCCGCGCCGAGGGCACCGGTACCGCCGGTGACGAGCACGGCGCCGGAGGGGGTCCACGGCTGCGCCGGCGCGGCGGCGGGGGCGCGGCGGAGCCTGCTGGCAAGAAGGTTCGCGCGGACGGCGAGCTGGTCCTCGCCGGTGCCGCCGATGGCGGCGGCGAGCAGGGCGCCGGTGGTGGCGTCCTGTTCGGCGGGAAGGTCGATCAGGCCACCCCACCGCCCGGGGTGCTCGAGCGCGGCGACCTTGCCGAGCCCCCAGATCTGGGCCTGCGCCGGGTGTGCGACGAGGTCGCCGGGGGCGGCGGACACGGCACCGGAGGTCGCGCACCACAGCGGGACGGCGATCTCGGTGTCGGTGAACGCCTGGATCAGGGCGATCGTGGCGCCGACGCCGGTGGTGACGGCGGGCTCGTCGGGGTGCGGGGTCTCGTCGATGGCGACGAGTGACAGCACGCCCGCGAGGTCGGGCAGGGCCGAGGCTGCGTCGTCAAGGAGCGCGGAGATCGCCCAGCGGTCGAGTTCGGCGCGGTCGAGTGCCACGGTGCAGACGTCGAGGCCCGCGTCACGCAGGGCGGCCACGTACGCGTCGGAGTCACCGGATGGGGACGTCACGACGAGCCAGCTGCCACCCGCCGCCGGGGAGGTGGGGACCGGCTGCCACTCGACGCGGTAGCGCAGGGTGTTGCGCGAGGTGTTCTCGCTGCGCCGCCACGCGGACAGGGACGGGAGCAGCGCGCTGAGCGGGGTGTCGCCGGGGACGTCGAGCATGGCGGCCAGGCCGTCGAGGTCGGCGCGCTCGACGGCGTCCCAGAACGGGGAACGGTCGGGGGTGGCGGCGGGGGCGTCGAGCCAGAAGCGGGTGCGCTGGAACGCGTAGGTTGGCAGATCGACGACCGGGCCGTCAGGCAGGACGGCGGCCCAGTCGACGGCGACGCCGTGCACCCACGCCTCGGCGAGTGCGGTGAGCCAGCGGTCCTGGCCGCCGCGGTCGCGGCGCAGCGTGCCGAGCACGGTGCCGGGCGAGTCGATCGCCTCCAGGGTCTCCTCCAGCGCGGAGACCAGGACGGGGTGGGCGCTGACCTCGATGAAGGTGGTGCGGCCGTCGGCGGCCAGCGCCCTGGTCGCGTCCTCGAACCGGACCAGCTCGCGCTGGTTGCGGTACCAGTAGTCCGCGTCCAGCGTCGCGGTGTCCACAATGGACCCGGTGACCGAGGAGTAGAACGGGACCTCCGACGCCGTCGGCGCGATGTCCGCGATGGCCGCCAGCAGTTCGTCGCGCATGACCTCGACGTTGGCGGTGTGGCTGGCGTAGGCGCCCTCGACGCGCCGGGCGCGGACGTCCCGGCGCTCGCATTCGGCCAGCAGTTCCTCGACCGCGGCGCGGTCGCCCGCGACGGCGGTGGACAGCGGCCCGGAACGGGCGGCCACGCTGAGCGCGTCCGACCAGGGGGCGATCAGTGCCTCCGCGTCCCCGGCGGCGAGGTTCAGCGACACCATGCCGGTGCCCTCGGCGACACGTTCGGCGGCGATCCGGGACCGCAGCGCGATGATCCGGGCGCCGTCCTCGACGCTCAGCCCGCCGCTCGCGACGGCGGCGGCGATCTCGCCCTGGGAGTGGCCGACGACGGCGGAGGGCGTCACGCCCGCCGAGCGCCACAGTGCGGCGAGCGCGACGTGGACCGCCCACAGCGCGGGCTGCAGGACGTCGACGCGGTCCAGCGACGGGCCGTCACCGCGCAGGACGTCCATCAGCGACCAGTCGGTGTGCGGGGCGAGGGCGGCGGCGCACTCCTCGATACGGGCGCGGAACACCGGTTCGGTGCCGAGCAGCCCGGTGGCCATGCCCGCCCACTGCGAGCCCTGGCCGGGGAAGACGAAGACGACACCGCCGCGTCCTGTGTCGCCCGTGCGGCGCAGCACGCCGGGGGTCTCCTCGTCGGCGGCGAGCCCGGCGAGCCCGGCACGCAGGGCGTCGATGCCGTCGCCGAGGACGACGGCACGGTGGTCGAGTGCGGCGCGGGTGCCTGCCAGCGAGCGGGCCACCGCCACCGGATCATCACTGTCCACATGGGACAGAAGGGTGGCGGCCTGAGCGGTGAGCGCCTGCCTGGTGCGGCCGGAGACCACCCAGCCCAGCAGCTCGGGCCGGGTCGCGGCCGTGCCATGGTCCTGGGATTCGACGGCAGGCGCCTCCTCGATGATCACGTGCGCGTTGGTGCCGCTGACGCCGAACGACGAGACACCGGCGCGGCGCGGCTCGGTGCCCTTGGGCCACGGCCTGGCCTCGGTCAGCAGCTCGACGGCGCCCGCCGACCAGTCGACCTCGGGGGTGGGTGCGTCGACGTGCAGGGTCGCGGGCAGCGATTCGTGCTGGAGCGCCATGACCATCTTGATGACCCCGGCGACACCGGCCGCACCCTGGGCGTGGCCGATGTTGGACTTGATCGAGCCCAGCCGCAGCGGTTCGGTCCGGTTCCTGCCGTAGGTGGCCAGCAGCGCCTGCGCCTCGATGGGGTCGCCGAGCCGGGTGCCGGTGCCGTGCGCCTCGACGACGTCCACATCGGACGCGGCGACCCTGGCGGCGGCCAGCGCGGCGCGGATGACCCGTTCCTGCGACGGCCCGTTCGGTGCGGAGAGCCCGTTGGAGGCACCGTCCTGGTTGACCGCGGACCCGGTGACGACGGCCAGGATCCGGCGGCCGTTGGCGCGGGCGTCGGAAAGTCGTTCGAGCATGAGGACGCCTGCGCCCTCCGACCAGCCCGTGCCGTCGGCGGCGGCGGCGAACGCCTTGCAGCGGCCGTCTTCCGCGAGGCCGCGCTGCCTGCTCAGCTCGGTGAAGATGTCGGGGTTGGTCATGACCGTGACGCCGCCCGCGAGCGCGAGGTCGCACTCCCCCGCCCGCAGTGCCTGCGCCGCGAGGTGCAACGCGACCAGCGACGACGAGCACGCGGTGTCCACGGTGACCGCGGGCCCCTCGAAGCCGAAGGTGTAGGAGACGCGACCGGACAGGACGCTCCCGGCGTTGCCGGTCAGCAGGTGGCCCGCGCCGTCGGGAAGGTCGCGGACACCGAGGCCGTAACCGGAGGTCGCGGCACCGACGAACACGCCGGTGCGGCTGCCGCGCAGGGCGACGGGGTCGATCCTGGCGCGTTCGACGGCCTCCCAGACGACCTCGAGGAGGAGCCGCTGCTGCGGATCCATGGTGAGGGCTTCGCGGGGCGAGATGCCGAACAGCCCGGCGTCGAAGTCGGCGACGTCGGTGACGAAGTTGCCGACGCGCACGTAGCTGGTGCCGGGATTCTCCGGGTCCGGGTGGTAGAGGCGCTCGAGGTCCCACCCCCGGTCGGCGGGGAAGGGCCCGATGGCGTCGCGGCCGTCGGCCAGCAGCCGCCAGAGTTCCTCGGGGGTGTCCGTCCCACCGGGGAAGCGGCAGCCCATGGCGGTGATCGCGATCGGCTCCCGCTCGCGGGCCTGCGCCGCCGACAGCCGCCGCCGGGTCTGGCGGAGGTCGGCGGTGAGCCGCTTGAGGTAGTCGAGGTACTTCTGGTCGTCCGCCACTGACACGTCACCTCTCCAGGCAGGCGGCCACCGCGTTCGCACTGCTGAAACGGTGTGGCGCCGGGCTTTTCGGACGTTGAGGCGACCATATGAGCGGCCAGAACCCCGCAGACACCCCTACAGCCCCCACCCGGCGCCCCATCACCACCTGTGTGCCGCACCCGCGCGAACGCCGCATCGGACGGCCGGCCCGCCCCGATACGACGTTCGGCCCACACCGTGCACAAGCTGTGGACCCTTGACCCCGGATCCACCGATGTGCGAGTCGTTGGTTCTCCGCACGAGCCGCTGCGCGGGCCGATCGACACGGCGAAAGGGCCGCGCGCCCACCCGGCTGTCGTGGAGGCACGCCAGCAGCGCATCACCCTGGCCCGCCTGCTGCGCACCACGCCTTGCACGTGCCCGCCGACGTGCAGCACGGCGACGGCCGGCCACAACGCCGGACCGGTGTACGCGGCCCTACTGGCTGGCGTCATGAAACGCCGCGAACCGTCACCTAACGCGCTACCGGCCGGCCTGCGTAGGTACGCCCCGGACTGGTGGCTGCTGCCCGACGAGGACCCGACCGCTCCCGCTCGCGGTGCACTACTTCGCGTGGCTGCGCTGGCTACCGCATGCGCGACGCGCACCACGCTGTGAGAACTGCTGGTAGGGATCGGGCTCAGTGCACTGTGCCGCGACGCCGCACCTTGACCGGTGTTCGGTTGCCCGGTATCCCCAAGCCGGGCGGTATCGGGGTCAGCGTCTCCGGTGCCTCTGGGTCGCCTGGTTCCGGCAGAGTCAGCATGGCCCGTAGTGTCCAGACCGGACCTGCGCCGTACCACCAGTACACGCTCGTCGGTGCGAACACATCGGCATGCCTACCTGTCGGCACGCGGTAGGCATGCGCGTACTCATTACCAGAGAACACCAACACGTCGGCGCACTCAGAGTGTTGGAACACTCCCGCGAGCACTTCGGGCCCGTGCTGGTCGGTGCGGAACATGTGCCACATGAACCCGCGCTTGCCGACGATCTCCAACAACGCGTCCAGCTCAGTCACGCCCGTCGTCGTGTACATTCCCCACCCAGCTCAGCCTGTATCTGGCGCTTCGCCTCATCGACAATCGCGGTCAGCCTCCGCCGGTCCGCCCGTTCCGCACACCGACCCCGCACCAGCGCGGCGGTGCCAATCACCAACAGGACCGCAAGGCGGGTAAGTCCGACTGAGGTCATGTCGCGCTACCTGGCATCAGGGTCCGGGCCGACAGGAATCCAGGCGTAATACCCAAGTGGTGCAACGGATCTCCGTGGATGCGATACATCACCCGCTGCCCAGCGAACGCGCGTCGGCCGTGCAGCCAACGGTGATTGTCGAGAACGTAGCCCTGACCAGTGTTTAGTCTGAGCATGGTGGCATGCCGGTCTATCGCGGCACGAAGAACCGGTAGCCAACGCGTCGCATCGGGCGAAAACTGTGCAAGGTCATCCAGTCGCAGACTAATAGTGATCCGATCCCCTGTGGCCGCAAAAATCGAACCGAGATACCCTGCGGCACCGCCGAACAGTACAGACCGTGGAGCACTCAGAGCCTTCGCGGCCTTGGGGTGAGATTCGGCAAGGTCGTCGTAAACCGCTTTTCCGTCGATAACGACGCATTCTCCGCCGGTGCTCGCAGGTTGTCCACACGCCATCATCAACAGTGCGGGTGGATTGACGATTCCGGACCGGTCCGTGTGAGGATTAAGTGCGCACGCGCTGAACCCGGCAAACCCACTACGCATTTGACCGCCGACGTCGGCGATCGTGGTCACGCCGGACGCGTCGCTGTCTCGGTGAGGCACGATCGTGGCGATCGAGCGGGCGAGTCGGAGCAGGTGATCCGCACTGGTCACGTCGTCGAACAGGACAAGGCCATGCGCTGCCAGCTCCACGACAAGACCAGGTGCCATCTCCACGTCCTGGCTGTTGACGCGGTGCCGCGTCCGCGAGTCGAGCATCTCGGCCTGACCTCCAGAGAGAGCGATCCAACACATCCGAGACCCAACAAAAGTCCAGGCCATCCGTTGTGTCCAGTGACAGACTGTCAACCCGCCACACGCTGTTGGATGCGCTACCTTGCTCAAGGAGCAGGACGTCGTAGAGCAGGAGGGCACCGGGTGGACCACGACATGTACAGGCCGCAAACGTTCTCGATCTCGATCAAGGGCGTCGTGGTGCGAGACGGCAAGGTGCTCCTGCTGCGAAACGAACGCGAGGAATGGGAACTGCCGGGCGGTCGGATCGAGATAGGCGAGACCCCCGAAGAATGCGTTGCCAGGGAGATTTTTGAAGAAACGCAGTGGAAAGTCGAGACTGGCCCGATCCTTGACACCTGGATGTACTACATCAACGCTGTCGAAAAGCACGTGTTCATCGTGACATACGGATGCCATCCGACCGGCAACACTCAGCCGGTACTTTCCCATGAGCACAAGGAAATCGGCTTGTTCAACGAAGACGAGGTGCTCCTCCTGGTTATGCCAGAAGGTTACAAGCGCTCAATTTCGACCTGGTATGCGAGGCTGCGCGGCGACGCTTCAGAGTTGACCGGGTAGCCAACGATGGCCGGCAAATGCTGCGATGCGTGCGGGGCGGGACTCAGCAGTTTCGCGACCGAACCAGTCTGTCCCACATGCCACA
This sequence comes from Actinophytocola sp., assembly GCF_049647105.1. GTDB lineage: Bacteria > Actinomycetota > Actinomycetes > Mycobacteriales > Pseudonocardiaceae > Actinophytocola. The sequence continues at coordinate 8,699 of NZ_JBARWZ010000167.1, forward strand.
CCAGCGCCAACCTCACTGGGCCGGTCGTCCCCGCTCGCCGTATCGGTCCAGCGGTGTGGATGTGGTCGGCCGGCGAGGCCGCCGCAGCATTGGCCAGCCGTGACCTCGCAACGATCTTGCGGACCTACCGCCGCCTCAACCGATTCAACCAGCAGCAACTCGCGGATCTCCTGGGCTACGACAAGACCTACGTATCCATGATCGAGACGGGTCGCCGCTCGATCAACGATGTCGGCACCCGCCGGCACATCGCGCGCACACTGGGCCTCCCAACACACGTGTTAGGCGTGACACACGGAGATGACGCGGACTTTGCCGCCATGGTTCAGTTCGGGGACTCCACGATCCGTCTGGCCGAGATCGCCCGACGGGCTGGCCGTGCGGTAGATGCCGTAAACGAGCTGTGGCCGCTCATCGCCCGCCTGGAAGCACGCGCCGCGGAAGGTCACATCGAGCGGGAAACCCTTGTCCTGCTGGGACAGGCACGAGTGGCACTCGGGGTCTCGCTGGGCACTGTACTTCCGGAGGAACGCTTGGCCGCCGCCGCTCGCTGGACCGGCAGGGCGTTGATCATCGCTGAACGCCTCGAAGATCCGTTCTTCCTGGCGCACACACTGCGGATGCACGGCAACGAACTACGCAAGGCAAACCGGGTACCCGCTGCCATTCAACGCCTCAAGCGCGCGGTTGACCTGTCCACCGATCGCGAGGGACAGGGAACAGCGCTCGCGTTCCTCGCTCGCGCCGCTGGAGAGCAGGGCAACCGAGACATGTTCGACAGAGCCATTGAAAACTTCCGTCATCTGCTCGACAGCGGTCCGGCACACGGGATGTTGTTCAACCCCTTCACGTTCCGAGAGATCCAACTGCGTGGACTCGTCTCAACCGGCCGCGCCGCCGAGGCCGTCCAGGTCATGCAGACCGGCCACGCTGACGCGACACCGGCCGCCCCGCAGTGGCACATCATCGAACGGGTCACGGCCGGACAGGTCCACCTTTCCGCGGGGGACCGCGACGCCGCCAGCGAAGCCCTGCGCACCGCGGTGACCGCCGCCGAAGCTCATCGACTGCCGCACCAGATTCAGCGCACCCTCCGCGCGGCGGACAGTGGCGGCCTGACCGAGATCACCACCGAGGGGCAAGCCGCACTGTCACGGCTGAACAGGCTCCTCACTCCGCCCGAACCGGAGTTGTGAATCAACACCATGGGAGCTTGAATGGCGCTGAGACCCGCAGGCAAACGCTCTCGTCACTGACCGGCATCCTGGTCATGGCGGCCGTGCTCTGGCTGTGGCTGAACTTCGTGTACGCGCCGAGTTGTGGCCGGTTCGCGTGCAGCCTTGAGCCTGCCTGGTGGCCGCAGGCGGAAGCCGACAGCGGGGAAACCTGCCCGGACAGCATCTCGACGGCCGCCAACGATGCCGCGTGGGCCGCCGACCGGATCGAGTCGATCAAGGATGCGAAGCTCACCACCGGCCTGTACTACGACCGTGACGGCACCAACACAGGATCACCAGGGCCCTGCTCACCACCATCGGGCCGCGTGCCGTCCGTGCGGCGGCGAACGACCACCGCCCGGTACGCAGCGGCCCGTTCGGGGTGACGTGTTAGCTGACCAATGCCGGAGTGCCCAGACGATCCATGAGCTTGTCACGGAAGCGTGCCATCTGCGGGTCGAATCGGTCGTGTGTCCACTCGGTGGGGTCGTCCAAGGCGAACCATCGCGTCTCGTTCGCTTCCCGGGGGTCGGCGTCGATCCGCATGTCCTGATCGGCGGCCAGCACGAACCAGAACGACACGTCCGTATGACTGTGCTCGCCGCGTGTCTCCGTGACGGTCAGGAACAGTGGCTCATCGCCGAACCGCGGGTGGAACGCTCCGTCGATACCCAACTCCTCGGTGGCCTCCCGCAGCACCGTCCTACGCGGATCCTCGCCGTCGTCGACATGACCGCCAGGGAACAGCCACAAACCCGCCTTGACATGGTCGACCAGCAGGACCGAACGCCGTACGTCGTCAACCAGGGCGAAATAGACACACAGATGCTTGTCGGGCGTGGCCGGTCGGGCGATCCGGAACAACGGTGCACCCGACCGGATCCACTGCAACGTGGTGGCCCGGTCCCGGGCTTCGTGCTCGTCGAGTGGACTCACACCTGCCACCAGGTCGTACACCACATCGCGCGGATCCTGACCTGCCACCGTCATCCTCGAAGCCCTCCGCCACGTTCGAGCTCAGTTCGAGCCGCTGCTCCCAGCAACAATGTGTGTCGACGCCCGAAGGCGCGGAGCGGACGCTAGCAGCGCTCCGTACTCAGCTTGGAGAGCCCACGCCGTGGTCTGCTCTCATCGACCAGGTGACTCACGCAACCGTGCTGGCCAGGTCGAGCATCAACGCCATGGCGGCGTGGTCGGTCAGCCCGGCCGTTCGCACCGAATGGTCATACCCGCACGTAACGACCGCAGCGCGGCGGACGCGGCTAACGAAGGATCCGGATGCAATGTCACTTTAGATGTGAACGCCGCGAAAAATCAACAAAGATGGCTCCGATATTGTCGGACCATGGATTGTCTGCGGGCGGATCTGACGATTCTGGTGGGTAGACATGTCCGCGACCAGAACCACAGCCAGGAACGGATTCCTGGCTGTGGTCCGGTTGTCACAGCGAGGACGAACAGACACGCAGCGGCCCGAGGCGGGCTCCCGACGGGAAGTTCGTCGCGGCGTAGTTCCAGCCGCCGAACGCGTTCGCGGTCGCTTCGGGGTTGTTCTGTGACGGGGTGCCGTAGGCGTCCATCTGGATCCAGCCCGTCCACGTCACCCCTCCGTCAAACGAGGAGTTGCGATGGATGGGGCGGTTGGTCGCTGGGGACTCGTCGCCCCGTTCGAACACGACCAGCTCACCCGAGCCCGTCGCGGCCGCGCCCGGCTCGGAGATGGCACCACCTCGTGGCGCGCCCAGGTCGAACCACGGACCCCACGCCGAGCCGTTGTAGCTGATACCCGCCACTCTCGAGTTGGTAGTGCGCACGAACACGTCGACCAGGCCCGGCCCTCGGGTGACCATGATCGGGTCGACGGCGAACCTACCGCCGAGCCCGACCCAGTTGCTCCAGGTGGACCCGACCCGCTCCAGGTAGTACAGATCATTGGCCTGACCACGGGTGATCACGGCGACGTGGCCCGGTCGGGTCGACACCGCGATCGGGCTGGACGTCAGCACACCGCCGAGACTGGTGTGCGGTCCCCAGGCACCGTTCTCGAACTCCCGGAACCACAACTGTTTGTTCGAGCCCCGGTAGAACACGATGAGATGCCCGGGGCCGAGCGCCACCGCGTACGGGTTCCAGGTGACCACACCGCCGAGGCTCTGATAGCCGGACGCCACGCCGTTGTCGAACTGGTTGTAGTACAGGCCATCGTCACCACCACGGATGAAGACCGCAGAGTGACCCGAACCCCAGGAGACGGCCGATGGCTCGGAGCGCGACACGCCGCCCAGGTCCTGGAAGCCGTTCACCGTGTTGGTACGAGGGTCCACCTGGTAACGAAAAACGGTGTTGGTAAAGCTGACCTGGTAAATGTCCAGTGTACCGTCCGCTCGGGACACCAACCCGGGATCGATGTTGCTGCCCCGTTGCAGTTCTGCGCACCCGATGGCGGCGCTCGCGATCGCCGGGGACAGCACGGTGATGAGCACCCCGGTGACTATCGCGGACAACTTCCTCAATGGACGCATGTTTCCTCCTTGCTTCGACGCGACGAAGCAGAATCCTGACCGGCGAGTGTTGTGGCTATGTTGTGGTGCGGCGCTCACCTGCCGAAGGGCGGCCAGAAGCGCTCGACCTTCGTCTCGCGGTCGGCGTTGATCCACGCCGCGTCGACCGGCGCATCCGCGCTCGCGGTCAGATCCCCAGCTCCTGCTCGATCATCCGAAGCATGTCCGCGTCCGTGTCAGTGTCGGCGAGGTCGAGCCCGGCCGGCCGCCCGTCGACCCAGCGGTCGAGGAAGGCACGCAGTCGCACGGCGACCCTGGCCCGGGTGAGTCCGTCGGGAGCCTGCCTGCCGAACACCTCGTCCATCTCGTCGAGCCCCGCCAGCAGGGTTTCCACCCCACCTCGGCCGCCGCCCAGCCCGGTACGCAGGTGCCTGGCCAGGGCGCGGGCGGTCGGATAGTCGAACGCGGTCGTCGCGGGCAGGGTCAGGCCGGTGACGGCGGAGAGCCTGCCCGCCAGTTCCACGGCGGTCAGCGAGTCGAACCCGAGTTCGCCGAACGGCTGGTCCGGTTCGGCCGTGCTCGTCCCGTCGTGGCCGAGGACCACCGCGACCGCACCGGTCACCAGCTCCAGCAGCGCCGCGTCGGCGGCGTCGTCGTCGAGTCCGGCCAGCCGGTCCCGCAACTGCCGGCCTCGGTCGGAGTCCGGCTCAGCGACGTGCGCGGCCTCGGCCATGGCCATCACTTCCGGCAGGTCCTCCACGAGCGTGCTTGGCCGGACCAGGGTGAACGCGGCGGCGAACTGTTCCCACCGCACGTCGGCCACGGTCACGCACGTCTCGCCCGCGTCGACCGCCTGGCCGAGCGCGGCAAGGGCGACCGGGCCGGGCAGTGCCCGCAGGCCGCGCCGCCGCAGGTACTCGCGGGCGGTGTCGTCGGCGGCCATGCCGCTGTCGGCCCACGGACCCCACGCCACCGACGTCGCGGCGCGGCCCCTGCCGCGGCGCTGTTCGGCGAGCGCGTCGAGGAACGCGTTCCCCGCGGCGTAGGCGGACTGGCCGCCGCTGCCCCACGTCGCGGCGATGGACGAGAACAGCACGAACGCCTCCGCGTCGGGCAGCAGCTCGTCCAGGTGCCGCGCACCGTCCACTTTGGCCCGCAGCACGTCGGCGAACGCGTCCGTTCCGGTGTCGTCGACGGGCACGGCCGCCGTGACGCCCGCCGCGTGGACCACCGCGCTGACCGGGTGTTCGGCCAGCAGTGCCGCCAGTGCGTCCCGGTCGGCGACGTCGCAGGCGGCGACCGTCGCGGTGGTGCCGAGCGCGGCCAGGTCGGCGACCAGTTCGGCCGCCCCGGGGGCGGCCATGCCGCGGCGTGCGGTGAGCAGGAGCCGCCGCGCGCCGCGTTCGGCCAGCCAGCGGG
>NZ_JBARWZ010000168.1:0-65492 GCF_049647105.1 Actinophytocola sp.
GTGGTCGCCGCCGCGCTGCCGGTCGCGCGGCGGCTCGCGAAGAAGGTGAGTCCGACATGAGGCTCGGCTACGGCACGAACGGTTTCGCGAACCACCGCCTCGACGACGCGCTGCGGATCATCGCCGACCTCGGCTACACGTCCGTCGCGCTCACGCTCGACCACCACCACCTCGACCCGTACGCCGAGGACCTCACCAAACAGGTCGACCACGTCGCGAACCTGCTCGACCTGCTCGACCTGCGCAGCGTCGTCGAGACCGGTGCCCGCTACCTGCTCGACCCCACCCGCAAGCACCACCCGACGCTGGTCTGCGACGAACCGGAACAGCGCGTCGACTTCCTCGTCCGCGCGCTCAACATCGCCGAGAGCCTCGGCTCCGACGCGGTGTCGTTCTGGTCCGGCATCCGTCCATCCACAGTGGACCCGGACACGGCGTGGCGGCGGATGCGGACCGGGGTAAGCGAGGTCCTCGAGGCGGCGGCCGAGGTGGACGTGCCGCTCGGGCTCGAGCCGGAGCCCGGCATGTTCGTCCAGCACCTGTCCGACGCGCTGCGCCTGCGTGAGGAGCTCGGCGCGCCCGCGCTGCTCGGCATCACCCTCGACGTCGGCCACTGCGTCGCCGTCGAACCGGTCGACGCGCCGACGTGCATCCGGCGCGCTGGGGACCTGCTCGTGAACATCCAGCTCGACGACATGCGTCCCGGCGTGCACGAACACCTCGAGTTCGGCGAGGGTGAACTCGATCTCCGCGCCACGCTGTCCGCGCTGTCCGAGATCGGCTACCTCGGCGTCGCCGCGGTCGAATTGCCACGGCACAGCCACGCGGCGCCGGAGGTGGCGGCCCGCGCGCTCGTCGCGCTGCATGCCGCGCTGACCCCGGTGACCGAAGGGGAACCCCGCGAAGACCACGATCCGGAATGGGTGAGCAACGTGGACCATCCCTGGCTCGTCGAGGCCGAGCAGAAAGTGCGCCGCGACCCCAGTGCGGTCGCCGCGCTGTTCCCTGCCGTCGGCCGCAAGGTCGGCCGCGCGCCGCTGCGGCCCGAGGCCGACCCTCAGGGCCTGGTGCACGGCACCGTCGACGACCTCGCCCGCTCCCGGCTTCTCGCCGTGCTCGCCGAGGTGCTCGACGCGGGCAAGCTGTCCGACGAGATCGCGCAGCTCTACCGGTACGGCGACGACGCGGAGCGCCGGGGGGTGCTCCGCGGCCTCGCCGCACTGCCCTCCGCCACCGTCCCCGCCGGAGTCGAACTCGTCAAGGACGCCTTGCGCGCCAACGACATCCGGTTGGTCGCCGCCGCCATGGGCGACTTCTCCGCCCGGCACCTCGACGCGCACAGCTGGCGGCACGGCGTGCTCAAGTGCCTGTTCGTCGGCGTGCCGCTCGCCGCAGTGTCCGAACTGGACGGCCGCACCGACGACGAGCTGCTGCGCATGGTCGGCGACTACGCCGAGGAACGCAGGGCGGCGGGCCGCGAGGTCCCCGCCGACGCCGTGACACTGCTGGAGGCCAGCTCGTGAGGATCTTCGACCCGCACATCCACATGACCTCGCGGACGACCGACGACTACGAGGCCATGTTCTCGGCAGGCGTCCGCGCACTGGTCGAGCCCGCGTTCTGGCTCGGGCAGCCGCGCACGAGCGTCGCGTCGTTCACCGACTACTTCGACTCGCTCATCGGCTGGGAGCGCTTCCGCGCCGCGCAGTTCGGCATCCGCCACCACTGCACGATCGCGCTGAACCCCAAGGAGGCCAACGACCCCCGCTGCCGCGAGGTGCTCGACGTGCTGCCGCGCTACCTCGCGAAGGACGGCGTGGTCGCGGTCGGCGAGGTCGGCTACGACTCCATGACGCCGGAGGAGGACGAGGTGTTCTCCCGGCAGCTGGCCATGGCCGTCGAGTACGAACTGCCCGCGCTCGTCCACACCCCGCACCGCGACAAGCTCGCGGGCACCAGGCGGACCCTGGACGTGGTGAAGGAGTCCGGCATCGACCCCGGTCGCGTGCTCGTGGACCACCTCAACGAGCCGACCGTCGGGGTCGTGCACGAGTCCGGCAGCTGGATGGGCTTCTCCATCTACCCGGACACGAAGATGGACGAGCAGCGGATGGTCGCGATCCTCCAGCGGTACGGCACCGACCGGATGATCGTGAACTCGGCCGCCGACTGGGGCCGCTCTGACCCGCTGAAGACCTACAAGACAGGGCTCGCGATGCTCGACGCCGGTTTCACCGACGCGGACGTCGACAAGGTGCTGTGGCAGAACCCGGTCGAGTTCTACGGGCAGTCGGACCGGCTCGTGCTCGACGAGCTGCCCGGTTTCGCGCCGTCGACTGACACGTTCGCGGGCAACTCTGTGCTCCGTGGCGGCGGGAACACATGACGCCCCTGTCGTACTGCACCAACGTGCACCCGGCCGAGGACCTGGCGGGTGTGCTGGCGCAGCTGGACCGCTACGCCGAACCGGTGCGAAGACTCGTCGGCGTGGACGTGCTGGGGCTGGGCCTGTGGCTGCCCGCCGCCCTGGCCCGTGAGCTGGCCGCCGCACCAGAGCTGCGCGCCAGGCTGCGGGCCGCGCTGGACGCCCGAGGGCTCGAGGTGTACACGCTGAACGCCTTCCCGTACGGCGGTTTCCACGACGACGTGGTCAAACACTCCGTCTATCGTCCGGAGTGGACGGACGAGGCCCGGCTGCGGTACACGGTCGACTGCGCCACCGTGCTGGCCGACCTGCTGCCGGACTCCGCGGTCTACGGCTCGATCTCGACGCTGCCACTGGCGTGGCGCACGCCGTGGTCGGCGGAGGACGATGCCACCGCGACCGCGGCACTCGTGTCGCTCACCGGGACCCTGGACGAGATGGCGTCCGCGCACGGGCGGCCCATCCGGCTGGCCGTGGAACCGGAGCCGGGCTGCGTGCTCGACACCGTCACCGACGCCGTCTCCTGGCTCGCGCCGCGCGTCGACCCCCGTTACATTGGGCTGTGCCTGGACACCTGCCACCTCGCGGTGTCCTTCGCCGACCCGGCGGAGGCGGTCGCGGAGATCCACCGGTCGGGGCTCGAGGTCGTGAAGGTGCAGGCCTCGGCCGCGTTGCAGGTCGAGGACCCGGACACCGGTCCCGCGCGGCTCGCGCTCGCCGACTTCACCGAGCCCCGCTACCTGCACCAGGTGCGCGAGCGCACCTCGTCCGGCGACGTGCTCGCGGCCGACGACCTGCCGCAGGCCCTGTCCGAACTGCCCGGCCGCAACCCCTGGCGGGTGCACTTCCACGTGCCGCTGCACGCCCGCCCCGCCGCACCGCTGTCGGCGACCACGGACGTGCTGCGTACCACCATCGCCGCCCTGAGGTCCACTGCGGACGGTGCGCTGCCGCATGTGGAGGTCGAGACCTACACGTGGAGCGTGCTGCCCGAGACCGCCGGGAACGGCGGTGACACGGCAGTGATCAGGGGAATCGCCGCGGAGCTGCGCTGGGCCGTGGCGAACCTGTTGGAACCGGAAGGAGTTCGATGACACAGCTGGTCGTCGTGGACGTGGTCGGCCTGACGCCGAAACTGTTGCGGCACATGCCGAACCTGTCGGCGCTGGCGCACACGGGATGGCAGGCCGAACTGGGCACGGTGCTACCCGCGGTCACGTGCAGCGCGCAGTCGACGTTCCTGACCGGCACCATGCCGCGCGACCACGGGATCGTCGGCAACGGCTGGTACTTCCGCGACGTCGGCGAGGTACACCTGTGGCGCCAGCACAACAAGCTGGTGCTGGGCGAGAAGGTGTGGGAGACCGCGCGTGCCGCCAACCCGGACTTCCAGGTCGCGAACGTGTGCTGGTGGTACGCGATGGGCGCGACCACCGACATCACGGTGACGCCACGGCCGATCTACCACGCCGACGGGCGCAAGTCGCCGGACGCGTACGTGCGGCCGCCCGCGCTGCACGACGAGCTGACCGGCGCGCTGGGTGAGTTCCCGCTGTTCCAGTACTGGGGCCCGACGGCGGCGCTGGCGTCGAGCGAGTGGATCATCGGCGCGTCGCGGAAGATCCTCCGCGAACACCACCCGGACATGCTGCTGGCGTACGTGCCACACCTCGACTACGACCTGCAGCGTTTCGGCCCGGACTCGCCGAGGGCCACGCGCGCCGCCCGCGAGATCGACACCGCGCTGAAGCCGCTGCTCGACGACGCGCGCGACGCCGGTGCGACCGTGGTCGCGCTGTCCGAGTACGGCATCACCGACGTGCGGCGGCCGGTCGACATCAACCGGTTACTGCGCCGCGAGGGCCTGCTCGAGGTGTACACGCAGGCCGGCATGGAGTACCTGGACCCGTGGGTGTCGCGTGCGTTCGCGGTCGCCGACCACCAGGTGGCACACGTGTACGTCGCCGATCCCGCCGACCTGCCCCGGGTGCGCGCCATGCTGTCGGAACTGGCCGGTGTCGACGAGGTGCTGGACCGGTCAGAACAGGCCAAGTACGGGATCGACCACGAACGGTCGGGTGAGCTGGTCGTGGTGGCGGACCCGGACGCGTGGTTCACCTACTACTACTGGCTCGACGACGACCGGGCGCCGGACTTCGCGCGGGGCGTGGAGATCCACCGCAAGCCCGGCTACGACCCGGCGGAGCTGTTCTTCAACCCCGAGGACAAGCTGGCGAAGGCCAAGGCGGGGTTGAACCTGGTGAAGAAGAAGGCCGGCCTGCGGTACGCGATGCAGGTGGTGCCGCTCGACCCGGCGCCGGTCCTCGGTTCGCACGGCAGGCTGCCGATCTCGGCCGACGAAGGCCCCGTCCTGCTGTGCTCGGTGCCGGACGCGGAGCCAGGCGGCGCCGTGCCCGCCACCGGGGTACGTGATCTTTTGTTGCAGTTGCAGGGAATTCCGGAGGGAGTTCGACGATGAGTCGACCAGTTACGTTGTTCACCGGCCAGTGGGCCGACCTTCCCTTTGAGGAGGTGTGCAAGCTCGCCGCGCAGTGGGGTTACGACGGGCTGGAGATCGCTTGTTCCGGTGACCACTTCGAGGTCGACCGGGCCATCGCCGAGGACGACTACGTCCAGAAGAAGCTGGACCAGCTGGCTTCGCACGGCCTGAAGGTCTGGGCCATCTCCAACCACCTGGTCGGCCAGGCGGTGTGCGACGACCCGATCGACGAGCGCCACAAGAACATCGTCCCGTCCCGCATCTGGGGCGACGGCGACCCGGAAGGTGTCCGCCAGCGGGCCGCCGAGGAGATGAAGGACACCGCCCGCGCCGCGGCGAAGCTGGGCGTGGACACGGTCATCGGCTTCACGGGATCGAAGATCTGGAAGTACGTCGCGATGTTCCCTCCGGTCGGCCAGGACGTCATCGACGACGGCTACGCCGACTTCGCCCGCCGCTGGAACCCGATCCTGGACGTCTTCGACGAGGTCGGCGTCCGCTTCGCGCACGAGGTCCACCCGTCGGAGATCGCGTACGACTACTGGACCACGAAGAAGACCCTCGACGCTGTCGGCAACCGCGCGGCGTTCGGCCTGAACTGGGACCCCAGCCACTTCATCTGGCAGGACCTTGACCCGGTGGGCTTCATCCTGGACTTCTCGGACCGGATCTACCACGTGGACTGCAAGGACACGAAGAAGCGGTTCGATGGCCGCAACGGCCGCATGGGCAGCCATCTGGCGTGGGCCGACCCGCGCCGAGGCTGGGACTTCGTGTCGACCGGCCACGGTGACGTGCCGTGGGAGGAGTCCTTCCGGGCACTCAACGCGATCGGCTACACCGGCCCGATCTCGGTCGAGTGGGAGGACGCGGGCATGGACCGCCTCCGCGGTGCCGAGGAAGCGGTGACCTTCATCCGCGCCCACCTGTTCGACAAGCCGGAGGCCGCCTTCGACGCTGCGTTCTCCACGAAGGACTGATGAGGTGTTGGTGAGGCGGCCGTGGCCGCCTCACCAACCCGCTGGCCTCCGGCCCCCGGTTTCGAGCCTAGGTCACCCCACCGACGGTTCCGGCGGCCGAACCGGCGGTTGTCCACAGATTTCGACCACTCTCTCGCGTGTTCCTTTCCCTGTTCTCAACCAACTCCACCGTCCCAATGGAGGGATCTGTCGTGGCTGTTTCGAGAAGGTCCATGCTTCGTGGCGCCGCCGGTGCCGCACTCGCGGTAGGTGCGGCCGGCGCTCTGCCCGGTTTCGCGTCGGCCGAGGGGGCCGACCGCGGTGGGCACTGGGGCCTGCGGGTGCCCAAGGACAAGATCAGCATCCAGCTGTACACCCTGCGGTCGATCCTCGAGACCGATCTCGAGGGGACCCTCGACGCCCTCGCCGACATCGGGTACCGCAAGGTCGAGCTCGCGGGCACCTACGGCCGCAGCGCCACGGAGTTCCGCAAGCTCCTCGACGCGCGGCGCATCAAGGCGACGTCGACGCACGTCGGCATCGACGGCGACATCGACCAGGCCATCGCCGACGCGAGGATCCTCGGCAACCGGCGCAGCAACGTGCCGTGGGCGAACTTCGGGACGATCGACGAGTGGCGGGCGTTCGCAGACCAGCTCGAGGCCGCGGGCAAGGCGTACCGGCGGGCCGGCATCGGGTTCGGCTATCACAACCACAACCAGGAGTTCGTGGCCGTCGACGGTGTCCGGCCGTTCGACGTGCTGACCGGCCGGACCTCGCGAAGGAACGTCAGCTTCGAGATGGACCTGTACTGGGTCGTGACCGGTGGTGCCGATCCGGTGCGGGAGTTCTACCGGATCGCGGGTCGCGTGAAGCAGTATCACGTGAAGGACCGAGCGCCGGACGGCGGTTTCGCCGACCTCGGCGAGGGCACCATCGACTTCCGGCGGATCTTCCGTGCGAACCGGCCACTCGAGGTCGAGGAGTACATCGTCGAGAACGACCAGCCGGTCGACGCGCTGAAGTGCGCCGAGACCGGTTACAACTACCTCGCCAACCTGCGGTTCTAGCCGCCGGATTCGGCCGGCCCCGCACCGGAAGAACCCGCATAGAATCGATCTCGGAGGTGTTGACCATGCCGCTGGTGGCCGGGGTCGATTCGTCGACCCAGTCCTGCAAGGTGGTGGTGCGTGACGCGGAGTCCGGCGCCCTCGTGCGCAGTGGCTCCGCACCGCACCCAGACGGGACCGAAGTGGATCCGGCGGCATGGTGGACGGCGCTGCGGTCGGCGATCGACCAGGCGGGTGGCATCGACGATGTCGCCGCCGTGTCGGTCGCCGGCCAGCAGCACGGCATGGTGTGCCTCACCGAGTCCGGCGAGGTGGTCCGGCCCGCGCTGCTGTGGAACGACACCCGCTCCGCCGAGGCCGCGGCGAGTCTCGTCGACGATTTGGGCGGCGGTGCGGCGTGGGCCGACGCGGTCGGCGTGGTCCCGGTCGCGTCGATGACGGCGAGCAAGTTGCGCTGGCTCCGCGACCACGAGCCGGAGTCGGTGACCCGCACCGAGGCGGTGTGCCTGCCGCACGACTACCTGACGTGGCGCCTGTCCGGTGGTGGTCTGGACCGCCTGACCACCGACCGCGGCGACGCGTCGGGCACCGCGTACTTCTCCGCCGCTACCGGCACCTATCGCACCGACCTCCTCGAACTCGCGTTGGGCAAGACCCCGGCGCTGCCGAAGGTGCTCGGCCCGTCGGACGACTCGGGCCGCACCCCGGCAGGCGCACTGCTGGGCGCGGGCACCGGCGACAACATGGCCGCCGCGCTCGGCGTTGGCGCCGAACCTGGTGACGTCGTCGTCTCCATCGGCACGTCCGGCACCGCGTTCGCGGTCGCCGACAAGCCGTGCGCCGACGCGGCAGGCCTGGTCGCCGGTTTCGCCGACGCCACCGGCCGCTTCTTACCTCTGGTGTGCACACTGAACGCGGCCCGCGTGCTGGACGCGGTGGCCCGCATGCTGGGTGTCGACCACGACCGCTTCTCCGAACTCGCTCTGTCCGGCCCACCCGGCGCCGACGGCCTGACGCTCGTCCCGTACCTGGAGGGCGAGCGCACCCCGAACCTGCCGACCGCCACCGGTGCGTTGCACGGCCTGCGCCTGGCGAACGCGACCCCGGCCCACCAGGCCCGCGCGGCCGTCGAGGGCATGCTGTGCGGCCTGGCCGACGCACTGGATGCCCTTGTGGCACAAGGAGTTCGCACCGACCGTGTGCTGCTGGTCGGCGGCGGTGCCAGGTCCGCCGCCGTGCGTCGCATCGCCCCGACCGTGCTCGGCCGCCCGGTGCTGGTGCCCGAGCCGGGCGAGTACGTGGCCGACGGCGCCGCCCGCCAGGCGGCGTGGACGCTGGCCGGCGGCAACGCCCCACCCAGCTGGCGGCTGGGCGCGACTCAACGCATCGAAGGCGACCCGACGCCGGGTCTGCGCGAGCGCTACGCGGAGGCCCGGGACAAGTTCGTGGACCGCCCGGCCTGAGCCGGACATATCGCGCCTGCTAGAACTGCTCGTACCAACGGGCTGACCCGCGGCCTGGCCGACCCAAGGGAGTTGTTCTCGTGGAGTTCGTCCGCCTCCTTCTGGTGTTCCTGCATCTGCTGGGCATGGCGCTGCTGGTGGGCATGTTCCTGGTTCAGCGCAGGGCAGCGGCGGATGCGCCGCTCAACAAGGGCTGGCTGCACGTCGCCGCGCTGCAACTGATCACCGGGCTCGCGCTGCAACTCCTGGCCCCGGCCACGGACCAGGACTACAACGCGATGAAGCTCGGCATCAAGATGCTGATCCTGCTGGTGATCGGCGCCCTCGCGCTCGTGTACGTGATCCGTCGCGTGCCCGCCCCGAAGTGGCTGCCGCCGACGCTGGTCGGGCTGGTGGTCGTGAACGTGGGCATCGCGGTCTTCTGGACCTGACCCGTTACGCGGACGAGCCGCGCAGGATCCCGAGCACCTCGGCCATCTGCCCGTCGAGGGCGTCGAACCGCCGATCCTGCGCGGCAAACCGCTCGTCGTACGCCTCGAACCTCCGGTTGTGCCGTTCGAGTTCGTCGATGTGCTCCTAACTTTGGGGTGGCGTGGTCGGGCTTGTTCAGGTTTCTGTCGGTAGGGTCGTTACTCGTCGGTAGGTTCTGGGGCTGGCGGAGGGTGTTTGCGCATGTCGGTGGGGCGGGAGTTCGACGTCGTGCTCTTTGGGGCCACTGGGTTCACCGGGGGACTCACGGCCGAGTACCTGGCGGCGCATGCGCCCAACGGCTGTCGCTGGGCGATCGCCGGTCGGTCGCGGGAGAAGCTCGTTGCGGTGCGGGAGCGCCTCGCCGAAATCAACCCCTCGTGTGCCGATCTCGAGTTGCTCGTCGCCGACGTGACCGACCGTGAGGCGCTGCGGGCCGTCGTCTCGCGAGGCCGGGTGGTCGTCACCACCGTCGGGCCCTATCTCCGTTACGGGGAACCACTTGTCGCCGTCTGCGCGGAGACCGGGACCGACTATCTCGACCTCACCGGTGAGCCCGAGTTCGTCGACCGGATGTACCTCGACCACCACGACGCCGCTGTCGCGAGTGGAGCGCGGATCGTGCACTCCGCCGGGTTCGACTCCATTCCTTACGACCTCGGGGTCCTGTTCACCGTCGAACAGTTGCCCGAGGGGGTGCCGGTTGACGTTCAGGGGTACGTGTCCGCCTCCGCGACCTTCTCCGCCGGGACCTACCACTCCGCCATCACCGCGTTCTCCCGGTTGCGGGAGATGGCGGCCGTCGCCAAGCGGCGCAGGCAGGCCGAGGACCATTCCGACGGGCGGGCCGTGCGCGGGGCCAAAGGGCGGCCCCGGTTCGAGAAGGCCGCCGACGCGTGGGTCCTTCCCGCGCCGACCATCGACCCGCTCGTCGTGTTGCGGTCCGCGCGTGCGCTGGAGCGGTACGGGCCCTCGTTCAGCTACGGGCACTACATCGCGATCAAGAAGCTGCCCGTCGCGGTCGGGATCGTCGGTGCGGTCGGGGTCGCGGTCGCGCTCGCCCAGCTGGCGCCCACCCGGAAGTGGATGCTGTCGCGCATGACCTCCGGGGACGGGCCAACACGGGAACGCCGCGACAAGGCCTGGTTCCGTGCGCGGTTCGTCGGCACGGGTGGTGGCCGCCGGGTGGTCACCGAGGTGTCCGGGGGCGACCCCGGCTACGGGGAGACCGCCAAGATGCTCGCGGAGTCGGCGCTCTGCCTCGCCTTCGACAACCTGCCGAAGTCCTGCGGGCAGGTGACGACGGCCGTCGCCATGGGGGACAAGCTGATCGACCGGCTGGTGCGGGCCGGGCTGACGTTCCGGGTCGTGGAGTAGTCGCGTTCATGCCGTCGATCGTGCCCGGTGGGCACGACCTACGGCGGCGCATGACCTCGATCTGTGGACAACCTGGTCACCTGTGGACAACCCGCCCGTTCGGCCGGACGTGATCCGGCGAACTGTCGGTGGTGCCTGGTAGGGGCGTGAGAGGCTGCGGCGCGGCTGACGGAACCGGAGAAGGAGGCGGCCAGGTGCTCTGGGTGTGGATCGGGATCGCCGTGGTGCTGGTGGCGGCGGGGGCGCTCGTGCCGGTGCTGTCCGGTCGCGACCACCGGCTGCGGAGCAACGACGAGGCGGTCGCCGCGCGTTCGCGGTACCACCAGCTCGGCCACTACGTCGAGGATGGCGTCGAACGACTCGACGACGAAAAGGCCATGGCGTTGCTGCGAACGGCTCATGAGCGTTACAACACCACGGGGGCCACCCTGGCCAGGGCGAAAACCGAAGAGGACTTCCTGCTCGCGCTGCGAATCGCGGAGGAAGGGCTGGTCGCGGTGGCGGACGCGTATGCCCGAATCGGACGAACCGGGCCGCGGATCAAGAAACAAAGACGTCACAAATGACCACACCGCACGCGCGCGATCACATTCGGTACTAGTCTTCGCGCGCTCGAAGAACGATTGGGTCACGCGGGTCTACGCGGCGGTAGCACATGAGCAACCGCAGAGTACGGTCTCGCCAATAAGTCGGCGTCCGGCGCTTGTCGGACGTGTCATGTGAAGCCGGAGGGAGAAAGCCTTGCGCTTCAAACGGGGAGTCGCGGTCGCCGCGATCGCGCTGACCAGTGTGCTGTCCGTGGTCGGATGTGCGAAGGACTCGGGATCTTCGAACAGCCCATCGGGTGGCGACAACGCCGCGGGCTGCAAGACCGTGGACAAGCCGGCGGCGGCGTCCGGAGGGGCGTCGACCACCGAGGCCGCGACCAAGGCGGACGGCAGTGCGCTCAAAGTCGGTCTGGCCTTCGACATCGGCGGCCGCGGCGACGCGTCGTTCAACGACTCGGCAGCGGCCGGCCTGGACAAGGCCATCGCCGAGATCGGCGTGAAGAAGGAGAACACCAAGGAGCTCACCGCCACCGACCAGGAGAGCGAGGACGCGAAGCTGACGCGTCTTCGCCAGCTGGCGCAGGAGGGCCACAACCCGATCGTGAGCGTGGGCTTCGCGTACTCCGACGCCACCGCCAAGATCGCCGCCGAGTTCCCGAACGTGCAGTTCGCCGTGGTCGACGGTTTCGTCGAGAACGCGCCGAAGAACGTCACGTTCCTGGGCTTCGCGGAGCATGAAGGCTCGTTCCTCGTCGGCGTCATCGCCGCGCTGAAGAGCAAGGACTGCACGATCGGCTTCGTCGGTGGCGTGAACGTGCCGCTGATCCAGAAGTTCCAGGCGGGCTTCGAGCAGGGTGTGGAGACCGTCGCGCCGGACGCCAAGATCGTCTCGAAGTACATCACCGAGGCGGGCGACCTCACCGGCTTCGCTGACCCGGCCAAGGGCCAGGTCGCCGCGAAGGGCCTGATCGACCGGGGCGCGGACGTCGTCTACCACGCCGCGGGCGCCTCCGGTAAGGGTGTGTTCGCCGCCGCCAAGGAGGCGAACGTCCAGGCCATCGGCGTGGACTCGGACCAGTACAACCAGACGGTCGTCGCCGAGTACAAGGACATCATCATCACGTCCATGCTCAAGCGCGTCGACGTCGCCGTCTTCGACTACATTTCCGCGGTCGCCGCGACCGACCTCGGAAGCCTGCCCCAGGTCTTCGACCTGAAGGTGGACGGCGTCGGCTACTCGACGTCCGGCGGCAAGATCGACGACGAGACCAAGAGCTGGGTCGAGGCGTACAAGCAGCAGATCATCGAGGGCAAGATCAAGGTCTCGGACACTCCGTAGCAGCTGAAGAACCCCGAGTAAGTGTGACGCCCGTGGGTGTGTGGTGAGCAGCCGCACACCCACGGGTCTTTCCTGTGAGGGTGAGGAAGGGTCTCCATGACCGACACCGAGGTCGACACGGACGCGAAACCCGTGCCCGCTGTCGTGCTCGCCGGCATCACGAAGCGGTTCCCTGGCGTCGTCGCCAACAGCGACGTCGACCTGACCGTGAGAGCGGGCGAGGTGCACGCGCTCTGCGGCGAGAACGGCGCGGGCAAGTCCACCCTGATGAAGATCCTGTACGGGATGCAGTCCCCGGACGAGGGCACCATCACGGTGAACGACAGGCAGGTCCGGTTCAAGTCCCCGTCGGAAGCGATCGCGGTCGGCATCGGGATGGTCCACCAGCACTTCATGCTGGCCGACAACCTGACCGTGCTCGAGAACGTGGCGCTCGGCGCCGAGAACATGTACGGGATCGGCAAGAAGGCCAGAGCGAGAGTCCGCGAGCTGGCCGGTGCGGTCGGTCTCGAGCAGGACCCTTCGACGCTGGTCGAGCGCTTGGGCGTGGCCGACCGGCAGCGCGTGGAGATCCTCAAGGTCCTCTACCGCGGCGCGCGGATCGTCATCCTCGACGAGCCGACCGCCGTGCTCGTCCCTCAGGAGGTCGACGAGCTGTTCGACACCCTGCGGACGATGCGGGCGGACGGCTACACGTTCCTCTTCATCTCCCACAAGCTCGACGAGGTCCGCGCCATCGCGGACTCGATCACCGTGATCCGCCGCGGCACCACCGTCGGCACGGTCGACCCGAAGACGGTCACCTCCCGCCAGCTCGCCGAGATGATGGTCGGCTCGGAGCTGCCCAGCCCGGAGACCCGCACCTCCACGGTCACCGACGAGGAGGTCCTGCGGGTCGAGGGCCTCGTGCTGGAGACCCCCGACGGCCGCCGCATCCTCGACGACCTGGACCTCGTGGTCCGTTCCGGCGAGGTGCTCGGCATCGCGGGTGTCGAGGGCAACGGGCAGACCGAGCTGGTCGAGACGCTCATGGGCATCCGCAAGTCCGCGGGCGGACGGGTGCTCCTGAACGGCCGCAACCTGACCCGCGCGGGCACGCTCGCCCGCCGCGAGGCAGGCATCGGCTACATCCCGGAGGACCGCACCCGCCACGGCCTGCTGCTCACCGAGCCGCTGTGGAAGAACCGGATCCTCGGCTACCAGACCAGACGCCCCACCTCGCACGGCGCCTTCCTGGACATCGCGGGCGCGCGCCGGGACACGAAGCGGATCGTCGAGGCCTTCGACGTCCGTACCCCCGGCATCGAGGTCGCGGCCGCCTCGCTGTCCGGCGGCAACCAGCAGAAACTGGTGATCGGCCGGGAGCTGTCCGGCGACCCGGTGCTGCTGATCGCCTCGCACCCGACCCGCGGCGTCGACGTCGGCGCACAGGCCGCGATCTGGGACCACATTCGCAACGCCCGCGCCGCGGGCCTCGCCGTGCTGCTCGTGTCGGCCGACCTCGATGAGCTGATCGGTCTGTCCGACTCGATCAAGGTCATGCTGCGTGGGAAGTTCGTCGCCGACGCCGACCCCGCGACCGTGACGCCGGAGGACCTCGGGTCCGCCATGACCGGCGCCGCCGTGGTCGACGAGTCGGGCGCGCTGGTGACGGAAACTGGAGGTAACGCATGAACGCCCGGCTGCGCTCGTCGCTGCTGGCACCCCTGGTGGCGGTGATCTTCTCCGCCCTGCTGTGCGCGGTCGTGCTGCTCTTCTCGGGCGCCAACCCCGTGAGTGCGCTCGGTGCGATGTTCGGCCAGCTCAACGAGGGCACCATCTCGGTCGACATCGTCAACTCGACGGCCATCTACATGCTGGCCGCGATCGCCGCCGCCATCGGCTTCCAGATGAACCTGCTGAACATCGGCATCGAGGGGCAGTACCGGGTCGGCGCGCTGGTCGCGGCGATCGTGGGCAGCGCGATCGTGCTGCCACCGGTGCTGCACTGGCTGGTCATCCTGCTGGTGGCGGCCGCGGCGGGTGCCGCGTGGGCGACTCTGCCCGCGATCCTGAAGGTCACGCGCGGGGTGCACGAGGTGCTCTCCACGATCATGATGAACGCGATCGCGTTCGGTCTCGCCGCGTACCTGATCCGCAGGGACCAGTTCGGCATCCTGATCGGCAACAACGTGTCGACCGAGCCGATCGCCGAGTCCGGCCAGGTGCCCGGCATCGAGGTGCACATCAACCTCAACATCTTCGGCCTCAACATCGGCATCAACGGCGTCGTCTTCGGCCTCGTGTTCCTCTCGGTCATGGCGGCCGCGGTGTACGGCGTGATGATGACCAGGACCCGGTTCGGCTTCGAGCTGAAGGCGTCGGGCCTGTCGCCGACCGCCGCCGCGGCGGGCGGTGTGAACGCCAAGCGGATGATCGTGGTGGCACTGCTGACCTCTGGCGCGGTCGCCGGGTTGGTCGGCATGCCGGAGATCCTTGGCCGCGACCACGCGTACACGCTGAACTTCGCGTCCGGCTACGGCTTCGCGGGCATCGGCATCGCGCTGCTCGGCCGCAACCATCCGGTCGGCATCGCGTTCGGCTCGCTGCTGTGGGCGTTCCTGGACAAGGCGAAGGGCGCGCTCGACAACGAGGGCGTGCCAAGGGAGATCGCGACGATCATGCAGGGCACGATCGTGCTGTCGGTGGTCGTCGCGTACGAGATCGTGAAGCGGATGGAGCTGGCCGCCGAGCAACGGCGCGTCGGCCAGGCCACGGGCACCGTGGTCGAGCCGGAGGGGGCTGCCAAATGAGCATGGTCGAAGTGCAGCACACATCTCCTTCTGGCATGACGATGGCGCCGCCCCCGCAGAAGCGGGTGCTGCCCGGCTGG
Source organism: Actinophytocola sp. (assembly GCF_049647105.1). Lineage (GTDB taxonomy): Bacteria > Actinomycetota > Actinomycetes > Mycobacteriales > Pseudonocardiaceae > Actinophytocola. The sequence goes on from NZ_JBARWZ010000168.1 coordinate 15,022, forward strand.
GTCGCGTTCTCGATCGGCGTCGTCGCGGTGGTCGGCGTGCTGGCCACCACCTCGTTCCTGACCGGCCAGCCGACGCTGACGTCCTCGTCGACGATGCAGAACACGGTCACGCTGGGTCTGCCGATCCTCCTTTGCGGTCTCGGCGGCATCTGGGCCGAACGCGCGGGCATGATCAACATCGGGCTCGAGGGCATGATGATCCTCGGCACGTGGGGCGCGGCGTGGGCCGGTGTGCTGGGGCTCGGCCCGTACGGCTCCGTGCTGTTCGGCGCGTTCTTCGGTGCGCTCGGCGGTGCGCTGCACGCGGTCGCGACGGTGTCGTTCGGCGTCAACCACATCGTGTCCGGTGTGGCCATCAACCTGCTCGGCGCCGGTGTCGCGAAGTACCTGTCGACGCTGATCTTCGCGCCGCTGTCGGACAACCCGAGGGACTCGCCGCCGATCGAGCGGTTCGACACGTTCTCCACACCCGGTCTCGGCGAGTGGCTCGGTGACCTGGAGGACCAGCAACGCGTGCTGATCTCGGACGTCGCGGGCATGCTGCGCGGACTGGTGACGCGGGTGTCGCCGATGCTGATCATCGGCATGCTGCTGGTGCTCGCGACCTACCTCGTGCTGTGGCACACCAGGTTCGGCCTGCGACTGCGGTCGTGCGGCGAGAACCCGGTGGCGGCCGAGTCGCTCGGCGTGAACGTGTACCTGCACAAGTACATCGCGGTCATCGCGTCCGGCGCGCTCGCCGGCATCGGTGGCGCCGCGCTGGTGCTCGGTTCCAGCCCGTCGATCTACTCGGAGGGCCAGACCGCGAACCGCGGCTTCATCGGCCTCGCCGCGATGATCTTCGGCAACTGGCGGCCGGGCGGCACGCTCGCGGGTGCCGCCCTGTTCGGCTACGCGGACGGCCTGCGGCTGTCGTCGGGCCCGGAGACCGTGCACGCGCTGCTGTACGCGGCGGTGATCTGCGCCGGTCTGCTGGTGATCTGGCAGCTGTTCCGCCGCAAGTGGACGACGGCCGGGATCGCCGCGGTCGGCGCGGTCGTGGTGTACGCGCTCTACTACGCGACGGACGAGCTGCCGACGGAGTTCCTGCCGTACACGCCGCACATCATCACGCTGGTGGTGCTGGCCTTGGCCGCGCAACGACTGCGGCCACCGGCAGCGGACGGAATTCCGTACAGGCGAGGCGAGGGTGACTAGGCGTAGTGCGGAGAACATCATGACTGAGCGCAGCTTGCGGAGCGAAACATCATGACCGAGCGCAGCTTGCGGAGCGAAACATCATGACTGAGCGCAGCTTGCGGAGCGAACATCGTGACTGACTGGGAGAAGCTGCGGGCCACGGCTGTTGAGGCGGCCCAAAGTGCGTACTGCCCGTACTCCGGACTGCAGGTCGGTGTGGCCGCGGTGGTGGACGACGGCCGGATCGTGACCGGCTGCAACGTCGAGAACGCGTCGTACGGCGTCGGCCTGTGCGCGGAGTGCACGATGGCGGGCCAGCTGCGCCTGACCGGTGGCGGCCGGCTGGTGGCGGTGGCGTGCCGGTCGGGCAAGGGCGACCTGCTGATGCCGTGCGGCCGGTGCAGGCAGATCCTGTACGAGTTCGGTGGCCCGGACTGCATGATGGACACACCGGTCGGGCCCGCGCCCATGTCGGAGGTCCTGCCACACGCGTTCGGCCCGGCCGATCTACCGTGACAGCGTGAAGCACACCGCGGTCGACGTCATCAGGACCAAGCGCGACGGGGATGTCCTGTCGGACGCCCAGATCGACTGGGTGATCGACGCGTACACCAGGGGCGAGGTCGCCGACGAGCAGATGTCGGCCCTGGCCATGGCGGTGTTCCTGAACGGCATGACGTTCGAGGAGACCTCCCGCTGGACCCAGGCGATGATCGACTCTGGCGAACGCCTTTCGTGGCCGGTGCCGACGGTCGACAAGCACTCGACGGGCGGCGTCGGCGACAAGATCACGTTGCCGCTGGCGCCGCTGGTCGCGACGTGCGGCGTCGCGGTGCCGCAGCTGTCGGGCCGGGGCCTCGGGCACACGGGCGGCACGCTCGACAAGCTGGAGTCGATCCCGGGCTGGCGTGCGCAGTTGTCGACGGAGGAGATCCGGGAGCAGCTGGCGACGGTCGGCGCGGTGGTGTGCGCGCCCACGTCCGGTCTGGCACCCGCGGACCGCAAGCTGTACGCGTTGCGGGACGTCACGGCGACGGTCGAGTGCGTGCCGCTGATCGCGTCGTCGATCATGTCGAAGAAGATCGCCGAGGGCGCGGGTGCGCTGGTGCTGGACGTGAAGGTCGGGTCGGGCGCGTTCATGCGGTCACTCGACGACGCACGTGAGCTGGCGTCCGCGCTGGTGGCCATCGGCACTGCGCACGGCCAGAAGGTGTCGGCGCTGCTGACGGACATGTCGGTGCCGCTGGGCCGCGCGGTCGGCAACGCGGTCGAGGTCGCGGAGGCGGTCGAGGTCCTGCGCGGTGGCGGCCCGTCGGACGTGGTGGACCTGACGGTGGCACTGGCGACGGAGATGGTGGCACTGGCGGGGGTTTCGGTGGACCCCTCGGAGGTGCTGGCGTCGGGCGCGGCGTACGAGACGTGGCGCAGGATGATCGCGGCGCAGGGCGGCGACCCGGACGCGGAACTGCCGAAGCCGAAGCACGTGCGGGTGGTGACCGCGCCACGCGACGGCGTGCTGACCAGGCTGGACGCGCTGGGTGTCGGGGTGGCGGCGTGGCGCCTCGGCGCGGGCCGGGCGCGCAAGGAAGACACGGTACAGGCGGGCGCGGGAGTGCTGTGCCTGGCGAAGCCGGGCGACCCGGTGACGGCCGGCGAGCCGCTACTGGAGCTGCACACGGACACCCCGGACGCGGTGGACGGTGCGCTGGCCGCGCTGGCGGACGCGTACGAGATCGGCGACGACCCGCCGACGCGACACGGCCTGGTACTGGAGACGATCCGAGGCTAGAGGCTAGGGCGGCAGCCGCCCTGTAGACAGGGCGGCTGCTCGGCGAGATCAGGCCAGCGCGGCCAGCGCTGTGTGCGTCAGCACGCGAACCCCGGTCAGCAGGGCCCGCTGGTCGAGCACGAACGTCGGCTGGTGCAGGTCGGGCGGGGTCCCCGCGCCGGACCACACACCCAGCCGGGCGAACGATCCGGGCACGTTCTCCAGGTACCACCCGAAGTCCTCGCCACCGGAGGACTGCCTCGTCCCGGTCACGGCCTGCTCACCGAGTGCGGCCTCGACCCCGGCCCGGAGCACTGCCTCGGACTCCACGTCGTTCACGACGGGAGGGACACCGCGCCGGTGCTCCAGCTCGAACCCGACACCGGTCGGTGCGAGCAGCGACTGCACCAGCCCCGCCACCAGCGGCTCGAGATCGGCCCAGACCTCGTGGTCACCGGTGCGCAGCGTGCCACGCAGCACCCCGTCCTGGGGCACGGCGTTGGGGGCCTCGCCCGCGTGCACGGCGCCCCAGACCAGCACGGTCCCGGACCGAGGGTCGATGCGGCGCGACAGCAGCGCGGGCAGCCCGGTGATGACGGTCCCGAGTGCGTGCACGAGATCGGCCGTCAGGTGCGGCCGCGACGTGTGCCCACCCGGCGAGGTCAGCCGCAGCTCTAGCAGGTCGGTGGCCGAGGTGATGGCACCGACGCGCGTGCCGACACTGCCCACCTGCAGCCGAGGGTCACAGTGCAGCCCGAAGATCGCGTCGACTCCGTCAAGTCCGCCCGCGGCGATGACGTCCAGCGCCCCGCCGGGCATGACCTCCTCCGCGGGCTGGAACACGAGCCGGACCCGGCCGGGCAGCTCGGGTGCGGACGCGAGCGCGAGACCCGCGCCGAGCAGCATCGACGTGTGCCCGTCGTGCCCGCAGGCGTGTGCGGCGCCGGGCACGGTGGAGGTGAACGGCAGCCCGGTCAGCTCGGTGAGCGGCAGCGCGTCCATGTCGGCGCGGAGGGCGACACACCGGTCGCCGACGCCGATGTCGCAGATCAGTCCGGTGCCTGCGTCGAACAACTTCGGGCGCAGTCCGGCTGCCGAAAGGAGGCGGGCGACCAGTTCTGTGGTGTTGTACTCGCGTCTGGACAGCTCGGGGTTGGCGTGGATGTGCCGGTACCAGGCAAGCACGTCATGCGCGTTGCGTGACAGCCAGTCATCGAGCCATGCCGGCCCGCGACCGGCTCCGAGGTCATCCACAATGGGCATACTGACGCCCTCGTCGGTGATCAGCACGCCGACCCCGTTCGCGGCGGCTGAGCCGCCATCCCTGTCGGATCGCGAGTCGAGCATGGTCACGCGATCCTCCCAAGGTCCCGTGAGTGATTCATGATTTGTCAATCCTGCACCATCAGTGGTGGTGGATCGCACGAGGTTTCCTGGTCCGCCGACTGCCGGTACTGCCCTAGCGCCGAGCGGCGGGACGGGTTCAGCCTCGCTAAACGATCACTGTCGGCCAGCGGTCAGCCCTTGGCCTTGGCTCTCTTGCGCCGGATGCTGCGGCCCCAGACCACGATGCCGATCAGCAACACGGAGACGACGCCCATGACAATCTTGCGCTTCGACTCCGCTCGGTCCGCTTCCGTCTCGGCGGGTTCGAGTTCCATGGTGGGCGCGCTCGGTGCGGTGGACGGCCCGGTGGGCGGCGGCGCCGGCTGTTGCCCGGCGACGAAGCTGTACTCACGGCCGGAGTGATGCGACTCGGCGACCGCGTGAACCGGAAGCAGCGCCAGAACAAGCCCCACATGGGTGACGACGAGTAGTCGGACGGCGCTGCGCATGCCACAAGCTTATCGACACTGGGAACCAACGATCAGCGGCCGGGCGGGTATTGATGCACCCCATTCGCGACACGGTCAGTTCGCGAACTCCTCGAGGATGCGTTCCGCGGCCAGGGTCGGGGTGAGCGTGCCGTCCGCGACCTGCTGCTCGAGCGACGGCGCGAGCGCGCGTACCCCCGGGTGCTCGGACAGCCTGGTCAGCAGCGTGTCCTTCACCATCGTCCACGTCCAGTCGACCTGCTGGCGCTGCCGCTTGTCCGTCAGCGCACCCGACTCCGACAGCGTGTCGTGATGGCGTTTCACCTGTTCCCACAGGGTATCCAGCCCCGCACCGGTCATGCCGCTGCACGTCAGCACCGGCGGCGTCCACCCGTCCGACGAGGCCTGCAGCAGCCGCAGCGCGCCCGACAGCTCGCGTGCCGCCTTGCGGGCCGGGAGCTCGTGGTCGCCGTCGGCCTTGTTCACCGCGATCACGTCCGCCAGCTCGAGAACGCCCTTCTTGATGCCCTGTAGCTGGTCGCCGGTGCGGGCCAGCGTCAGCAGGAGAAAACAGTCGACCATGTTGGCGACCGAGATCTCCGACTGGCCGACGCCGACGGTCTCGACCAGCACCACGTCGTAGCCCGCCGCCTCCATCAGCACGATCGTCTCGCGCGTCGCGCGGGTGACGCCGCCGAGCGTGCCGGACGTCGGCGAGGGGCGGATGAACGCGGACGGGTCCACCGACAGCTTCGACATCCTGGTCTTGTCGCCGAGGATCGAGCCGCCCGTGCGGGACGAGGACGGGTCCACCGCCAGCACCGCGACCCGCTCACCGGCGCCGGTGAGCCGCGTGCCGAGGGCGTCGATGAACGTCGACTTGCCCGCGCCGGGCACCCCGGTGATGCCGACCCGGTGCGCGCCGCCCGCGTGCGGCAGTAACTCCACGAGCAGCTGCTGTGCCTGCGCCCGGTGGTCCGGCCGCCGCGACTCGACCAGCGTGATCGCCTTGGACAGCGTGCCGCGGTCGCCCGCCAGCACCCCCTTGGCATAGGCCTCTACGTCAATGTCCCGCGGCATCGATGAGCTTCCGCAGCAGGTCGGTGGCCGCGTCGGCGATCACCGTGCCGGGCCCGAAGATCGCGGCCGCACCCGATGAGTGCAGCTCGTCGTAGTCCTGCGGCGGGATCACACCGCCGACGACGATCATGATCTCTTCGCGGCCGAGCGCGGCCAGTTCGTCGCGCAGCGCGGGCACCAGCGTGAGGTGACCGGCGGCGAGCGAGTTGACGCCGACGATGTGCACGTCCGCCTCGACGGCCTGCCGCGCCACCTCCGCCGGGGTCTGGAACAGCGGGCCGACGTCGACGTCGAAGCCGAGGTCGGCGAACGCGGTCGCGATCACCTTCTGGCCGCGGTCGTGGCCGTCCTGGCCCATCTTCGCGACCAGGATGCGCGGCCGCCTGCCCTCGGCGTCGGCGAACTCGTCGACGACCCGGCGCGCCTCCTCCACATTGGACATGCCGCCGACCTCCTCGGAGTAGACGCCGGAGATCGTACGGATCTGCGCCGAGTGCCGTCCCCACACCTTGCCGAGCGCCTCGGAGATCTCGCCGACGGTCGCCTTCGCGCGTGCCGCGTCGATCGCCAGCGCGAGTAGGTTGCCGTCGCGGTCGGCGGCGGCCGTCAGCGCGTCGAGCGTTCGATCCACGGTGGACTGATCGCGTTCGGAACGCAGCCGCCGCAGCTTCTCCAGCTGCTGCGCCCGCACCCCGGCGTTGTCGACCTTCAGCACGTCGATCTGCTCGTCGGCGTCCGCGAGCCGGTACTTGTTGATGCCGATCACCGGCTGGCGGCCCGAGTCGATGCGGGCCTGCGTGCGTGCGGCCGCCTCCTCGATGCGCAGCTTCGGGATACCGGCGTCGATCGCGCGTGCCATGCCGCCCGCGGACTCGACCTCCTGGATGTGCCCCCATGCCTTGCGTGCCAGGTCGTGGGTGAGCCGCTCGACGAACGCGCTGCCGCCCCACGGGTCGATGACGCGGGTGGTGCCGGACTCCTTCTGCAGCAACAGTTGCGTGTTCCGCGCGATGCGGGCGGAGAAGTCGGTCGGCAGCGCGAGTGCCTCGTCGAGCGCGTTGGTGTGCAGCGACTGCGTGTGCCCCTGGGTGGCGGCCATCGCCTCGACGCAGGTGCGGATCACGTTGTTGTAGACGTCCTGCGCGGTCAGCGACCAGCCGGAGGTCTGGCAGTGCGTGCGCAGCGACAGCGACTTGTCCGAGGACGGCTCGAACTGCTTCACGAGCTTCGCCCACAGCAGCCGCGCGGCCCGCAGCTTGGCGACCTCCATGAAGAAGTTCATGCCGATGGCCCAGAAGAACGACAGCCTGGGCGCGAACGAGTCCACGCTCAAACCGGCGTCGACACCCGCCCTGATGTACTCGACCCCGTCGGCCAGCGTGTACGCCAGCTCCAGATCGGCCGTCGCACCCGCTTCCTGCATGTGGTAGCCGGAAATGGAGATCGAGTTGAACTTCGGCATGTGCCGGCTGGTGTGCGAGAAGATGTCGGAGATGATCCGCATCGACGGCTGCGGCGGGTAGATGTAGGTGTTGCGGACCATGAACTCCTTGAGAATGTCGTTCTGGATGGTCCCGGTGAGCTGGCTCTGCGGCACACCCTGTTCTTCCGCCGCCACCACGTAGAGCGCGAGGATCGGCAGGACGGCGCCGTTCATGGTCATCGACACCGACATCTTGTCGAGCGGGATGCCGTCGAACAGCTGCCGCATGTCGTAGATCGAGTCGATCGCGACCCCGGCCATGCCGACGTCACCGGCGACGCGTGGGTGGTCGGAGTCGTAGCCTCGGTGCGTCGCGAGGTCGAACGCGACCGAAAGGCCCTTCTGCCCAGCCGCGATGTTGCGGCGGTAGAAGGCGTTCGACTCCTCCGCGGTGGAGAAACCCGCGTACTGGCGGATGGTCCACGGCTGGTTGACATACATCGTCGGGTACGGCCCGCGCAGGAAGGGCACGATGCCCGGATAGGTCGACAGGAAGTCCAGCCCGGCCGTGTCTTCCCCGGTGTACAGGGGTTTCACGCCGATGCCCTCCGGTGTCTCCCACATCAGCGCGTCCGCGCCCTTGCCGGTGGCGTCCTGCACCGCGGCCTGCCATTCGGCGGCCGAGCCGGCGTCCGGCTCACCGAGCGCGATGTCGGAGAAGTCGGGGATCCTCATGACCGGGCCTCCAGCGCCGCCTCGAACGGTTCCGCGTATCGCACTCTTGGCAACCCGCCACCCGACGGCACGGCTGGTTCCGGTCGGCGTGTCAGTGGTTTCTCGTCCTTGTTCGGGAACACGGTCACGCCGGTGATCGCCTCCTCGCCCGCGTCGAGTCGCGCGGTCCTGGCGTCACGGGTGGCCGCGATCCGCTCCTCGACCAGCCCGGAGTCGAGCGCCGCGGCGATGCCACCGGCCTTCTCGATCTCCTGGAACACGGCCCAGCCCGCGTGCGCCAGCTGGTCGGTGTGCCGCTCCACGTACCAGGAGCCGCCTGCGGGGTCGATCACCCCGGCGACCTTCGACTCCTCCAGCAGGATCGACTGGGTGTTGCGTGCGATGCGGCGTGCGAACCCGTCCGGCAGGCCGATGGCCGCGTCGAACGGCTGCACGGTCACCGCGTCCGCGCCGCCGACGCCCGCGGCGAAGCAGGCGAGGGTCGTGCGCAGCATGTTGTTCCACGGGTCGCGGCGGGTCGTCATGGTCGATGAGGTCACGGCGTGCTGCGGGGACCCGGCGCCGGGTGCGCCGCAGACCTCCGCGACCCGCGCCCAGAGCCTGCGCGCGGCCCGCAGCTTCGCGATGGTGCCGAACTGGTCGGCGGTCGCGGCGAACCGGAACTCCAGCTGCCGGGCGGCCTGCTCGACCGAAAGCCCCGCGCCGGTCAGCGCACGCAGGTACGCGACCGAGGTCGCCAGCGCACAGCCCAGCTCCTGCCCGTCGGACGAGCCCGCTTCGTGGTACGGCAGCGCGTCGACGACCACTGACCGCAGGTTCTCGTACCGCTCGACGATCCGTGTCGCCAGCGCGGCGGCGCCGTCGAGATCCGAGGGCGTGCCGGTCCGCGCGCGGTGGCCGAGCGGGTCGGCGCCGAGGTTGCCGCGCACCTCGCTGGCCTGGACACCCTTGTCGTCGTGCACCGCCAGCAGTGCGTCGGCGGCGGCCGCGAAGTCCGCGCCCGCGTCCAGCGTGACGGGCGCGAGGTCGAGGTAGACGTCGGCGAGCACGTCCGGCAGCGCGTCGGGCGACACTCCAGCGGCACCGACCACGAGCCACAGCGACGTGACCCCGTTCTCCAGGTCGGCGAGCACCGCGCGGCGGGTCGCGTCGACGTCCGGGTCGGCGTGGCGCTGGCGGACGTCCCAGCCGGTGGCGACCGTGCCGTCGGGCCTGCTGCCCCTGGTGAACGGGGGGAGGCCGGGGAAGCCGGCGTCGGGGGCCGCGTCGTCGGCGGTGTAGAGGGGCTGGATCGCGAACCCGTCGTAGGTCGCGCTCGCGAGGAGGTCTTCCACCGGGCCGTCGTGACCGTCGACGTCCACGCCTGACCTGCGCAGAACCTTGTCGACCATGGCCTGCCACTGGTCCCTGGTCGCCGGGTCGAACTCCGATGCCAGCCGCAACTGGTCCGCCGAGGTCATACCCCGCAATGCTACGGACGCGACCCGGGAACGCCAGGGCACGCGAGTGTGAGGCTGATCGCCGGGGACCTGGTGAGTACCGGCACAATGGCGTGCGTGTCCAGCACTGGGGAGCGGGTCGTCGCCGGGCGCTACCGGTTGCGCAGGCAGCTCGGCCAGGGCGCCATGGGCACCGTGTGGGAGGCGTACGACGAGGTCCTCCACCGCACCGTGTCGGTGAAGGAAGTCCTTCTCCCGCCTGGTCTGCCCGAAGCGCAGGCCGCTGAGCTGCGGGAACGTACGCTGCGCGAGGCGCGTGCCATCGCCGCGCTGTCCCACCCGAACGTGATCACGCTGCACGACGTCGCCCGCGAGGACGGCGAGCCGTTCGTGGTGACGGAGTACCTGCTCGCGCACAGCCTGGCGACGTTGATCAACGTCCTCGGCCCGCTGCCGGAGCGGAAGGCCGCCGCGATCGCGGACGCGGTGGCCGCCGGGCTGGCCGCCGCGCACCAGGCGGGCATCACACACCGTGACATCAAGCCCGGGAACGTACTCATCGGGGTGGACGGTCAGGTGAAACTGACCGACTTCGGCATCGCCCGCAACGTGTCCGAGCAGACGCTCACGAGCACCGGGATCATGCTGGGCTCACCCGCGTACATCTCGCCGGAGGTCGCCGCCGGCCGCGAGGTGACACCGGCGGCCGACCTGTGGGGCCTCGGCGCGACGCTGTTCGCGATGATCGAGGGCAGGCCGCCGTACGACGTGGACGGAGCCGTGCTGGACACCGTCAACCAGGTCGTGCACGGCGAGATCCCCCGTCCCTCGACGGAGGGCCCGCTCGGCGAGGTGGTCGCCGCGCTGATGGTGAAGGAGCCGGAGGAGCGGATCACGCTGCGCGAACTGCGCAACCGCCTGCACCCGCTGCTGCCGCCGCCGAGCACGCCGCTGCTGACCGACGAGGACCTGGAACTGCTCAAGGAGGCGGCGAACAATCCACAGCCGCCGAGTTATCCACAGGCAGAGGACGACGACCCCGAAACGTCACCCCCAGCCGATAAGATGGCAAGGCGGGGCGCCCCCGGGAACGGGTGGGGGTTGGGCAACGCGCGCGAGGACGACGTTTCCGACGCGCCTGACGGCGATTCCGATGGTGGTTCCACAGCCGCCGACGGTGCGGACGACGCCGCTGACGTGCCTGCTCAGCCGGGTTCGGCACCAGGGCTCGCCGCCGCGCCGGGGCCGCTGCCCTTCGACGTCACCGTCCGCGAACAGGTCCGCCGCGAACGCGGCTCCGTCATCTCCGCACTCGTCGCGTTCTTCTCCGTCCTGTTCTTCTTCGCCGCGGCGGCAGGAGGCTTCGCGCTCTCCCGGTACGTCGGCGGCAAGGCGGTCATGCCGCCGACGACCCAGCAGACCCCCACGACCCAGACCACGGTCCCCGCCGAGGACGACGCGGGCGCACTCGAGGTCAGGGCCGGCACCGCCTCCAGCACCACCCCCGCCCAGGGCGGGGGTTTCCGGCTGCCTGTGCCGAGCGACTGGGTCGAGTTCGCCGAGGACTACCGCGCCGAGGATCTGCCCAACAGCACCCGCTTCTACTACGTGTCGCCCGACGGCGCCCAGCTGCTGACCGTCGAGCGGATCATCAACTTCTACCCGGACTACGAGATCCAGGACTACATCGACGAACTGGACGATCGCGCCCCCGAGGTGGTGGTCTCCGGCGACCTCACGCCTCGGCCGGTCAAAGGCATCGAACCGGACGGCGTCGTGTCCCGGGAAGCCGCGCGGGAACTGACCTATCACGCCATCACCAGCGCCGCGGAGCTGGCGCCCGGCGACCCGAACACCCATGACCTGCACCAGGGCACCTTCGCCAGGTTGCTGCCCTACTCGCGCGACCTGTGGGTGCTGTCGCTGACCGTGATCATCGATCAGGAGGACCCCGGCCGCGCCCTGTTCGCCAGCATCGCGAAGGACTTCACGGTCACCGGCTGAGCGTGGCCTATCCTCCCCGGGTGACCGACATCCAGGACTCCGCCGAGGCCGCCGAGACGCTCGCCAAGCTCACCGGCGTCGACACCCATGACGTCGCGGTCGTGCTCGGCTCCGGCTGGCGACCAGCCGCCGACGTGCTCGGCGCACCCGACGCCGAGGTGCCCATCGGCGACCTGCCCGGCTTCGCCGCCCCCACCGTCGCGGGCCACGGCGGCACGCTGCGTTCGCTGCGGGTCGGCGACAAGCGTGTGCTGGTCCTGCTCGGCCGCACCCACCTGTACGAGGGCCGCGGCGTCGGTCCCGTGGTGCACGGTGTGCGGACTGTCGCCGCGGCCGGGTGCCGCACGGTCGTGCTGACCAACGCGGCGGGCTGCCTGCGCGACGGTGTCGCGGTCGGCCAGCCGGTCCTGATCAGCGACCACCTGAACCTGACGGCCACCTCCCCGCTGGTCGGTGCTCAGTTCGTGGACCTGACCGACCTGTACTCGCCGCGCCTGCGCACCCTGGCGAAGGAGATCGACCCGACGCTCGTCGATGGCGTGTACGCGGGGCTGCCGGGGCCGCACTTCGAGACCCCGGCCGAGATCCGCATGCTGCGGACCATGGGCGCGGACCTGGTCGGCATGTCGACCGTCCTCGAGGCCATCGCCGCACGCGCCGCCGGGGTCGAGGTGTTCGGGCTGTCGCTGGTGACGAACCTGGCCGCCGGCGTCACGGGCGAGCCGCTCAACCACGAAGAGGTCCTTGAGGCGGGCCGCGCGTCGGCCACCCGCATGGGCGAGCTGCTGAAATCGCTGGTGGAGCGGTCGTGAGTCTGCCGTCGGAGCTGCGGGACCGGGCGTTCCGCTGGATCGCCGACGATCCCGACCCCGCGTCCCGCACCGAGCTGCAGCAGGTCGCGGCCCGTGCCATGGGCGGTGCCGAGTCCTCGGTCGACGAGCTGACCGACCGCATGAACGGGACCCTCGCGTTCGGGACCGCTGGCCTGCGCGGCCCGGTGCGCGCGGGCTCCAATGGCATGAACAAGGCGGTCGTGCTGCGTGCCACCCACGGTGTCGCGGCGTGGCTGACGTACAAGGGGCACTCCGGCGGCACGGTGATCGTCGGCCGCGACGCCCGGCACGGCTCGGCGGAGTTCGAGGAGGCCGCGGCGTCGGTGCTGGTCGCGGCAGGTTTCGTGGTGCGCACCATGCCCGGCCCGCTCCCGACGCCGATGACGGCGTTCCACGTGCGTGCTCTCGGTGCGGTGGCGGGCATCCAGATCACCGCGTCGCACAACCCGCCCGCCGACAACGGGTACAAGGTCTACACGGACGACGGCGCGCAGATCGTGCCGCCGGACGACAAGCTGATCGAGACCGGCATTCGTGAGGCGCCGCCCGCCGTTTCGGTGCCGGTCGCGCCGGGAGCGGAGGCGCTGGCGGACGTGTCGGGGTACGTCGCCAGGATCGCCACCCTGCCCCGCGGCACCGCCCGCGACCTGCGTGTCGTGCTCACACCGATGCACGGTGTCGGCGGCGAGACCGCGCTGGAAGCCTTGCTGGCAGCGGGTTTCACGGATGTCCGGCTGGTCGAGGCGCAGGCCGCGCCGGACCCGGAGTTCCCGACGGTCGCGTTCCCGAACCCGGAGGAGCCGGGTGCCGCGGACCTGCTGCTCGGCTTCGCGTCCGATGTGGACGCCGACCTCGCGATCGCGCTGGACCCGGACGCGGACCGCTGCGCACTTGGCGTCCGCGACAAGGACGGCTGGCGCATGCTGCGCGGCGACGAGACCGGTGTGCTGCTGGGTTCCCACGTGTTGTCCACAGTGGACCGTCCGGATCCGTTGGTGGCGTCGACGATCGTGTCGTCGTCGATGTTGTCGCACATCGCCGCCGCGCACGGGGCCCGGCACGCGGAGACGCTGACCGGGTTCAAGTGGCTGATGCGCGCGGGTGACGGGCTGGTGTTCGCGTACGAGGAGGCGCTTGGCCTGTCGGTGGACCCGGACTTCGTGCGGGACAAGGACGGCATCTCGGCCGCGGTGGTGGCGTGCGACCTGGCCGCCACGCTGAAGGCGGCCGGTCGCACGCTGCTGGACGTGCTCGACGACCTGTACACCGCGCACGGCGTGCACCTGACGGACCAGATCTCCCTGCGCTTCGACGACGTGGCCGCGATGCCACGCCTGGTGGCGGCCCTGCGGTCATCGCCGCCGGAGCGGTTGTGCGGCGTGCCGGTCACCGAGGACGGCCCGGCGCAGGACATCGTCCGCCTGTGTGGCGACGGCGTGCGGGTGATCGTGCGCCCGTCGGGCACGGAGCCGAAGGTCAAGGCGTATCTGGAGGTCGTGGCCAAGGTGACGGGTTCCCTTGCCGACGCCCGCACCAAGGCGACCACCCGCCTCGCCACACTGCGCGACGAGGTGACGGCACTGCTGAAGGACTGACATGGCCAGGTTGTTGATCGTGCATCACACGCCGTCGCCGTCCATGCAGGCGATGTTCGAGGCCGTGGTGGCCGGGGCGAGCACCGACGAGATCGAGGGGGTCGAGGTCGTTCGGCGGCCCGCGCTCGCGGCGACCGTGCCCGACGCACTCGAGGCCGACGGCTACCTCCTCGGCACGCCAGCGAACCTCGGCATGATGTCCGGCGCCCTCAAGGTGTTCTTCGACCTCGCCTACTACCCGTGCCTCGACGCGACCCGAGGCCGGCCGTTCGGCCTGTACGTGCACGGCAACAACGACACCACCGGCGCCGTCCTCGGCATCGAGTCGATCACCACGGGCCTCGGCTGGGAGAAGGTCGCACCCGTGGTCAGCGTCACCGGAGAACCCGGCAAGGCCGACCTCCAGGCCTGCTGGGAACTGGGCGCCACGGTCGCGGCCGGGCTGATGGCCTAGGTCTAGGCCGAGGCGGCGTGCGGCTCGGTCACCACCGCGCTCTCGCACTTCTCGTAGTTGGCGATCTTGTAGTTGAGCACGTCCAGGCACAGGTTGAGCTCGGCGATCCGGCTCAGCACCTCGGTCCGCTGCTCGACGAGGATCTGCTTGCGCCGCCCCGCGCTGGACATGCCCTGGTGCCGCAGCTTCGCGTACTCGCGCATCATCCGGATCGGCATGCCGGTCGTGCGCAGTTTGGTCAGGAACTCGAGCCACACCAGGTCGTCGTCGTTGTAGGCCCGGCGGCCACCCGAGTCGCGGGCGGGCGGGTCGATCAGTTGGATGCGTTCGTAGTAACGAAGTGTGTCGATCGACAACCCACTGCGGTGGGCCGCCTCGGCGATCGCGTAAGTCACGGCTTCGACCGTAAGAGCTGGAGTGCGCTCCAGGTCAAGCTCATAAGTCGCTTTCCTTCGGGTGGGCCCACTCCTCGAGCCGCGCCGCCATCTGCTGTACGGAGACGTTCCCTCGGCCGACCTCGCGGACCAGGTCGAGTGCCTCGTCCTCGTCGGCGTCGATCCACCAGCCGTTCATGTCGCAGATGGTCACGGCCGCGACCCAGCCGAGCCGCCAGTTGCCCTCGACCAGGGGACGCGTGCACACGACCGAGTCGAGCAGGGCGGCTGCCTTGAGCCACAGCGTGTCGTACGCCTGCACGCCGAGCACGGTGGCGCGGGGCCGGTGCGCGGCGGCGTCGAGCAGCCCGAGGTCGCGCACGACCAGATCACCACCGGTGACGGCGGCGGCCAGCACGAGCAGGTCGCTGGCGTCCAAGTACATGATCACCTAACGATCATGTCAGAGACCACCGACAGTTTTAGGCTGTTCCGATGCGGTCCAGCAAACCCTTGTAGCGCGGCAGGACGCGACTCAGGACCTCGCCAAGCTGCTGTTCCTTCTGCAGCCGTGACCAGCGGTCGGCCAGCGCCAACCGCAGTATGTCCTGCTTCGACCGCCCCTCGGCTTCGGCAAGCTGGGCGAGGTGGGCGTTCTCCTCGTCCGTCAGCCTCACAGTCATCGCCATGCTTTCGACGGTACCACCGTGATACCAAAATCGCGCTAGACCGTGCCGTACTGCCGGTCCCCGGCGTCGCCGAGCCCTGGCACGATGTAGCCGGAGTCGTTGAGCCGCTCGTCGATACTCGCCGTGACCAGCCGCACCGGCAGCTTCGCCTCGGACAGGTGCTTGATGCCCTCCGGCGCGGCCAGCGCGCAGACGGCCGTGACGTCGGTGGCGCCGCGGTCGGTCAGCAGCCGGATCGTGTACTCCATGGAACCGCCGGTCGCGAGCATCGGGTCGAGCACGAACACCGGCCGTCCCGCGAGGTTCGCGGGCAGCGACTCCATGTACGGGGTCGGCTCGAGCGTCTCCTCGTTGCGTGCGAGGCCGACGAAACCCATCTGCGCCTCGGGGATCAGCTTGTGCGCCTGGTCGGCCATGCCGAGCCCGGCGCGCAGCACCGGCACCAGGAGCGGCGGGTTCGCGAGCCAGACACCTTCGGTGCGGGCGACCGGGGTGTGGATGCGCTCGGTCCGCACCGGCGCCTCGCGCATCGCCTCGTAGATCAGCATGACGGTCAGCTCGTGCAGCGCCGAGCGGAACACGGCGTTGTCGGTGCGGGCGTCCCGCATGACGGTCAACCGCGCCTTGGCCAGCGGGTGATCGACGGTGAGCACATCCATGACGCGACACGTTAGCTCAGACCGACCACACCTCGGCGGTGGCGAGAAAAGCCGACGACGACGGCCGTAGCTCGGTGCCGCCGACGGTCACCTCGCCGGGCACCAGGAGCCCGTCGACCGTGATCGCCGCGTCCGCGACCGGCGCGAGCAGCAGTTGCAACGAGTGCGGGACACCGTCGAGCGCGAAGCTGTCCGTGGTGAACGTGCGGCGCCCCAGCACCTCCGACATGGTCACCTCGATGCCCGCGCCGCGCGCCGTCAGTCCCTCTGCCAGGTCCAGGTCGACCGTCACCGGCGCGGTCTCGACCTCCGGTGTGGTCCACGGCAGCCCGTCCACCTCGGGGAAGTGCCGCACGAAGTACTGCGCGAGCCACTCCGCGAGCACCGGGTCGCTGCCCACGGCACGCACCCGGTCGCCGTGCCACAGCACCAGAGCGGCACCGGCACCACGCACCGACCAGTCCACCGTCCACACCGACGCGAACGCCGTCACGACATCACCGTCGGTGAGCCGCACTCCGGGGTTCGCCCCGCTGAGTATGACCGAGGTCATCGGTGCGCCAGCACGGCGAACATGGTCACCGACATGTGGAAGTCGCCGTTCTGCGCGCCTGCCGCGAGGTCGGCGAGGAACCGCTCGCTCTGCGCGGCGTCGAGGACGCCGCGGTCGACGGCCATCCTGGCGATCATCGCCACCAGCGGCCCGGTCGCCGCGGCGGGAGACTGCACGAGCGCCTGCGAACCGGTGTCGTCGACGGTCAGGCCCGCGCCGGCGAGCTGGCCGGGCAGCCGCCGCGCCGCGTAGGGGTTCACGACGCCGCCGTGCATCGACTCCGTCATCACCCGGACGATGCCGGGCTCACCGGGATGGATGACAGCTGTCGCCCAGTCGACGTCGGTGACCACGACGCGTCCGCCGGGCCGCAGCACGCGGGCGATCTCCGCCGCCGCCTGCTCAGGGTGGTCGAGGTGCTGGAACACGCGCTCGCAGGTGACCGCGTCCACTGACTCGCCGGGCAACGGCAGCGCGTAGGCGTTGCCGTCGACGAACCGTGCGCGGGGCGCGCGCCGCTCCGCCTCCGTGCGCATGCCGGGGTTCGGGTCGACGCCGATGACCTCGCCGCCCTCGCCGACGGTCTCCGCGAGGAGGCGGGCCTCCTCACCGGTGCCGGACCCGATGTCGACCACCCGGTCACCGGGCTTCAGGCCGAGTGCCGAGATGGTCCAGGCTCGCAGGCGGGGGATTCCGGGCAGCCGTGACTGCTGATCCAGTGCGGCGATCTGCTTTGCCAGGTCAGTGGGCGAGATCTCGTCGGCGTGGAAAAGACCGCGCCGGGCACCATCGGGCATGTGCGCACGATAACCTCACCCGCGTGAGTGAACCGCCAGCCGTGCCGGACCCGCGGGAGATGCGGGTGTCCAACGACGACCGCGAGCGCATAGCCCGGGTGCTGCACGATGCCATGGCCGAGGGCAGGCTGACCGTCGGGGAACTCGAGGAGCGGCTCGACAAGGTCTACGCGGCGAAGATCTTCCGCGACCTGGAACCGCTGGTCCGGGACCTGCCGGTCAGCGGCCAGTCGCCGCAGCTGCCGGTGCCCGCCGCCGCGGCATCCCCGCCGGTGGCGTCCAACCGGGTCGGCGGCTGCGGCACGTCGAGCGCGGCGGTCGCGATCATGTCCGGCACGGTGCGCAAGGGCGCGTGGACGGTGCCGCCGACCTTCACGTCGTTCGCGCTGATGGGCGGCGTCCAGATCGACCTGACCGACGCGCGGTTCGAGGACGCGGAGACCACGATCCAGGCGTTCGCGCTCATGGGCGGCATCGAGATCTTCGTGCCGGAGGACGTCGTGGTGCAGGTCAACGGCGTCGGGTTCATGGGCGCGTTCGAGAACAGCGTTCAGGAGCCCGGGCAGCCCCGCCCTGGCGCACCGCTCGTGAAGATCAACGGCCTCGCCTTCTGGGGTGGCGTCGAGGTCAAGCGCAAGAAGCGCGACAAGAAGGACCAGCGCCAGCTCGAGGAGTAACGCCGCGTCGGCCTGACCTGGGCAAAGACGCGCGGCCGCCGAATGCCAACCCCCACCCGTTCCCGGGGGCGTCCCGCCATGCCAGTTTACCGGTTGGGGGTGACAGGACCGGGGGTTCGCGGGTCTCCTGTGGACAACTCATCGACCTGTGGACAACCTGGCCCGACCGGGCGGGCGGGGTCGGGTGTGCCGCCTAGACTCGGGCCCATGGCAGCACCCTCAACGGCGAGCACCGGGTTACCGCCCGCACTTGCCGACGCGACTCGGGACGAGATGTCCCTGCGGCGGTTCCTCCACGGGCTACCCGGTGTGGACCAGGTCGGCGTCGAGCAGCGGGCGGCGGGGCTCGCCACCCGCAGCATCAAGAAGGCCTCGAAACTGCAGGCCATCGACACCGCGATCGGCATGGTCGACCTGACCACCCTCGAAGGCGCCGACACGGTGGGCAAGGTTCGCTCGCTGTGTGCGAAGGCACGCAGGCCCGACCCGGACCGTCCTGACGTGCCCAGAGTCGCGGCGGTGTGTGTCTACCCCGACATGGTGGCGACCGCGGCGAAGGAGACCCGGGGCACGGGTGTCGACGTCGCCAGCGTCGCGACCGCGTTTCCCTCCGGGCGGTCGACGCTGGACATCAAGCTCGCCGATACCCGGTTCGCGGTCGAGTGCGGTGCCACCGAGGTCGACATGGTGATCGACCGGGGCGCGTTCCTGTCCGGGCAGTACGGCCGCGTGTTCGACGAGATCGTCGCCGTCAAGGACGCGGCGGGCCCCGCGCACCTCAAGGTCATCCTCGAGACCGGTGAGCTCGTCACCTACGACAACGTGCGCCGTGCCTCCTGGCTGGCCATGCTGGCGGGCGGCGACTTCATCAAGACCTCCACCGGCAAGGTCAGCCCCGCCGCGACGCTGCCCGTCACTCACGTGATGCTGCAGGCCGTCCGCGACTGGCACACCCAGACCGGCGAGCACCGCGGCGTGAAACCGGCGGGCGGCATCCGCAACACCAAGGACGCGATCCGCTACCTGGTCGCGGTCAACGAGGTCGCCGGCCCGGACTGGCTCACCTCGAAGCTGTTCCGCTTCGGTGCGTCCAGCCTGCTCAACGACCTGCTGATGCAGCGGCGTGCCCAGCTCGAAGGCCACTACAGCGGCCCTGACTACGTGACGGTGGACTGACATGTGGGAATACGCGCCGGCTCCCGAGAACCGGGACATCGCGAACCTCAAGCCCAGCTACCGGATGTTCCTCGACGGCGAGTTCGTCGACGGCGCCGGTGAGCCGCTGAAGACGATCAACCCGGCCACCGAGGAGGTGCTGGCCGAGGTCGGCACCGCCGACAAGAACGACGTGGACCGCGCGGTCAAGGCCGCCCGCCGCGCCTACGACCGCGTGTGGGGGAAGATGCCGGGCGCCGAGCGCGCCAAGTACATCTACCGGATCGCCCGCATGATCGCGGAGCGCGCGCGTGAGCTGGCCGTGCTGGAGAGCCTCGACAACGGCAAGCCGATCAAGGAGTCGCGGGACGTCGACGTGCCGACCGCGTCCGCGCACTTCTTCTACCACGCGGGCTGGGCGGACAAGCTCGGCTACGCGGGGCTGGGGCCCGACCCGAAGCCGCTGGGCGTCGCGGGGCAGGTCATCCCGTGGAACTTCCCGCTGCTGATGGCCGCGTGGAAGATCGCACCCGCGCTGGCCTGCGGCAACACCGTCGTGCTCAAGCCCGCGGAGACCACGCCGCTGACCGCGCTCGTGCTCGCCGAGATCATCCAGCAGGCGGAGCTGCCGCCTGGCGTGGTCAACATTCTGCCCGGCGCCGGTGACGTCGGCGCCGAGCTGGTCACCCACGCCGGGGTCGACAAGGTCGCGTTCACCGGCTCCACCGACGTCGGCAAGCTCATCCAGCGCTCGCTCGCGGGCAAGGGCAAGAAGGTCACGCTCGAGCTGGGCGGCAAGGCGGCCAACGTGGTGTTCGACGACGCGCCGCTCGACCAGGCCGTCGAGGGCATCGTCAACGGCATCTTCTTCAACCAGGGCCACGTCTGCTGCGCGGGCTCGCGGCTGCTGGTGCAGGAGTCGGTCGCCGACGAGCTGATCGAGAAGCTGCACGCCAGGGTCTCGACGTTGCGGATCGGCGACCCGCTCGACAAGAACACCGACGTCGGCGCGATCAACTCACGCGAACAGCTCACGAGGATCACCGAGCTGGTCGAGTCCGGCGAGAGCGAGGGCGCGGACAAGTGGGTGAGCCCGTGTCCGTTGCCGGAGAAGGGTTTCTTCTTCGCGCCGACCGTGTTCTCCGGTGTCAGCCAGGCCATGCGGATCGCCCGCGAGGAGATCTTCGGCCCCGTGCTTTCGGTGCTGACGTTCCGCACCCCGGACGAGGCCGTCGCGAAGGCCAACAACACGCCATACGGGCTGTCCGCGGGCATCTGGACGGACAAGGGCTCGCGCATCCTCTGGATGGCGAACAAGCTCCGTGCCGGTGTGGTGTGGGCCAACACGTTCAACCGCTTCGACCCGACCGCGCCGTTCGGCGGCTACCAGGAGTCCGGGTTCGGCCGCGAGGGTGGCCGCACGGGACTGGAGGCATATCTCGATGTCTGACCGTCTGTCTGTCGCCAAGACGTACAAGCTCTACATCGGCGGCGCGTTCCCGCGTTCCGAGTCCGGCCGCTCCTACCCGGTGCGGGACAGCAAGGGCGGGTTCCTCGCGAACGCCGCCCAGGGCTCCCGCAAGGACGTCCGCGAAGCGGTGGTGGCCGCCCGCAAGGCGTTCGGCGGCTGGTCCGGTGCCACCGCCTACAACCGGGGCCAGGTGCTGTACCGGGTGGCGGAGCTGCTGGAGGGCAGGCGGGAGCAGTTCATCGCCGAAACCGCCGCCAGCGAAGGCGTCGCCACCAAGAAGGCACAGTCCACTGTGGACGCCGCGATCGACAGGTGGGTCTGGTACGCGGGCTGGACCGACAAGATCGCGACCGTCCTCGGCGCGTCGAACCCGGTCGCGGGGCCGTACTTCTCGTTCTCCGTGCCGGAGCCGACGGGGGTCGTCGGCGTGCTCGCGCCGCAGTCCTCGTCGCTGCTGGGGCTCATCAGTGTGGTCGCGCCGGTGATCGCCACCGGCAACACCGCCGTCGTGGTCACCTCGCAGGACCGGCCGCTGCCCGCGATCACCCTGTCCGAGGTGCTCGCCACGTCCGACGTGCCGGGCGGGGTGGTCAACATCGTCACCGGCCGGACCGCGGAGCTGGCGCCGTGGCTCGCCTCGCACGCCGATGTCAACGCGCTGGACCTGGCGGGCGCGCCGGAGTCGATGCGGGCCGAGCTGGAGGGCGCCGCGGCCGATACGGTCAAGCGGGTGCTGCGGGCCAAGGCCACCGAGCCGGACTGGACCGCGCAACCGGACATCGCCCGGCTGCGCTCGTTCGTCGAGACGAAGACGGTGTGGCATCCGATGGGAGTCTGATCGGCGGATTCACCCATATGTCGTGGCCGAGTTGACCTAATCTTGGGACGGGGAGCCACCGGGGGCTGGTGTGCGTCAGACCCGTCAGGAGGGGACAGATGACGAACCACGACGAGCCGTTGCCACCGCCGCCTGGTTACGACGCGGAGGAGGGTGCCTTCGCGAGCTTCGCCAGTGGGTACCGGCCGCTGGCCGACGACCTGAACCGGGCGACGGGCAACAACCTCGGCGCGCACGCGGCAATGGACGGCAACGCGTTCTCACGGGTCGGCAACGAGGTGGGGCTCGCCGACGCCATCCGCAACGCGACGCGGAGCCAGCTCGATCGCGTGAACGGGCTGTCGGGCAACACCACCTCGATGGCGGACGCGGTCGGCAGGACGTGGACGAACTACGTCGACATCGAGGACGAGGGTGACCAGCGGATGCGGCGGGCGATCGGGGAGATTTCGTGAGTCCGACAACGGTTCCCCTTGTCATGCCGCTCGTCCAGCCCGCCGCCGACGCGCAGCGCCAGCTGGCGACCGACGACGGCGCGATCGAGGGCGTCGGCCAGGCGCACGGCGACGTCCAGAACGCGCTGTACACCTACGACACGGACGCGGGCAGCCAGGTCCGCACGCTGCAGAGCGGCTGGGAGGGTGGCTCCGCCGACCGCCAGGCCGCCGACGCCACCACGATGAGCACCGCGACCAAGGACATCAGCGAGTACAGCGCCGAGGTCCAGTCCGCGGTGCGCGACGCGGCGGGCGTCCTCAAGGTCGGTCAGGGCACCAACCAGCAGCTCATCGACAACTTCATGGACAAGGCGGCCGAGCTGCTGTCGGCCGCGGCTGCGCTGCGTGCGGCTGGTGACCACGCAGGCGCGCAGGCCAAGATCTCCGAGCTGATCCGCCTCGGCGCACAGGTCAGCGGCGAGAGCAGCACGAACCTCGAAGCGGTCATGACGCAGCTGACGGGCGTGGTCGACCGCCTCAACGGCGGCGGCGCCACGACCCCGTCCAGCGCCGAGTCCAACAGCCCGCCCGCCGCCTACAACAGCGGTGGCGGCGGCGGCGGCGGTGGTGGAGACGGCGGCGGTGGCGGCGGGGGAGGCGGCGGTGTCGTCACCAAGAAACGCCTCCCGGTCGCGATCCCGCCGCAGCCTGGCACGGGCGTCGCGGTGAACCTGCCCGACGGCAGCACGGTCATGGCCCCGAACGAGACCGCGGCGAAGGCTGTCCGCGCCGCGCTCGGCCAGCTTGGCGTCCCGTATGTGTGGGGCGGCACCGCACCCGGTGTCGGTCTCGACTGCAGCGGCCTGACCCAGTACGCGTACGGCGAGGGCGGCCTGGACATCCCGCGCACCTCCCGCGAACAGGACATCGGCGCGGAGGTCCCGTCGGCGGACCAGCTGCTGCCCGGCGACCTGGTCTGCTGGGAGGGCCACGTGGCCATGTACATCGGCAACGGCCAGATCGTCGAGGCCGGCGATCCGGTCCAGGTCGGTCCACTACGCACGACGAACTCGGGGATGCCGTTCGTTGGCTTCTACCGTCCGACTGGATGACCGCCCCACCCTCCCAACGGACGGCACGGGTCACGACTTGCGGCGGACTGGCGCGCTTGTCGGACCTTTCGGGCACACTTGTGCGGTACCGGGGATCAGGAGGGGTCGTGGAGATCGACATCGACCACGAGATGGCGGCATTGGACCGCAAGGTCGCCCACGCCGACGAACAGGCGCAGGCGCAGGTCGCGCGCGTCGGCCGGGTCACCGGCAAGGCCAGGTCGCCGGACGGTGGCATCGAGGTCGTGGTGGCGCCGGGCGGGCTGCTGACCGCGCTGCGGCTCTCGCCTGCCGCGGTGTCGGGTGACATGGAGACGCTGGCCCGCAACATCACCTCGCTCGCCGACCGGGCGACGCGCCGGGCGGGCAGCAACATGTACAAGACGCTGTCGCCGGTCCTCGGTGAGCGCGGCGAGAAACACCTGGAGTCGCTGGGTTACGTGCCGGTGGACGACGAGGAGGACGCCGCGGACGTCGACTTCTCCGACCCGCTCAAGCACCGCGGTGGCCGTCGGTGATCGAACGCGAGCCGATCAACCGCAGCACGCGGCAGATGATCGAGGACGGCAGGGCCCGCCAGGAGGCATTGTCCAAAGTGGACGAAATCCTGGCCACGGTCACCGGCACCGCGCACGATCGCAACAGCACCATCGAGGTGACCGTCGACGGCCGGGGGAAGCTCGTGCGCCTGCGGCTGGCGCAGGAGGCCGCGCGCTACGGGCCCGACGGGCTCGCGCGGCTGATCGTGAAGGTCGCCGAGGTCGCCATGGACGACGCGACCCAGACCGGCTACAACAAGGTCGCGCTACTGCTCGGTGACAACCTGACCTACGCTTTGGAGCAGCTGTCCGGCCGGTCGGCCCCTGCTCGGACGCCCGGCGGCGACGGCATCACGGCCGAGGAGTTCCAGGCGCGGCGCGACAAACGGGTCACGGGAGAGTCCCCCGATTCATCCGATGAACTCGACTCGTTCGACCCGTCATCGCTACGGTCCGACCGGTGATCCACCATGTTTCCCCGACCACGTAGGCTTCCCGTCGTTCTGAGTGCCCGACGGATTGCCTGACCTGGAGGTCCAGCAATGTCCCAGGACATCGTCTCGATCGAGCTCGGCCTGCCCCAGGGCGATGTCGTCACACTGTGGGCGCCGCGCTGGCGGGAGGACGGCGAGGAGTGGGAGGCCTTCCTCGGCCACGAGGACGACCTGTACGCGTTCCCGGACGCCGCCCACCTCGCCGCGTTCGTCCGCACCGTCGACGAGCACGACCTCGCCGACCACCCGGCATGGGATGTCGTGCCCGAGCTGTCCGTGCCGGAGCTGCTGCCCGACGAGGCGCATACCTACGACCTCGTCGGCGTGCCCGAGCTGGCAGCCGAGGAACCGGACACGTGGACGATCGGCGAGCTCGCCGACATCATCACGATCGTCCGGTCGCTCGCCGACGTGTGCGAGCTGGACGAGGTGCACGAGGTGCTGAACTCGGCCGCCGGGTTCTCCGTGCTGGAGCAGGGCACGTTCCCGTTCACCGGCCGCGAGGGCGAGAAGCTCTGGACCGACCTCGCCGAGACCATCGCAGAGCGGTGGGACGAGATCCTCGACGCGATCGATGACGTCGTCGTGGTCCCGGATGTCGACAAGGCGACGCTGGACGAGACCACTGACGAGCTGGCGGCGTTCCAGGCCGAGTCCGCGGAGGCGGAGAGCGCGCTGGACACCGAGGACGCCGACGACGTCGTCGAGGACGAGTCCAAAAAGGACGACGCGGAGGACGCGGACGAGGACGCCGACGACGAGGAAGAAGAGGAAGAAGAGGCCGAGCCGGAGCCGGTCGGCTTCTGGGCCGAGGTGGGCATCGACCCCATCAAGATCATCACGGCGGAGGCGGAGTACTACACCCTCCGCTGCTACCTCGATGACGAGCCGATCTTCCTCGGCTCGAAGGGCAAGATCGCGGTCACCAAGTCCCCTCGGGCGCTGGCCAAGCACATCGCGCAGTCCGTGAACGAGGACAACGACCTGTCCGAGGTCTCCACGTGGGACGACGTCGCGACCAAGGCGACCGACGGCAGCCTCGAGATCGAGGTCGAGACCGACAACACCTACGTGCTGAACGGGCTCGCCGACGACATCGAGGAAGGCCCGGACGCGGTCGACCCGGTCCAGCTCGACCTGGCAGTGGAGTTGCTGAACGACGCCGCCGACTGGGCGGGCGACAAGAGCGTGTCCGAGGGGCTGGCCCAGTCCGAGAGCCTTGGCTGGCTGGTCTCGTTCGTGCTGCGACCCGACCCGACGCGCCTGGCGCCGAGCGCGCCGTTCGACGCGGAGGTCGAGTCGTGGCGCGCCCTGGTGAGCGACTTCGAGGAACGCCTCGACATCAAGTGACCAGCGGAAAGGGCCCCGTCCTTCGACGGGGCCCTTTCCCGTGTCAGCCCGTCAGCGCGGCGTAACCCGGCTTGATCACCGTGTCGATGATGGCGAGGCGCTCGTCGAACCCGATGAACGCGGACTTCATCGCGTTGATCGTGAACCACCGCAGGTCCGCCCAGTCGTAGCCGAACTGGTCCACCAGCGTGGACATCTCCGACGACATCGAACAACCCGACATCAGCCGGTTGTCGGTGTTGACGGTCACCCGGAAGCGCAGCTTGGTGAGTAGTCCGATCGGGTGGTCGGCGATCGACGTCGCCGCACCGGTCTGCACGTTGGACGACGGGCACATCTCGAGCGGGATGCGGCGGTCGCGGACATAGCTCGCGAGCCTGCCCAGCTGCACGGTGCCGTCGTCGTCGACCTTGATGTCGTCGACGATCCGCACACCGTGCCCCAGCCGCTCCGCTCCGCAGTGCTGGAGGGCCTCCCAGATCGACGGGAGACCGAACGCCTCACCGGCGTGGATCGTGAAGTGCGCGTTCTGCTGCCGCAGGTACTCGAACGCGTCCAGGTTGCGCGTGGGAGGGAAACCCGCCTCCGGGCCCGCGATGTCGAAGCCGACCACGCCGGTGTCGCGGTGCCGCACCGCCAGTTCGGCGATCTCCAGCGAACGCGCGTTCTGCCGCATGGCGCACAGGAGCGTGCCGATCCGGATCCGGTGGCCCGCCTCCAGCGCGCGTGCGGTGCCGACGCGGAAACCTTCCTGCACCGCTTCCACGATCGTGTCGAGATCGAGCCCGTTCTCACAGAACAGCTCCGGTGCGTAACGCACCTCCGCGTACACGACACCGTCAGCGGCGAGGTCCTCCGCGCACTCGGCTGCGACCCGCACCAGCGCGTCGGTCGTCTGCATGACACCGCACGTGTGCGCGAACGTCTCGAGGTACCGCACGAGCGAGCCCGAGTCGGCCGACTCCGTGAACCAGTGGCCGAGTTCGTCGACGTCGCTGGTGGGGAGTTCGCGGTAGCCGCACGCGTCGGCCAGTTCGATCACCGTGGCGGGCCGGAGGCCACCATCCAGGTGGTCGTGAAGGAGAACTTTGGGTGCGGTTCTGACAGCCTCCGGGGTCACCGGAACGAGGTTCATGCTCGACATGGTGCAACGGTACTCGGAGGGCGCCGTCATCCGATCCGGTAATCGTAGCACCACGCAAGGTGATGTTCGACGGTGGCATTCGCGCCACGGTCAAGCTCCGATCGGCGTAACTATGCGTGTTTGAGCCTGCAAGCAACTAACGGGTGGTGTATTGGCGCGTTCCAGGAGTGGCTAGGCTTTCAACGTCGGCCCTGCCCCATCCCCACGACGAAGGTCACCTCCGTGAACGAGAACAACAACTCGACGGTGCCGTTCGACCGGATGCGCAACATGTTGGTGCGCGCGGCCGAGATCCGTGAGAGCGAACAGCAGCAGATCTTCGACACGCTGGACGAGATCCACGCCAGGCTCTCGCCGCTGGAGTCCATCGGGGCGGTGCGCAAGCGGCTGTCCGAGCTCCCGGACCGCACGGATGTCACGGCGTTGACGTCGCGGGTCGACGACGCGATGGCCAAGCTCGAGTCCCAGAACACCGCGCTGGCCGCGCTGACCCGTGCCGTCGAGGGCATCGTGGACAAGCTGGCCACGCCGTTCGCGCAGCTGGACGGCCGTCTCGACGGGGTGGCGGGGCGCTTCGAGGGTGTCGCCGGCCGGATGGACGGGCTTGAGGACAAGCTCGCGAACATCCACCGCCGCATCGACGAGCTCGACGCGAACATCGACAAGCACCTGGACAAGCAGGACGCGAAGCTCGACGCGCTGCCTGGCAACGTGACCGGCCCGGTGCGCGAGCGCGTCGACGCGGCCACGAACACGCTGCGCGAGCGCGTGGAAGGCGCCGAGAACACTCTGCGCGTGCGGATCGACGAGGTCGACGGCGCCCTGCGCGGCCAGCTCGACTCGACCCGCGACACCGTCCGCCAGTCGGTCGTCGACGCGTCGGAGACGGTGCAGGGCAAGCTGGCCGAGGCGGTCGAGGGCCTGCACGCGAACGTCGACCAGAAGTCGACCTCGCTGTCGGCCAAGGTCGAGGCGTCCCGCAAGACGCTGCAGGACTCGATCGACGAGACGAAGACGACGGTCGACGGCACCGAGCGGCTCGAGGAGCTGGCGGTGCGCCTCGAGCAGGTGACCGGCCGCCTGGACAGCATGACCACCAGACTCGACGCGGTCGAGGACGGCTTCACCGACAAGATCGCCGACATGGGCAAGACGCTGGCCAAGAGCCTTTCGACGGTCGAGGGCGTGGTCACCAAGCAGCCGGACACCGAGTCGGTCGTGTCGCTGGTGAAGAAGAGCAACGAGGAGTCGGAGCGCCGCATCGGCGGGCACCTGGACGAGGCCATGGCCACGTTCGCGGAGCTGATGATGGGTGGCGGCGCCCAGCCACCGCGCCCGCCCGCCACGCTGCCGCGCCAGACCGCGCGCCGCCGCAACGGCAAGCCGCAGAAGAACAACCCGACGAACGAGGACCACGACGAGGCAGGCGTGTCGAGCTGATCCTGGTCTGATCCCGGTTTCGGGCATCGAGCCGGACTCGCGACGCCGGCGATGCCGGGCTCGCGAGTCCGGGACCGTCAGGCCGGTTCCGGTTCTTGTTCCAGTTCCGGCCGGGCTTCCGGGGCCGCCGCCCGGATGGCGTCCGCGGCCTGGTCGTCCGGTTGGTCCTGGCTGTCTCGTTCGGCTTGCACTCGGGCCTTGTAGATCTTGACCTCGCGGCTCGTCGTCTCCTCCGGCCAGCCGAGCACGCCGGCCATCAGTTCCGCCACCTGCTGCGCGCAGTCGACGCCCCGGTGCGGGTACTCGATCGAGATGCGGGTCCGCCGCGCGAGGGTGTCGTCCAGGTGCAGCGCGCCCTCGTGCGACGCCGCGTACACGATCTCCACCTGCAGGTAGTCCGGCGCGGCGGTCAGCGGCTTCAGCAGTTCCGGCCTGCCTTCCGCCAGCGTCAGCACCTCGTGCACCAGCGACCCGTACCGGTCCAGCAGGTGCCGCACGCGGTACGGGTGCAGGCCGTGCCGTGCGCCAAGCTGGTCCACCTGGTTCACGAGCGCGTGGTATCCGTCGGCGCCCAGGAGCGGCACCTTGTCCGTGATCGACGGCTGGAGCCTGCCCGGCAGGTCGGCCGACGCCGCGTTCACCGCGTCAGCGGCCATCACCCGATAGGTGGTGTACTTGCCGCCCGCGATCGCGACCAGGCCCGGTGCCACCCGTGCGACCGCGTGCTCACGCGTCAGCTTCGAGGTCTCTTCGCTCTCCCCGGCCAGCAGCGGCCGCAGCCCCGCGTACACGCCCTCGATGTCGTCGTGTGTCAACGGCGTCGCGAGCACCGAGTTCACGTGCTCCAGGATGTAGTCGATGTCGTGCTTCGTCGCAGCCGGGTGGGCCAGGTCGAGGTTCCAGTCCGTATCGGTGGTCCCCACGATCCAGTGGTTTCTCCACGGAATGACGAAAAGCACCGATTTCTCTGTCCGCAGAATCAGTCCGGATTCGGCCACGATCCGGTCGCGTGGCACGACGATGTGCACGCCCTTCGACGCGCGCACCCGGAACCGGCCGCGCGAGCCGGAAAGCCGTTGCAGGTCGTCGGTCCACACGCCGGTGCAGTTGATCACCGCGTTCGCCTGCACCTCGAGGCCTCGGCCGTCCTCGACGTCGTGGATCCGCACACCCGACACCCGGTCCGCTTCCCGGATGACGCCCACGACCTGTGTGGACGTCCGGATCACGGCACCGTAGTGCGCAGCGGTCCTCGCGACGGTCATCGTGTGCCGCGCGTCGTCGGCCTGCGCGTCGAAGTACCGGATGCCGCCGATCAGCGCCGACCGCTTCAGCGCGGGCACCAGCCGCAGCGCACCGGCACGGCTCAGGTGTTTCTGGCCCGGCACGGACCGCGCGCCGCCCATCGAGTCGTATAAGAACAGGCCTGCCGCCGTGTACGGGCGTTCCCAGATGCGATGTGTCAGCGGGTAAAGGAAACTCACCGGCTTCACCAGATGGGGCGCCAAGCGGGTGAGCATCAACTCGCGTTCGCGCAGCGCCTCCCGCACGAGCCCGAACTCGAGCTGCTCCAGGTACCGCAAACCGCCGTGAAACAGCTTCGAGGACCTGCTGGAGGTGCCGGACGCGAGGTCACGCGCCTCCACGAGCGCGACACGCAGGCCACGGGTCGCGGCGTCCAGCGCCGTGCCGGCGCCGACCACGCCACCGCCGATGACGACCAGATCGAACGTCTCCGAACCCAGCCGCCGCCAGGTTTCCTCACGCTCAGCTGTACCCAGCTGACCGCCCGTGGTATCCGCTGTCACGGCGCCTCCTCGTCCTATACGTTCCGGACGAGAACCACGCTACCGGCCTAACGAGCCTCCCGATATCTGGACAAGTTGACCTTGTGGGCCTAGCGTCGGGCTGGCTCAGGGTAGGCACCGGCGCCCCACCCTTCAGGCCGACGGACGCCTACCACTCAGTGCGAAGGAGTGGTCGTGGATCTGAACTTCGGCGAGATATTCCTCTGGGAAATGCTGGGTACGGCCGGGCTGATTCTGCTCGGCGCCGGCGTGGTCGCGAATGTCGTGCTCAAAAAGACACTCGGCACGGGTGGCGGCTGGCTCCTCATCAACATCGGCTGGGGTTTCGCGGTGTTCGTCGGCGCGAGCATCGCCAACCCGAGCGGCGCGCACCTCAACCCGGCGGTCACGCTGGGGCTGGCCGCCGCGGACAAGACCGAATGGTCCGACGTGCCCGCATATCTCGCCGGTCAGATGGTCGGCGCCTTCATCGGTGCGGTCCTCGCCTGGCTGACCTACAAGCTTCAGTTCGACACCCACGACGAGCCGGAGAACACCCGAGGCATCTTCTGCACCGGTCCGACCGTGCCGAGCTACGCGTGGAACGTCGTCACCGAGGTCATCGGCACCTTCGTGCTGGTCTTCTGGATCCTGCTCAGCCCCGGCGCGTCGGTCGGCGACGACGGGGTGCCGGTGTTCGGCAACGGGGCGCTCGGTTACGCGGCCGTCGCGTTCGTCGTCATCTCGGTCGGTGCCTCGCTCGGTGGCCCGACGGGGTACGCCATCAACCCGGCGCGTGACCTCGCGCCGCGCATCGCGTACGCGGTGCTGCCCATCAAGGGCAAGGGCAGCGCGGAGTGGAACTACTCGTGGGTGCCGGTGGTCGGCCCCATCGTCGGTGGTGTCCTCGCAGGCCTCCTGTACCAGATCCTGCCGGCGACCGCCTGACCCAGAGAGGCTTTTGCAATGACGAGCTATGTGGCCGCGATCGACCAGGGCACCACGTCCACCCGCTGCATGATCTTCAGCCACGCGGGTGAGGTCGTGGCGGTGGCCCAGAAGGAGCACGAGCAGATCTTCCCGAAGGCAGGCTGGGTCGAGCACGACCCGGAGGAGATCTGGCTCAACGCGCGTGAGGTGGCGGCGGGTGCGCTGGCGAAGGCGGACCTGCAGTCGAAGGACATCGTCGCGGTCGGCATCACCAACCAGCGCGAGACCGCGGTGGTGTGGGACAGGTCGACCGGCAAGCCGGTGTACAACGCGATCGTCTGGCAGGACACCAGGACGGACAAGATCTGCGCTGCGCTCGAGGGACTCGGCGGCGGGCAGGACCGGTACAAGGCGAAGACCGGGCTGCCGCTCGCGACGTACTTCTCCGGGCCGAAGATCCGCTGGATCCTCGACAACGTCGACGGTGCGCGGGAACGGGCCGAGGCTGGCGACCTGCTGTTCGGCAACATGGACACCTGGGTCCTGTGGAACATGACCGGGGGCCCGGACGGCGGCGTTCATGTCACCGACCCGACGAACGCGTCCCGCACGCTGCTCATGGATCTGTCCACCTTGGCCTGGGACGAGTCGATCGCGGCGGACATGAAGGTGCCGCTGTCGATGCTGCCCGAGATCAGGTCGTCGTCGGAGGAGTACGGCAAGGTCAGGGAACGCGGCGCGCTGTCCGGGGTGCCGATCGCCGGCATCCTCGGTGACCAGCAGGCGGCGACCTTCGGGCAGGCGTGCCTGTCGCCCGGCGAGGCCAAGAACACCTACGGCACCGGCAACTTCGTGCTGCTCAACACCGGCACGGAGAAGGTGATGTCGCAGAACGGGCTGCTCACGACGGTCTGCTACAAGATCGGTTCGAACGACCCGATCTACGCGCTCGAGGGTTCGATCGCGGTGACCGGGTCGCTCGTGCAGTGGCTGCGGGACAACCTGGGCATCATCGGGTCGGCGTCGGAGATCGAGAGCATGGCCACGGCGGTCGACGACAACGGCGGCTGCTACTTCGTGCCCGCGTTCTCGGGCCTGTTCGCGCCGTACTGGCGGTCGGACGCGCGTGGTGCGATCGTCGGCCTGACCCGGTTTGTCAACAAGGGACACCTGGCGCGGGCCGTGCTGGAGGCGACGGCGTTCCAGTCGCGCGAGGTGATCGACGCGATGAACGCGGACTCCGGGGTGCCGCTGACGGCGCTGAAGGTCGACGGCGGGATGGTCCAGAACGAGCTGCTGATGCAGTTCCAGGCCGACATCCTCGGCGTGCCGGTGATCCGGCCCGTGGTCGCGGAGACGACCGCGCTCGGCGCGGCGTACGCGGCGGGACTCGCGGTCGGGTTCTGGGAGACCGAGGACGACATCCGCAACAACTGGGCGAAGGACAAGGAGTGGACCCCGTCGATGGACGACGCGGCCCGCGAGAAGACCTTCGGACAGTGGAAGAAGGCCGTGACGAGGACCTTCGACTGGGTGGACGCGGACGACTGAGCCCCCGCCCCTGCTCACCACGCGAGGTGAGCAGGGGCATCCCACCCTGCGGGGCCGCCCCTCGGGCACGTCGGAGAGCCTCGGGGCAGCGGCTGTGCGGTCGCTGCGGCGACGCTGTGAATCAGATGTGAGGGCCTACGGGCCGATGCCCCGGCACGGTCTGGTGCGCAGGTCGGACACGTAGTCCGCGGGTGCGCCCGCGGACTCGGCCGCGTCGGACACCACCCCGAGGTAGCGCGCCGACGGCAGGCCGCCCTCGTAGGCGTCCAGGACATACAGCCAGGCGAGCACCGAACCCTCGAGCGTCTGCACTCTCAGCCTGATCTTCGAGTGCAGGCCCAGTTCGGAGCCCTCCCACCGGTCGAGGCGTGTCTCGTCCTCCTGGGTCACGTCGTAGAGCACCACGAACACCTGCGACGTCGGGTCCTCGACGATCGTTGCGAGCGCGCCCTCCCAGCCGATGTCCTCCCCGCCAAAGGTCAAACGCCAACCAACGAGCCAGCCGGTACCCGCCATCGGCGAATGCGGCGCTCGCTCCATCATCTGGGCGGGATCCATGTTGGACCCGTACGCGGCGTAGAGCGGCACGACGACAGCGTAGCGATACCCCGGATCATGCGCTGTCACCTGGCCGCGCCGCGCCGCGTACCGTTTGTCCCGGAAGGCCTCACATGAGCAGAGGGGAGCCGCGGGTGACGCGGATCGTGATCATGGGCGGCGGCCCGGCGGGGTACGAGGCGGCGCTCGTCGCCGCCCA
This sequence comes from Actinophytocola sp., assembly GCF_049647105.1. Classification (GTDB taxonomy): domain Bacteria; phylum Actinomycetota; class Actinomycetes; order Mycobacteriales; family Pseudonocardiaceae; genus Actinophytocola. The sequence continues at coordinate 48,100 of NZ_JBARWZ010000168.1, forward strand.
GCACGGCGCCGACGTCACGATCGTCGAACGGGACGGGCTCGGCGGCGCGTGCGTGCTGTACGACTGCGTGCCATCCAAGACCTTCATCGCGTCCGCGGGTGCCCGGTCGGCCTTCCACAACGCCGATGAGCTGGGCATTCGCGTCGACAGCGAGCTGCCTGGTGTCGAGCTGCCGGTCGTGCACGGGCGCGTCAGGGGGCTCGCGCTCGCCCAGTCCGCTGACGTGCGCAACCGCGTGCAGCGCGAGGGCGTGCGGGTCATCAACGGCATCGCCCGCTTCTGCGACGACGAGCTGGGGCTCGCCGCGCACCGGGTCGTGGCGGAGTCATCCGACGGCACGACGGAGGTGCTCGACGCGGATGTCGTGCTCATCGCGACCGGTGCCACCCCGCGCGTGTTGCCCGGCGCGGAGCCGGACGGGGAGCGGATCCTCGACTGGCGGCAGATCTACGACCTGCCGGAGCTGCCGGAGCACCTCGTGGTGGTCGGGTCCGGGGTCACGGGTGCCGAGTTCGTGTCCGCGTACACCGAGATGGGGGTGCGGGTCACGCTGATCTCCAGCCGTGACCGGGTGCTGCCGCACGAGGACGCCGACGCGGCCGCCGTGCTGGAGGACGTGTACGCCGCGCGGGGCACCGAGGTGGTCAAGCACGCGCGGGCGTCGCGGGTGGAGCGGACCGCCAAGGGTGTGGTGGTGCACCTGGAGTCGGGCGGGACGGTCGAGGCCTCCCACGCGCTGATGACGGTCGGGTCGGTGCCCAACACAGAGAACCTCGGGCTGGAGAAGGTCGGTCTGGCGACGGGGCCGGGTGGGTTCGTGTCCGTGGACCGGGTGTCGCGGACCAGCGTGCCGGGGGTGTACGCGGCCGGTGACTGCACCGGGCTGCTGATGCTCGCGTCGGTGGCGGCGATGCAGGGCCGGATCGCGATGTGGCACGCGCTGGGCGAGGGCGTGGCGCCGATCAAGCTCAAGACCGTGGCCGCGAACGTGTTCACGCACCCGGAGATCGCGACGGTGGGCATCTCCCAGCAGTCGATCGACTCCGGCGAGGTCCCGGCCCGCACGATCATGCTCCCGCTGGCGACGAACGCCCGCGCGAAGATGGAGGGCCTGCACAGGGGCTTCGTGAAGCTGTTCTGCCGCCCCGCGACAGGGGTGGTCGTTGGCGGGGTGGTGGTGGCCCCGGCAGCGAGCGAACTGATCCTCCCGATCGCCCTGGCCGTCCAGAACCAGCTGACGGTCGAACACCTGACCCACACGTTCTCGGTCTACCCGTCGCTGTCCGGCTCGATCACCGAAGCGGCCCGCCGCCTGATCCGCCACGACGACCTCGACTAACCGTCGGGGGGTTCTTCGTGTAGTTCGGTCAGGTGTTGCAGTAGGCGGCGGGGGTTGGCCGGGGAGATCGTCGTCCACGGTTCGTTTTCCGGGGACTCGCGGCGTATCTGCAGGTAGCGGCCGTCCGCCGTGTCGAAGAAGCTGATCACCCGGCCCGCGCGGACGCGACGGCCCCAGCGGTCGCGGGACGCGCTGCCGTACTGGCCTCGGTTGACGACGTCGCCGATCATGTCGGCCAGCGTCTGTGCGTCGGCCGCGCGCACCCCTCGCTCGCGCAGCGCGCCCGCCAGCTCCTCCTGCTTGGTGGCCTCCTTGGCCGCCGCCTCGAAGTCGGCCGTCGGCAGCGTGATCGACTGACCCGGCCCGGCCTGCGTGTCCGGCAGCACGGACAGCGCGAAGCGTGGGAGACCGGTCACGTCCGCGGGACGCAGCGTCAGCCGCCCGTTCGCCAGCACCGCCAGTACGGCCGCGTCCCCGGTCGTCGCCGCCAGCAGCCGGACCTCACTGCCCAGCCATAGCCTGCCGTCGATCTCCCGGTCCGGTTTGCGCAGCAGCGATAACAGGTGAGTGAGCCTCGGGTGCGCGTCGACGGGCGAGCCGAGGCCGCGGCTCGCGAGCCCGTCCCAGACCCCACGGACGATGTGCTTGCGCTCCTCGTCCGTGCGGCCGGGCGACGGGACCCGCAGAACCAGCGGCATCTGGTCCACACCGTGGTAGTGCTCCCACAGCACGTCGAACTCGAGCGTGCTGATCTCCACCGGGTCGGTCTCGACAGCGCCGATCGTCATGCCGTGATTATCGGCCGCCCTCGCCGATCACCGTAGGCGGCAGCTTGTGTTCCTCGTCCAGGATCGAGACCGCCTCGGTGACCTCGGCGGACTCCCGCAGGTCGAACCGGCGCCTCGGGCTCTCGCCGACCACGGGATCGTCGTTGTCGCCGAACCACTGGCTGGAACCGATCGCGTCCATGCCGAACCGGCGCAGCGGGATCTTCTCCTGGCCGCCGTTCACCGGACCGGTCGCCGGCGCGATGGGCGCACCCGCGGCCGGGTGAGCGCTGGCCGCGGCCTGGCTCGCTGCCGCGGCGTGCTGCAGTTCGCTCGGCGGCAGGCCCATGTTCGACGGACCCGACTTCGGCGACACGGCACCGTTCCCGCTGCTCGAACCAGCCGCGGGCGCGTTGCCGCCACCGCTTCCACCGCTTCCGGCGTTGCCACCGCTGCCACCGCTACCCGCGTTGCCGCCGTTGCTGCCGCGGCCCGACGCCCGTTCCTGCGAACCCCCGCCCGACATGCGAGATCCGGCGAGGAGCGGGTCGCCGGACACACCCATCGTCTTGCCGGGTGCCGGCATGCTCGGACCTCCCGGCCGCCGCGAGTCCTCCCAGTGCGACGACGAGCCACCCGTCGACGGCGAGTGCCAGCTGTCGCGGTTACCACGCCAGTCGTTGTGGTGGTGGTCGTGGTGCCCAGAGGGACCGGGGCCTGCCAGCCCCGCGGAGTTCGTCGGCAGGATGCCGTTCAGCCCGCCACCTTGCCCCTGGTGCATGTCGGTGTTCGGCAGCACCTTCTGCGGCACGTCGAAGCTGGCGAGCGCGGACGTGGTCGTCTTGGTGTTGGTCTCGTACACGACCATCACCTCGACGGCGCGCTCCTCCGCCGACGACGCGGCCGCCTCGGCGGGCTCGGCGTCGACCTGGGTCTGGAGCACCTGCACGGCGGGCGCGACCGTCGGGTCGGCCTGCGCGGGCGTCACATCTTCCGGCGCGGGCATGTCGGCCCGTGCCTTGGCGATGTGGTCGCCCTGGTCCTCGACGGCCGTGCGCATGATCCCCGCGCCGGCGCCCGTTTCGTTTGCCCACGTCGCCGTGGTCGCCAGCCGTTCGTAGGCGGCACCGGCGGCCCTGCCCTGCCAGCCGGAGCTGGTCAGTTCGAGGGCCTTCTGCAGGTCCTGGCCGATCTCGGTGAGGGTCGTGGAGATCTCGGCCCAGCGACGCGACGGTGACGCGGACGCGCCAGCGCCCGGCCCGTCGTGGAGCATCAGGTACAGCTCCTTGTGGGTGTACCCGCGCCAGCGTGCGCCCTCGCCGGGGTCGCTGCCTGCGGGGGTCTCCTCGGCGGGCGGTGTGGTGGTCGGGGTGGTCACGGGTGGGGTACTGGCCGCCGGAGTGCCCTCCGGCGGCGTGACGGTGTCGGTCATGTCGCCCTCAGCCCTCGTTATTGCCGGCGCCGCGGACGTTCTCGCCGTCCGTCTTCTCGTACTGCTGAGCGGTCTTGTCCAGGTTCTGGATCGCCGCGTCCAGCTGCTCGCGGTAGGACCGCAGTGTGTCCACCGCTGACCGGTCCGACTCGACGGACCGGTCGTTGAAGAGAACGGTCGCGCCCTGGCTGACCGGGTCTTTCGCCCATGAGGTGACCCGCAACTCGGCCTCCGCCAGCTCGAGTTGCCGATCGACCCTGTCGAGCGCATCGGCGAACGCCGAACGCAGTCCTGGCACCGCGTCCGGGTCGACCTTGACGACGTCTTCGTTCTGGGTGCCCCCACCCCCGTGCTTACCTGGCACTCGGTTGCCCTCCCAACCCAGATCCCCTGTGGTCGATCAACCCTATCCAACACGGATGATCGGATTCGACGGTTCATCCGTAATTAGTCAGATCTTTTTCAGGAGTCTGGCAATCCGGTCGGCCTCCGGCAATCCGCCGATTGGCTCGCGACCTTCGGCGGGTGTCAGTAGCCGCGCCTGTGCCGCATCCTGCGCCGCTGGTCACGTCCCCGGCCTTGGCCCTGCCAGCGACCGTTCACAAAAAGAAAGAAGAACAGCAGGGGGAGGAAAAACCCGATCTTGAGCACGACCAAGACCGCGCCGACGGCGAGGATCGCCGCCACGGGGATCGCGACGGGAGCCAGTTTCTCGACGAACCCGCGCTCACGCGGCGCGACGGTGCCCTTCGGCCGGCCGAAGGCGGGCTTGGGTTCTGGCAGGTCCCCGAAGAGGTCGAGCAGCTCACCACGGGTCTTGGCGGTCGCGACCCGCGCGGACCGGTCCCCGTACTCGTCGATGTCCAGCCGGCCAGCGGTCATGTGCTCGCCAAGCTTCGCGAGGGCCTCCTCGCGCTCGGCGTCACTCACCCGGATGTCCGACGGCTCGAACTCGCTCACTCCTCGATCGTACGTCTGTAATCGAGTAATCAGCCGTGACGATTGCCGTGACCTGAGGGTCCTCTCAGCCAACCGGCCGGTGCCCAACCCCAACCGTGCCCAACCCCCACCCTGTCCCGGGGGCATCCCGCCTTGCCAGTCTACCGGGGTATACCGACAGTTCAGGGGGTTGACGGCCTACTTGTGGACAACTGGTGCGGCTGTGGACAACTCGGTGTTCGCGGGCCCGGCCTGTCGGTCCTCGTCGGTACGCTGGTGTTCGGGGGGCCGAGGGCCGCAGTCCGTCCGTCAGTCCGTCAGCTCGCAGAGCACGCTGCCCTGCGTGACCGTCTCGCCCGTCGACACGGACAGGCCCGTCACCGTGCCTGCCTTGTGGGCGGTGACCGGGTTTTCCATCTTCATGGCCTCCAGCACCACGATCAGGTCGCCGGACTCGACGGTCTGGCCGTCCTCGACCGCGATCTTCACGATCGTGCCCTGCATCGGTGCCGCCACCGAGTCCCCTGAGGCCGCCGCGGTCTTCGCGCCCGCGCGCTTGCGGGGCTTCGCGGCCTTCTGGCCCGCTGCCGCGGTGGTGGTGGCGAAACCTTCCGGCAGGGACACCTCGAGGCGGCGGCCGCCGACCTCGACCACCACCGTCTGCCGCTCACCCTGCTCCGGCAGCTCCTCGGTGGCCACGAACGGTTCGATCCTGTTGTCGAACTCCGTCTCGATCCAGCGGGTGTGCACCGAGAACGACTTCCCGTCACCCACGTACGCCGGGTCGCGGACGATCACCCGGTGGAACGGCAGCACCGTCGCCATGCCCTCGACGACCATCTCGTCCAGTGCGCGCCGCGACCGCTCCAGGGCCTCGTCGCGGGTCGCGCCCGTCACGATCACCTTCGCCAGCAGCGAGTCGAACTGGCCGCCGATCACCGTCCCGGACTCCACGCCGGTGTCCACCCGCACCCCGGGGCCGTCCGGCGGCACGAACCTGGTCACCACGCCCGGCGCGGGCAGGAAGTTGCGGCCCGCGTCCTCGCCGTTGATGCGGAACTCGATGGAGTGGCCGCGCGGCTCGGGATCCTCGGTGAACCGCAGCTTCTCGCCCGCCGCGATGCGGAACTGCTCACGCACCAGGTCGACCCCGGCGGTCTCCTCGGACACCGGGTGCTCGACCTGCAGGCGGGTGTTGACCTCCAGGAACGAGATCGTGCCGTCCTTGCCGACCAGATACTCGACCGTGCCCGCCCCGGAGTAGCCCGCTTCCCGGCAGATCGCCTTCGCCGACGAGTGGATCTCCGCCCGCTGGGCGTCGGTGAGGAACGGGGCAGGCGCCTCCTCCACCAGCTTCTGGTGCCGCCGCTGCAACGAGCAGTCCCGGGTGCCGACCACGACCACGTTGCCGTGCTGGTCGGCGATGACCTGCGCCTCGACGTGCCGTGGCTGGTCGAGGTAGCGCTCAACGAAACACTCGCCACGCCCGAACGCCGCGACCGCCTCCCGCACCGCCGAGTCGAACAGCTCGGGGATCTCCTCCAGCGTCCGCGCCACCTTCAACCCGCGCCCGCCGCCGCCGAACGCGGCCTTGATCGCCACCGGCAGCCCGTGTTCCTCGGCGAACGCCACGATCTCCTCCGGCCCGCCGACCGGCTCCTTCGTGCCCGGCACCAGCGGCGCGCCCGCCCTGGTCGCGATGTGCCGGGCGGTCACCTTGTCACCGAGGTCGCGGATGGCCTGCGGAGCCGGGCCGATCCAGGTCAGACCCGCGTCGATCACGGCCTGTGCGAACTCCGCGTTCTCCGACAGGAACCCGTAGCCGGGATGCACCGCGTCCGCGCCGGACCGGGCGGCCACGTCCAGCAGCTTGTCGATGTTCAGGTAGCTGTCGGCCGCCGTCGCGCCCCCGAGGGCGAACGCCTCGTCCGCCAACCGGACGAACATCGCGTCCCGGTCGGGGTCGGCGTACACCGCAACACTCGGCAGGTCAGCATCCCTGCACGCGCGGATGACTCGGACGGCGATCTCACCGCGGTTGGCGATCAGGATCTTGCTGAGCTGGGGCACGCCCTTACTCCCTCATCGACGAGGCGGCACACTTGTTACTGGTGGGGGAGTTTACGGACCTTGTGCGGGCATGGGGCGAGAGCAAGGTCACGAGGGTGAGGTGACGGGTGACACGCTCGGACAAGCCGTGGGCTGTGGTCGTCACCATCGTGGTGTGCGCGCTGGTCGCGGTCGGCGCGGTGGTCACGGCCGGTGTTGTGCGGCACGGGCGGGAGAGTTCGGCCGCCCCGCGCGAGACCACGACACCGACGACGACCTCGTCGGGGGTGGGCGCCGACGGGTGTCTGGCCAGGCCGTGCGTGGTGCACGGGCCGGTCGTGATCGGCGACACCAAGGTGCAGCTGGTGGCGGACGCGGAAGGGCGGTCCGGCCGATTACAGATCGGTGGCGGTGGCGCGAGCTATGTGATCGAGGTGACCATCACCCGGCACGGCGCGGTACTCGGGCCCGACGCGCTGCAGTGCTCGGGCGGCCCGCTGTCCGCCTGTGTGGTGCGCGGCCCCAACGCGGACGGGATGCTTGGTCAGGTCGTGGTCGGCCGGTCCGAGAAGTGGGCCTCGGTGGACAGGCCGTTCGCGTCCGGCGCGGGGTTCGTCGCGGTCCAGGACATCTCCGGGCTGCAGATCGGGCCGGAGGTGCTCGTCGCACAGCACCGGTGCGACCCCGCGACGACGACGGACTGCTCCGGCACCCCGGTCTATGTGCAGGTCTTCACGATGAAGAGCGAACTGCTCGGCTGTACCCGCAACTACGCGCGGCTCGAGTCGATCCCTGTGGACCTGTCCCAGACGCTCAGGGCCTGCCCGTAGCCCACAGGTCGACCACCCGCACACCCACCTCGCCAAGGAGCCTGCGGGTCAGCGGCAGGCTGATGCCGATCACGCTGGACGGGTCGCCGTCGACGCCGTCGACGAACCAGCCGCCGAACCCGTCGAGTGTGAACCCACCCGCGACCGACAGTGGCTCTCCTGTCCCGATGTACGCCTCGATCTCGTCCTCGGCAGGCGAACCGAACCGGATCGTGGTGGCGACGGTGCCCGTGGCGACCGCGTCGACCACGCCGTCGCGGACGCGCAGCACGGCGTGGCCGGTCATCAGCCTGCCCTCGCCGCCCGCCATGCGCTTCCACCGCTCACGGGCGCGTTCTGGCGTGCCCGGTTTGCCGACCAGCTCGCCGTCGTGGGACAGCATCGAGTCGCAGCCGATGATCACCGCGTCGGTGTGCCCCTGCGCGACCTCGCGGGCCTTGGCCTCGGCGAGGGTGACGACCACGTGTTCGTGCGGCGCGTCCGGTGGCAGTGCGGCGGCGATGGCGTCTTCGTCGACCCCGGAGACCTGGACGACGGGTTCGATGCCCGCGGCACGCAGGACCATCAGGCGGGCGGGCGACTGGGATGCGAGAACGAACTGCACGCCGGGAACACTAGTGTTCCGAACCGGGAATGCGGTGCGTGAGTCGGTGGATCCAGGTTTCTGCTGGCAAGGCGCCGATCCTCTCTCGTACCGGGTTGTATTTGGGTGGATCGGCAACGCCGCCAGAAGGAAGCTGGGCCGCCGAATTACGTGCCAGATTTCCGGTTCGGGACACTAGGGCGCGTGCTCACCAACGGAACCTCAGGGGAACGTGATGGTGCTCAGGCACCATCCGCCCGCTGCCCGGACTGTGGCTGGGCCGGGATCGGCACTTCCGGGTTCCTGCGCGGCGGTCTGATGCCCGTCGCGGCCACGATGCCCAGCAGCAGCACCGCGATCGGCAGCATCAGGCTCGCCTTCGTGGCGACCGTGAAGCCGTCGTGGAACACGCCGGTGACGATGCGGCGCACGATGTCGGCCACGGCCGGGTCCAGGTCGTCGGGCACGGGCGGGCGTGACGAGTCGAACTGGCTCGCCGTGTTCGCGGCCTCGGTGATCCGGTCGACGAACTCCTCCCGGTACCGCACGGGCAGTCGTTCCGAGTACCGGCGGGCCGCGTCCGGCACGGCGAACGCCACCCCGAGCTGCAACACCAGGCCGGTCGCCGCGCTGCCCAGCACGCCGCCGACCTGGCGTGCCGTGTTGAACACACCGGACGCGGCGCCGGCCAGCTCTGGCGGCATGCCCGTGGTCGCGACGGTCGTCAGCGGCGAGAACACGAAACCGATGCCGAGGCCCGCGAGCGCGAGACCGGGGATGAGCGTGGCCGGGTCGGTGTCCGGTGCCGCCTGGTAGACGAGGGCGCCGACGGCCACGGCGAGCGTGCCGAACCCCGCGATGATCAGGTTGCGGGCGCCGATGCGGTGCCACAGCGCGCCGGACAGCCCGGCAGCGCATGCCGCGGTCAGCGCCATGGGCAGGGCGAGCGCGCTGGACTCGAGCGCGGTCAGGCCGAGGACCGTCTGCAGGAAGAGGACGAGCGGCAGGAACATGCCGGTCATCGCGAACCCCATGGCCGCGTGCGCGAGGTTGGCGTAGGTGAACGTCGAGTTGCGGAACAGCTCGTTGGGCACCAGCGGTTCGCGGGTGCGGACCGTGACCTGCCGGTAGACGAACGCGGCGAGCAGCGCCACACCCGCGATGAGGATGTGGACGATCGTGACCGGGCCCGCGACCGTGCCCCAGTGGTAGTGCTGGGCATTCTGCACGCCGTACACCAGCGCGAGGAGCCCGGCCGCGCACAGCAATGTGCCGATCGGGTCGAAGCGCAGCCCTCGGCGCGGCTGCCAGTTCGGCAGGGCGACCAGCGCGATCACCAGGCTCACCACGCCGATCGGCAGGTTGATCAGGAAGATCCACTGCCAGCCGACGTGCTCGACCAGCAGGCCGCCGAGCACGGGACCCGCGAGCGTCGCGACACCGGCGACCGCGCCCCACACGGAGATCGGGACACCGCGCTTCTCCGGCGGGAACAGGCGGGTGATGAACGACAGCGTCTGCGGTGTCATGAGCGCCGCGCCGAGGCCCTGTAGCGCGCGGGCGGCGATCAGCTCGCCTGCGGAGGAGGCGAGCCCGCTCCACGCCGACGCGACGGTGAACGCGACCAGCCCGGCGACGAGGACGTTCTTCGGGCCGAACCGATCACCGAGCCGGCCCGTGATGAGGAGCGGGACCGTGTTCGCGAGGAGGTAGACGCTGTTGACCCAGACGATCTCGTTCAGGTTCGCGTTCAGGTCGGTGAGCATCGTGGGGATCGCGACGGTGACGATCGTCGAGTCGAGCATGATCATGAAGAAGCACGCGCAGAGAGCCCACATGGCGGTCCAGGGGCTTCTCATGCGATGCAGTGTGTCAGTTCGGGATCAGTGGCTTGTCGGGGATCATCACCGGCGGTGAGGATAGGGGTATGCGGCACCTCGATCGCGCTGCGCAGCTGCCAGTCAGCGCCAGCGGGAACCGGTTGTGCCGCCACCGCGCACCTGGCGGATGCACCGTGTGGTGCTCGTACAAGCTGTTCGCCAAGGCCATCACCTGCGCGATCGTGGTGCTGAGCCTCATCTGCGGCGGCATCTGGCTGGCCGGCGAACAACAACGCGTCCGCGAGGTCCTCTACAGCATCGCGGTCTACCTAACACTGATCGTCCCAGGCGTCATCTGGACCAACACCCAAGACCACAACTAACCCCCCACCCCCACCAAACCCCGCGAGTCCACGGTTCAGAACCCGCGAGTCCACGGTTCGGAACCCGCGAGTCGGGCGTTCGGGACCCGCGAGTCTTCGGTTCCGAACCCGTGAGTTGGCGATTCGGAATAACAGAGTCGGCGTTCGGGCCACATCGAACCGCCAACTCGGAGGTCCTGAACCCCCGACTCGCGAGTCCTGAACCCCCGACTCGCGAGTCCTGAACCCCCGACTCGCGGGTTCTGAACGCCCGACTCGCGGGTTCTGAACGCCCGACTCGCGGGTTCTGAACGCCCGACTCGCGGGTTCTGAACGCCCGACTCGCGGGTTCTGAACGCCCGACTCGCGGGTTCTGAAGCGTGGACTCGCGGGGTTTGGTGGGGGTGGGGGTGTGTTAGTGGGGGAAGGCTGAGGTTTGCCAGGCGGTTGGGCCGTGGGGTAGTGGGTGGCGAAGCAGTGCTTGGCGGTTTGACCACGCCGACCGGGGGGGAGGGGCCGGTTGCTCTGGCGCGTTCAGTGAGGTGACGACCGCTATCAGTGCGGCCAGTTCTTCGTCTGTTGGGTTGCCCTGGATTACGCGTAGGTGGGGGCGGTCGTTCATAGGGGGATGTTTCCGTGCTTCTTGGGGGGGAGGGTCTCGCGCTTGTCACGGAGCAGGCGTAGTGCGCGGGCCACGTGGCCTCGGGTGTGTGATGGGGGGATCACCGCGTCCACATAGCCGCGTTCCGCCGCCTGGTACGGGTTGCACAGCGTGTCCTCGTACTCCTGCTGCAGCCGGGACCGCAGTGCGTCGACGTCCTCGCCGGAGTCGGCCGCGTTCGCGAGGGTCTTGCGGTGGACGATGTTCGCCGCGCCCTGGGCACCCATCACGGCGATCTGGGCGGTCGGCCACGCCAGGTTCATGTCGGCGCCGAGGTGCTTGGAGCCCATCACGTCGTACGCGCCGCCGTACGCCTTGCGCGTGATCACCGTGACCTTGGGCACCGTGGCCTCCGCGTACGCGTAGATCAGCTTCGCGCCGCGCCGGATGATGCCGTTCCACTCCTGGTCGGTGCCCGGCAGGAAGCCCGGCACGTCCACGAACGTCAGCACCGGCACGTTGAACGCGTCGCAGGTCCGCACGAACCGGGCCGCCTTCTCCGACGCGTCGATGTCCAGGCAGCCGGCGAACTGGGTCGGCTGGTTCGCCACGATCCCGACCGCGTGGCCCTCGACCCGGCCGAAGCCGCACAGGATGTTCGGCGCGAACATCGGCTGCACCTCGAGGAACTCGCCGTCGTCGAGCATGCGGGTGATGACCTCGTGCATGTCGTACGGCTGGTTCGGCGAGTCCGGGATGAGCGTGTCCAGTTCGAGGTCGGACTCGGAGACGTTCGCCGCGACCGAGCCCTCCTCGGCGAACCCGGGGTACACCGGCGGGTCGGACATGTTGTTCGACGGCAGGAACGACAGCAGTTCCTTGACGTAGGCGATCGCGTCGTCCTCGTCGGCGCCCATGTAGTGCGCGTTGCCCGACTTGGTGTTGTGGGTCCGCGCGCCGCCAAGCTCCTCGAACCCGACGTCCTCGCCGGTCACCGTCTTGATCACGTCCGGGCCGGTGATGAACATGTGCGAGGTCTTGTCGACCATCACGACGAAGTCGGTCAGCGCGGGCGAGTACACGTGGCCGCCCGCGTTCGCGCCCATGATCAGCGAGATCTGCGGGACCACACCGGAGGCGCGGGTGTTGCGGATGAAGATCTCGCCGTAGAGGCCGAGCGACACGACCCCCTCCTGGATGCGCGCGCCGCCGCCCTCGTTGATGCCGATGATCGGGCGCCCCGTCTTGATCGCCAGGTCCATGACCTTGACGATCTTCTCGCCGTACACCTCGCCGAGCGCGCCGCCGAACACGGTCACGTCCTGGCTGAACACGCACACGGGACGGCCGTCGATGGTGCCGTGCCCGGTCACCACACCGTCGCCGTACGGCCGGTTGCGCTCCAGCCCGAAGTTGGTGGAGCGGTGCCGCGCCAGCTCGTCGAGCTCCACGAACGAGCCTGGGTCGAGCAGCGCGTCGATGCGCTCGCGGGCGGTCTGCTTGCCCTTCGCGTGCTGCTTCGCCACCGCGCGTTCCGACCCGGCGTGCACCGCCTCGTCGCTGCGGAGGTACAGGTCAGCAAGCTTGCCGGCGGTCGTGTGGATGTCGGGTTCGCCGGTCGGCACCTGCCCTAGCGGCTCGGTCGCACTGCTCATGCTCGGGAGCCTAGTCACGGTTCACGCCCGGTAAGTTCATCGATGTGACCGAGAACAAGTTGGACGTGCTGGTCCTCCGTGAGCAACTCGTCGCGCCGAACGGCCCCTACGTGGCACTGGACGTGGTGGACTCGACCGGGTCGACCAACGCCGACCTGCTCGCCGCGGCCGCCGACGGTGCCGCGGACCGGACCGTGCTGGTCGCGGGGGAGCAGACGGCAGGCCGCGGCCGCCGGGACCGCACCTGGGTGTCGCCGTCCGGTTCCGGTGTCTACCTGTCTGTTCTGGTCCGGCCCTCGGCCGTGCCCGCCGAACGGCTCGGCACGCTCGGCATGGTCGCCGGGCTCGCGCTCATGCACGCCGCGACCGAGACCGCGGGCATCGACGCGGTGCTCAAGTGGCCCAACGACCTGCTCGCCGGCCCGGAACGGGCGAAGGTCGCCGGGGTGCTGTCCGAGACCGTGCCCGACGCCGCGGGCCAGGCCGTCGTGGTCGGGGTCGGGTTCAACGTGACCGCGCTGCCCGAGGGCACCGAGCCGGCGCCGGGCGGGCTGGCGCCGGGGTCGTTCGCGGACGCGGGCGCGAAGGTCACCGACCGGACCGAGCTGGCCGCGAGCTTCCTGCGCGCGTTCGTTGAGATGGAGGCCGTGTGGCGGTCGAACGACGGTGACGTCGAGCGATCCGGTGTGCTCACGGGCTACCGCGAGGCGTGCGGGTCGATCGGTCAGCGGGTGCGTGCCGAGCTGCCGGACGGGGCGCTGACCGGGGTCGCGGTCGACGTCGATCCCTTCGGGAGGCTGCTGCTCAAACTGGACGACGGGACACCCAAGGCCGTGAGCGCGGGGGACGTCGTGCACCTGAAGGCAGACTGACGAACATTCTTGCGGGTCAGCCCACGAACTGTCGGTCCACCTCGGTACGGTTGTGCGACACGATCGCTGAGGCGGTTTATTTCGGGAGGACGCCGTGGCATACCCAGAGGATCTGCTCAGCGATGGCGAGAGCGTCATCCTCCACAAACACTCGCACTGGAAGATGCTCCTCCTGCCCTACGTCGTGCTGCTCGTGGTGCTCGGTGTCGGCAGCTGGCTCGCGGTCCTCGTCTCGGACACCACGTGGAGCACGACCGGCTTCATCGCGATCGGCGCGGTCGCGCTGATCCTGCTGGTGTGGCTGTTCTTCATCCCCTTCATCCGCTGGCGCACCACGCACTTCGTGGTCACGACCGACCGGGTGATGGCGAAGGAGGGCGTCATCAAGACGACCGGCATCACGATCCCGATGAACAGCATCAACAGCGTCCGGTTCGAGCACGGCCTCGTCGACCGGATCTTCGGCTGCGGCACGCTGATCATCGAGTCCGCCTCGCAGGAGCCGCTGGAGTTCGACGACATCCCGTCGGTCGAGCGGGTGCACACCCTGCTCTACCGCGAGATCAACGACAACCCGAACGACGACTTCGGGGCGCAGGACCTCCAGCAGGCCGCGCCGCAGACCCAGCCGTACCCGCCGCAGGGTGACCGGCGCCGCCGGTGACCGCTCGCGACCTCGGGCTGCCGACCCGGGTGCCAGCACCCGGGTTGCCGGAGCGCGTCACGATCTGGGAGGTCGGGCCGCGTGACGGGCTGCAGAACGAGGACGCGGTCGTCCCGGTCGAGGTGAAGCTCGAGTTCATCGGCAGGCTCGCCGACGCCGGGCTGACCACGGTCGAGGCGACCAGCTTCGTGCACCCCAAGTGGGTGCCGCAGCTGGCCGACGCCGAGGAGCTGCTTGCCGGGCTGGCACAACGTGATGGTGTGCGGTATCCGGTGCTGGTCCCGAACGAGCGGGGGCTCGACCGCGCGCTCGCCGCGGGGGTCCGGCACATCGCGATCTTCGCCAGTGCCACGGAGACGTTCGCGAGCCGCAACCTGAACCGCACGCTCGACTCGCAGATGGCGATGTTCGAGCCGGTCGTGAGCCGGGCCGTGGCCGAGGGACTCGACGTCCGCGGTTACGTGTCCATGTGCTGGGGCGATCCGTGGGAGGGCGCGGTCGACCCGGCCTCGGTGGTGTCGGTCGGGCGGCGGCTGCTCGACATGGGCTGCGCACAGCTCTCCCTCGGCGACACGATCGGTGTCGCCACCTCGGGTCACGTCGCCGCGCTGATCAACGCCTTCACCGACGCGGGCACGCCGGTCGGCGCGCTGGCCGTGCACTTCCACGACACCTACGGGCAGGCGCTCGCCAACACGGTCGAGGCGCTGCGGCACGGGGTGACCACGGTGGACTCGTCGGCCGGTGGTCTCGGCGGCTGCCCGTACGCGGAGTCCGCCACCGGCAATCTCGCCACCGAGGATCTCGTGTGGTGCCTCGACGGCCTCGGCGTCGACACCGGCGCTGACCTCGACAAGCTCGCCGACACGAGCGCCTGGATGGCCACGAAGCTGGGGCGGCCGAGCCCGTCGCGGGTGGTCAGAGCGTTGCGGGGCTGACGGTGCGGCTCGTCGGCCTGAGCGGGGACACCTCCCTCATCGAACGCCGGGACCTGACGTGATCACCGAGGTGGGTGGCGCGCCGGTGTACGTGTGGCGGGCGTCCTCGCCGTGGCTCGCGGTGTCGTCCGGCGTGCTGGGCGGCGGGTTCGGCGAGCGGCGCTGGGTGGTCAACGCGACCGTGTCCAACACCTACGACCGCCTCGACCCGGACCGCCACCTCGCCGAGATCGCCGGCGCGCTCGGCCTGGCGGGCGAGGGCATCGGGTTGCTGACCGCCGTCGACGTGCACGAGGTCGTGCACCGCGAGGACAGCGGGGTGCGGGTCGCGGTCACCACCGGTATCGGCGCGCACCCGACGTGGGCGGCCGGTCCGGCCACCGTGCCGGCGCCGGTCGGCACGATCAACTCGATCTGCTGGCTGCCGGTGCGGCTCACGGAGTCGGCGCTGGTCAACGCGGTCGCGACGGTCGCGGAGGCCAAGGCGCAGGCGCTGTTCGAGTCGGGCGTGCCCGGCACCGGCACTCCGACCGACTCCGTCGCCGTGCTGTGCCCGCCGTCCGGGCCCGCCGAATCCTTCGGTGGTCCCCGATCGGTGGTTGGTGGCGCACTCGCCCGCGCGGTGCACGGTGCGATCCGCGCGCGTCTGTGAAACTCGGGGGAACCGTCCGATCGCGCCCCGCGTCCAACGCGAGACCGAGACCAATGCCGTCCCCCAGCGGAGGTGGCCGTGGTGGCTGACCACAGAGCCCAGGTCGTGGACCTGCTGGCCGGCTATCGGCGCAGCCGGGAGCAGCTAGGGGCCGTGCAGCGCTCCCTCGCGACCGTGCGTGAGACGGTCACCAGCGAGGGCGGCCTCGTGGCTGTGACCGTGTCCGCGTCGGGCACCATCGTCGACCTCGCGATCAACGACGACGCCTATCGCGTGCTGCGGCCCGCCGCCCTGGCCGAGCTGATCGTCCGCACCACCGCCGAGGCCACCGCACGGGTGACCCGCAAGGCGAGCGAGGTGCTCGCCCCCGTGGTGCCCTCGGACACGGACCCCGCCGCGCTGCTGCGGGGCACCGCCGACCTGTCGGCCGACGAGCTGACACCGGCACCGGCCGCGGACTTCTCGGACGAGACGTTCGAGGACAAGTCCTGGATGCAGTCTGGGGGCGCACGTGACGCACGACGGGTATGACGTCGATGCCGGGCGGCTGGCCGAGCAGGCCAGTCAGTTCGAGCCGCTGAGCAGCAGGGTCGCCGCCATCCACCGCGGCCTCGCCGACGCGCTGTCCACCGACGGCGCCTGCTGGGGCACCGACCAGGTGGGGCAGAGCTTCTCGGCGGTGCACGCCGAGCCCTCGGACGACGTCGTCGCCCGCCTGTCGTCGCTGTCCGAGCGGCTCGGCTCGGTCGGGACCCGCCTGTCGGACACGGCGAGCACCTACAGCGCGGGCGAAGACGACGCGGTCGACCGAGTCAAGGCCGCGGAGCAGTAGATGGGTATCGAGCTGCCACCTGAGCTGGCGGACGTCGCCGCGCGGACGGGTGTCGTCTGGCCGGAGGCCGACGAGGAGGCCATGGCCAGGCAGGCCCAGGCCTTCCGCGACACGGCGACGACCATGGCCACGCTGGCGACGGACGCCGACACCACGGCCCGCTCGGCCCTGTCGGCGGTGACCGGCGACGCGGGTGACGCCGCGTCGAGGGAGTGGAAGACCTTCGTCGACGCGGACTCCGGCCACCTCACGTCCGTGATCCGCGACGCCAACGCCGCCGCCGACCGGCTGGAGCACGCGGCAGGCCAGGTCGGCACGGCGAAGGTGGAGATCGTCCGCAACCTGGTGAGCCTCGCCCAGAACTCCGACGCCGCCCATGCCGCCGCGTCGGCCGGTCATCCGCTGGCGCTGGCCGGGTTGGACACCGCGGTGCGCGGCACGGCGACGAACGTGGCGCACATCGAGTCGCAGCTGGTCAGTGCCGTGCAGCCGGGGTCCGGTGTGGACATGGCCGGTGTGCAGAACCCGGTGAACGCGAACCCCGGCCACCACCTGCTGGCCGGCGCGACCGCGGCGGCGACGGACGTCACGATGACGGTGGCGGACACCGTGACCGGCACGGTGACGGACACGGTGACGAACACGGTCACGGACACCGTCGACCACGCGGCCAACCTTCCGGCGGCGGCCGCGCAGACGGCGTCGGACGTGGTCCGGCCGGGCGCGGGCCTGGTCGGCGACGCGGTCGAGGCCGTGCGCCCCGTTCCTGGCCACCTGTTGCCCGGCGAGCCCGGCAACCTGCTGCCCGGGTTGCCCGGCCATCCAGGTGACCTGGTGCCGGACCATCCTCGCCCCGGTGACCTGGTGCCCGCCGATCCGGACGTCACGGGCCCGGTCCCGATCGGTGCCATCGACGACCTCCCCACGCCGCCGACGGGTCAGACCGTGCAGGCGGGGTTCGCGGGCGGCCTTGAACCGGCGGCGGCACCGCAGCCGAACCTCCCACCCTCGGCGGCGGCCCCGCCACTGGCGAACCCGGCCCCACCACCGGCCTACCC
>NZ_JBARWZ010000169.1:0-18136 GCF_049647105.1 Actinophytocola sp.
GCACGCGGTCGACCGCGTGCGGCGACCAGGACGGCGCCGCCGGACTGTCCACTTCGAACAGAAGCGAGAGCGGGCCGGGTGCCGGGTGCGTGCCGGTCAGCGGCAGCGTGAACCGGGCCGACGCGGCGGCGCCGCCGGTGCCGAGCAGCGGCACACCGCGGCGGGCCAGCAGGTCTTCTGTGCGGTCGCGATCGGTCAGCACCGTCACGTCCTCGCCGCTGACCGGGAACACGGCGACCTCGTCGATCGTGAAGATGATGCGCCCGGCCGGATCACGGGACATCCGCGTTTCGGCGGGCACGAGGGGGACATCGATGTCCTGCCAGCGGGCCGTCAGCTGGAGCACGGTCGTGGCCGGCCGCGCCGGGCTCGGCAGGGCGAGGCCAAGCAGCCGCAGGATCGCGACGATCAGCTCGTCCGGCACCTGGTCCAGCCAGTAGAGGCGCTGTTCCAGGAGGTAGGCGAACAGTTCGAGCAGCGTGACACCGGGGTCCACGGGCGCGTGCAGCGTCCACGCGCCGTCCGACTCGGCCGGGATGCGGCGGCGGATGGCCGTCATCATGTCGGCCCAGGTGAGATCGTCCAGCTTCGGCGCGGGCAGGGTCATGGCGTGCTCCCGGTGAGACCGACATAGAACGGGAACACGAGGTTCTGCTTGGTGTTGGTGCGCCGGATGCGGTACTCGACCGACACGGTGATCCTGGACTCGTCGGCCGGGTCGGCCTCGGCGCGAACACTGTCGAGCTCCACCCTGGGCTCGTAGGTGCGGACCGAAGCCGCGATCGACTGCTCCAGCTCGCGCAGGTTCTGCACGCTGCCGGGGGCGAACACGGACTCCTGTGCTCGGGTGCCGAAGTCGGGGCGCATCACGCGCTCGCCGGTGGCGGTGAGCAGCAACGCACGCAGACAGTGCTCGATGCTCTGCTCACCGACGGCGTAGGAGAGCCGCCCGGCTTCGTCGGGCAGGATCGGAAACCGCCAGCCAGTACCGAGGAACGGCTCGCTCATTGGACCGTCACCTTCGACGAAAGGACACCGCCGGGCAGCGGCAACGTTGGCGCGGAACTGGGTCCCTGCGGTGTCGGGTGGATGTGGGCGTCGAACGCGGCCTTCAGTGCGTCGCCGAGCACGGCCTTCTGGGTGGCGCCGCCGCCGAGGTCGATGCTGTCCGCCTCGATGGTCACCTTCTTGGCCGACAGCTTGATCTCGCCGGTCGCGGTCACCGTGACGGTCCCGCCCTCTGCGGTGGTGATCCGGATTTCCTTGTTGCCGTCGTCGAGCAGGACCTCGTGGCCTGCCTTGGTACGGATCAGCTTCTGGTCCCGGCCGTCGGTGCGGGCGGTCGGCGGCTTGTCGACGCCGTTGTACAACCCGCCGAGCACGATCGGGAACCTCATGTCGCCGTGCACGAACGCGACGAGCACCTCGTCGTCCTTCTCGGGCACGAACACCGAGCCGTACCCGCCACCCGCGTAGAGCTGGCTCACCCGGCACCACTCGGTGATGGTGGCGCCGCCGTCGAACCACGGGAACTTCACCTTCACGCGACCCTCGTCGTCGCCGTCGTTCTCCACGACGATCGCCTCGACTACGCCGAAGTAGCGACGATCGGTGCTGCGCGAGCGAGGCACGGTCCGGGTCATGACGCCCCCTCGTCCGCTCCGTGGCACCGGAACGCTCCGCAGGCTCCGCTATACCGGCACCCTCCGCGGTCGAGGCGCCGTCCTGGGTATCGATGATTCGCTCCGCAAGCTCCGCTCATGGCGCGTCTCCCTGGAAGATCCGGCGGCCGGTGAAGGTGGTGAAGAACCCGCTCGTGCCCAGCGTGTGCTCGACCCGTTTGACGAAGTAGGTGCCGGAGAACCGTTGCCCGAGGCCGAAGATCTCCAGGTTGTCGCCGGGCCGCAGCTCCGGCAGGCCCGCCACCCGGCCGGTCGCGGTGATGAACTCGTAGGCCCGTTCCCGTAGCAGGCTGACCGCGAGTTCGCGGGCCTCGTCCTCGCTGGTGACCGGCGCGTCGACGACCACTTCCTGCCTGCCACCCGCCGCGCTGTCGGCCGCCTGCGGCCCGCTTTCGCCAGCGGCCGAGTTCTGGCCTGCCGGCAGGTCGTTGACGGACGCCTCGACCGCGATCTGTTGTTTGGTGCGGGGATCCCAGCCGCGCACGGTGAGCTTGCTGACCTGCTTGGAGATCGTGAGCGTCGGGGTGAAGTCGAGCAGGTTCGGCACGAGGCCCGCCGGCAGCGCGGTCGGGCCGGTGGAGAGGCCCGGTTGGTAGGCGAGGCGGAACAGCCGGATGGGTCTGCCGTCGCGGCCGTCGGTGGGCCTGATGAAGTAGAGGATCTCCTCGCCGGTGGCGGGGTCGGGCAGGATGAAGCAGTCGAAGTCGACCCGCTTCGCCCGCTCCATCAGGAACTCGGCGTCGGACTGGTTCTTCTGCACCACCCGGTCGTGGACCGGACCCTCCTGGGTGGTCACGATCCGCAGCTTGTTGCGCTGGGCGACGGTCTCGGCGATCTGCCAGTCGGCCTGGTTGCGGTAGATCTTGTCGACCGACGCGTCCGGCTTGTTCTCCTTGAGCCGCACCATGCCGTCCACCCCGCTGACCGACACGGTCGGCGACGCGCCGTCCGGGAACTTCGGCGCGAGGGTGCTGATGGTGCCGGTCGCGACGGTCATCAGCTTGTCCGCGTAGCCGAGCCGCACCGCGACGCGGGAACCGAGCTTGAACTCGCGCGAGTCGCTGTGCTTGAACCGCAGGTTGACGTCGTCCCAGTTGTTCAACTCGAGGTCGAAGCCGGACATCTCCTCGATATCGCGGTGCACCTTGATGTCGAGGATGTCGTTCTTGGTGGTCGGGTCCGCCTCGACGCCCTCGATGACCACCTCGAACTCGGGTGCGTACCGGTCGGGGTCGGCGATCTCGGGCGCGGTGGTGGCCGTCGGCACGGTCATGGCGCGCCCCTCACGTCAGCCGGGGCACGGTCAGCACCTGCCCCGGCCGCAGGTCGCGTGGATCGCCGATGCCGTTGGCACGCGCGAGGGATCGCCACTCGTCTGGCCGCCGGTAGACCGCGGCGGCGATGCTCGACAGGGTGTCGCCAGCGCGCACGACGTAGCTCTTCTCCACGGTCGGCGAGGAGCGTGGGTTGTCCGCGACCTGTTGTGCGGCGGGCCGGAACTCCTTGAGCGTGAGGTCGAGCTGCGCACGCAGCGGCACGCCGTCGTGGTGGAAGAGCACGTAGTTCACGTCCAGCTTCTCGACCACCCCGGTGAACACGGCCTCGTCCCAGACGAACTGGACGATCGGCGGCGCGTGTTCCCTGCTGTCCGGGCGCATCAGGTTGCGAATGGCGTCCACATAGGAGGTTCGTACGTTGTCGAGCGTGTCGGACGTGTCGACCAGCGCCTGCACGGTGAGCGTCTCGCTGCCACCGCGGACGTACTGCAGCGGCGGGGTCTCCAGGCCGGGGATGGTGATCTCGGCGAACGTGTTGCTCTTGCTGAGCTTGTAGTCGGTGGGGTTGAACCGCAGCGGGATGCGGCGCTGCCGCTCGTCGGCGATCACCGGGCGGATGATGTCCAGCCGGGCCCGCGCACCCTGGCTCGCGAACGAAACGGGTGAGATGGTCATGGCGACTCCCCCTCACAGGCTCCGGGGAGTCGCTGTGTCGCTCCGCTCACCAGCCCTCCTCCTGATCACCGAGCTTGCGTTCGGTGTCGCTGCGCTTGGCGCGTGCGCACTCCTGCTCGTACAACCGCGCCCACGCCTGGATGTGCTTGTTGAACAGGCGGGTGAACACGGCGCCGTCGTCACCGTCCACTTGGAACCGGACCTCGAGGTTGTGGATGACCAGGTTCTTCGGCACGCTCTCTCCTACAGGACGTTCGTCAGGCCCTCGTGGGCGATTTCGAGGGACTCGATGGCGACCGCGTTCTGCTCGCCGTGCAGGTCCGGGCCGCTCCACTTGGCGGCGAGCCCGCCGTGGAACGCCCACGCCATGGCGGGCAGGCCGTCGGCGCCGAGCAGGATCACCGCGCCGTCGCGGCGGGCGCCGAGCGAGTCGGCGAGGCCGGTCTGGTACCAGGTCCACAGCACGCGGTCGCGGACCACGCCGCGTTTCAACGTGATCCGGTTCCAGGTGTTGCGCAGCGGCAGCTGATGGACCGAGTCGTTGCGGCCACCCTCGGCGTAGCTGACCACCTCGAGCGTCCCGCCGAGCCCGGTCACCTCCTGGAACCCACCCGCCGCGACGAGCGGCAGCAGCAACGCCTGGGCGGGCGGCAGGTAGGCGTCACCTGGATCAAGGGTGACGACGAAGCGGTACTTCACGAGCGGCTCACCGAGCGCCCGCAGCACACTGGCAGGAGTAGTCATGAGACCTCCTCCTTCCTCGACCGGAAGGTCAGCTCAAGCCGAGGCCTTCTCAACCGCACCTCAGGGGAACGTGACGCAACCCAGCCACCAGCACGTGACCAAACGGAACCCTCCACTCCTCGACGCGACCAACACCTTGAATTCCGGGGAGGCGGACCAGTCATGACTCGATCACCTCCAGGCCGCGGTCCTGGCCGAGCACCAGGCGCAGCCGGATGAACTCCATGGGCACGGCGGGTGCGACGTCGATCTCGCACACCACCATCGCGGGGTCCTGCTCCGGCGGGTTGTTCTCCTCGTCGCACACCACGCGGAACGCCTGCTCGGGCCGGGCACCCGCGAGCGCGCCGGTCCGGAAGGTCTCGAGCAGCACCGAGGTGAGCGAGCGGACCAGCGTCAGGCGCAGCTCCGGTGAGTTCACGTCGAACACGAGCGGGCAGGCCACCCGCCGGATCGCCCGCACGAGCAGGTGCAGCAGGCGGCGGTGCGCGATGTACTGGCGGCGCGGGTCGGCGGACAACGTGCGCCCGCCCCACACCACGAGGCCGCGGCCGCGCATGCAGCGCACGAGGTCGACGTTCGCCTCGAACAGCCGGACCAGCTGCGGTTCCGGGTAGTCGGTGACGAGGTCGACGGCGTCGAGCACGGTGGCGTTGGCCGGGGTGTGGTGCGGGCCCCGTTCTGCGTCGAGCCTGGCGACGACACCGAGGACATGCCCGGAGGCAGGCACGTTCGCCAGCCCGGTGCCCACGAGCGCCGGGGCACGCAGCGGCGGGTGGTAGACGGCCGCGGCGGCGAGCAGCGCGTCGTCACCGGTGCCGGTCAGCGCCCCCGTCCACGTCAGCACGTCGTCCACTGTGGACACGTCGGGTGGCGCGTCGAGCACGACGAGCCGGTCGAGCAGCGGCTGCACGGTCCGCAGCAGCTCCAGCACCAGGTCGCTGTGGTCCGGGCCGGGCAGGTCGGCACCCAGGTCCGGCAGTGCCACGAGCGCGGGCTCCGGCAGGTCGGCCTGTGCCCGCACGGCGGTCGCGTACTCGTCGCGTCCCGGTTCGGCGTCAGTGCCACCGGTGAGCGTGAGGTCCCACGTGGTCGAGATGGCCCCGCCCAGGTCGGGCGGGCCGCCGTCCGGCACCAGCCGGACGAGCCGGGACGCGGTCAGCCGGTCGGTGACCTCCCCCGGCGGCAGGCCCGCGAAGATCTCCGTCCGCTCGCCGGGCACCCGCACCCGCACGGTGATCGTCGGCGGCCCGGCCACCGAACTGCCCTGGTAGCGGATGGAGACGCGACCGCCGTTCGCCCACGCGCCGGGGCTCGTGGCGACGACCCGCCAGCCGTCCGTCCACTCGGCACTCGCGGTGGCGGCGGGGCCGGAGACGCGCAGCACCCAGGCGGTGCGGCCGCCGTTCTCGAAGAAGCCGCGCAGCGCGTACGGCGTGGCCGCCGACCCGTCCGGTGGCCCGAACGCGTCGACGACGTCGTTCCAGCTCTCCACCCGGACCGGGGTGTCCACCGGTCCGCGTCTGGTCCGGCCGAGGAACGCCGCCACATCCGTGCGCAGCGGCTCGGCGTCCGAACCGCGGGGCACGAAGGTGAGGGAGACACCGGGAAACGCCGCGCTGGTCATGAATCCGTGCCGTATCGACGATGCGCTCCGCAAGCTCGCTCATGCATCGATCAGCAGGCTCTCGACCGCGATCACGAGCGTCTCCATGGCGATCTCGTTCTTGGTGGCGTTGAACGACGGGCCGGTGTACTTCGTCGGCCACGCGCGGTCGAAGTTCCAGCGCATGGTCTCCTGCCGGTTCTCGTCGAGCAGCACGATCGAGCCGGACGTGCGGCGCACGCGGCCGTCGAGCGCCTCCTTCACCCAGTTCCAGAACCCGACGTGCCCGGTCACGCCACGCTTGCAGGTGAGCGCGCTCGGGAACTTCTTCATGCCGGTGAGCTTGCGGACCGTGATGTCCTCGCTGCCGGTGCGGTACTCGATCACCGGCAGTTCCACGTCCAGCCCACTGACCTCCGTGAAGGACCCGCTCACCGCCACGCCGTCGTCGCTGACATTGGTCACGATGACGAGGAAGTTGTAGGCGGCGTACGGGTCGTCCCGTGTCACTGGTGGCATCTTCGTTGCCTCTCAATCATTTGGGCTACCTAGACGAGTTGTGTCCCTCGGGTCGTTTGCTGGATCCGGAAGATGACGAACTCGGCCGGGAAGACCGGCGCGACACCGATCACGCAGATGAGCCGCCCGTTCGCGATGTCGTCCTCGGTCATCGTGGAGCGGTCGCAGGTCACGAAGAACGCCTCGTCCGCCGTGGTGCCCGCGAGCGCGCCGGTGCGCCACACCGTGGTGAGGAAGTTCGACACCGTCTGGCGCACCAGCGCCCACAGCGACTCGTCGTTCGGCTCGAACACGACCCACTGGGTGCCCTCGTCGATCGACTCCTCCAGGAACAGGAACAGCCTGCGCACGTTGATGTACTTCCACGCGGAGTCCGACGACAGCGTCCGCGCGCCCCACACCCGCTGCCCGAGGCCGGGGAAGAACCGGATCGCGTTGATCCCCTTGGGGTTCAACAGGTCCTGGTGGCGCTTGGTGACGTCCTGCGCGATCCCGTCGGTGAGCCGGATGCCGCGGATGACCACGTTCGCGGGTGCCTTGTGCACCCCGCGCTCGTTGTCGACGCGGGCATAGATGCCGGCCAGGTGACCCGACGGTGGCACCTCGACGGCCGCGTTCGCCGACGGGTCGGTCGTGACCAGCCACGGGTAGTAGAGCGCCGCGTACTTGGTGTCGAAGGGTTCCCGGAAGGTCTGGATGCCCTCGATGTCGAGCCCGTCCTGCGGGTCGAGGATCGCGAACCGGTCCTTGAGCAGCTCGCAGTGCGTGATCAGCGCCGACTCGACCGTGCCGGACCACACGCCGGGCACCGCGCACACCGAGATCTCGTCGATGTCCTCCAGTGCCACGATGCCCGTGCGCTTGCCGCTGCCGCCGTCGGTGCCGACGAAGTCCGCCACCGAGAGGTCCTCATAGCCGTCGGTTCCCGCACCGCCCAGCCGCAACCACGATCCGGTCCCAGGAGTGGGGAAGTGCGCGGGGTCGGTGGAAATCTCCGGCAGCGCGGTCGCGCTCACGAGCCGCGACTGGGTCGTCAGCACGGCGGACACGCTCGCCGGATCGGTGTCGGAGGTCAGCCGGAGGTTGCGGAACGTCTCGGTCACCGAGGCGCCACCCGGTTCCGTGTACCGGGTGTCCACCACGGCCTCGACGAGGATGAGCCTGGCGGACTCGAACACCTCCCCCGGGGTGTTCGCGTCGAAGGTGACGAGGTCGCCCGCGATCGACACGACGCGCAGGGTGGTCAGTTCGTCGCCGGTGTCGAGTTGGGTGACCGCGTTCTCGTACAGCCTGCTCGCGCCGCCGATCCGCAGCGCCGTGCCCGCGCCGTCGTTCGCGAGCCGCACCCTGCGCACGCCGAGGCCGACCCGCCACGCGGGGTGGGTGGTGTTCGGCGGCAGTGTCAGCGTGACCAGGCCGTCGGTCACCTCGCCAACGGTGACCGGGAAGCGCCGGTTGTTGATGAGGATCCACACGCCGCCGGACGGTGGTGTGAAGTCGATTCCCGGCACGGCGTTGACGACGATCGTGTTGCTGTCGGCCGGTGACTCCTCGGCGAACTGGGTGACGAACAGCGGGCCCTGCGCGGGCTCGGGCAACACTGGGAGCGTGGCGCTCGCCGACGCCTGGATCCGCACCTCCACCCCGGCGCCCCACGACCCCGGACTGGACGCCGTGAACCGCAGGCTCCCGTCCGTGGAGCGGGCACCGACCTGTACGTAGTCGCCGCGCGCCGCCTTCACCGCGGCGGGGAGCGGCCGGTCGAGCTGGACCCGCCCGGTGGCGGCGGTGTAGGCGGTGATGGTCGCGGTGACGATCTGGACGTTGTCGCCGCCGCGGAAGACGGTGATCAGGTCGGTTCCGGTGAAGCCAAGGACGTGGCCAAGTTCCAGCGACGTGGCACCTGCGGCGGCGTCCCGCACGATGGCGCTCACCAGTCCCTGGCCGAAGTCGGCGGAGGCGGCGACCGCACCCGCGCTCGCGACCCGCTTCACGTAGAGGCGCTGGCCGCCGTTGTCGAAGAAACCCTTGACCGCCAACGGGAACAACCACCAGCGGCCGCCCTCCCCCGGGTCGTTCGCCCACGCGTCGCGGACGAGCTGGCCTGGTTCGGGAAGGAACCCGCCGAACGTGGTCTGGAACTCGAGGAAGTTCGTGACGAGCTTGGGTTTCCCGTCGGTCGGGCCGCGCTGGGTGACCCCGGCCATGCCCGCCGTGCTGGTGCTCACCCCCGCGATCGGCCGCGGCCCCGCGTCGATCTCCTCGACGTAGACGCCGGGGCTGAGATACTCGGGCATGGCTGGCTCCTAACTTCCACTACTCGGAGACGATCTCGATGACGTGCCCGCGGTCGCGGTCTCCAGGCA
The DNA here is from genome assembly GCF_049647105.1 of Actinophytocola sp. Classification (GTDB taxonomy): domain Bacteria; phylum Actinomycetota; class Actinomycetes; order Mycobacteriales; family Pseudonocardiaceae; genus Actinophytocola. The sequence continues at coordinate 8,870 of NZ_JBARWZ010000169.1, forward strand.
GCCGGATCGCCAGTGACCCGGTCCGGCCCGGCCGCTCGGTGGCCAGCAGGCGGAAGGTTTCGGTGTCGTCCGGTGGATCCGCCGGTTCGCCTTCCCACCGCAGGGCCAGCCGGAAGACGCCGAGGGCGTCGGTCAGGGTGCGTTCGCGCCACGGCACGCCGTCGACGCCGGTCGTGCCATCGGCCACCACCAGCGCGTTCGCCACGGGGGTCCGTGCCGCCGCGTCGACGACGACGCCGTACACGGTGCGCACGCCTGGCCCGTAAGGGAAAGCGGCACCCGGCAGCAGCCGCACCAGCCGCGGTTCGGCAGGCACGGCGGGCGGCTGGGTGTCGTCGTAGGGGTAGGTGAGGAACTCGACGCCCAGTGCGTCGGCCACGAACGGCTCGTCGTCGGCCGGGTACAGCGGCGCGTACCCCGCCGCACCGAACCGCGCCCGGAACCGGCCGGGGCCGGGACCGCCGCGCCTGCCAAGGCCAGGGAAGGTGATCGCGGCGCTGGGGGTGCGGACCGCCTGGGTGTCCTGCGGCAGCCACGTGTTCTCGCCGGTGTCGAAGCGATCCAGCGCCACAGTCACGCCCGCCGTCCTCTGGCGGCCGGTGAACTCGTCGAACGGCACGAACCAGGCCGGGCTGTACAGCACGGACCTCTCGATGCGGTAGAACCTCGTCATGGCAACGGCGTCCCGTCGATGGTGCGGCTGCTGACCAGCCGGAGTGCCGACACGTCGAGGGAGTCCAGGTTCACCACGCGGATCTCGTAGTTCAGCGACAGGCGGTAGGGCTTCTGGATCGCATACCAGACCCAGGATTTCTGGTCGAGCGTCAGCGGGGTCAGCGTGACGTGCAGGGTGTCCGTTGACGCGGCGAGGCTGCCGGTGAGCTCCTCGCCGTCGAGGATCGCGTCGTCGTAGAAGGCCTGCAGCGCACGGCCGATCATGCGGTGCTGGGTCAGCTGATCCCCGCCCCACGGGGTGATGAGATACCGCATCAGCAACGCCATCGGCGGTTTGCGCGTGGTGGGCGGGTCCGGCGGCAGGGAGCGGATCGGCGGCCGGTTGCGGGAGGCCGGGTCCTCCGCGATCTCGTACAAGAACACCGTCAGTTTCGGCACGTCCGTCTGCACGGGCTCGGAAAGGTCGTGCAGTACCGCGCGGAGTGGTTCGGTGCTCAGCCCCGCGAGGGCCCTGGTGAGCCGCTCCACCACGATGGTCGACACGTCGGCGACGACACCGAAGTCCCCCATGCGATTCCTCCTGTTCGCCACCTGGCCGAGCGGGCTCGGAAGGGGTGGCACCGGCAGGATCTCAGCAGCGCGTGTCAGGTCCGCGATCCAGCCGTCGCCTCCGCGTCACCACCGCGTTCCCTGCGCGGTGCGTTGACGCGCCGAAGACGCGGCGGTGACATCGCCGGTGCATCCTCACGTTTCGTGGAACCAGTGGATGCCCCGGAAGAAGACAGCGGCAGCATGGTCCTGCGTGCATGGCTGGAGGATGGCCGGCCGGATCGCCTGCGGGTAAGGATCTTCTCCGCCATCGGTGCACAGCAGGCGCCGCCATCGGCGGCGAGTTCGGCGAGCGCCGTGCACGCGGCCGTCGAGGACTGGCTGACACAACTGCGAAGCAGGCCCGATGACGTTCCGGTGACGCCACATTGACGCGTAGAGTCGATACTGCACGGTAACGATCCGTGAAACGCCGACGAATACCCTTACGGGAGGGCGTATCCCGATCTCTATCAGAGGCGTCGCCCTGGGGGACCGATGCGCAGTGACGTACAGCAGATCGTTTCATTGCGGCTGCTCAAGGGTTTTGCCCTCATCGTGGGAGAGAACCGGATCGCTCTCTCGTCGAGTGCCCAGCAGCTGCTCGCTTTCCTTGCGCTGCAGGACAGGCCGCGCACCCGAACCTATGTCGCGCGCACGCTGTGGCCGGAGGCCACGAACACCCGCGCGAACGCCAACCTCCGGTCGTCGCTGTGGCGCGCGCTGCGCACCGAACCGGGAATCATCAGCGCGTCCGCGCAGGAAATGGCGCTGGCGAAAGAAATTCACGTCGACATCCACGACGCGATCGGCCGCGCGCACCAGCTGCTCGACAAGTCGTCGGTGTGCGAGGACATCCTGAACCGGCAGACCCGCGACGACCTGTCCTCGGACCTGTTGCCGGAGTGGTCCGACAACGAGTGGGTGCTGCTGGAACAGGAGCAGTACCACCAGCTCCGGCTGTACGCGCTGGAGGCGATGGCGCGGCGCCTGACCACGGCGGGCCGCTACGGCGAGGCGGTGGCGGCGGGTCTTGCCGCCGTACAGGCCGAGCCGCTGCGGGAAAGTGCCCACCGCGCGCTGATCTACGCCCACCTGGCGGCGGGCAACCGCGCGGAGGCCCAGCACCAGTACGACCAGTGTCGGCGCGTCCTCCTCGACGAGCTGGGCCTGGAACCACCGGACGCACTGCGGGACCTGCTGGCGCAGAGCACCCGGTGACCTGGGCACCAGAAACCGTTGTCCGAAAACGGGCTCCGGTCAGGTCAGACCATTGCCTCGACGGGTATCCAGGCCGGGTGCTTGCCTGCGCGCTCGTCGCCGGACGAGCGGCCCCGCACCCTGCGGTTGAGCCACGGGAGCACGTGCTCGCGGTAGTAGCGGGCCTCCGCGAGCACCCTCCTGCGGCCTGGTGGCGGCGGCGCGACGACGTGCGCGGTCACGGGATGGCCGAGGGCGGCGAGCACCCGGGACGCCACCCGGCGGTGCCCGTCGCCGTTGAGGTGCAGGCGGTCCGCCGACCAGTAGCCGGGTGCGCGGATCTCCCTGTCGTTGAACATGTCGACGAACACGAGGTCGTGGCGGGCGGCCAGCTCGGTGACGGCCACGGTCAGTTCCTTGCCCCGGCGGTGGATCATGCGACCGAACGGCAGCCGGTCCGACGGGTCGGCGCCGCTCAGCAACACGAGGCCGACACCGGCGTCGGCGCAGCGGCGGATCGCGTGCTCGGTGAGCCGCACCAGCCGGGCCAGGTCCACGCCGGGGCGCATCATGTCGTTGCCGCCGCCGTTGAAGGTGAGCAGCGTCGGCGCGGGCGACAGCGCGAGCGCCGCGTCGAGCTGGGTGGTGGCGATGGGTTCGAGCAGCCTGCCTCGGACGGCGAGGTTGGCGTACCGCACGGTCTCGCCGGTCGCGCTCGCGAGCCCCGAGGCCACCAGATCGGCCCAGCCCCGCGACGAACCGTCGGCCAGCTCGTCGCCGACACCCTCCGTGAAGCTGTCGCCGATGGCCACGTACCGCATCAGGCCGCCTCCCCGATCGGGACGCCGGCCTGGATGACCGTGCGGTGTTCCGGTGATCCCCACAGCACCGACGGGTCGGTGAACGGGTCGCCGTCGACGATCAGCAGGTCGGCCGGGCAGCCGACCTTGACCCGGCCGAGGTCGGGGCGGCCGAGCAGGTCGGCGTTGACCGATGTGGCGGAGCGCAGCGTGTTCAGTACGCCGTCCACCTCGGCCTGCAGCCGCAGGCCCTGGAGCTGTTCGTCCTCGAGCGCGCCCATCAGGTCGGTGCCGAAGCCGATGGCGACGCCAGCGGTACGGGCCAGTTCGATGGCCTTGGCCCCCTCGGTGAGGACCTCGCGGTTCTTCTCCAGCCCGACGGGGGCGAGCCCGACGTCGGCGCCGCGCCGGGACATCGCGTCGTAGGTGGCGAGGGTCGGCACGAGGAACGCGCCGTGCTCGGCCATCAGGGCTGCGGTCGGCGCGTCCATCAGGTTGCCGTGCTCGATCGAGCGCACCCCGTTCTCGACGGAGTGGCGGATCGCCTCGGGTGAGTAGGCGTGCGCGGCAACGTAGCTGCCGCGCCTGCGTGCCTCGTCGGTGGCGGCGCGGATCTCCTCGGCCGAGTACTGCGGCACCCGGATGGGGTCGGCGAGGGACATCACGCCGCCGGAGGTCATCATCTTGATCGCGTGGGCGCCGCGCCGGAACCGGTCACGCACCGCCGCACGCACCGCGTCGACGCCGTCGACGACCTCGGAGGTGTGGGCATGGCAGCCGCACACGTCGCTGTCGACGCCACGCGGGTCGCCGTGGCCGCCGGTCTGGCTGAGCGCGGCGCCGGTGTAGAGGTAGCGCGGGGCGCGGATGGTGCCCTCGGCGATGGCCCGCGCGAGGCCGGGGTCACCGCCCGCCACGTCACGCACGGTGGTGAACCCGCGTTCGAGTGCCGCCGTCAGCCGTCGCGCGCCGGTCAGCGCGAGGTAGCTGAGCGGGCTGGCCTCGATCGAGAGCATGTCGAGGGAGATCCCGTACGCGTGGCAGTGCGCGTCGATCAGTCCGGGTAGGACGGTTCCACCCCTTGCGTCGATGACCCGGTCGGCGTCGGCGCGCCCGCCGATGGCCGCGACGCGGCCCTCCTCGACGAGGACCGGCCCGTCGACGGGCTCCGCCGACTCGCCGTCGAACACCGCCGCGTTGATGATCGCGAGACTCACCCACTGCTCCCTTCCGCCGTGACGTTGAGCACCGTACCCAGCCGAAACCGGAACTGGGCGGGTGCCTCGATCGTTCTTCCCAAAACGGGCACTGTCGAAATGGGGTACGAGTGGAGCTTGTCTACCCGCCGGTGATCGCCGCCTGCAAAACCATGTTCCGGGTGCTGGACATGAAGCTGGAGGTGCGGGGCGCCGAGTACATCCCGGCATCCGGCGGGGCCGTGCTCGCCTGCACGCACGTCAGCTACCTTGACTTCATCTTCTGCGGGCTGGCCGGGCTGCCGTCGGGGCGCAAGACCCGGTTCATGGCCAAGGAGCAGATCTTCACCAACCGGATCGCGGGCCCGCTGATGCGTGGCATGCGCCACATCCCGGTCGATCGCTCGGCGGGCCTTGCCTCGTACCGGGAAGCGGTGGCCAAGCTCGGCGACGGCGAGGTCGTCGGCGTGTTCCCCGAGGCGACGATCAGCAGGTCGTTCACGGTGAAGCCGATCAAGTCGGGTGCGATCCGCATGGCGATGGAGGCGGGCGTGCCGGTGATCCCGATGACGGTGTGGGGCAGCCAGCGCCTGTGGACCAAGGGCAGGCCGAAGGACCTCACGCAGCGTCACGTGCCGATCCTGATCCGGGCCGGCGAGCCGTTCCAGCCGAAACCGGACGACGACCTGGACGCTCTCACCGCCGACCTGCGGTCCAGGATGAGCGCGCTGCTGGAACAGGCCCAGGCCGACTACCCGGTGAAGCCGGAGCCGGGCTCCGAGCCGTTCTGGCTACCCGCCCACCTCGGCGGCACCGCACCGACACCGGAAGCGGCGGCCGCACTCGACTCGCGCCCACGGGTGGACTGACACACCGGCACCAGGACCGTCACTCCGCCCAGATGCCGCGGACGTGGCGGATGTGGCGGTCCATGAGGCGTTCCGCGCCATCGGCGTCGCCAGCGGCGATCAGGTCGAGCAGCTCGGCATGCTCATGCGCGGACGGCACCAGCTCGCCCCGGTCCGCGAGGCGACGCAGGCCGTAGATCCGCGACCGGGCCCGCAACGACCGCACCGTCTCCACCAGATGCGCGTTGCCCGCGAGCCCGAGCAGCCTGAGATGGAACTCCATGTCGGCGGTGACGTGCCTGATGAGGTCCCCGGCCTCGGCGGCTTCCTCGATCGTCGACGCCAGGGGCCGCAGCGAGGCCAGCACCGCGGGGGCCACCCCGGCCGCGGTGATCCGCCGCACCGTCGGCACCTCGATCAGGGCACGCAGCTCACTCAGGTCGTCGAGGTCCTTCTCGGACACCGACGTGACCCGGAACCCCTTGTTGCGCACGGAGTCCACGAGTCCCTCACCGGCCAGGTCGAGCATGGCCTCCCGGACCGGGGTCGCCGAGACGCCGAACTGCGCGGCCAGGCTGGGCGCGGAGTACACGACCCCCGGCCGCAGCTCGCCGGAGATCACGGCGGCGCGCAGGGTCTGGGTGATCTCCTCACGCAGGTTCCTGCGGGCGCCGAGCGCGGCGAACGAGTCGGTCACAGCTGGAACCCCCTCGGGAACGGGTCGTCCGGGTCGAGGAAGTACTGGGCGGTGCCGGTCACCCAGGCACGGCCGGTGATCGTGGGCACGACCGACGGCACGCCGCCGACCGTGGTCTCCGCCACGAGCCTGCCGGTGAAGTGGGTGCCGATGAACGACTCGTTGCGGAAGTCGGTGTCAAGCGGCAGTTCGCCGCGGGCGTGCAGCTGCGCCATCCTGGCGCTGGTCCCGGTGCCGCACGGGGAACGGTCGAACCAGCCGGGATGGATGGCCATGGCGTGCCGGGAGTGGCGTGCCGTCGACCCTGGTGCGGCGAGGTAGACGTGGTGGCAGCCCGCGATGCCGGGGTTCTCCGGGTGCACGGGCCGGTCCTGGTCGTTGATGGCATCCATGATGGACAGTCCGGCGTCGAGGATGCGTTGTTTCTCCGCCCGGTCGAACGGCAGCCCGAGCTGGTCGAGACCGAGGATGGCGTAGAAGTTGCCGCCGAACGCCATGTCGTAGCGGACCGCGCCGAAGCAGGGCACCTCCACGGTGCGGTCCAGCCCGGCCGAGAACGACGGCACGTTGCGGATGGTGACCGACCGCGCCACGCCGTCGGTCACCGCGACGTCGGCGGCGACGAGACCGGCCGGGGTGTCGAGCCGGATCGTGGTGACCGGTTCGGTGACCTCGACCATACCGGTCTCCACGAGCACGGTGGCCACGCCGATGGTGCCGTGCCCGCACATCGGCAGGCAGCCGGACACCTCGATGAACACCACGCCCCAGTCGGCGTCGTCGCGGGTGGGTGGCTGGAGGATCGCGCCGCTCATCGCGGAGTGGCCGCGCGGCTCGTACATCAGCAGCTGCCGGAGGTGGTCGAGGTTGTCCACGAAGTACTGGCGGCGCGCGAACATCGTGTCGCCGGGAATGGCACCGACACCGCCGGTGATCACCCGGGTCGGCATCCCCTCGGTGTGGGAGTCGACGGCGTGGAAGACACGCTTGGCACGCATCAGGACAGACCTTCTGTGCTGGGTTGCTCGCTCCGCTCCTCCGCTAACACGCGTTCGGTGGCCTGCCGCACGGCGGCCTCGTGTTCCGGGGTGAGCGGCACCCTTGGCTGACGGCACGGCCCGCCGTACCGCCCCGCGATGTCCATGCTCAGCTTGATGGCCTGCACGAACTCGACCCGGGAGTCCCACCGCAGCAACGGATGCAGCACCCGGTACAGCGGCAGCGCCGTCGCGAGGTCACCGGCGGAGGCCGCCCGCCAGAACTCCACAGTGGACTTCGGCAACGCGTTGGGGAACCCGGCGATCCAGCCGGGCGAGCCCGCGATCGCGAGTTCGAGCGCCACATCGTCGGCACCACACAGCACCTCGAGCCCGGGCGCCAGCTCGGCGATGCGGTAGGGCCGCCGCACGTCGCCGGTGAACTCCTTGACGGCGACGATCAACCCCTCCTGGTACAGCTCCGCGAGCAGTTCGGGAACGAGGTCCACCTTGGTGTCGATGGGGTTGTTGTAGGCGACGATGGGCAAACCGGCCTTGGCGACCTCGCGGTAGTGCGCGAGCACGGCACGTTCGTCGGCGCGGTAGGCGTTGGGCGGCAACAACATCACGGCTGGGCAGCCCGCCTCGGCCGCCTGCTCGGCCCACCGCCGCGCCTCGGCCGCGCCGTAGGCGGCGACGCCGGGCATCACGGTGAACCCGTCGGGCGCGGCGTCGACCGCTGTGCGCACCACGCGGGCCCGCTCCTCGACGGTCAGCGTCGGGTACTCCCCCAGCGACCCGTTCGGCGTGACGCCGTGGCACCCGTTTTCCGCCAGCCACGCGACATGCGTGCCGAACCGCTCGAAGTCGATCTCCCCTCGGTCGGTCATCGGCAACGCGGTCGCCACCAGAACGCCGTGCCAGGGCTTGTTCATGATCGCCTCTCGCAGGCCCCGAGCGACCGCTCGCGGTCGCCCTGTGTTTGATGATTCGCTCCGCAAGCTCCGCTCATGACTCCACACCTTCCGCCAGTCCTGCCAGGGTCACCGGTTGCGCGATGGGCCGTGCCGCCATGCCACGCAGGTCGGTCTCGGTCACGGTTCTGCCGAGGGCGTTCGCGACCAGGCACGCGGTCGGGTAGCCGCACACGCGTCCCTGGCACAGGCCCATGCCCGGCCTGGCAAGCAGCTTGGCACCGCGGGCGTCGGTGGCGCCGAGGTCCACGACGGAGCGCAGGACCGCCCGCACCGCGACCTCCTCGCAGCGGCAGACCAGCGTGTCGTCGGTGAGCCAGTCCTGCCAGCCGTCGCCGATGCGGTAGGTGTCGTGCATGGCGGCCGCGAACGCCCGCAGTGCGGAGCGCTTCCTCGGGAGCCGCCGGTCCGGTGCCGCCCCGGCGGCATGTGTCCCGGCGATCGAGCCCTCCACGACGGACAGTTCGGCACCACCGACCCCGCACACCTCGCCGGCCAGGTAGACACCGGGGACCGAGCCGCGCTGCCACTCGTCGGCGGCGGCCACGAGGTTGCCGTCGGTGTCGACGCGGGTGTCGCAGCCGAGTTGCAGCGGCAGCTCCAACTGTGGGGTGAACCCGTAGCCGACCGCGACCGCGTCGCACGCGATCTCGCGTTCGGCGACCGGCCGCCAGTCCCGGTCGAGCCTCGCGACGGTGACCGCGCGCACCCGGTCGTCACCATGCGCGGCGACGACCGTCGCCCGGGTGTGGAACGGAACCCGGTACTTCCGGAGCACCCGGAGGTACCGAGCACCCTCGACGAGCTTGCCGGGGTTGCGGCCGAGCGCACCCGGGTGGCGGGCGAAGCCGAGTGGCGAACCTGCCTCGAACACGCCGACCACCCTGGCCCCGGCGACGGCGAGCCCGGCGGCGACCGGCAGCAGGAACGGCCCGGTGCCCGCGACGGCGACCCGGTCGCCGACCAGGACGCCGTGACCCTTGAGCAGGGCCTGCGCACCGCCCGCGGTGAACACACCGACCCGGGTCCAGCCGGGGAACGGAAGCTGGCGGTCGTGTGCGCCGGTCGCGATGACCACGGTGCGGGACCGGACCTCGCCCTCGGTGGTGTGGGTGGTGAACCCGTCGGCGGTGGGCTCGACGTGCCAGACCGCGTGGCCGGGCCGGAGGTCATGGCGCAGGTGGGCCGGTACCGGGGAGTGCCCTTCGCGGTGCCGCCAGTACTGCCCGCCGACCCGGGTGCCGGAGTCGAGAAGAACGACCCGCGCCCCGGCGCGGCGGGCGGCGGTGGCGGCGGCGAGCCCGGCCGGGCC
>NZ_JBARWZ010000170.1:0-6094 GCF_049647105.1 Actinophytocola sp.
GGCTGGAGCAGCGCATGACCCCATTTCACGCTGGAACAGGCCGTGCTCCACTTCTGCTCCAGAAACCGCTTCGCTAGCACGCTAACTGTCCACTTGAAACAATGATTCAAGATCAAAAAAAGTCCGCCGACCTGCGATAACTCGCCTGTCAGCGGACTTTGCACTATGTGGAGCTGAGGGGGTTCGAACCCCTGACCCCCACACTGCCAGTCGGGCGCCTTGTTGAGCGCTGACCTGGCGAACCTCTGACCTGTGCATTTTCGGCGAGCGTCCCGTAGTTCCCCCTGGTTCCCCGTGAACGACCGGCCCAACTGGCACGCATCTGGCACAGCCTGAGTCATGCGCTCACGGCAGGATCGAACCTTGCGACACGTTCTGGACCAACCTCGACGGAGCGGCGAACGCAAAGATGAACAAGACATCGAACGGAGGAACTACCTGGATCCGTAGTGCCGTTACGCCTGCACCTACTCCGCCGACACCATGATCAGCATGTTGGAGCGGACACCGAAAGCGAGATGGCAATGTCTGACGACGAACCACGGCCGGGATCCATGGATTGGTTCCACCAGGCGAAGGCGCCTGATGGAACACCCGTTCCGCAATCCGTCATCACCGAGTGGTCGCGATATGTCCACGCCGGAGAGCAAGCTCGCACTCGGCATGGAGTTCTGGAGTTGCTGAGCCTGGTGGTGACAGCGGCCGTACCCGCATGCGCAGCTTTCGAGGTGGGGGGCAAATGGATTGCCTTGATCGGGTCGGTGGCAATCGTTCTCAACGGAGGTCGCCAGCTATTTGGATGGAAAGAAAGCTGGGCAAACAGAAAGAAGGTCAGATACGCGATCGAACGGGAGGTGGCGCTCTTTTGCGTAGGCGCCGGTCGGTACAGCACAGAAGAGGCCGCGGTACGGCTTGTCGAGACAATAGAGGAAATCTGCGCTGAAGAGCGCGAGGATTGGCACTCACGACGCCTCGCCTTCGATGGGTCTCACTACCAAAAGTCCAATCATCGATAGCGCCATGACTACCACAAGCCAGCTCGACCTTCGTCAGCCACGCGTTCACGCAAGTCAGAGACGCCCAACGAAGCGCTACCAACCCCTTGCAAGTAAACCGCAGAGAATCTGACGTATTTTGCATTCTGTCGCAATTCTTGGTATAATTGAACCAAAGCAAGGAATCCCTCTCTCCGACGGGCTTTGAATTGGAGGTGACGATTTCGAGCAATATTGACAGGAGGTGATCTCATTTGAACAATAACGTCACATTGTTAATTATAGTGATTCTTATACTGGCGGCCGGTAGCGCCGTCGTGATTGTTACGGCGTCCGGTGTTGTGACATGGGTCAGCGCCCTTGCGCTAGCGGTGCGCGGCGTAGCGATGGCCGTCGCAAGAGCTGGAATATCTGAAAAGGAATGATCTCGCGTGTTCGCGCGAGACAAGAATTCGAACCAGAGCAAAAGCTGACTTGAACCAGACTTTCGGCTGATTGAGGTAGGCATCGTGCTGGCGCTCGTGTTCAACCACGAAGATGAATGTCCTGGGTCTAGAGTATGTTTCCTCTGACCTAGGACTTTCGATGTAGAACGGATGACGAGGGTCGAACCTGCGTTCTCAGTCTCGGAACCAGCCAAATCCACCTAGAAAAGGCAATCTGACCTGCAGTTATGTCCGGCAGGGTTAGCCGTTGTTGACCGTTGCGGACTACCCCTTTCAGCACGTAGACAGCACGGGGCTGGACCATCTTCACGCAGGTGAGGGGGATGCTGAGTCGCCCTGTGCGCCTCACGCCCGTTGTGGATCGGTCGTCTACGGTGATCCTGGCTCGTGTTTTCCGCGTTGATTGACTGTGCGTCAGCCGGGCTTACCCGTTCCCGGCGCGTTGCGAGCCGTCAGGGCCATCTGCCCCTCTGCTGAGGATGGTTCAGCATGATTGAGGTGACACCTGTGACACAGAGAGAGTGTGGGAAGACGGGACAACGTCTGAGTGTCACTCAGGTGTCACCGCCGTTTCCGCAGTTCATCCCACGTGAAGTGACCGAGTGACAGGTGAGACACCTGCGGGCACGTACCGGTCACTCTGTCGCTATCCACTGGCGAGCCCGGCGAACGTTGGTGGACATCACTAGCTGACTCTCACGTCCTTTACCAGGGCCAATCTAGTTGATCCAACTCATATTGTGGCGCATCGCCGCAGAATGACATCGGTCTTCGTCCCAACCAAGTTCGCGAAGGAAGACCAGTCGCAGCAGCGCATTCAAGGTCAGATCTAGGTGCCACATTTTGAGCGGATCTACCTTATCCATTCGATCCGAATGAGCGATGCAATTCCGATATTCAGCGACCGCTCCGGCGATCCCGACGACTGCACCGACGTCAGGCACCCCTTCAGCGAGGAGGTAAGGCTTTTCCAGCGACATCCTGCCATCCAAGCAGAGCCGTGCGGCTATCCGTAGCCAGGACAGCGGCCCCCTAAAGCGATGGTTCAGTCCTACTCGGTGACACTGTGACATGACGAGAGGTGAGTACATGACATCTCACCTTGGTGTCCGCTCGCCTACGACATCGCCAGACACGATCGCGGCGAACTTTCCGAGCACTCCAGCACTCGGGGCCGCCATGATCTACCAGCACGCGACCATGCGATCGCGGTAGCGCTGACCTGATAATCCAGGAGGCACCGGGGAGAACACGCGGCCTGATCTGGCACGCAACTGGCACGACAGCCGCATGAGTGAGGGCAACACGAAACCGGCAGGTGAAGACATACGTCTTCACCTGCCGGTTTGTGTTGTGGAGCTGAGGGGGTTCGAACCCCTGACCCCCACACTGCCAGTGTGGTGCGCTACCAGCTGCGCTACAGCCCCTTGTGCTCGTACAAGATACCCCGGCTTCCGGGGGCTGTTGCGGCGGGGTGGGTCCTTCCTCAATGGACCGCTCACGTGCTACACCCACATCGTGGTCGCTGATGCCCTGGTGGTGCCCCTTGTCGAGCCGGACGCGGAGGGGATCGATCCCGCGCGTCGCCGGGAGCTGCAGGAACGGCGGTTGCGAGGGTTGGTGGACCGGCTGCTCGCGGCGGGTGGGCTGCAGGCCGGGCGGTTGGCGGATGTCGGGGTGCGGGCTGGCACAGACGTGTCGCTCGACGACATCGATCGGCTGCCGACGGTCACGAAGCGTGACCTCTGGGACCACTATCCGGACGGGCTGCGGGCGGTGCCCGTCGACGATGTCGTCTGTGTGCACGGGTCGTCCGGGACGGGGGGCCGCCCCACTTTGGTGCCGTACACGGCCGCTGATGTGGACATATGGGCGCAGGTCATGGCGCGGGCGCTGGGTGGGGCGGGCGCGACGCGGCGCAGTCTCATCCACAACGCGTACGGCTACGGGCTGTTCACCGGTGGTCTCGGCGTGCACCACGGCGGGATGCGGCTGGGCGCGACCGTCCTACCTCTTTCGGGTGGGATGACGGACCGTCAGGTGCGGATGATCGTGGACCTGCAACCGGACATCCTGACGTGCACGCCGTCGTACGCGATCTTCCTCGGGGAGGCGTTGGCCTCGGCGGGGATCGAGCCCGCGAGCCTGCGGGCGGGGCTGTTCGGTGCGGAGCCGTGGACGCACGAGATGCGGGTGCAGATCGAGCGGCTCCTCGGGCTGCGGGCGCTGGACATCTACGGCCTGTCGGAGATCATCGGCCCTGGTGTGGCGGCCGAGTCGCTGGACTCGGACGGCATGTTGAACGTCGCGGAGGACCACTTCTTCGTGGAGGCCGTCGACGCGGACGGCAGGCCGGTTCCCGACGGCACGCCGGGCGAGCTGGTGTTCACGACGTTGACGAAGACCGGCATGCCGCTGCTGCGATACCGCTCCGGTGACGTGGCGACGCTGGCCGGCCCGGTGCCGGGCGCGCCACGCACGCTGCGGCGCATGTCGAAGCTGCTGGGCCGCACCGACGACATGCTGGTGGTGCGCGGCGTGAACGTGTTCCCGACCGAGATCGAGGCGGTGCTGCTGGCGGACGGCCGGGTCAGCCCGCACTACCTGGTGGTGGAGGACAGGCGGACCGCGGCGCGGCCCGAGCTGTGGGTCGCGGTGGAGCAGACCGGCGGGGACGAGTCGCTGGCCGCCGACCTCGGTGCGGCGCTGCGGGAGCGGCTGGGCATCACGTGTGCGGTGCGGGTCGTGGCCGCGGGCAGTGTGCCGCGTACCGAGGTCGGCAAGGCTAAGCGGTTCGTGCGCTGGTCGGAGGGTCCGCCGCCGCTGGCGGGTCTAGGCGGCTGACTCGATGAGCCTGTCGAGCCAGTCGGCCTTGCCGGTGTCGACGACCTGCTCCCCCGACGCGATGGTGGGCGTGCCGAAGCCCTTGGACCCGTCCGGGAACTCCTGCTGCAGGTAGGGCGCAGCCTTGGCCTCGTCGAAGTTCTTCTGCACCAGGTCGTTGTGCGTCCCGCCGGTGACGCAGGCCGTGAAGTCGTCGCCGGTGATGCCTAGTGAGGTGCCGAGTTCGGCGAGCTGCTGACGGTCCCAGCCCCGGCTGCCTTCCTCCGGCTGCTGGTCGGAGAACAGTGTCCGGTGGAAAGCGGGGAACTTGCCCGCGTCGGCGGCGCACAGGCCCGCGTTGGCGGAGTCCATGGAGTAGCCGGGCGGGTCGGAACGCTCGTTGAGCATGGGCAGCATGTGGTAGCGGACCCGGACGGTCCCGTCGGCGACGTGCTTCTCGATGTCCGCGCCGAAGGTCTCCTCGAACTGGCGGCAGGCCGGGCAGAGGAAGTCCTCGTAGACGTCGAGGGTGACCTTGGCGTCGGCACTGCCGACGACGACGACCCCGCCGTCGCGCTCCACTGGGAAGTCGGCCGTGGCGTCAGACTGCTCGGAGGAGCCGGGCGCCTCGATGTTCTTGCCCTCGGTCGCGTTCTTCTGGTTGTTGTAGATCAGCACGCCACCGATGACGGCGGCGGCGACCACGACGACCACAACGACGCCGACCACGAGCTTCTTGCGGTCGGTGCTCTTGCGGGCAGCCGCGACCGCCGGGCTCCGGCCCGAGGTCTGCGCCTGCTGCCGCTTCTTGCGAGCGTTGCGCTCAGCTCCACCCACCGGTCAAGTCCTTCCCTGTGTGTCCACGGTCTCCACCTCGGGACCGCGGCCCGTGAGCCAACCATCGACCGACCAGAGGCTGCGCGGCCGCACGGTCAGCCACACGGCGAGCAGCAGGAACCCGATGTCCCGTGCCAGTTCCCGCGGGTACTGCGTCTGCCCGGCCGCGACTTCCCCGCCACCGCCGAAGCACCCGCAGTCGATGGTGAGGCCGCGTGCCCACGACTGCGCGACCCCGCCGATGAACGCGAGCAGCACGATCCCGGACACGATCGCGACCACCCGAGTGCCGAGCCCGGCGAGGAGCAACACCCCGAGCAACAACTCGAGGAACGGCAGCCCAGCGGCCACGACACTGACCACCCCGGCGGGCAGCAGGTCATACGCCTGCACGGCGATGTAGGTCTGGTTGAGGTCGCTGACCTTGATCGCACCGGACACCAGCCACACAGCGGCAAGGCCGAGCCTGACGAGCAGGCCGATCACGTCGAGCGCCCGCACGGACGGACGAACCACAACGCAAAGCTACCGAACGCGCCTTAGGGCAACCTGAGAGCCCGTCGCCGCAGGTAAGCCCCCACCACGGCGCCGAAGACCACATGGTCCACGACCTGCGGAAAAACCGACAAAGCACGCACCACAGCCGCCCGCCGCCCCGGCAACCGAAGATCAAACCAACGCGATGCCGCCCCCAGCGATGGCTCCCCAGAAACCCACCGCCGAGCAGGCAAGACCCGAGCGAGCACACCCCCCAGAACTCAGAAATGGCGCGGGGCGGGGCGGAGCGCGGCAGCGCGGGGCAGACGCGGGAGCAGCAGCGGGGCGCGGGCAGCGGAGCGGCTGCGGGGAGCGACGAGGGCGCGGAGCGGAGTGCGGGCGAGCGCGGAAACGCGGGGCGGGCGACGCAAGACGAACGCGGCGCAGAGCGCGAGGCGGCAGATCGTGGCGCGGGGCGAGGGACGGGGCTGCGTGGCGCAGGGCGCGGCGCGGGGC
>NZ_JBARWZ010000171.1:0-33199 GCF_049647105.1 Actinophytocola sp.
GCCGCGGACGCCTCGACGCTCGCGCTCGCCGCGGCCGCCGGAGTGGCCGCGAGGTCCAGGGCGTTCTGTTTGTCCTGCAGGGCGTCGCGGGCGTCGTCGAGTGCGCGACGGGCACGCAGGGCACGCGCGTCCAGGTCCTCGGTGCGCCGCTTGTTCGCGACGAGGGTCCCGGCCCACTGCTCCAGCACGGGGATCGCGGCACGCAGCCTGCCGACGTCGCCGGTCGGGACCTGCGCACGGAACGCGTCCGCGGCGGCACCCTCCCAGGAGGCGGCGTGTCTGGCCGCGGTGCGCACGGCGGGCTCGACCGACGCCAGCGCGTCCGCCGCCGCACGCAGCTGCGTGATCGTCTGCGTCACCGCGTCGACGCTGCCCGGCGTGGGATCGAAACCGAGCCCCCGGTAGGTCACCACGGGCTCTGATCGAAGCGGCTCGCCGCCTCGCTGTCCAGCGCCGTGTACGTCTCCCGCACCCGGCCCACGTTGTCGGACAGCGCGGTGACCGTCGCGCGGGCGCGGGTCACGTCGGCCGCGGCGCCCGCGAGCAGGGTGCCGACGACCGCGTTCAGGCGGCCGGGGCCGACGTCACCGGCCGGGGTGAGCGACACCTCCAGGTCGTCGGCCGCGGCCCGTAGCGCCTTCTCGGCCGCACCGATGCCGGGCAGGTCAGCCGCGAACCCGGTCACGCGCCGAACACCGGCGGGTAGGCCGGCGGCAGGTCGTCGAGGAAGTCCATGCCCGCGTCGTACTTGTTGCGGTGCTCGGTGTCATCCTCGCCCTGCGCGCCGCCGCCCATCGGCATGCCGCCGAACGCACCGGCCCCGCCCGCGCCCCGCGCGCCGTTCAGCATCCCGCCCGCACCGCCTGCCGGACCACGGCCCGGCACCCCGCCTGCGCCCGCGAGCCCACCGGGCCCGCCAAGTCCGCCGGGTCCGCCGAAGCCGGGCGCGTTGCGCACGATGTCGGAGCCACCGGAACCCAGGCTCCCGAGCCCACCGGTCCCGCCGGGTCCGCCAAGACCGCCTGGCCCACCGAACGCGCCCGGGCCGCCACCCGTGGTGCTTCGGCCGCCGGTCAGTGCCGGGTCGACGTAGCTCGACGCGACCGTGGAGGCGTTGCCGCCCGCGCCGGGCGTCGTGCCGTACGACGGCGGCGCCGGGTTCGGGTTCTGGGCCGGGTCCTGCGCCGGCGCGGGTGGCGCCGACCAGGGCTCGACGCCATCGTTGGTCGTCCTGGCCGCGTCGGTGAAGTGCGGCATCGTGTCGTGGACGTCCTTCGACTGCGTCTCGTAGGTCTCCATGACCTGCACGGCCTCGGCCTTGCGGGCGCGGGCCTCCTCGTGGCTGACCATGCCGTCGGACAGGAGCTGCTTCAGCAGGACCGCGGTGCTCGGGCCGCCCGTGCTGGCCACCGTGTAGCCGTCGCGGAAGTTGCGTTCGGCCGTCGCGAACGCCGGGTCTGGCATGTGCGTCTGCGCGCGGCTGACCGCGTCGGTGTAGGTCGACATGCCCTCCGCGATCCTGTTCGCGGTCTGGCTCGCCGTGCCCGCCCACGTCATGAGCCGCGAGTTCGACGCGGCGGAGTTGACCGCGGCCTGGCCGCGCCACGCGCCCATCACGCGTTCCATCACCCGCTGCACGTCGGTGGTGGTCGCCTCGATCTTGCTCGCGAGCGTGCTCCACTGCCCGGTCCGCGTCGACATGTCGCCGATGTTCGCGGTCATGATCATGTCGAACAGCTGGTCGTGCTGGTAGGCCTCCCAGTTGGCCTTGCCGAAACGGCCCGGCTCCCGATTCTTCCTGCGCTTTTTCCGCAGGTCGTCGCGCCGCTTCTCGGCACGGTCCGACCAGCCGTGCACCTCCCGCCATGTCTTGTTGCGGCGGTCGCGGTTGTAGTCCTCTGGCACGTCCATCAGGAGAGCTCCTCCAGCTGTGCGGCCTGCGTGCGCAACCGGTCGGCCGTGTCGGTTTCCACGCCCTCGTAGGTGGCGAGCGTCTGCAGGATCGCGGTGCGCACCGAGATCAGCTCCATCAGGTAGTCGAGAAGCGCGGTCTGCACACCGCCCTCCAGGTCGGCGCGGTCGAAGAACGCCTTGCGCATGGGGCCGGTCACCGGGCTGGTCCCGTCACCGAGCGGGCCCGTCAGCTCACCGGCGTCCCTCAGGTGGGCCACCAGGTCGTCGTGAAGACCCGCGAGATCACGCTCGGCCTGGCGCAACGTGGTGAAGTCGGCCTCGATGCCGTCCATACCGAGGCCCGTGACGCCATGCTGCACGTTTCCCAGGGACGCCACGTCCTGGAGGACGTAGCCGTACTCCTGCTCCCCGTGCTCCCGTCGCAGCCGTTTGGCCTCGGTCAGATTGTCGATCCGATCGCCCGTCATGGGCTACCTCCACCCCTGATCCTGCGGTCCCGGGCACCAGCCTGGTCATCCCGACCGGCCGTGAACAGCAATTCCAGCACAGAGTGCACGGCTGGACACAACAGTCGCTCAACTGAACAAGCCCTCGGGCAGCAAAAGCCGCGCCAGCCGGTCCGCGAGCGCGGAACAGCGCTCCAGCTCAGGGCCCACTATGTCCAGCACAGTGACGTCGTCCTCATCGTCCACCCGTCCATTGCAGCCGGTCACGGGTCCGATGTGGCCAATTGTTGCACCCTCGGACACGGGGGCGACTCATCCGGACAACACGGTGCCCGATCTAGGCTGACCGCGTGAGTCGCGTACCCCCCAGGTGGCCGCCGGTCGAGGTCGAACAGACGGCGCCGCATCCGGACGCCCCCGCGCCCGGCACCAAGCTCGGCCCGCACTACGCCCAGTGCTTCGGCTGCGGCGACGAGACCGAAGGCGGCCTCCACCTGCGCACCGAGATCGGCGAGCACGCGACGATCATCGCCCGGTTCCACGTCACCGAGGCCCACCAGGGCGCGGCGGGCCTCGCCCACGGCGGCCTGCTGGCCTGCGCGTTCGACGAGGCCCTCGGCGCCACCGTCGGCCAGTTGCTCCGCAGGCCCGCGGTGACCGGCAAGCTCGAGACCGACTTCCTGCGCCCCGTGCCGGTCGGCTCGACCCTCCACATCGTCGGCAAGCTCGACGGCATCGCGGGCCGCAAGGTGTACGCCAGCGCCGACGGCAGGCTCAACGCCCCCGACGGCCCGGTGGCACTGCGTGCGCGGGCACTGTTCGTGACCGTCGACTTCAGCCACTTCACCGAACACGGCACCGCGGACCCACGCGACGTGCATCCCGATCGCGACATCAACCCGTAGAGGATCCGCATGTTCGGCGTGATGCTCAGCGCGCTGGTCGCGCTGATGCACTGGTACATCTGGAAACGCCTGGTCAAGGACACCCTTCCGGCCGGACGCGCCCGGCGAGTGCTGACCGTCCTGATCATCGTGATGGCCGTGCTCGTGTTCGCGGCCCTGACCCTGCCGAGGCGACTCGGCCTGGACGCGTCACGGTGGTTCACGTGGCCGGGCTACATCTGGTTCGGCCTGATCGTGTACCTGTTCCTGACCCTGCTCGTCCTGGAGATCCCGAGACTCGCCCTGCGCGGCTGGGTACGGAGAGCTCCACTGGAAGCCACGGCTCACGCTCCTGACCCCGCGGCGAGTCCCTCGGCCGCCGTCCAGCCCACGCCATCGGCCGACTCGGCGCCCGCCGGGGGGCCCGGGGTCAACCGGCGGCTCTTCCTGGCGCGGGGCGCGGGTCTGGTGGCGGGCGCGGCGTCGGTGGGTCTCGTCGGGGTCGGCATGGCGAACGCGCTGGGCCCGCCGGACCTGCTGCGTGTCCCGGTGCGGCTGCCGAAGCTGGACCCGGCGTTCGACGGGTTCCGCATCGCGGTCGTGTCCGACATCCACCTGGGCCCCCTGTCCGGCCGCGCACACACCGAGCGGATCGTCCGGATGATCAACGAGGCGTCCCCCGACCTGGTCGCGATCGTCGGCGACCTGGCCGACGGCACGGTCGCCGAACTGGGGTCTGCCGCCGAGCCGCTGCGTGACCTGGTGTCCCGCGAGGGCACGTTCTTCGTGACCGGCAACCACGAGTACTTCGGGGAGCCGTTCGTGTGGCTTCGCGAGCTGGACCGGCTCGGCCTGCACTCCCTGCGCAACGAGAACACGGTGATCCGCCGCGGCGGCGCCGCCTTCGACCTGGCGGGCGTCAACGACCTCTCCGGCCGCACGGTCGACGACGGCCCGGACTTCGACCGCGCGCTGTCCGGCCGCGACTCGTCCCGCCCGACCGTGCTCCTCGCCCACCAGCCGGTGCAGGTGTCGGAGGCCGCGAAGCGCGACGTGGCACTACAGCTGTCGGGTCACACCCACGGCGGCCAGTTCTGGCCGTTCCACTACATCGTCGGCCTCCAGCAGGGCGCGGTCGCCGGTCTGTCCACTGTGGAGGGAACGCAGCTGTACGTGACGCGGGGGGCAGGTTTCTGGGGTCCGCCCGTGCGGGTGGGCGCGCCCCCGGACATCACGGTGCTGTCACTGCGGAGCTAGTGGCCCGGCTCAGAACGTTGGCCGTGTATCGGCGGGTCCACGGCGTGGATGGGCGGGGCGACGGGACGGCGCGCGTACTGGGTGTACTCGGCCGTTCCGGCAACCCGTCCAGGCGCGTCGTGGGCGGGTCGAGACATGGTGAACGTTCTGGGCCCGGGCCACTAGTGCCCGTGCGGCAGGGGTTCTGGCGTGGGTGTTACGTCAGCGTCCTCGGGCGGATCGCGTTTGCCTTGTCCACCAACAGGTAGCGGTACTCGGGAGTGCCTGCCAGCCGGGCCAGGGTGCGATAGCAGCGTTCCAGGCCCAGGCGCAGGTCCCGTTCCGTCAGCAGGCAACCCAGCACCATGCGGTTCGCGGAGTCGGCCGACGCACCGGGTCGGCCGGCGCGGACCCACGCGTGCGCGGCCTCCAGCACCTCCGAGGACAACGTGGTACCGCGTTCCGCGTCCAGGGACAGGCGTTCCAGCCTGCGGGCCGCGTCGTGCAGGTCCTGTTCGGTCAGGCGGGACGCGTCGGCCACCCGGGTCTTGATCTTGATGGCGGCCACCTGCGCCGCCACGTGGTGGCTCGACGTGTCCGGCACCGCCTCGAGCACCTCGATCGCACCCGTGCGTGCGCCCTGCGCCAGGTACACGCGGGCCAGGCCGAACGCGGCGCTCACCCACGCGCGGTCGGTGCGCCACACCAGCTCGTAGTACCGCGCGGCCTGGAAGTAGTTGCCCGCGTACTCGGCGCTGATCGCGAGTGCCAGCTTCGGCGGAATCTCACCCGGCACCGCGTCGTAGATCCGGTCGAACGCGGCCGACGCCTCCGCCGGTTTGCGGGTCGCGATCGCGATCAGGCCCTGGTACCAGTCCGGGCGCCAGTCCGCCGGGTCGACGACCATGCGGCGCGCGGCCTCCAGCTCGCCCTGCGCGGCACGAAGGTCACCCAGTTCGAGGCGGGCCCGCACCATCCTCAGCCGCACCTCGATCGAGTCCTGCGGCGCTGACTGCAGTGCGGCCACCATCTCCGCCGGCTCGGTCGCCGTGATGCTCGCGAGGGTGCTGGCCGCGTGGTCGTGCGTGTCGACCATGGGCAGCGGCAGGATCGACGCCACCTCGAGCGGATCCGGCGACGGCAACGTCCCGCGTTCGCCGACGACCATCCCGGAGCCGAACGTCCGCGTCTCCAGCGCGAACACGGTCGACACACCGGGCCGCGGCCTGCCGGTGCCGAGCGCCATCACCTCGCGTAGCACACCGGTCAGCTGGTCGGCCATGTCCTCCGCGGAGGCGAACCGCTGCTGCGAGTCGGTGTGGGTGGCGCGCTTGAGGACCCGGTGGTAGGACCCGAAGAGCGCGAACAGCGGCTCCTCGTCGGGGCCGGGCAGCGTGTACTTGTGGCGGGACGTGTAGCCCGCGAACTCGATGGACAGCACGGCGAGCGTGCGGCCGACCGTGTAGATGTCGCTCGCGACCGACGCGCCTTCCGTGGCCAGCTCCGGCGCCGAGTAGCCGAGGGTGAAGAACAGCGGCGACTCGTAGTCGTCGGTCTGGCGCACCGCACCGAGGTCGATCAGCTTCAGCTGCTCACCGGCCTGGATCACGTTGTCCGGCTTGAGGTCGCAGTACAGCATGTCGATGCTGTGCAGGTAGCCGATCGCGGGCAGGATCTCGAGCCCGTACGCGATGACCTGCCCGATCGGCAGCGGCTCTGCCTTGCCGGTCTCGCGGTGGTGCTCGAGGGCGAGCTGCCGCAAGGACTGCCCGCCGACGTACTCCATCACGATGTACCCGACCTGGTTGCCGGTCTTCGGGTCCGGGTGCTGGACGAAGTTGTAGATCCGGACGACGTTCGGGTGCTCCACCTCGGCGAGGAACCGCCGCTCGGCGACCGCGGACGCCATCGACGTCGCGTCCCCGGTGTCGATCATGCCCTTGAGCACGACCCACCGGTCGCTGACGTTGTGGTCCTTGGCGAGGTAGATCCACCCGAGACCGCCGTAGGCAAGGCAGCCGAGCACCTCGTACTGCCCCGCGACGAGGTCACCTCGGAACAGGCGCGGCCGGAAGTTGAAGTAGGTGCCGCATGTCGCGCAGTCACCTTCGGTCTCACCGGGTTTGCCGTCCCGCGCGCGGCCGACCTCCGCACCACAGTTGTTGCAGAACCGCTTGTTCTCGGACACCGCCGGGTCGGTGAGGACCGCGGACGCCGGGTCCTTGACCGGGACGACCGGCACCTCGACCAGCCCGGCCCCTAGCCGCCCGCGACCGGACGTACGCGACGACGTGCGCCTGCCGGTGCTGGGGAACGACTGGGACCCGGTGTTGAGCGGACTGTCGCCACGCGTTGGCGGCGGCGAGTCGGGATGCTTGCCCGGTGGCTCGACACTGTGCGTGACCGACGTCTCGTCGAGCACGCTGGTGGGCAACGGCTCGTCGGGCCCGAGCGCGGTGGCGGGCCGCACACCGGGTTGCCGAGGTGCCACGTTCGGCACCGGCACGCCCTGCGCCCACTGCATGCCGGGCGCAGACGCGGGCCGGGCGCCAGTGCCGAGCGGCGGCGCGTAACCGAGGGACGCCTGACCGACCGACTGTTGGCCGGGCCGCGCCCACCCACCGGGCGGAGTCCCGGTCCCTGGCCGCTGCCCCGCCGGAGCCCACCCGGACTGCTGCGAAGTACCCGGCTGACCGAGCCCCGACGGCCCCGAACCCCTGACCTGCCCCCAACCAGGCTGCGAACCTCCGGCCTGTCCCGGGCCCGGCGGCGCGAAACCCGGTTGTCCCGCACCAGGCTGAGAGCCACCCGCATGCCCGCGACCTGGCTGCGAACCACTCGGCTGGCCGAAGCCCCGCTGGCCGGCGTCCGGCTGAGGCGACCCCGGCTGACCGTGCTGCGCGGCCCCCGCCTGATCCCGCCCCGGCTGGGACCCGCTCGGCCGACCAACGCCAGGCTGGCCTGCTTCCGGCTGACCAGCCTGGTTGGGGGCTGGCTGCCCCCAGCCCGGCTGCGAATTCGGCTGCCCGGCACCGGGTTGGCCTGCCTCCGGCCGGGACGCGCCCGGCTGACCCGGCTGCTGCGCAGTCCCAGGCTGCCCCCAGCCCGGTTGCGAACTGCCCGGTTGCCCAAACCCCGGCTGGTCCTGCGGCGCCTGCGCCCGATCCGGCTGCGAACCGCTCGGCTGCCCGGCACCGGGCAGGTTCGCGCCCGGCTGGCCGGTGTCCGCCGCGGCCGGGCTCGCCGGTGGCGAACCGCCCGGCTGTCCGGAGGCCGCGTGGTCCGCGTTCGGCTGGCCACCGCTCCCGGCCTGGCCGGAGTCCGGTGGCTGGCCCTGGGGTGTGCGGGGGAACGGGGACGGTGGCGCGTCATCCTGTTTGCGGTGGGCGCCTCGGCCGCGTGGGGAGTCGCCGTCGAGGGTGTCCGGGGACGCGAACCAGCCCGTGCCGTCCTCGCCGGTCATGTGGGGGAGGCGGGCCGCGCGTTCTTCCGCTTCGACGCGCAGGCGGGCCGCGGCCTGTTCCGGGGTCTCGGCGACCGCGATGCCACACACCTGGCAGTTGCCGTTCACCACCTCGCCCTGGCAGCCGGGGCGGGGACACGAAAGCGCCATCACCAACCCCCTAGTCCTGGTACACCGGCGGCGGTGGCGTGGCACGTGCCTCGCCCGTCTGACCGAGCCATTTGTTGTAGCTCGCGGCCCATCTGCCTTCCGCGACGGCTCTTTCCAGCACTCCGTTGACGAACTTGACCATGTCGACGTTCGCCTTCGGGATGCCGATGCCGTAGGGCTCCTCGGTGAACTTCGGGCCCGCCATCTTCACGTTCGGGTCCTGCGCGACCATGCCCGCGAGGATCGTGTCGTCCGTCGACACCGCCTCGACCTGGCCCTGCTGCAGCATGATGAGGCAGTCGGACCAGTTGTCCACCTGCACGGGGATCAGCTTGGCCGGGTTTGCGGCGATGGTCTTGATGGACGTGGAGCCCTTCGCCGCGCACACCTTCTGCCCGCCGAGCTGGTCGAGGCTCGTGATCTTCGACGCGTGGTCGACGAGCAGGCGCTGGCCCGCCATGTAGTAGATGGCGGAGAAGTTGATGTCCTTCCACCGTTCGCAGGTGGCGGTCATCGTGCGGACGACCACGTCCACGTCGCCGTCCTGCAGTGCCTTGATGCGCCCGGCGGACGTGACGACCTTGAACCGCACCGTGTTGTTCTGGTCGCCGAAGATCGCCTTCGCGATCTCGCGGACGATGTCGATGTCGAAGCCCTCGAGCGCGTTGGTCGTCGGGTTGCGGAAACCGAAGAGGAACGTGTTCTGGTCGACGCCCGCGATCAGCTGGCCGCGGTCCTGGATGGCCCTCATCGTGCTGTTCCCCGGCATCTGCCCGGCCGGTGGCAGGCCCCCGTCCGGGCGGAAGCTCGCCCTGGGGTCGCAGTCGGGGGTCGGCGCGGACGAACCGGTCGACGCGGGCGGGTTCTCCTCCGCGCCGACCGGGGTCGGCCGGTTGACGGAGGTGACGTTGGCGAGGTCGACCGGCCGTCCGCCCCCCGCGCACGCGCTCACGGCGAGCAACAGCGCCACCAGGACGAGGTTCGCTCGTACGGCCCTCACCGGTACTCCTGCAGTCGGTCCCTGATCCCCATTGTCACCCCTGTTGCCGCGACCAGTGCCAGCACCGCGACCCCCGGTGCGAGCCCGGTCATCACGTTGCTCGCCCCGCTGGTCTCCTCGGCGAACTGCTGCCTGCCGTTGCGTAGCGCCTTCATCAGGTTGTCGTCGAGCTGGTTGAACATGGTCGCGGCGCTGGTCTTGGCCGCTGTGCTGATCGCGAGCGAGACCGCCTCCTGGTAGGAGCCGCCGTCGTCGAGCTCGCGGACCCGTTGGTGGGCGGCGAGCCAGTCGTCGGTGTTCTTCTGCGCGGCGTCGATCAGTTTCTGTGTCTCCTGGTCTTCGGCCAGCCCCCGCGCCCGGTTCAGCAGATTGCCGTCACCGTCGCCGCTGATCTCCTCGGCGAGCTTCTTGAACTCGTCCTCGTAGTCGCCGCCGTCGCCGCGCGCGACGAGCGTCAGCGTCTCGTTCGCACGCATCTTCAGTGCCACGATCCTGGCCTGGACGATCACCTCGACCTGCTCGCTGCCGTGGTCGTGACCGGCGGACACCCGGTACGACTCGATCAGCAGCGCGGCCGTGCCCCAGACGAGGCCGACCACCACCGCCCCCGTCGCGACCACCAGGCCGACATTGAGCAGCCGGTTCGTCCGCCGCGTCAGGTACCGCTGGGCCGCGAGCAACGCGCCGAGCAGCACCACCACCAGCGCGAGCGTGAACCACGGCGCGGAACCGGCCGCCTCCTGCTCGGCGGAGAGCCGGTCGAAGTCGATCTCGTACAGGCGCTGCGCGGCGGGCAGCAGCATCGACCGCATGAGGCCGGACGCCTCCCGCAGATACGCCGCGCCTGCGGGGAAACCCTGCCGGTTGTAGGCGCGCGCGGTCTCGACCAGTCCGGTGTAGACGGGCAGCTGCTGGGAAAGGACGTTGACCTGCTCCTCGGCGTCCGGCACGCCGCCGACATCCGCCGACGCCTTCGCGAGGTTCGCGCCCGCGGTCGCGATGTCCAGGTCGAACCGGTCCCGCAGCTCGGTGGGCATGGTGCCGCCCGCGAGGAAGGCACTGGCCGCGGTCGCGTCCGCGTCGGAGAGCGACCGGTAGATCTGCTGAGACGCGGCGGCGACCGGTTCGCGGTGCGTGAGGAGGTTGTCGATCGTGTTCTGCTTCTGCTGCATCGCGATCGCGCCGAACGCGCCGGTCACCACCGACAGCAGCACAAGGCTCACGCCGATCAGGAACAGCCGGCCCGGGGTGCTGGCCGCCGACTTGCGGACGCTGCGGACGGCGGTCGCGGGCATGCTGAGGACCCTGCGGGCACCCGGAGCCGCCGGCCCCTCGCCGACCGGGGTGGTGGTCACCATCGGTGATCCACGGGACCACTCATGATGTCCGTGCCCCCCTCGCGCTAACCGAGCCATCGTCCGCTGACGAACTTAGTGCAGCGGCTACCTGCGCTGCCACCGAACCGATGACGTCGGCGGGCGGCGTGCGGCGACAGCAAGTGAACGGGCACCCTGAGTGATCAAAACCGAGGACCTACCGCGGGTCACCGCCCGATCACGTGACCATCCACAGTGGATGGTGCGTCATTCCGCCCAGCCGGGCCGGACCAGGCCGGACTCGTACGCCAGTACCACGAGCTGCGCCCGGTCCCGTGCCGCGAGTTTGATCATCGCGCGGGACACGTGGGTCTTGGCCGTGGCCGGGCTGACCACGAGCCGGGCGGCGATCTCGTCGTTGGTCAGGCCCTCGCCCACCAGTGCGACCACCTCACGTTCGCGTTCGGTCAGCACGTCGAGGGTGGCCGGGGACCGGACCTTCTTCGCCTTGCTCGCGAACTCGCCGATCAGGCGGCGGGTGACGCTCGGCGACAGCAGCGCGTCGCCCTTCGCGACGACCTGGACCGCGTGCACCAGCTCGGCGGGCTCGGTGTCCTTCACGAGGAAGCCGCTGGCGCCGACGCGGATGGCCTCGAAGACGTACTCGTCCTCCTCGAACGTGGTGAGGATCAGGATGTGTACGGCCCGAAGCGCCGGGTCCTTCGAGATCGCGCGGGTCGCCTCAAGGCCGTCGGTGCCGGGCATGCGGATGTCCATCAGGATCACGTCCGGCCGGTGCTCGCGGGCCATCGTCACCGCCTCGGCGCCGTCCGCCGCCTCCGCGACGACCGTGACGTCCTCCTGCGCGTTCAGCAGCGCGCGGAAACCCGCCCGCACCAGTGCCTGGTCGTCGGCCAAGGCCACCCGGATCGTCACTTCTCGCCCCCACCTGTCGGATACATCGCCGGTAAAGTCGCCGTCGGAAACGTCGCTGTCACGCGGTACCCGCCACCGGGTTTCGGCCCGGCCGAGAACGTGCCGGACAGCGCCTCGACCCGCTGCCGCATGCCGGTCAGTCCGCTTCCGGTGCCGGGGCTCGGCTCCGCGCCGCCGCGGCCATCGTCCTCGACCCGCACCGTCAGCTCGTCCGGCCGGTAGCCGAGTGTGACAGTGGCCGTGGCCGGGCCCGCGTGCCGGTAGACGTTCGTGAGCGACTCCTGCACGATCCGCAGCGCCGCCGCGTCCACACCCTTCGGCACCGGCCGTTTCTCACCATCGACCTCGACCGTCACCGGCAGGCCAGCCGTGTGCATGCGCTCGACCAGCCGGTCCAGCTGGTCGAGGCTCGCCACCGGGTGCCGGGGCGCGGCGCCGTCCACGTCACGCAGCACCCCCAGGATGTTCCGCAGCTCGACCAGCACCTCCTTCGACGACTGCTTGATCGCCGTCAGCGCCTCCTTCACCTGCTCTGGCTGCGAGTCGATCAGGTGCAGAGCCACCCCGGACTGCACGTTGATCAACGAGACGTGGTGCGCGAGCACGTCGTGCACCTCGCGGGCGATCTTCAGCCGTTCCTCACTGGCCTGCCGCCTGTCCTGCTCCGCATGGGCCGCCTCGGCCTGCGCCGCCCGGTCACGGCGTGCCTTCGCCAGCTCGCCGACACCCATGACCAGGGAGACCCACGCGAACACCGCACCCGCGCTGCCCCAGGTGAAACCCCAGTCGCCGTGGACGCCCATCGCGGCGTAGAGCACGGCGGCGCCGACATACCCGGTGGTCCAGGCGAGCACCCGGCTGCCGTGCGCGACCGCGTTGAACAACGCGACCGCGAGGCTGATGAAGATCGGCCCGAACGGGTTCGCCAGCGCGAAGTACGCCGTCTCCAGCACGTACACCGCGGCGAGCACCCAGATCGGGTGACCGCGCCGCCACGCCAGCGCGGCCGCCGACGCCAGCACGAGCGCGATCGTCAGCGCGTTCACGCTGTCGGCCTTGTCCTGCCCGTACGCCGCGCCGAACGTGAACACGACCTGCACGAAGGCGATGGGCACCACGATGACGAGCGGGTGCGACGTGCCGAACGAGAAGGTCCGGTACGTGCTCATGACCTCCCCCTCTCACCTGCGCCGAAGCGTACTTGTCCACGCCATGTACTACCGGGGGCGCAGATCGCTGCCCCTGACGTCTCCGCGTGCGGTACCTCAGGTGCCGTCGCGGGCCCGACGATTTCCGGCGCCGGAAAGACGACATTGGTAACCATGAACGAGCCCCAGAACGTACAGAGTAGGGAAAAGTCGGTGCGCGCATCGGATGCCGAGCGTGAGCGCATCGCGAAGCTGGTCAGTGCGGCCGCCGGGGAGGGCCGCCTCAGCATCGCCGAGGCCGACGACCGGCTCGAGCGCGTCTACACGACACGGTTCCGCCACGAGCTGGCCGAGTTCGTGGCCGACCTCCCCGCTGGTCGCCCCGAGGCGCCGCGGCCCGCACGCGGGCTCGACCGGTTCCCGGTCCGGCTGCGCGCTCACGCGGCCGTCGCCGCGGTCCTGTCGGTGGTGCTGATCCTCCGGTGGATCGCGATGGACGTGCCGTTCTTCTGGCCCGCCGGGCCGATGTTCCTGCTGTGGGGCAGCTTCCTGCTGCACGCGCGGTTCGTGCGGAACGGCGGTGGCGTGCCGCCATGGGTACACCGAGCGACCTCATGACCACCACCGCGGCCGCGCGCACGGACACGGTCACCGGGCTCGCGGCGCGCGCCGTCGGTGCCACAAAGGCCTACGGGACCGGCACGACCGCGGTCGTGGCACTCGACGACATCTCCGTGGACATCCGCCGCAGCCGGTTCACCGCCATCATGGGCCCGTCCGGTTCCGGCAAGTCCACGCTCATGCACGCACTCGCCGGACTGGACACAGTGGACAGCGGTGCGGTGTGGATCGGTGAGACGCTGTTGAACACGTTGTCCGACAAGGGACTCGCCGACCTGCGCCGTGACCGGGTCGGGTTCGTGTTCCAGCAGTTCAACCTGCTGCCAACGCTCTCCGCCGAGGAGAACATCACGCTGCCGCTCGCGATCGCCAGGCGCAGGCCGGACCGGGCGTGGTTCGACCTCGTGGTCGACGCCGTCGGGCTCGCGGACCGGCTGACGCACCGGCCGAGCGAGCTGTCCGGCGGGCAGCAGCAGCGGGTCGCGTGCGCGCGTGCGTTGCTGCCCAAGCCCGACGTGATCTTCGCCGACGAGCCGACCGGCAACCTGGACTCCCGGTCCAGCACGGAGATCCTGGCGTTCCTGCGCCGCTCGGTCGACGAGTTCAACCAGACGATCGTGATGGTCACGCACGACGCGAGCGCAGCGGCGTACGCGGACCGGGTGGTGTTCCTGCGGGACGGCACGCTCGTGCACGACCTGCTCGAACCGGACGCCGACGAGGTACTGGAGACCATGAAGACCCTGAGCGAGGAGCGAACCTTGCGGAGCGAACCATCGATGCGGGACGGTTCCTGATGTTGACGGCCGTGCTCAAGGGATTGCTCGCCCGCAAGCTGCGCCTGACGCTGGCGGGCTTCGCGGTGGCGCTCGGCGTGATGGCCGTGTCCGCCGCCATGATCACCACGACGACCATCGGCAGCGGCTTCGACTCGATCTTCGCGAGCACCAGCGAGAACACCGACGTGTCGGTCACCGCCAGGTCCGATGTGGACTCCGGCATGGGCGGCAGGGCGTTCACCCCACCGGTGCCCGCGTCCGTGGTCGGCGAGCTGACGGAGGTGCCCGGCGCGAAGTCGGTGACGGGTGAGGTGTCGGCCGACGGCGCCCGGCCGGTCGGCCGCGACGGCAAGGTGATCAGCGTGCAGGGGCCGCCACGCAGTGGTGTGGCGTGGCACGGCGAGACCGGGCCGGTGCGGCTGTGGTCGGGCCGGGGGCCCGCCGCGCCGGACGAGGTGGCCATCAACGGTGGTCTCGCGGACCGAGGGCGGTTCACCGTCGGCGAGCAGCTCGACGTGCTGACGCTCGCACCACGGCAGAGCTTCACGATCGTCGGGATCTACGGCTACCGCAACGGCCGCGGCTCCATGGGTGGCGACACACAGGTCGCGTTCACCGAGCCGGTGGCGCAGCGGCTGATGCTCGGTGCGTCCGGGGTGTACAGCTCCGTCACCGTCACGGCCGAGGCCGGAGTGTCCAGGGAGGAGTTGCGTGACCGGGTCACCGACACGCTCGGTTCCGGCTACACGGTGCGGACCGGGGACGAGCTTGCCGCGTCGACCGCCGCCGACGGCAAGGCGTTCCTGGACATCGTGCGGATGGTGCTGCTCGGCTTTTCCTGGCTGTCGCTGCTGGTCGGGATCTTCCTGATCCTCAACACGTTCTCGATCCTCGTGGCGCAGCGGACCGGTGAGCTGGCGCTGATGGCCGCGCTCGGCGCGCGGCGGCGGCAGATCGTCGGGGTGGTGCTGATCGAGGCCGCGATCGTGGGTGCCGCCGCGTCGGTGGCCGGCATCGGGCTTGGCGCCGGGGTTTCCGTGCTGCTGAAGATGGTCATGGAGGCCAACAGCGGTGCGTCGCTGCCGGTCGGGCTGATCGTGCCGGTGCCGGACCTGGTGCTGGCGTTCGCGCTGGGCATCGTCGTGACGCTGGTGGCGGCGCTCGTGCCCGCCCTGCGAGCCTCCCGGGTGGCGCCGGTGCGGGCGATGCGTGCGTCGGCGGCCGAACAGCGGTCGCTCACGCGGATCACGTGGCTTGGCGCGGTACCCGCCGTGCTCGGCGTCGCGGCGGTGGTGGCGTCGATGGCGGAGGACGGGTCGTCGCGGTGGGTCGCGCTGGCGGGCGGGGTCGTGCTGGGCCTGTTCGGGCTGGCGCTCCTGACCCCCGTGCTGAGCCGGACCCTGCTGCCGGTACTCGGCCGGGTCGTGGGCTGGTCGATGCCGGGCAGGCTGGGCAACCGCAACGCGGCCAGCAACCCGCGGCGCACCGCGATCACCGTGTCGACGCTGGTGATCACGCTGGGCCTGGTCGGCGGGGTGAGCGTGCTCGCGGAGTCGATGCGTGCCGACCTGTCCTCGGCCGCGACCCGTGACCTCGGCGCCGACCTGGTGATCAGCGGCGACGGCGTCACCGGCCGCGCGGGTGGCCAGGGCGGCGGACCGCCCACCGCGGCGGACGGCCGGATCATGCCGACGTTCGACGCGTCGGTGATCGAACAGGCCCGCGCGGTGCCGGGGGTGTCCCGGGCGGTCGCGCAGTACGTGGACACGGCGCGGTTCGACTGGGGCGCCTCACCCGCGGCGGCGGCCGACCTGTCGCAGCTGTCCGGAGTGCTGGCGCTGCCGGGGTCGCCGCGCACGCCCGCGCCCGGCTCGGTCGTGCTCGACACCGCGACGCTGGCCGACCACGACCTCGCGGTAGGCGACACGGTGCGACTGGCGACGCGGCGGGCGGGCTGGCGAGAGTTCCGGATCTCGGACCGCTACGAGGCGAACTACCTGCTGCGCGGCCCGGTGTTCAACCCGTCGGAGGTGGCGACGCTGTTCGTGTCGCCTGCGCCTGCGATCGGGTACATGCGGCTGGCGCCGGGTGCCGACGCGGCGGCGGTCACCCGCGCGGTGGCCGGGTTGGTCGCCGCCAACCCGGAGGTCTCGGTCCAGGACCAGACACAGCTGGCGGACGACGCGGCCGGGCAGGTCAGCGTCGCGGAGACCATGCTGTACGTGTTGCTGGGACTGTCGGTGGTGATCGGGATCCTGGGCATCGTCAACACGATGGCACTGTCCATTGTGGAGCGGACGCGTGAGCTGGGACTGCTGCGGGCGATCGGCATGCGGCGCTCGCACGTGGTGGCGATGGTGGTCGCCGAGTCGGTGATGATGTCGGTGTTCGGCGCGGTGCTCGGGCTGGCCGCGGGTGGGGCGGCCGGGGTCGCGGTGGTGAAGGTGCTCGGGCTGTCGGCGCTGGAGATCCCGTGGACGTCGCTCGCCGTGTTCCTCGGGCTGGCCGTGGTGGCCGGACTGGTCGCGGCACTGGCGCCCTCGACCCGCGCGGCACGGGTGAACGTCCTCTCGGCCATCGCGTACGAGTAACGGGCCGGGCCGTCCGTGTTCTGCGATGCTGGTCCCATGCCACGTCAGAACGTCGTCATCACCACGGAGGACGGCGAATGCGCCGCCACCCTGCACACACCGTCCGATCAGGCGGGCCACCCCGGCGTGCTCATGTATCCGGACGCGATCGGCGCGCGCGAGACGTTCGCAGGCATGGGTGACCAGCTCGCCGGGCTCGGCTACACCGTGCTGGTGCCGGACATCTACTACCGCGACGCGCCGTACGCCCCGTTCGACGCGGCCACCGTGTTCGGCGACCAGGAGGAACGCGCACGGCTCGGCGCGCTGGCCGGGAGCATCACGACCGAGCGGGCCATCGCCGACGCCGGCGCGTTCCTCGAGTTCCTCGCCGGGCGGGCGGAGGTGTCCGGGTCCT
Source organism: Actinophytocola sp. (assembly GCF_049647105.1). Lineage (GTDB taxonomy): Bacteria > Actinomycetota > Actinomycetes > Mycobacteriales > Pseudonocardiaceae > Actinophytocola. The sequence goes on from NZ_JBARWZ010000171.1 coordinate 16,882, forward strand.
CGATGGGCACGACCGGGTACTGCATGGGCGGCAAGCTGTCGCTGCTCGCTGCGGCGCACCACCCGGACCGGGTCGCGGCGGCCGCCTCGTTCCACGGCGGGAACCTCGCGGCGGAGGACGATCCGGACAGCCCGTACCGGGTGGCCGACCGGATCCGCGCGGCCGTGCTCGTCGCGGCCGCGCAGGACGACCGCTCGTTCCCGCCCGAGCAGTACGACCGGCTGGAGCGGGCGCTGACCGAGGCGGGGGTCCGGCACACGCTGGCGGTGTACCCGGCGAAGCACGGCTTCGCGGTCCCGGACAACGACACCTACGACACCGCCGCCGCGCAGCGCCACTGGGCGGCGCTGGAGAGCCTGTACGGCGAGACCCTGCTCGGTCAGAGGTAGCCGGGGAAGCGGGCGCTGGACCAGCGGTCATGCCGACACACGTCGGTAGGCTGGGGCCATGTTCGTGAAGGTCTGTGGGCTCCGCACGTCGGCCGATGTCGACGTCGCGGTGTCCTCGGGCGCCGACGCCGTCGGGTTCGTGTTCGCCGCGAGCCCGCGCCGGGTCGACCCGGCGACCGCCCGTTCGCTCGTGGCGGCGGCAGGCTCCACGCTGACCGTCGGCGTGTTTCTCGGGCAGCCGGTCGAGGAGGTCCGCGCGGTCGCGGAGGCCACCGGCATCGGCGCCGTCCAGCTGCACGGCGACTACCGCGAGGACGCCTTCACCGCGCTGGCCGACCCGAGGTGGCGGCTGATCCGCGCGGTCCCGTTTTCCGCGCCTGACCTGCGGGTCGGCGCGTACGGCGACGACCTCCTCCTCGTGGACGCCCCGCGCGCCGGTGCCGGCGAGTCGTGGGACTACGCGTCCGTCGCGGGTCTCGACGGCCAGTGGCTGCTGGCCGGGGGCCTCACCCCGGCCTCCGTCGCCGCCGCCGTCGCCACCACCAAGGCCTGGGGGGTCGACGTCTCCAGCGGCGTCGAGTCCAGCCGGGGCGTCAAGCACCACGGGCTCATCGCGGACTTCCTCGCCGCGGTCCGGTCGTAACCCCCGGTCACCGCCCTTCTCAGCACCCGGAACGGCCCGAGAGTCGACGTAGGCTCGACTGTGGCTGGGTGGCCAGCCGCCAGGAGGAGGTCTTCATGCGTTTCGACACTCTCGCGGTCCACGGGGGCGAGCGGGTGCCGGGTCCCGAGGGCTCGGTGGTGTTCCCGATCTTCCAGGGCACGGTGTTCACGGTCGAGCCGGGTTCTGGCTACCACGACATCAAGTACCACCGGCTCAACTCGACCCCGACGCAGAGCTACCTGCACGACAAGCTCGCCGCGCTGGAGGGTGCGGAGGCGGCGGTCGCCACGTCGTCGGGCATGGCCGCCGTGACCACGATCCTGCACAGCCTGCTCGGCGCTGGCGACCACCTGCTGGTCGGCGACTGCCTCTACGGCGGCACGCACGACTTCCTCACCCAGCACGCGGCGCGGCTCGGCTGGGAGTACACGGTCATCGACACCCACGACCCTTCGTCGTGGGAGGTGCGGGACAACACGAAGGTCGTGCTGGTCGAGACCATCACGAACCCGCTGATGCGGGTCGGCAGGCACCGTGAGGTGATCGAGTTCGCCAGGTCGAACGGGCTGACCAGTGTGGTGGACAACACGTTCGCGTCGCCCGTGAACTTCCGGCCGGTGGTCGCGGGCTTCGACCTGGAGTTCAACAGCGCGACCAAGTACCTGAACGGGCACGCCGACGTGGTGGCCGGCTCGGTCGCGGGGTCATCGGAACTGGTCGAGAAGGTGCGGCACACGCTCAACCTGTACGGCGGCAGCCTCGACCCGCACGCCGGTTACCTGCTCGCCCGCAGCCTGAAGACGCTCGGCGTGCGGGTGCGGGCGCAGAACGCGAACGCGCTGGCGGTGGCGGAGTTCCTTGCGGGCAACGGGAAGGTCGCGCAGGTCAACTACGCGGGCCTGCCGCAGCACCCGGACCACGCGCACGCGAGCGAGCTACTGAACGGATACGGCGGCATGCTGAGCTTCCGCCTCGATGGCGGCGTGCGTGCCGCGGAGGCGCTGCTGGCGGCACTGAAGCTGCCCGCGAACGCCCCCAGCCTCGGCGGCGTGGAAACACTGATCACCCGGCCGTCGACCACGTCACACGCGGGGATGTCCCCTGAGGACCGGGCGGCGGTCGGCATCACCGACGACCTCATCCGCCTGTCGGTGGGCATCGAGGACGCGGAGGATCTGCTGGCCGACTTCGCGGAGGCTCTGGACAAGGTCTGACGCACTCACGTGGTGGGTCATGGCTCGTCGCGCGGGCGCCGGTCGTCGGCCGGGTCCTGGTCGGCGACGCCGCCGGCTCGCATGAACCACAGGTTCAGCTCGTGGATCGCCCGGCCGATCGGCCGGGCGAACACCACGAGTGCGATGACGAGCAGGATGATCCCCCCGCCGATCACCAGGTTGACGATCGGGTGTTCGGCGGCGAACTGGCCTGCCAGCTCGATCATCGGTCGCGTAGTGCGGTTTCCACCGCACCCACCTTGTCCGCGAGCAGGCCGAGCGCGCCAACCGCGCGGACCATCGGATCGTCCTCCGAGCCGCCCAGTGCCTTGTCGCGCAGGAACGCCGCCTTGACCGCCGCCCAGCGCGCCGCCTGTTCGGTGCTCAGGCGGCCACGCAGCTCCGCCAGCTTCAGCAGGTTCGCCTCCGCGCCTGCCGTCAGGGTCTGTGCCTCGCCCTGGTAGTGGTCGTCGATCAGCGTCTCGAGTTCGGCGTCGTTCATCACCGGCACGATGCGTTCCGCGAGCTTGTTCATGTTGCGGTACGAGCCCTGCAGCTGGAACGGCGGCTCCACCCGCGACGACTCGGCCTGCGCCGCGGACGCGATGTAGGCCTGGTTGTTCGCCAGCACGACCTCCTGCACAGCCAGTAGCTTGCGCAGCACGGAGGTGACCTGGTCCAGCTCCACCGCGGAGTACGGGTGCGACAGCTGGTCGGACCGCACCTCCTCGCCGCGGGCAAGGCGGACCATCAGCTCGATGTCACCACGCTCGCGGGTGGACAGTGGGGCCAGGACCTGGTTGGACGTCAGCGAGTTCTCGACGTAGCTGAGGGCGAACAGGTCCTCGCGGCCGGACAGCACGTCACCGAGGTTCCACACGTCGGCACGGTTCGCCAGCATGTCGGGAATCCGGAACCGCTTGCCCTGCTCGGTGTACGGGTTGCCGGCCATGCAGACCGCGAACCGCTTGCCGCGCAGGTCGTAGGTCCTGGTGCGGCCGTCCCACACGCCTTCCATCCGCCGCTGCGCGTCGCACAGCGAGATGAACTTCTGCAGCAGCTCCGGGTTGGTGTGCTGGATGTCGTCCAGGTACAGCAACGCGTTGTTGCCCAGCTCCAACGCGAACGAGATCTTCTCGACCTCCTGCCGCGCGGTCGCGTTGGGTGCGTCCGCCGGGTCGAGCGAGGTCACGTCGTGGCCCAGCGCCGGGCCGTTGACCTTCACGAACACCAGCCCGAGCCGGTTCGCGACGTACTCCATCAGCGTCGTCTTGCCGTAGCCGGGCGGGGAGATGAGCAGCAGCAGGCCCATCTGGTCGGTGCGTTTCGCGTCACCGACGGCGCCGAGCTGCTTGGCGAGGTTGTCGCCGATCAGCGGCAGGTACACCTCGTCGAGCAGCCGGTTGCGCACGAACGCGCTCATCACCTTCGGCTTGAACTCGTCGAGGCGCAGCCGCGCGCGTTCCCGGTCGAGCAGCTCGTTGCGCTGCTTCTGGTAGGCGCGGAACGCTGGCACGCGCTCCAGCCGGAACTTCCTCGTCCTGGCGAGGGCCTCGTCCAGCCGCAGCACCAGCCTGCGGTCCGCGACGCGCGGGTGCGCGCCGAGCAGGCCCTCCACGGTGGCCGACACCGCCGCGGACGAGTCGTGCCGGGGCAGGTCGCACAGCAGCAGTGCCACCGCTTCGGGCAGCTCCTCGGCGGGCAGTTCGTCCGAGGTGGACACGAACGCGGTCAGCCACGCGGTCGCCAACTGGTGGCGGGCCACGACATCCTCACCGAGGGCACGCAGGTCGTCGTCGAACTCGCGGCGGCCGCCCAGCTCGCGGCGGAACCGCTCCACGATCGTCCGTGCCCCGGCGCTGGTCACGAACCCGGTCGGGGTCGCGCCCAGCTCCTCGAACAGGTACTCCGCGGCCAGCGCGGTGTCCCCGTCCGCGAGCGGGAACCCGGCGATCGCCGCCGCCAGTTCCTCGCAGAGCGAGGCGATGGCCGCGACCGGCCCGAACGCCGCCCGTGCGCGGGCCAGCGACGCCGCCCGCGTCGACACGGCCTTCCGCGTGTCCTCCCGCGTGCCGAACGCCCAGAACAACTGCGCCAGCGATCGTGGCCCCGGCGGGTAGCGCAGCAGGCCCGCACCGGCCTTCAGCCGCAGCAGCACCTCGAGGATCGCGGCCGCGTCGTGGTCGTGCACGCCGCGCTCGTAGCCCTCGTCGTACCGGGACTCGGCCGCCCGCCGCACCAGCGCGAGCAGTTCGGCCGGCTCGTGGGCGTCCTCGGGGACACCGGCGTCGAGCACGGCCGCCGCCAGATACTCGGCGCGGTACACGTCCGCCGACTCCGACACCAGCAGCTGGTCCCAGAACGGCTTCGTCGACAGGAATCCCGGGTCGCGCACGGGGGTGCGGAAGTCGGTACCGGTGACGGCGAGCGACATGCCGCCGTCCTTTGGCACCAGTGTCAGGTCGATGGCCTGCGTGTTCACCGCGAACCGGTGGCGGCCGAGCCGGACGGTCTCGCCGCCGTCACCGAACAGGTCCGCGCGGTCCCGCAGCGACCGGCCAGCCTCCTGGCGGGCCGCCTTCAGCCTGCCTGCCAGTTCCTCGGCACGCACCGAGTCGTCGAGGTCCCGCAGTTGTTCCGCGACCGACCGGACCTTCGCGACCATCGGGTCCGACGCGAAGTACGTGTTGATATCGTCCAGTGTGGACAGTGTGGCGACCCGGCGGTTGATGCTGGTCAGCACGCGTGCCGCGGAGTCGACGAGCCGGTCCGCGCGGCGCGCCTGATCGTCGACGAGTGCCTGCTTGCGGGACGAGAACGCCTCGTAGACGTCAGTGCGCTTGGCGGTCAGCTCGGCGAGGAAGTCGTCGAAGTCGCTGAACCGGGACTCGAGGTTCTCCAGCTGGAGCAGCAGCCGCCCGAGCTGTTCGTCGCAGCGCTGCGGGGTGTCGGCGACCGCGAGCGCACCCGTGATCGACTGGCCGAGCAGTGCGAACTCGGCGGCGAACGCGGCGCGGCCCTCGGTGGCGAGCAGCTCACGCCGCCGACCGTCCACAGTGGCCCGCGCGCGGTTGACGCCACCAAGCACCTCGCCGATCCGCTCCAGGATCTGCGTGCGCACGGTCGCGTCGGCGATGTCGAGCGACCCGACGACCTCGGTGACGATCTCCAGCCCGGCCGCCTGCTCCGCCAGCCGCTCGACCACCGGGCCCGCCTGCGCCACGGTCGTGATCGCGGCGGCGTCGGCGACGAGCGCCTCGACCTTCTCGTGGTAGCCGGTGAACGCGTCCTCGCCACGCAGGAACTCGACGGCCCGCTTGGCCGCACTGTCCAGTTCGGACTCCAGCGTGGCCGCCAGCTCGTCGATCCGCGCGGTGTCCACGTACCGCAGCTCGCGCAGCGTCACGAGCCTGCCCTGCGCGCGCCGCAGCGAAGCCAGCTGCCCGACCCACTCGTCGGCGGACTTCGGCGCCTCGCCGCGAACCCGCCGCACGAGCGACGCGATCTCCTCGCCGGCCTTGGTCAGCGAGGCGGCCGCGGTATCGGTCAGCGACTTGACGTTCTCGAACTCGGCCAGCACCTGCTCCGCGGTGGCCCGCACGTCGGTGATCGCGCCGCGCAGGTCGCCCAGCTCCTGGTCACCGAGCCAGTGGTAGCTGTCGAAGGCACGCGCGCACGCCGCGATCAGGCCCTCGAACACGGCCGTCGACGGCGCCATCTCACCGATCATCCTGGTGACCGAGAGACAGTCGGAGATGCCGCGCACGAGGTCCGCGTTGCCGACCCGCTCCAGCGGCCCGGTGCCGACCGGCTGCGCGGCCGCGTAGGAGTCGGAAACGTACGGCGTCTGCCACACCTGCATCGGGTGCACCCGCGTCGGTTCCTCCGACGTGGCGCGGAACGCGACCAGCGTGCCGTCCTCGAACAGCGAGTAGCCGTGGCACGGCAGCGGGTTCGCGACCTCCTTGCGGATCACGTTGTACGGCAGCAGGAGCGTGCGGCCCTCGCGGCGGGCGTGGAACGCGTAGACCACGTCCTCACCGTTGGGTGACCGGATGACCCGCTCGAACTCCAGGTCGTCGGTGTCGGTGTTCTCGAACGTGCGCGAGACGCCGGTGGCCAGGTAGTAGCCGCCGGGGAAGATGATGCCCTGGTCCTCCGGCAGCCGCTGGCAGGCCTGGCCGATCCCGTCGAGCCGGACCACGGACTTGGTGCGGGTGTTGAACACCAGGTGGCGAACGGTCTTCTCGTTGTAGGGCAGGATCCGCAGCAGGATCAGCGGGCCGACGCGTGCGTACCGCACGTCGGCGTCGGCGAGGCTCTGCAACGGCTCGTCCACCGGCTCGTGGAAGATGCCCTCGCCGACCTCGGTGTTGTTCTCGATCTTGACGGTCAGGTCGCCGTTGACCGTCTCGATGAACAGCTCGTTCTCGATCGAGATGTGCGGGTGGCGGCCGAGCACGTGGTCGTCGCGGGTGGTCTCGGTCCACTCGAAGTCGTGCGCGGCGGGGAACACGTGGTCCCGCTCGCCCGCGTTGTCCACATACGACAAGGTGCCGTCCGCACCGACCAGCCACCGCAGCACCTTGATGTCCTCGGTGCGCGGGCCGGTCTGGAACACCGCGAGCAGCTTGCCATCGACCGGCCGCAGCTGCAGCAGCCGCGTCTCCCGGTAGTACCGGTACAGCTCGGTGAAGTCGCGGCGGAACCGCTCGTCACCGAGCAGCTCCGGCCGCTCACCCGGCGCGTCCTCGAACCGGAACGCCTCACCGTCGCGGGTGAAGCGGTGCAGCGAGAACACGTCGTTGATGGTCGTTTCCGGCTTGAGGCCGATGAACACGTTGTAGCCGAACAACATCAGCCCGCTCGCGTCGCCGTCCCCGTCCGGGATGGACACGATGTCGCGTGGCACGCAGTTGTTCTCGGTGCGGATCCGCTCGGCCCCGACGAGCCGCAACTCGGTGCTGCCGAACACCTCGAGGCGCCGGTTGTTGAGGGCCTCCGCCCGCCGGGCCAGCTCGCCAGCCTGCTCGGCAAGCCGCTGCCGCAGCACCTCGTACGTGCGGGCGTCGAGCCCGTCGTGAGCGGTACCGCCCGCCCCGGCCTCGGCCGGGGCGGACACGGTCGACGTCACGGCCGCGGCGCGATCTCAGGCACCCGCTCCACCGGAGCCGGTGTGACCGCGGGGACACCGGAGAGCAGGTCCTGGATCCGCGAGGCGTTCGGGCCGCCCTCCTTCATCATCTTCATCAGCGCGGCCGAGATCGACAGGTTCTTGACGTCGTCACTGCCCAGCGCGGACAGGATCTCCTTGAGGTCGTTCGCGAAGCTCGCCTCGCCGTTGAGCCACGGGCCTGCGAGCTTCTTCGCCACCTCCGAGTTGTCGACGAACCCGTCGACGCTCTTGCCGAGCGCGATCGAACCCATGAGCTTGTCGAAGAACACCGTGTCGCCGCCGACGATGTCGATGTCGGCCTTCTCCAGCCCGGCCGCGAGGACCATGGCCTGCGACTCGGCGACCTCGCGCTGCGCCTGGATACCGGCCAGCCGCAGCTCCTTCTCGGCTTCGAGGCGCAGGCGGAACTCCTCGTGCTCGCGGGACGCGTCGTCGAGCGCGGCCATCGCGGCGGCCTTCTCGGTGAGGCCCTCCGCCTCGCCCTTCAGCTTCTCGCGCAGCGCGTCCGCGCCGGCGAGCGCGATCTCCCTGGCCGCGATGGCCTCTGCGCGGCCCTCCTTCTCGATGACGTCCGCGTTGCGTTCCCGCACCTGCACGTCGGCGAGCCCCTTCGCGGCGGCCTCGGCCTGGATGCCCTCCGCGAGGCGGATCTTGGCGCGGGCGTCGAGGTCGGCGGACTGCTGCCGGGCCTCGGCGAGCGTGAGCTCCTCGCGGGCCTTGTGCTTGGCGGCCGCCTCCGCGGCCTCTGCCGCCTTGATGTCCTTGACCAGGCCCTCCTGCGCCTCCGCCTCGGCCGCGATGATCGTGGCCTGCCGCATCCGCTCGGCCTCCTCGACCGCACGCAGGCGCTTGATGTTCTCCTCCTGCTCGGCGACGGTCTTGTCGACGGCGATCCGCTCGCGCACGACCTCGGCGACCGCGCGGCGCTCGACCTCGACCTCCTTCTCCTTGGCCGCGTTGGCGAGCGCGATCTCCCGCTCGCGCCCCACGACCTCGAGCTGGCGGTCCTTCTCGATGCGCTCCGTCTCGATCGCGATGACCCGCTCGCGGTTCTTCTCCGCGACGGCGACCTCCCGGGCCCGGTTCTGGTCCTGGATGCCGAGCTGCTCGTCGGTGCGCAGGTTCGCCTGCTGTGCCTTGAGGCGCTCCTCGGCCTGCACCTTCTGGGTCTCGGCCTCCTCGCGGGCCTTCATGGTCTCGATCTCGCGGCGCTGACGGTTCTCCGCGTCGGCCTGGCGGCGCTCCAGCTCGAGGATCGCCTCGCGGGCGTCCACGTTCTGCTTGGTGATCTCCTTCTCCTCGTTGCGCGTGAACTCGTTGGTCCGCACGTGCTCGATCGCCGTCAGCTCGGTGATCTTGCGGATGCCCTGCGCGTCGAGGATGTTGTTCGAGTCCAGCTGGGACAGCGGCGTCTGCTCGAGGAAGTCGATCGCCGCGTCCTCGAGGCTGTAGCCGTTGAGGTCGGTGCCGATGACCGCGAGGATCCGGTCCCGGAACTCGTTGCGCTTGGTGTAGAGGTCGACGAAGTCCAGGTGCTTGCCGACGGTCTTGAGCGCCTCGGAGAACTTGGCGTCGAACAGCTCCCGCAGCGTCGACTGGTCACTGGCGCGCTGGGTGCCGATGGCCTGCGCGACCTTGATGACGTCCTCGCTGGTCTTGTTGACCCGCACGAAGAACGTGAGCCGGATGTCGGCGCGGATGTTGTCCTGGCAGATCAGGCCTTCCTGGCCGGTCCGCTCGATCTGGATGGTCTTCACCGAGATGTCCATGGTCTCCGCCTTGTGCAGCACCGGGAGCACCACGGCGCCGGTGAACGTGACGTGCACGTTGCGGACCTTGGACACGATCAGTGCCTTGCCCTGCTCCACCTTGTGGAACAGGCGGCTGATCGCGATCAGCACGATCAGCAGTACGACGAGGGCCACCCCGCCCGCGATGAGAATGGTCTCCATTGCTTGTTTCCTTCCGAGCGGAGCTTGCGAAGCAGAGTGCGGGTTCAGGACGCGGGCGCGACCCAGAAGAACTCGCCGTCGATGTCGTAGTCGAAGATCAGTGCGCGATGGCCGTGGGCCAGTTGGTGCTCACCGGTCTGTCGCACCTGGACGATCGCGGTCGACCCGTCGGCCGAGGAGACCTCGGCCTGCCCGAACTCGCCGGTGACCTGGCCGGTGCGGATGACGCACTCGCGGCCGACGAAGTCGTTGCGGGACGCCTCCCCGCCCGGCGCGTAGAGCTTGCGCAGGGGCACGGCGACGAGCCGGGCGGCGTACACGCCGCAGATGAGCGCGACCAGCAGCACGCCACCACCGAAGACCATGGTCACCGGCGCGCCGAGGCCGAGCCCGGCGGCCACCACACCGCCAACGAGGCTGACGAACCAGGAGACGACGACCAGCACGGAGGCCGTCACGGTGACCGGCACGCCGCCGAGTCCGAGACCGTCGCCCACGTCGAGGTCGCCGATCTCGATGTCGAGGGTGCCGAGGAGAACGAGCAGCCAGTAGATCAGTACTGCCGCGAGCAGGAAGCTGAAAACGGCTGCGGGAAAAGACAGTGCGGCGTCGACGAAGTCGCCCATGCGCAGTGCCTCCCCACCTGGACGGTCTCCCACCGAACCGTCGGGGGGACTATATCCAGGCGAGGAGGCACTTGAGGACCGGAACGACGGAAGTTGCGTGTTTAGTTCGCCTTCGTGTGCGCTCGGGAACGGGCCAGTAGCGAAACGCCACCACCCGCGAAGATCACCTGCAGCGCGATCTCGGTCCAGTCGATACCGGCGGTCTCGGCCACCCCGATCAGCCCCGCGACCCCGGTACCGGCCACCGCGGCGACGATGCCGACCAGAATCGTGACGAGCAGTGACAGTTGGTGCCGCCCTGGCACGACCGCCCGCCCGAGCCCCCCGATGACAGCGCCGAAAACGATGGCCGAGATGAGTCCCGTGATCTCCACAGCCCTTCCCCTTTCTCCCGATACCAGCATCGCGCCGGGAACGCGTTCGCGGATCGGGCGAATTCCCTGAGTTTTCTCAGGGTGTGGACGGCATTGCGCTGTGTGCACGCGTCGGCATGAATGGGTGACGACAGCTGTCTCCGATGAGAGGAACACGATGAGCGTCACCGACGAGTTGCTGGCCAACAACGCCGAATACGCGGCGTCCTTCTCCGGGCCGCTGCCCCTTCCGCCCGCCAAACAGGTCGCGGTGCTGGCGTGCATGGACGCGCGGATCAACGTCTATGGCGTGCTCGGCCTGCGGGAGGGCGAGGCACACGTCATCCGCAACGCGGGCGGTGTGGTGACCGAGGACGAGATCCGCTCGCTCGCCATCAGCCAGCGTCTGCTCGGCACCAACGAGATCATCCTGATCCACCACACCGACTGCGGCATGCTGACCTTCACCGACGATGGCTTCAAACAGTCCATTCAGGACGAGACCGGGCTCAAGCCAGCGTGGTCCGCGGAGTCCTTCACCGACCTGGCCACGGATGTGCGGCAGTCGATCGCGCGCATCAACGCCAGCCCGTTCATCCCGCGCAAGGAGTCCGTGCGCGGTTTCGTGTTCGACGTGGCGACCGGAAAGCTCGACGAGGTGGCGTGACCCGCCGTCGTACGTCAGAATCGACTGTATGTTCGATCGATTCGACGCCGCGACCCGGCTGCCCGCGCAGGACCTCGACCGCGCTCGGGCGTTCTACGCCGAGAAGCTCGGCCTCACCCCTGTTGAGGAACGACCGGGCGGCCTGCTCTACCAGTGCGGGAACACGAAGTTCGCGCTGTTCGGGTCCAGCGGCCGCCCGTCCGGCGAACACACCCAGATGGGCTGGACGGTCGACGACATCGAGGCGGTCGTCGACGAGCTGCGGCGCCGGGGAGTGCGGTTCGAGCAGGTCGACGTCCCCGGCCTCCGCACGGTCGGCGACATCGCCGACGTCCAGGGCAACTACCCGTCGCTGGGCACGGGCGAACGCGCCGCGTGGTTCCGCGACAGCGAAGGCAACCTACTCGGCATCGGCCAGCCCGTCCGCCTCCCCGGAATTTAAAAGTGTTGGTTCCGACCCAGCGCATCCGCGGGACCGCAGGCGGTTGGTGGCTGGGTGCCGTCACGTTCCCCTGAGGTTCCTGTTGGTCAGGCCCAGACCTCGCGCAAAGATCCATGGGACATGGGCCTAACCCCCTGGGGTGCTAGAACGAATCGCGGTTGTACGTGGCGAGGCGCTCGGCGAGCACCTTGTCGTCGCGGTCCGCGGCCGGGACCAGGATCTCGGCGACCACGTCGGTCAGCTCCGCCATGCGCTGGTTGAGCTGCCTTGCCTCCTGGACCTCACGCTCCAGCTCGCCGATCCGGTCGTTCAGGCGCCGGATCTCGTCATCGACGCCCACGATGCGGGCCACCCTGCGACCCTGCTTCGCCACGACGGAACGTAACCGCGACTTCACCGCTTCCATGTTGCCACCAGCCTGCATACGTGCGGATCCTCATCCTTGTAAACGGCGTACCCGTAGCCCTCTTCGCGGTGCTCGATGGCCCCGCCCCAGGACTCGATCTCGGCGACGACCTGGTCGCCCGGCAGGTACTTGCGGAAGTGCTCGCCGTACACCTTCTCGGCGGACGCGTTCTCGTCGGTGCGGAACTCCAGATAGAACCGGCCGCCCCGGCGCAGGCACATGCTCGCGATGCGCCACAGCGCGTGCCTGCCTGCGTCCTCCAGCGCGTGCACCAGGAACCTGGCGTACAGCGTGGGCGCCGCCGCGCGGTGCGCCAGCTCGCCGCCCGCCGCGAGGACCTGCCGGGTGTCGTACAGGTTGAACGTCTGGAACCGGGCGGGCAGCCCGTCCGCCTTCGCGGAGTTGCCCGCGCGCTCGGTCGCGGCCGGGATGTAGTCGAAGCCCAGCACGTCGCGGCCCTGCCTGGCGAACCACAGCGAGTCGCGGCCGGTGCCGGAGCCGATGTCGACGATCGCCTGGTCCCCGGCCTCGCGCTCGTGCACCCACTCGGCGAACGGCGATGGCTGCTCGGACACGGTGGACTGCGCGCGGCCGAAGTAGAACGGCCACCAGTGGTTGCGGTTCAGCACGTTGCCCCGGGTCCAGCCGTCGAGGCGACGCCGCACCCAGTGCGGGGTCTCGAACTTGAACGACGGGTCGGGGATCCGCCAGTGCGGGCCGTACGTGATCGCCAGCAGAGCCTCGGGGTCCGCGGGTGCGGCGACCCGGCGGCCCTCCAGCTCGACCTCGCCGAGCGGCAGGATCACGCTCCGGTCGAAGTCCTTGGCGTTGACCTCCGGCATGAGGTAGAAGGTGTCCGCCACGGTGAACCCGGCGAACACGTCGATCGCGCGGCCGCCCTCCGGGTCGGGCACGATCACCTTGAAGTCGGCTGCGGAGAAGCGCCACGTCCAGTACCCGGCGCGGATCATCACGCGCTCGAGGGCGAACGACTCGCGGGCCACGTCGAACGGCGTGGTGTGGCGGCTCAGGTACGCGACATCCGCGTCCGAGTCGTGCGGGATGAAGTGCCCGTCGCGGACCGCGCCGAGCAGCGCGCCGAACGCGAGGAACGCGTCCACCCCGCCCTCGTCACGCAGGCGCGCCAGCACGTCCTCGATCGCGTCGAGCAGCGCCTCGCGGGTCGCCTCGCCGCGCTCGGAGAACCCGCACTGGAGGTCGCCGCCCTTGTCGACGATCAGCGGCCTGCCCTTGCCGTCGACGATCGACACGCGCTGATCGCTGTCGTCGAACACCACGTCGCCGGTGAAGAGGACCTTCTCGCCGAACCGTTCCCGGACGGTCACCGTGCCGGTGCCGCGCAGGAAGGGTCTGAGGTTCACGGGCCAGCGCGCGAGGCGGTGCCCGCCGGTGAGCTTGGTGTCCCGCTCGGCGTTGAACGACCACGTCCACTGGTCGCCGAACAGCACATCGACAACCGACGTCTGGTCGGCCGCGACACGGATTCCGTCCTGGTCGACCGCCGGTGCGTCCTGGCGACTGTGTGTTCCGTTCATGATTCGGGGAACTCTAACAGCGGGTGAACGGAAGGTGGAATCTCTGTTTTTACGTCACGGAGCGTATCCGGTACACGAGGATCGATCCGGCCACTCCCACCAGCGCGGACAGCACGTACAGGACCGGATACCCACCGAGATAGGTGACTATGGGTGCGGCCAGCACCGGCGCGAGGACCTGCGGCAGCGAGTTCGCGATGTTGATCACGCCGAGGTCCTTCCCCCGGTCGGTGGCGGCGGGCAGCACCTCGGTCATGAGCGCGAAGTCGACCGACAGGTACACGCCGAAGCCCAGCCCGAGCACCGCCGCGGCGATGATCGCGCCCGGCCAGGTCGGCCAGAACGCGAGCACCAGCGACGCCACCGCCATCACGTTCCCCGCCCAGCAGACGAACACCCGCCGCCTGCCAAGGCGGTCGGACCAGACGCCGCCGAGGACCACGGTGGACAGCAGCGTCGCCGCGTAGATCGCGGTGAGCACGAAGACGCCACCGTCCGGGTCCGGGTAGCCGACCTCGTCCTGCAGGAAGTACAGCAGGTACACGATCGCGACCGAGTTGCCGAGGTTCAGCAGGAACCGGGTGAACCAGGCCCACCCGAAGTCGGGGTAGCGGCGCGGGCTGATCCAGAAGTCCCGCACGCGCAGCCGCGGCCGGTCGGCCACCTCGATCGTGGTGTCCTTGCGCAGCAACAGGTATGGGACGGTCGTGACGACCAGGAAGGCCGCGCACACGAGGTAGCCCTCGGCGATCCCGCCGACCGCGGCCGCGAGCCCGGAACCCACGACGATGCCGAGCGTCTGGCCGACCCCGAGCCAGCCGCCGACCATGCCGCGCTGCCGGTATGGCACCTGGTCTGGCACGGCGGCGAACAGCGCGGCCTGCATGGCGTTGAGCGTGAACTGGGCCGCGCACCAGCCGAGCACCATGATCACGATGTTCGGTGCCCCGGCGAGGATCCCGAGGCTCGCCACCCCGCCGAGCGCGCCGATCGCGGTCCACGGCAGCCGCCTGCCCGCTCGCCACGTGGTGCGGTCGGAGAGCGCGCCGAAGAGCGGGTTGGCCACCACCGAGCACGCCGCGCCGAGACCGGACACCACGCCGAGCGCGATCTCCTTGTGGTCCGGCGCGAGTTCCTGGGCCTGGAGGCCGAGGAGGACCTGGATGGGTCCGTAGAAGGCGGTGAAGAGGCCGAGGCTGGCGAGGGAGATGAGCGCGGTCCATCGCCGAGGTACCGCGGCCGTCGGCTCCGTCACCGCTGGGCTCTGATCAGATCTCGGTACCAATGGAAGGAGTCCTTCTTCGTACGGGCGAAGGTGTCGTAGTCGACGTGCACGAGCCCGAACCGCTGCGAGTAGCCCGCCGCCCACTCGAAGTTGTCCACAATGGACCACACGAAGTACCCGCGAACGTCGATCCCCTCCGCGATCGACTGGTGCAGCGCGCGCAGGTGCCCGTCGAGGTAGTCGACGCGGCGCTGGTCGTGCACCTCGTCGTGGTAGGCGCAGCCGCTTTCGGTGATGTGGATGGGCGGCAGGTGGTCGCCGTAGCGCTCGGCGAGCATGGCGAGCGTCTGGCGCAGCCCGTCCGGCACGACGGGCCACCCGAAGTCGGTGACCGGGTAGCCGTCGATCGCGGGGAAGTCGAACGGCAGCCCCGGCGGCATGACCGCGCCGTCGATCACGGTGGCCTCTTCTGCTCCGGTGGGCGCCCCGACCAGGCTGGGCAGGTAGTAGTTGACGCCGTACCAGTCCAGCGGCGCGGAGATGATCTCGAGGTCCTCGGCCACCGGCCCTGGCATGGCGGCGGCCAGGTCGTCGCTCGGGTACCGCCCGGTGAGCACCGGCGCGGCGAACATGTCGTTGACGAGCGTGTCGTAGAGGTCGGCGGCACCCCGGTCCGCCGCGCTGCCGGACGCGGGCCAGACGGGCACGTGGTGGTTGGCGATGCCGATGTTGCCGGCACCGTTCGCCCGCAGCGCGCCGACGGCGAGCCCGTGTGCGAGGAGCTGGTGGTGCGCGACGGGGAGCGCCCCGAACATCAGCTCCCTGCCGGGCGCGTGTGCCCCAACGGCGTACCCGAAAAGGGTGACGACCATGGGCTCGTTGAGCGGCATCCACATCCGCACCCGGTCGGAGAGCCGCGCGGCGACGACCGCCGCGTAGTCGGCGAAGCGGAAGGCGGTGTCGCGCGCGAGCCAGCCCCCGTCGTCCTCGATCGCCTGCGGCGTATCCCAGTGGTAGAGCGTGACCGCGGGCGCGATGCCCTTGGCGCACAGCTCGTCGACGAGCCGGTCGTAGAAGTCGAGTCCCCTGGTGTTGACCTCGCCGCGCCCGGTCGGCAGGACACGCGGCCACGAAACGGAGAACCGGTAGGCGCCGACCCCCAGCTCCGCCATGAGCGCGACGTCGTCGGTGTACCGGTGGTAGTGGTCCGTGGCGTGCCTGCCGGTGTCCCCGCCCGCGACCTTGCCGGGCAACGCGGCAAAGGTGTCCCAAGTGGATGGACCACGCCCGTCGGCGTCCACGGCCCCCTCGATCTGGTAGGCCGAACTGGACACGCCCCAGAGGAACCCCTCTGGAAACTGTGGCGGGGACATCGGCAAGGTCATCGCGGTGTCGTCCTTGGTGCGTGGTGCCGGGCGGGAGAATGCTGGTGCCTCCTGGCCCCCAAGGTCAACCCCGCGGTGACCAGGGCGGCCACCACCACGAGAAACCGCCGCGCAGCAAGTTGTCCACAGCCGATCGAGTTATCCACAGTCAAGATCGACAACGCCCTGTTGCCTCACGTCAAGATGCCCGCGTAGGCGGATTCGTTGCCTCATGAAAAGTGTCCGTCTGGGTGAGGCCGGTGTAGGGCTTGGTCGGGAAGTAG
>NZ_JBARWZ010000172.1:0-2189 GCF_049647105.1 Actinophytocola sp.
CTCACGCCCCATCCCCGCACGCTGCGAACCCTGACCCGAGAACAGGAACGCCAGCGGGCCGGGCTCGGTGTGGCCGGAGACGTACCCGCGGTCGGCGAGGCCGGTGCGTGCCTCGTCCACATCGGACGCGACAAGGGCGGCGCGGTACTCGAAGGCGGCGCGGGTGGTGGCCAGCGAGTGGGCGAGGTCGGCGAGGCGGGTGTCCGGGGTGACGGCCCCGGCCACGCGGTCGAGCTGGGCGGCGAGCGCGGCCTCGGTGCGAGCCGACACCAGGATCGGGACGACCGGCGGGGCATCGGCGACGGGGTGCTCGGCCCGCTCGGGGGCGCTCTCCACGATGAGGTGGGCGTTGGTACCGCTGATGCCGAAGGAGGAGACACCGATCCGGCGCGGCTCGTCGCTGGCGGGCAGCGGCTGCGCGGTGGTGAGCAGTTCGATCGACCCGGCGGACCAGTCGACGTGCGGGGTGGGCTCGTCCGCGTGCAGTGTGCGGGGCAGCACGCCGTTGTTGAGCGACAGCACCGTCTTGATGACGCTGGCGACGCCCGCGGCGGCCTGGGTGTGGCCGATGTTCGACTTCAGCGAGCCGAGCCACAGCGGCCGGTCGCGCTCGCCGCCGTAGACCGCGAGCAGGGCCTGCGCCTCGATCGGGTCGCCGAGGCGGGTGCCGGTGCCGTGCGCCTCGACGGCGTCGACCTGCTCTGGGGAGAGCCGGGCACTGGCCAGCGCGGCGGCGATGACCCGCTGCTGTGACGGCCCGTTCGGCGCGGTGAGACCGTTGGAGCCGCCGTCGGAGTTGACCGAGGACCCTCGGATCACCGCGAGCACCGGCAGGTTCTCGGCCAGCGCCCGCGACAGGGTGGTGACGAGCACCATCGCGGCGCCCTCCGCCATGCCCATGCCGTCGGCGGCGGCGGAGAACGCCTTGCAGCGGCCGTCGGAGGCGAGCCCGCCCTGCCGGTCGAACTCGTGGAACATCGTCGGGTGCGGCATGACGGTGACACCGCCGACGAGTGCGTGCGTGCAGTCGCCAGCCCGCAGCGCGTGGCCCGCCACGTGCAGCGCGGTCAGCGAGGACGAGCACGCCGAGTCGACGGTGACGGCTGGACCTTCCAGACCGAGCGTGTACGCGATGCGGCCGGACACCACCGAGGTGGCGCTGCCGGTCATGACGTAACCCTCCGAGCCCGCCGCGCCCGCGCCGACGGCCACGTCGTAGCCCTGGCCGTTGGCGCCGACGAACACGCCGGTGCGGCTGCCGCGCAACGAGTGCGGGTCGATCCCGGCCCGCTCGACGACCTCCCACGCGATCTCCAGCGCGAGCCGCTGCTGCGGGTCCATCGCCACGGCCTCGCGCGGGTTGATCTCGAAGAAGGCGGGATCGAACCGCGCGGCGTCGTGCAGGAAGCCGCCGTGTGCCCGGCCCGCGAGGTGCTCCGGCACCCAGCCACGGTCGGCGGGGAACCCGGTGACCGCGTCGCCGCCGTGGTCGAGCAGCCGCCACAGGTCCTCGGGGGAAGCCACCCCGCCGGGCAGCCGGCAGCTCATCGCGACGATGGCGACCGGCTCCTGCCCGCCTGCGGAGGCGGTGCGCAGGCGCTGGCGGGTCTCGTGCAGCTCGGCGACAACCCGGCCCAGGTAGTCCCGGAGTTTCTTTTCGTCAGCCATCGTGTCCAGTCGCTCCTTCTTCACCGCGAGGTCAGTTGACCCCGAGGTCCCGGTCCACCAGGTCGAACAACTCGTCGTTGGAGGCGGTGCCCAGGCGGGCAAACAGGTCGGCGGCGACGGCGGTCGTGCGCTGCCTGGCGAGCAGCGCCTCAAGCCGCATCACCACGCGGACGCGGGCGACGTCGTCGTCGGCCAGCGCGGACAGTGCCGCGTCGAGCCGGTCGAGCTCGCCGGGCGTCGGGAGGTCCCCGCCTGGCGCGGCGGGTTCCGGTGTCAGCAGGCCGAGCAGGTGCCGGGCCAGTGCGGCCGGGGTGGGGTGGTCGAACACCAGCGTCACCGGCAGCCGCAGCCCGGTGGCCGAGGCGAGGCGGTCCCGCAGCTCGACCGCGGTCAGCGAGTCGAAGCCCGCCTCGCGGAAGGGCCTGGCGGCCGGTACGTCGTCGGCGCTGTCGTGGCGCAGCACGGCCGACGCACTGACGCGGACCATCCCGGTCAGCGTGCGCTCGCGCTCGGCCGGGGTC
>NZ_JBARWZ010000173.1:0-8749 GCF_049647105.1 Actinophytocola sp.
GGGCGGGGGAGGCGGCGCTGCGGGCGCTCGCGAAGCTCGACCAGGTGATGCCGCCGCGGCTGCGTGGCGAGGTGCGGGCGGTGCACGACGCCACCGCGACCCTCGTCGGCCCCGGCGTCGAGATCGACGCGGAGCTGCTGATGACGCTCGCGCGGGCCTGCCGCGACGCCATGCGGGTCCGGTTCACCTACGCGAGCCGGGACGGCGAGGAGCGCGAGCGCACGGTCGAGCCGGTGCGGATGGTCGCCACCGGCCGCCGCTGGTACCTGATGGCCCACGACGTCGACCGCGACGACTGGCGCACCTTCCGGCTGGACCGGATGCGCGAGGTGGTGGCGACGACCTGGCGGTTCCGGCCAAGGGAGCACCCGGACCCGGTCGCCTACGTGCAGAAGTCCGTGACCGCGGCGCCCTACCGCCACGTCGTCCGGGTGCGGCTGCGTGCCCGGCCCGAGCAGGTGCTGGCGCTGGTGCCACCCCAGGTGGGACGCGTCGAGGATGACCGCGACGGGTGGTGCGTGCTGGTCACCGGCGGGGACGACCTCGACTGGATCGCCGTGCACGTGGCCCGGCTCGGTTTCGAGGCGGAGGTACTGGAGCCACCGGAGCTGCGGGAGGCCGCCGCCAGGCTGGCCCGCCGCGTCGCGTCGATGGCCGGGACCGGCCAGCGCTAGAGCTTCAGCTCGTGCACGTCGTCGAACCGCTTGCCGGTGGCCACGTGCACCGAACCGGTCTTGAGTCCGTACACCACCGACCACTGAGTGTGGCCCTGCTGCACCTCACTCAGCAGGTCCATCGCGGCGCGCCAGTCCATGCCGGGGGCGAGGCCGTCCGTCGCGGTGCGGTAGCGGTTGTCGGCGCGGCGGGTCGTCTCGTCCGTGCCCGACAGCGTGAAGTTCACGGCCGCCTGCGTGGGGAGGGCGATCACCTCGCCGTCCACCAACTCGATGGCGGCCGACTTGCCCGTCGCGTCGGCGACCAGGTAGTGCAGTGGCGGACCGCCGTCGAAGTCGATGTTGTGCTCCTGGAAGACCCGTAGCGCCTCCTCGACCGTCGCGGCCGTGTCCAGCACCAGACGGATGATCCGGACGCTGCCGACCGTCGGGCGATCCGGCCGCGAGCCCGGCTCCGCGTCGTCCACCGCGGCCAGCCCGATCGCGAGCCCCTTCTCGTTCATGCCGTCGAACGGCAGCAGCGGGGCGTCGGCGAGCTTGCCTGCTTCGGCGGCCGGGTCGGTGACACCCAGGTAGGACAGGTCGACCATCGACGCCGACGCGTAGCCATCGGCCGGGTCGGTGAACAGCAGCATCGCGGGCGCCGGGTCCCAGTCGAAGTTGCGGGCGAACAGCGGGTCGGCCGCGTCGTTGGTCGCGAACAGCGAGCAGCCGAACGGGGTGGCAGGCGTCGGCTGGGTGACGTTCTTCATCCGGTCGTAGTCGCCATCGAACCGCATCGTCCACAGCGGGTGGTCGTCGAGCTGGCGCAGTGAGCTGAGGTCCGGCGGTGGCCCCTCGGGCACCTCGGGGGTCGTGGGCGCCGCGCATCCCACAAGGCCCAGCAACAGCACCACCGCAAGCAGCCGCATCAGCGCAGTCTATGGCTTCACCGGCCGGGTGACGGCGGGCGACTGCTGAGCCGGACCCCCGGCCCGCGCGTACTCTCTCGTACACGCAGGCCAGGGGATCTGGGGGTTATTCGATGGGCAATCTCGGTGTTCCCGAGCTGCTGATCATCGTCGCGATCGTGGCGCTCGCCGTCGGGATCACGTTCGCCGTGCGCGCGAGCCGGAAGAAGCGGGCCCAGTACCCGCCCCACTTCCCGCCGCCGTATCCGCAGCAGCAGTACCCGCAGCAGGGTTACCCGCAGCAGCAGTACCCGCCGCAGGGACCGCCTCCGCAGGGCCCCCACCCGCCTCGGCAGGGGCCCTGGCAGTGAGCCGGGTCAGCTGACCGCCGCGACGGCCTTGTCAACGGCCTGTGCCGTCGACACCGAGCTGTTGCCGAACTGGCGGACGGCCGTGTAGTACACGTCCGCGGTCCGGTTGCAGGCCCAGTTGCCGTTGCAGATCTCGTACAGGTCCTCCTTGAAGTTGTTGTCGACCGTCAGTCGCGTCGACTCGTTGAACCGGCTCTGCCGCTTGTAGTTGCGGTACCCGAAGTCGTGGCGGTAGCAGGCCTTGATGAAGTCGAACCCGAACGGGTTGTCCGGCGAGTTGGAGCAGCCGTCGGAGCCCCAGTCGAGCTGGTCGGCGTATGGCTGCTGCGACCGCACGGTCTGGAAGCCGTTGAGGCTCGTGGTGTAGAGGTACTGGTCGGTCACCTGGCGCAGTTGCGCCGGGTCGAGCGCGGCGGACGCGGTGGCGCTGCCAGCGAGCACGGTGCCCGCGACGACGACGGTGGTGACGGTTGCCCGGGCGGCACGGCGCAGGGTTGACGTGGCCACGGATGATCTCCCTCGCATTGCTGTGGAACAGGGTCTGATCAATTACGCCCGTTCCCGCGTGGCCGGGGGAACCCCTATTGGTCTAAACATCGGTATCGATCGGAGAACGCCTACAGCTCGAGCAGCATCCGCGAGTTGCCGAGGGTGTTCGGCTTGACGTAGGGCAGGTCGAGGAACTCGGCGACACCCTCGTCGGCGGAGCGGCGCATCTGCTCGTACACCTCGGCGCTCACCGGGGTGCCGTCGATCTCGACGAAGCCGAACCGCGCGAAGAACTTGATCTCGAAGGTAAGCACGAACACCCGCTGCAGGCCCAGGTCCCGCGCCACCGCGAGCAGTTGCTCGACCAGCAGCCCGCCGATGCCGAGCCGTGCCGTGTCCGCCAGCACCGCGATCGACCGGATCTCGGCGATGTCCTCCCAGAGGACGTGCAGCCCGCCGCAGCCGACCAGTTCGCCGTCCACTTCGGCCACCCAGAACTCCTGCACGTCCTCGTACAGGGTGACCAGTTCCTTCGCCAGCAGCACCTTGCCCGAGTACGCGTCGATGATCGACTTGATCCCTCGCACGTCGCTGACCCGTGCCCTGCGCACCGCCACAGACTGCTCACTCACAAGCACCCAACCTGCCACGTGAGACCCATCAGGGAGACATCGGGCCCTGGTGGCGCGGCTGCCGGTTACCCTGAACCACGTGTCAACACCACCACCGTCACGCCGTGCCGCCCTGCTCACCCTCGGGTGCGCTCGCAACGAGGTCGACTCCGAGGAACTGGCGGGCCGTCTCGCGGCGGGCGGCTGGGAGGTCAGCGACGACGGTGAGGGCGCCGACGTGGTCGTGGTGAACACCTGCGGCTTCGTCGAGTCGGCCAAGAAGGACTCGGTCGACGTGCTGCTGGACGCCGCCGGGACCGGCGCGAAGGTGGTCGCCGTCGGCTGCATGGCGGAGCGGTACGGCACAGAGCTGGCCGAGAGCCTGCCGGAGGCCGCCGCGGTGCTCGGCTTCGACCACTACCCGAACCTGGGGGAGCGGCTCGACGACGTGGTCGCGGGCCGCGCGATCGCGTCGCACCAGCCCGTGGACCGGCGCACGCTGCTGCCGATCACCCCGATCGAGCGCAAGCCCGCCGACCTGTCCGTGCCGGGGCACGGCTGGGGTCCGCGCGTGCTGCGCAAGCGGCTCGACGACGCCCCGTTCGCGTCCCTGAAGATCGCGTCCGGTTGCGACCGGCGCTGCTCGTTCTGCGCGATCCCGTCCTTCCGCGGCGCGTTCGTGTCCCGCACGCCCGACGAGATCGTCGCCGAGGGCGCGTGGCTCGCCGAGCAGGGTGTGCGCGAGCTGTTCCTCGTCAGCGAGAACTCCACCTCCTACGGCAAAGACCTCGGCCGCGAGCACGGCGGCCCGGACGCACTCGCCCTGCTGCTGCCGCGCCTCGCCGCGCTGCCCGGCGTCGAGCGCGTGCGCGTGTCCTACCTGCAGCCCGCGGAGACCCGTCCCAAGCTGCTGGCAGCCATCGCGGGCACCGACGGCGTCGCCGACTACTTCGACATGTCCTTCCAGCACGCCAGCTCGACCGTGCTGCGCAGGATGCGCCGCTTCGGCGGCACCGAGTCGTTCCTCGCGCTGGTCGACCAGATCCGCGCCCTCGCCCCCGACGCGGGCATCCGCAGCAACGTGATCGTCGGCTTCCCCGGCGAGACCGAGGAGGAGCTGGCCGAGCTGGAGCACTTCCTCACCGAGGCGCGGATGGACGTGGTCGGGGTGTTCGGCTACTCCGACGAGGACGGCACCGAGGCCGAGCGCCTCGGCGGCAAGCTGGACCCCGAGGAGGTCACCGCGCGGGTCGCGCGCGTCTCCGAGCTGGTGGAGCAGCTGACCGCGCAGCGCGCGGAGGACCGCATCGGGGACGAGGTGGCTGTGCTGGTCGAGCGCGACGACGAGGACGGCGTCGCGGGCCGCGCCGCGCACCAGGGGCCCGAGGTGGACGGCGAGTGCCTCCTGCTGGACGCCGACGAGGCGTCGGTGGGTGACTTCGTGGTCGGCAAGGTGGTCGAGTCGGAAGGCGTCGATCTGGTGGTGCGTCCGTTAGAGGTTCTCCGATGAGTGCCACTCCCGCCGACGGCACGCCGCCGGCAGGAGCCGCGGGCGAGGCGCTCGGACCGGCCGTCGCGCAGGTACCACTCGTCAACATCGCGAACATCCTCACCGTCACCAGGCTGGTGCTGGTGCCGGTGTTCCTGCTGGCCCTCTTCGCCGACGGCGGTGTGTCGGAAGGGTGGCGGATGGTGGCGTTCCTCGTGTTCGCCGTCGGCTCCATCACCGACTTCATCGACGGCCACCTGGCCCGCAAGTACGGCCTCGTCACCGACTTCGGCAAGGTCGTCGACCCCATCGCGGACAAGGCGCTCACCGGCGCCGCGCTCATCGGCCTCTCGGCGCTTGGCGAACTGCCGTGGTGGGTGACACTGACGATCGCGGGCCGGGAGATCCTGGTGACGCTGCTGCGGTTCTGGGTGATCCGCTACGGCGTGATCGCGGCGAGCTACGGCGGCAAGGTCAAGACGTTCGCACAGATCATCGCCATCGGGCTGTACCTGCTGCCGCTGCCCGCCGCCCTCGACCCGCTGCTGTGGGCGGGCATGGGCATCGCGCTCGCGCTCACCGTGGTCACCGGCGTCGACTACGTGGTGCGCGCGCTGCGCCTGCGGGCCACGCGTGCCTAGCGGCAACCCATGGGAAGCGGCCCCCAGACCCCCGCGCAATCCCCTCGCCGAGCACGTCGGCGTCGACGCGGTGGCACTGGCGGACCTGATCGGCGCGCTGAAGCGCAGGCACGAGACGGTGGCGACCGCCGAGTCGCTGACCGGCGGGCTGGTCGCCGCGGTGCTGACGAGCGTGCCCGGTTCGTCGGCCGTGGTCAGGGGCGGGCTGGTGGTGTACGCGACGTCGCTCAAGCACGACCTGGCTGGCGTGGACGGCGAACTGCTCGCCGAACAGGGCGCGGTGCACCAGGACGTGGCAGCCCAGCTGGCGGACGGCGCGCGGGTCGCGTGCGGCGCGACCTGGGGTGTCGGGCTCACCGGCGTGGCCGGACCGGACCCACAGGATGGGATCGAGCCCGGTGTGGTGCATATCGGCGTGTCGGGTCCCGACGCCGCCGAGGTACGCACGATCGAGATCGACGGCAACCGTCACCAGGTCCGTGCCGCCGCCGTTGTCGCGGCATTGGACCTGCTCAGGAGCCTTGCGGACCAGCGGAACTAGTGCTGGGCTCCAGTCCATCCGCCATACTTGAGGGAACACCCGGGTGGGTTCACTCGTTCGCCCTTGGCGTACGGACGGTGATGTCGCTGCCGATGATCACAAGGTCTCGGTAACGTGGTCACCATGCCGGACCCTCCCGGTCCGGCGGATCGATCTTGAAGGGAGGCGCGCGATGACCGTGCTGTTGCGCGAGGCGATCGGTGATCGGCTCAGGCACGCTCGCACCAACCAGCGACGCACGCTGCGTGAGGTCTCCCGAGCCGCCCGGGTGAGCCTTGGCTACCTGTCGGAGGTCGAACGCGGCCGCAAGGAGGCGTCGAGCGAGCTGCTCGCCGCCATCTGCGAGGCGTTGGACCTGCCGCTGTCGGTACTGCTGTCCAACGTGGCGATCGATGTCGGCGCGCTCGAGTCGGTCGAGCTGCCGGAGACCGCGGAGCGCGCCGAGCGTAGCGAGGTCGGTGCGGACAACTCCGGCCCCCGTGCGTCCGTCGGCGCGGTGGAAGGCGGCCGCCTGGTGCCTGCCGTGGTGGGGGACAACCTCGCGGACCTGCGGCTGCAGCCGGTGCTCAGCCACCGGATGGAGTCCACGCTGCGTAGGGCTGGGGCGATCTTCGCCGCGTGAGTTTCGTGTCGTGAAGGCGCGTTCGGGACGATGAGCGTCCTGAACGCGCCTTTTATCGTGTTTGGCTTAGGCTCGTGAACGTGGTCGCTCTGGCGTTCGTGCTCGTCATCATCGGTGTGCTCGCGGTGGCGATGGTGCCGTTGATGATCGCGAGCACCCGGCGCAGGCAGCGAGCCGTGGCGCCCGCGGTGGGTGGCAGGCAGCCGCTCCTGGGGAGCCCGGCGCAGGTGTGGGTGTCGCGGGGCGAGCGGGTGCTGCGGGAGCTGACCGCGTCCCTCGACGAGCAGCCAGGGTTCGTCACGCTCGCCGCCGACGCCGAGCAGGTGGTCATGGAGCTGTGGATCACCGCGGGCCAGGTCGCCGAGCTGGACCACGGCCTCGCCCGGATCCCGGTGCCGTCGCTCGAGGACGAGCGGGCGTCGCTGACCACCGCGATCACTGAGGCGAAGGGCACAATGGCCGAGGCCGACCTGGTGCGGTCCCACGACGCGGTGTCCGCGCGGCTCGCCGCCGCGGGCAGGCAGCGGGAGACCAGGGACGCGTTGCTCGCCAAGATGCGGGCGACGGTGATGGAGTTCGAGCGGGCGCGGGACGAGCTCGCCGAGCTGATCACGGGCACGACCAGTGCGTTGACGCCGAACTCCGACGCGGCGGCCGATCTCACGGGTAGGCTCGACGGCCTGCGGGAGGGTCTGATCGAGGTGCGGAGGGCGACCAACCCCGAGATCGGTCCGGCAGGTCAGGGCCATCCCTGATCAGTTCCTGATTTATACCGGGTTGAGTGGTGGGGAGCGCCGCGCACCTGACACGATGGAACCCACAGTGATGACGGGGCGTTGCCATACCGACCGGTGACGGTGGGCGCGGCAACCGGGGACAGAAGTTACGAACTGCGACCAGCGCGGAGTAAGGCAGGCGGAGGAGATGGCCAACCCGTTCGTGAAGGCTTGGAAGTACCTGATGGCGGCCTTCTCGTCGAAGATCGACGAGCACGCCGACCCCAAGGTACAGATCCAGCAGGCCATCGAGGAGGCCCAGCGGCAGCACCAGGCGCTCTCCCAGCAGGCCGCGGCCGTGATCGGCAACCAGCGTCAGCTGGAGATGAAGCTGAACCGGCAGCTCGGCAACGTCGAGAAGCTGCAGTCCTCCGCACGCCAGGCGCTCGTCCTCGCCGACGAGGCCCGCGGCAAGGGCGACGAGGCGAAGGCGACGCAGTACGAGCAGGCGGCGCAGTCGTTCGCGACGCAGCTCGTCACCGCCGAGCAGGACATCGAGGACCTGAAGACGCTGCACGACCAGGCGCTGCAGGCGGCGACGCAGGCCAAGACGGCCGTCGAGCGCAACGCCATGATGCTGCAGAACAAGCTGGCCGAGCGCACGAAGCTGCTGAGCCAGCTCGAGCAGGCGAAGATGCAGGAGCAGGTGTCCAAGTCGCTCAACCAGATGAGCGAGCTGGCCGCGCCCGGCAACACGCCGTCGCTCGAGGAGGTTCGCGACAAGATCGAGAAGCGGTACACCACCGCGCTCGGGTCCGCGGAGCTGGCGTCGAACTCGGTGCAGGGGCGCATGATGGAGGTCCAGGCCTCCACCACGGAGATGGCGGGCCAGTCGCGCCTGGAGCAGATCCGCGCGTCGATGGGCGGCGGTTCGGCCACGCCGCAGGTCACCAGCGGCAACTCGTCGTCGGCGGCGACGCAGAACATCCAGGCGGAGATCGCGCAGCGCGTGGCACAGGAGCAGAAGGCGAACCCGCAGGGCAACTGAGGCCCGGAGTTCGTGCTCGACTAGCAGGGGAGGCAGCTGATGGCGCCGCGTGGCCGGGACATCTACCAGCTGACCCAGATGGTCGGGAAGTACCTCAACAACAACCAGACGCGGACGTCGGTCGTCGCGCAGGTGCAGGAGGCACTGGCGCGACGACAGGACGAGACCATCCGCATCGAGCGGCAGCGCCGCAGGCTGGAACGCAAGCGCATGTGGGCGTCCCGGTGGGCGCTCACCTGGGCGATCATCTGCCTGTTCCTCGTCGTGTACGTGGCGATGGGCTTCACCGGCATGGTCGGCGACGGCCCGGACGCGGCGATGATCGCCGGTGGCGTTGCCGCGGTGGCCGCGACCGGCGCGTTGTCGATCCGTTCCACGCGCCGCATGGTGCTGCTGAAGCGGGCAGGTCAGGAGTTCGACCGGAAGCACAGGCCCTCGGTGGTGTCGCCCGCGCGCCCGCCGATGCCGCCCCGCGAGTCCGCCGCCCACGAGCCCATGCAGCGGCTGGGTGAGGCGGAGGACGCGCTGGACCAGCTGGTCCGCCAGCTCGCGGGCACCGAGGGCGCACCGGCGTCGGTGCCGCTCGAGTCGGTCGCGCACGCGGAGCGGACCGGCGCCGAGGCCGCGCAGGCGTTGCGGGCGGTCGCGGCCCAGCTC
>NZ_JBARWZ010000174.1:0-16820 GCF_049647105.1 Actinophytocola sp.
TCGCCTGCCCCCGTCAGTCAGGCGATCGGCGCACAGACACGACTGTGGCGGGGGCCGGAGGGGCACCCGCCACAGTCGACCGGTCAGGTCAGCACGCGCCCAGGTCGAGCCAGGACGTCGTGGTGCCGGGTGCTTGCCCGAAGGAGAAGAACGCGGCCAGGATCCACAGGTGACCGTTGTGGCTCACCTCGGAGCCGAAGAAGTAGAACGATGTCGCGCTCCACGCGGTCGTGCCGTCACAGGCGGGCGGCTCGCCGGGGTCGCCGGGGTCGCCCGGGTCCGGGTCGGCGCCTTCACCGACGTACAGCAGGTTGTTCGGCGAGCCGGCACCGGCGTCGGTCACCTTGCCGATGCTGGCGAAGTCCTTCAGCGCGGTCTGCACCGCGGCCGGGGTGGCGTCCGGGTGCGAGCCCAGATACACGGCGGCGGCACCGGCCACGTGCGGGGTCGCCATCGACGTGCCGCTGATCGTGTTGGTCGCGGTGTCGTTGGTGTTCCACGCCGAGGTGATGTCGCGGCCCGGCGCGAAGATGTCCGAGCAGGAACCGAAGTTCGAGAACGACGACCGGGCGTCGGTGCGGTCGGTCGAGTTGACCGTGATCGCCTCCGGCGTGCGGGCCGGGGTGAAGTTGCACGCGTCCGCGCTCGAGTTGCCCGACGCGATCGCGTAGGTGACGCCGGAGCTGATGGAGTTGCGGACCGCGTTCTCCAGCGAGGCGTTCGTGCCGGTGGCGCCGAGGCTCATGTTCGCCACGGCCGGCTTCGCCGCGTTCGCGGTCACCCAGTCGATGCCCTGCGCGACACCGGCGAGCGTGCCGGAGCCCTGGCAGTTCAGCACCTTCACGGCGACCAGGTCGACGTCCTTGGCGATGCCGTGTGCTGTGCCGCCGACCGTGCCCGCGACGTGCGTGCCGTGGCCGTTGCAGTCGGTGTTGTTGGAGTCGACGGTGTTCGTGCCCCACGTGGCCTGGCCGCCGAAGTCGCTGTGGGTGGTGCGGATGCCGGTGTCGATGATGTACGCGGTGACGCCGGTCCCGGAGTTCGGGTAGGTGTAGCCGCTGTCGAGCGGCAGCGTCCGCTGGTCGACCCGGTCAAGGCCCCACGACGGCGGGTTCGGCTGCGTCTCCAGCGCGGTGATGACGCGGTTCTGCTCGACGTAGGCGACGGCCGGGTCCCCGGCGGTGCGCTTGGCGTCGGCCTCGCTCATCGTCGCGGCGTAGCCGTGCAGCGCGGCCCCGTAGGTGTGGGTGACCTTCGCGTTGTGCGCGCCGGCGACGCTCGCCGCCGAGGTGCCGGCTTCCTTGAGCACGACGATGTAGCTGTCCTTGATGGTGTTCTCGGCGTAGGTGCCGAGGATCTTGCCATCGGCGGCGCTCGCCGCGGTGGGCAAGCTCATGCCCGCCGCGACGACCGCGGCCGCCACCAACCCGGCCTTGACTATCTTGGCGCTTCTCGGACGTCTCATGCCCGGACCTCCTGGATGCAGGGCGCACGTGGCCCTCCGCCCTCGGGTGAGCCACTGTGCGGTGATCTGCTCACATCCAATCCCACGAATCGGACGAACCTCAACGATCTGGGAACGGGAAGGGCTGAAGGACCCACAAAACCATCCGCGTGGCCTAATCCAGGACCAACCCGAATCGATAACGGGTATCTGTCACCGGTACCGGTACGCGCGGGTGACGGTCTGCGTGACCGTGCTGCCCTCCGAGTCCGTCGCGTGCGCCCGCAGCGAGACGTACCGCCCGCCACGCGGGTGCGTGATCTCCACCGTGCCGCCGTCCGGCCGGTCCGTGGCCACCGTCAACGGCCGCCACGTGCGACCGTCGTCGAAAGACGCCTCGACCGACAGTTCGGTGAGAGTGGCCTCCGGCGCGTTGTACGGCTGCTGCACGGTGACCGGGATCCGGACCGACGCGCCGCGCGCCGCGTTGTGGCGGTCCAGGTCCGGCGGGGCGAAGCGGACGGCCTGCAGCGGCAGGCCGGTGCCGCCCTTGCCCTTTCCCTTCTGGCCGGGGTCGGGTGGGCGGGCCGAGGTGAAGGTCCACACGCAGGAGATCCGCGTGGAGAACTCCGAGACATCGCTGCGCGAGGACTCCACTTCGAGCCGGTAGGCGGACGGCTGCGCGGGCACCTCGAACTGGCCGACGCCCGGCTGTGCGGTCTCGCCGACCTTGACGCCGTCCCGGTACAGCACCGTGGACCCGGAGTCCACTTCGGACATACCGGCGCGGTCGAGGCCCGCGTCGCTGTACAGCGGCACGGTGAACGCGAGTACGTCGCCGAACCGGCTCGCGAACTCGCCGTCGGCGGTGAAACCGGGGCCGAACACCGCCGTGTTCCATTCCTCCTCGGCGGGCACGCCGGGCTGGTGGTCGACCGGGCCGCCGGTCAGCACGGTCTCGGTGTGCACCTGCTTCTTGACCATCGACCACTGCTGTAGCTCGCCCGACCACCGCGCGCCGTCGTCGAGGTTGTGGAACTCGGTGCGCTCCAGCGGCAGCCGGAAACCGAACCCGAAGCCGCCCGCCACCCCGGCCCTCGGTTCCTGCGCGACCCACACCTTGGTGCCGCGCTTGCGATCCGCCTGCGCCCGGTACGTGGCGTGCACCGTTGCCAGGTCGCCGTCCACGACGTGCCGGGTGAACCCGGTTGGCACGGCGCCGTAGCCGAACCAGGACAGGTTGTAGGTCACGGTGCTCCGCAGCACGTCGCCCTGCGCGTCCGGCACGGCCCACACCCCGCCGAGACTCGTGGTCATCTCCTCCTCCGGTACCGGGTCCCCGACCTGCCCGATGCCGATCCGGTCGAACGTGTCGCCGAGCACGCCGGTGTTCAGGGAGTTGTCCTCGGTGAACCTGGTGTAGGCCACGGCCACCGCCTTCGGCACCACGTTCGCCCTGTCGAACGTGACCCGCACCGGACGCGCCGCGCGGGCGTCGAGCACCACCGTCGTGTCGGCGCGCACGTCGACCGTCGGGTGGACCACCTTGGCCGAGTCGAACAGCGTGCCGCCCGGTCGCGGCGTGCCGATCGCGGCGTCGACGTGGTAGCGGCCTGCGCGGACCCGCAGCGTTCCCGCGCCGCCGATCCCCGGCACCGGGCGGAACCGCGCCTGGTCGAGACCGAACACGAACGAGTAGTGGTCGTCGGTCGGTGCGCCCTTGGCGTCGAGCGTGCGCAGCGTCAGGTCGTAGCTCTCCGGTTCGCGGTCCACCGCGACCGGGGTGACGACCCGGACACCGGTGTCGTCGGTGGCCTCGACACGTGCCCCGAACGCGCCCTCCGCCGCCGGCACCGCCGTGTTCACCGTGATCTCCACGCCGGCCTCGCCGTTGGCCGGCACGGTGACGGTCCGCGCGGAGAGCCGGAACATGCCGTCGGGCACCGGTTCGCCGCCGGGACCGCTGACCGGAAGAGCGAGGCGCAGCGTGCGGGGTGTGGCGCCGTTGTTGTGGTAGGTGACGGTCCTGGTCACGGTCTCGTCGTCCTCGTGCGGCCACGCCATCCGGCCTGCCGACACGGTCGCGGGCTCGGCGACCACGTCCTGGCCGACGGCGCGGCCCGCGTCCACCCGGCCAGCGCCCTGCTCGTAGACACCCGCGTCCGCCACCGGCTCGGCCGACCCGATCAACGCGGCCTTGAGCCGGGGACCGGTCCAGTCCGGGTGCCGCTGCGCCAGGATCGCGGCCGACCCGCTCACGTGCGGGGTCGCCATCGACGTGCCGCTCAGCGCGACGTACCGGTCACCACGCTTGCCGCGCGTGGAGAACCGGGACCGTGCCGCGGTGATCTCCACCCCCGGCCCGGTGATCTCCGGCTTCAGCGCGGCGTCGTGGACCCTCGGCCCCCGGCCGGAGAACCCGGCGAGCGCGTCCTGGTCGTCGACCGCGCCCACGGCGAGCGCGGCGTCGGCGCTGGCGGGGGAGGACACCGTTTCCGCGCCGTAGCCGCCGTCGTTGCCCGCCGCGACCACGAACAGGGTGCCGTGCTCCGCGGTCAGCCGTGCCACCGCCAGTTCGAGCGGGTCGTCGCCCGCGGTGTCCTGGCCGCCCAGGCTGAGGTTGACGACCTTCGCGCCCTTGGCCGCGGCCCATTCCATCCCGGCCAGGATCGCCGACTCCGGACAGCCATAGCCGCCGCACACCTTGCCCACCAGTAGTTTCGCGCCCGGCGCGACCCCCTGGTAGCGGCCGCCGGACGCTGCGCCGGTGCCCGCGATGGTGGACGCAACGTGCGTGCCGTGCCCGTCCCTGTCCCGGACGCCGGACTCGGCCGTGAAGTTCTTCGTGGCCTTGATCTGCCTGCGCAGGTCCGGGTGGGTGTCGTCGATCCCGGTGTCCAGCACCGCGACCGGCACACCCGCGCCGGTGTAGCCCGCGTCCCACGCCTGCGGGGCGTGGATCTGCGGCACGCTCACGTCCAGGCTGGGGTGTCGCAGCCCGTCGAGCCAGAGCCGGCCCTCGCCCCGGCGCGTGGACCAGAAGTCGGCCGCGCTCTCCTTCGGCTGCCGGACCGCCAACGAGTCCACAGTGGACAGGGTGGCCGTGACGGTCGCGTCCGCGCCGACGGATCCGCCCTGCACGATCAACGGGATGTCCGCGCGCCCCGCGTCGCCGTAACCGTCCCGCAGCAACGCGGCCACGTCGAAGAGCCGCTCGTCGACCTGCCCGGTGCGCACCGCGGTCCACGCGTCGGCTGGCACCACCAGCAGCGAGTCGTCCACCTGCGTGGTGGCGAAGTGCACGTGCTCGCGCCCCGCGGCGGGCGCCACCTGCGGCACGAGCTGCGCGCCGACCCGCCGCACGGTCACGTGGTCGCCGGTGACCAGTGTGACCGCGCCGAGGAACGAGCTTGCCGCCGCCGGTGCCGGTTCGGTCGTCGCCGGTACCGGCGACCATCCCACCGCGACCACCGCGGCCAACAGGACCCCCGACAGCTTCGCCCCGACCGGCATGGTGCCTCCCAGCTTGTTCGTGTCTTTCAAACAAACCGGTCGGGTCCGCCGAGTCAAGCCGCCGAATGCTCTCCTTGCAGGACACTTTGTACGTCTCTTGTACCCGGGCTTGTCACCATGCCCGCGCAACTGGACGAACGGAGCGTGCTGATGAACCAGTCACGGGCGACCTACACGAGGCGCCAACTGCTCTCCCGAGGAGTGGCGGCCGGAGCGGCGCTGGCCGTGCCCGCGCTGGCAGGCACCCAGACCGCCGCGGCGGTCGCGGCCCTCGCCACCGTCGACATGGAGCAGGTGCTGCTCGCCTGCCAGGTCGACCCACCGAAGTCCGGCACCGGCACGACACCCGGCGCCGCGTCGCACGTGCTCGTCGTCGAGCAGGCGCTGCAGGCCAAGGGCCTGCTCGCCTCGGCCCAGGTCGACGGGCACTACGGGACATCGACGCTGACCGCGTACGCGGCGTGGCAGCGCAGCCTTGGCTTCACGGGCATCGACGCGAACGGTGTCCCCGGCCGCACCTCGCTGACCCAGCTGGGTTCCGGCCGGTACGACGTGAGCAGGCCGGTGGCCGCGGGCTCGCGCACCGACTCTTACGGTGGCAAGCGGGTCAACACCAGGACCGCCGACATGCTGCGGGCGGCGGACGGCATGCTCTCCTGGAGCATCACCCTGACGCAGGGTTCGTACACGTCGAGCAACCCCGACTCCGCGGGCACCCACGACGGCGGCGGCGTGGTCGACATCAGCGTGAGCAGCCTGAGCACCACCCAGCGGTGGCAGACCGTCCGCGCGCTGCGCACCGTCGGGTTCGCGGCCTGGCTGCGCACCCCCAGCGACGGCTTCGACTACCACATCCACGCCAACGGCATCTCCGACCCGGACATGTCCAGGACCGCCCGCGACCAGGTCAACGACTACTACTTCGGCCGGAACGGCCTGGCCAACAACGCAGCGGACAACACCCCGGAGGCCTACCGCGTGGCGCTCACCTGGTGGGAGAAGTACAAGCGCGCCTGACCACCATCGACGACGGGCCCGCCACCATGATGGGTGGCGGGCCCGTCGTTTCGTGACCGGTGTCGATCAGTACTCGACGCGGGTGGTGTTCTCCAGCCACGCCGTGAACGGGGCGAACCCGTCCGCTGTGGCCAGCTGGGTCACGGGTACGTGCCAGCTCTCTCTCGGCTTGTCGAAGAGCTCGTAGAAGGCGCGGTCGTCGAAACCGGCCCTGGCGGCGTCGTCGCGGTCGCTCGCGTACACGACGCGGTCCACCCGCGCCCACAACGCCGAGCTGAGACACATCGGGCACGGCTCGCACGACGACACCAGGACACACCCGTCGAGGGCGAACGTGCCCAGCTCCCGGCACGCCGCGCGGATCGCGGTGACCTCGGCGTGCGCGGTCGGGTCCAGCGTGGTGGTGACCCGGTTGATCCCGGTCGCGACTATCTCGGTGCCGAGGGCGATCAGCGCACCGAACGGCCCGCCCCCCTCCGCGACGTTCTCGGTGGCGAGACGGATGGTCTCGGCCAGCCACGCGGCTTCGGTGTCGGTGTGCACGAGCACGGGGTCTTCTCCTCGGGTTGCCGAGGCCGACGCGGCCTCGTGAGCAAGTACACCGCCCGCGTCCGGTCGCCCGACAGCGGCGGAACCACCGAAAGACCAAGGCCACGGCCGCCCCGTTTTGTGCTTTCCTACAAAGTCGGAAGGGACACCCATGCGACTGAGAGCACTGCTGGCGGCGGAACAGCTCGGGTTCACCGTGCTCGTCGGTGAGGACGAGCTGGACCGGACCTTCGAACGGGTCTTCACCGCCACGCTCCGGGACCCCCGGCGGTACCTGACCGGCGGTGAGCTGGTGCTGAGCGGCATGGAGTGGTGGCCGACCCCGGCCGACTCCGAGGCGTTCGTCGCGGCCCTCGCCGAGGCGGACGTGGCGGCCCTCTGCGCGGGCACCGCCGAACGCGGCGGCGGGCCGGTACCCCAGCACGTCGTCGACGCCTGCACACGGCATGGCGTGCCGTTGCTCGAGGTCCCGGTCGACGTGTCGTTCGCGACCATCAGTGAGCAGGCGGTCCTCTGGCTGGCGGCCGAACGCGCCGAACGCACGCCCGGCGCCGGGCAGTTCCTCGACCGCTACCGCAGGCTCGTGACGGCCGTCGCGGAGGGCGGCGGTGTCGCGTCCCTCATCGCGGCGGGCGCCAGGGAGCTGGGCACGGACTGCCGGGTGCTCGCCGCCACCGGACGCGTGGTCGCGGGCGGCGACGAACCGGAACGGACGCGCCTGGCGGCCGAGTTCCTCAAGGCGGACCGGCTGCCGAAGGTCGTCCCGACCACGCATGGGCCGGTGACGTTGCTGTCCTCGGCCGCACGGGCCGGGCACCGCATGGTCAGCTGGTTCCTCACCGTCGCCGGGGACCACGAGGACTGGGACTCGCTCCGCCGCGAACTGGCCGCCGAGCTCGCCACCCTCGTCGGCCACGAACGCGCCCGCCTCGACGAGGAGCGGCGGAGCGCCGCCCGTGCCGCAGAGCCGGTGCTGCGACTGGCGATGGCGGAACACACGACCGCCGCCGGGGTCGCCGCCCGGCTGTCCGAACTGGGCCTCGCCCCGGCCGACCCGGTGTGCGCGCTGTCGGCGAGCGTGCAGGGCGGCAGTCCAGGTCTCGCGGTGGTGCTGCTGACCGAACTCCTTGCCCCGCTTGGTGATCGTGCGACCGTCGCGGAGGTCGACGGCGAGACGGTCGGCGTCGCCCGGATCTCGCGGGACGCCGGGCTCGGTGCCGTCACCGCGCTGGTCGCCGACGTCCGGGACGTCGTGCGTACCGTGGCGCCCGCACTCGGCTCGGCCCGGCTGTCGGTCGGCGCGAGTCGCGTCTTCGACGCGGCCGCGCTGCGGTCCGGCCTGCACGAAGCCCGCCACGCACGCAAGCTCGCCGAGCTGTCGGCGGGCCGCGCGACCGTCGTCGCCGGTGACGACGTGGCCTCGCACCTGCTGCTGCTCGCCGCGGTACCCGAGGAACTGCGGCAGTCCTTCCGTTCCCGCGTGCTCGGCCCGGTGCTGGACTACGACGCCGCGCACCGCTCCGACCTGGTGCGCACCCTCCACGTCTTCCTGCGCCACTCCGGCTCATGGTCCCAGGCCGCGGCCGACCTGCACGTCCACGTGAACACCCTGCGGTACCGGATCGGCCGCGTCGCCGAGCTGACCGGCCGGGACCTGTCGTCCTTCCCCGACCGCGTCGACCTCTACCTGGCGCTGGACCAGATCGAGCGTGACCGGAACCGGCCCCCCGGCTACTCGGGAACTCCGTAGCCGTGCTCGACGATGCGTTGCGCCATGCCGGCGTAGGCGTCCCGGTCGTCCGGCGCGAACGTGGCGAGGCCGTCGACGTAGCGGTTGAACATGCAGAACGCCGCCGCGATCAGCACGGTGTCGTGGATCTCGAGATCACCGGCACCCTCGCCGCGGGCAGCGGCCACCAGGTCCGGGGTGACCTTGCGGCCCGACTCCTGCACAGCGGCCGCGATCCGCAGCAGCGCACGCAGTTTCGGCGTGATCGGGGCCTCGTCGAGGTTCGCGCGCACCTGGTCCACCAGGTCCATCCCGGTCGGGAGCTGCGCGGCCGCGAACGCGGAGTGCGACGAGCAGCAGAAGTCGCACTCGTTGAGCCCCGACACGTATGCCGCGATCAGCTCCCGTTCGCCCGGTGTCAGCGGATGCGGTTGTCTGCGCAGCAGGACCTCCGCCAGCTCGTTCAACGGATGCCCGGTCTCCGGGCGGAACATCATCGGCCCCGTGATGCCGGGGAACCGGGCCTCGTCTACGCCGAGATCGATATGTGCCATGCCGTCGAACCTAGTGCCCCGTCAAGGCGAAGAGGGCACGTTTCTCCGCGGCCCAGGCGGCCGCTGGCCGCGTTGCGGGAAAGCCCAAGTACAACCCGGTACGAGCGGCTTTCCCGCGCCTTGCCAGCGACCACCTGGATCCACGGACAAACGACCCCCTTCACCTTGACGGGGCACTAGCCACGGCAAGGGATTCACGACAGCGCTGATCAGCGGAACTCAGCACGGGATCCAGCGATGCTACGGCCGCGCCGGTTTGGCGACGCGGCCGCAGCGTTCGGCCTACCCTGTGCTGCAGGACACCGTGGGCCAGTTCCGGTTCCCGTTGTGCTGGATGGTGACGCCCCAGTTGTTGCCGTTGCCGTTAGGGGTGGCGACCATCTGCTGAGCGCTCGGCCAGGATGCGTTGACGTTCCAGGTCGCGATGATCGAGGCGGGGGATGGGACGTTCATCGTCACGGTCCAGGCGCTGGAGCCGGACACCGCGACGTTGAGGTTGTAGCGGTCGGTCCACTGGTCGCCTGCGGACAGCGTCGCGGTGCAGCCGCCACCGCCACCGCCCCCGCCGCCCCCGCCACCGGAGCCGCCGATGGTGATGTTGGAGTTGCCGCTGCTCTGGTATCCCTCGGTGGCCATGATCATGTAGTCGTGGCTGCCCAGGTTCATGCCATTGCGCGCCCACGCGTCGAAGTGGTTGCCCGACGTTATCGTGCCGCCCGTTTTCTTCGACTGCCGAACGCTCCAGTACTGGTTGAATGTGCGGGTGCCGTCGATGGACGGGGCGTTGTACCGCGTCGTCTGGTAGATGTCGTAGGTGCCGCCGTCGCTGGTCACGGTGCCCTTGTACGTGCCGGTGGGCCGGTAGGTGCCCCAGTTGTCGACGATGTAGTACTCGACGAGCGGGTTTCTCGTCCACCCGTACAGCGTCAAATAGGCGTTACCGGACGGGTTGAAGCTGCCCGAGTAGGTGACATTCCTGCGCCCGCCGGTCTGCCAGCCCTTGCCTGCCACGAAATTTCCGGTGTTGCGCCAGGACGTGGTGTAGTTGCCGCCGGCACCCAGATCCATCGAGACGGTGCCCTGGCTGTCGGTCCAGAATGAATAGAAGTAGCCGTTGTGGTTGCCGGTTTGATTTGTTGTTATCGCGTTCGCGACGCCGGGTGACACTAATGAGAAGATCAGTGCCAAGGCGCACGATCCGGCGATGAGCAGCCTTGGTCTGCGTCTTTTTGGGCGCGCGGAAATGTCGTTCATGTGCGTACTTCCTCTTCGTTGAGGAGGGTGTCGCTGAAAAAGTATGAGTACCGGCTCGGCGAACTGTCAATAATTTTCGGAAATGTTTCGGGCCACCAAAATGCGAAACATTTCGGTGGCCCGGGATTCCCGTCGTGGATCAGAGCGCGAGCCGTGGCCAGTCCTCGGTGTCGCGCAGCAGTTGCCGGTCGTGCGTGGCGACGACGACCGCGGCGGGGGTGGCGCCGAGCGCGGCGGTCAGCTCGTCGACGAGCGTGGCCGACAGGTGGTTGGTCGGCTCGTCGAGGAGCAGCACGTGCGGCCGCCCGGCGCCCACCTGAGCGGGGTCGGCCGTCAACCACCGGGGCTCGCCTGCGGGCAGAATGCCCGGATGCGCATCGTCCTCGTGGCCAACCGGCTCTCCGGCTCCGGCCGGACCGACGCCGACCGGATTCTGGAGCTCATTACCGACGCCGGTGCCGAGGCCGAAACGAGGGGTCTCGACCAACTCGACGAGCCACTGCCCGCCGGGACCGAGCGGGTCGTCGTGGCGGGTGGGGACGGGTCCGTCGGGGTCGCGGCCCGCGCGGCGGCCGGGGCGGGTGTGCCGCTCGCGGTGCTGCCCACCGGGACCGCCAACGACTTCGCGAACGCGCTCAACCTGCCCACCGAGCTGGCGAAGGCGTGCGGGCTCGCCACCGATCCGGCCGCGCGGACAGAGCACCGGGAGATCGGGCTCGCCTGCGGGCAGCCGTTCGTCAACGCCGCCGCGGCGGGGCTCTCCTCGGTCGCGAGCAGGCTCGCCAAGCCGCACAAGAAGAGGCTCGGGGCGCTGGCATACGCGTTCGGCGCGGTCCGGGCCGGGTTGACCGCGCCGCACACGCCGTGCCGCGTCCTGGTCGACGGCGACCAGGTGTTCGACGGGGACGCCTGGTCGGTCGTCGTGGCGGTCAGCGGGGCGTTCGGAGGCGGGTCCAACATCGGCGGCACCCGGCACGACGACGACCACCTCGACGTCGCGGTCGTGCCGGCCAGGTCGAGGTTCGCGCTCGTGCGGCACGGCTACCACATGCGCCGCGGCATGCTCACGCAGCAGGACGACGTCCCGCACCACCGGGGCCGGGTGATCGAGGTCGACGTGCCACCCGGGACCGAGTTCAACGTGGATGGTGACCCCCGTCCCCTCGAACCAGCCCGTTTCACGCTGCTCGACGGCGGCGTACGAGTCGTCGTTCCCGGCTGATCCCACCGGTTTGGGCTCTCGCCCGTACGTTCGAATCAAAGGCGTCGTTATCGATTTGTTATGTCCAAAGTGTATTTCCGGGTGATCAGCCCGCACTGCCTTGTCGACGATGCTGTGTGCTCAGAGACGGGGAGGTCTCCATGCACTTCTACATACGTCGCGACGTGCGCGACGAAGGGCTTGGCAGCGAGGTGCCCGGTATCCCGGGGAACCTGCTGGCCAGGCACGATGCGCGCACGCTGCGTGCCGCCACGGCACCCTCCGGGACGGCGTACCGCGCCGATGTCCTGCGGGTGCCGCACTCCGTGGACCGGGACGCCATCGAGCGGAACCTCGCGG
Source organism: Actinophytocola sp. (assembly GCF_049647105.1). Classification (GTDB taxonomy): domain Bacteria; phylum Actinomycetota; class Actinomycetes; order Mycobacteriales; family Pseudonocardiaceae; genus Actinophytocola. The sequence goes on from NZ_JBARWZ010000174.1 coordinate 11,622, forward strand.
ACATCAACCTGAGACTCGCGCGTGCCGACGCGGCCGAGAGCGGGTACCAGCCGCCGGTCGTGCGGCTCGAGGCACGTGACCCGGACAAGCCCGCGACCGTCGACGCCTGGCACGCGCTGTCGTACCTGCGGGAGGCGTCGGCCGCCGAGCAGGTCGAGCTGGAGCACCTGCTGTTCCTCGGCCTCGACCCGGCGCCGTGGGACTCCCATGGCGTCGGGCCGGCGCCGTGGGACTCGCACGGCATGTTCGGCGGGGACTCCTACCTGCGGTCCGCGCGCGGCGGTCCGGTGCCGGTCAGCATGTCGGTCCGCCCGCCGAGGGCGCGGCCCGTCGACGCGGACGGCGGGTTCGACCGCAGGCCCGTGATCGCGGTGCTGGACACGGGCATCTCGGCGCACGAGTGGTTCGGCACGACCGACCGCGAGTCGGGGCTGCCGCCTGGCGGCTTCATCCGCGTCCTCAAGGAGGTGCAGGACGCCATCACGGCGAGCAGCCGTGAGGCGGGCACCGGGGCGCGGGTCATCGAGGACTACTGGGACGCCGACGTCCCGGCGAACCCGCTGACCGGCGAGCTCGACCGCCACGTCGGGCACGGCACGTTCATCGCGGGCATCATCCGGCAGGTCGCGCCCGACGCCGAGGTGGCGGTCGCCAGGGTGATGGCGGGAGACGGCGTCGCCTACGAGAGCGACGTGCTGGCCGCCCTGGAGCGGCTCGTCGAGCAGGTCCGGGGCGCACAGGCACCCGGCGGCAACCCCGCCGACATGATCGACATCCTGTCGATCTCGATCGGGTACTACTGCGAGACCATCGAGGACGAGGCGGAGACGACCGAGTTCGCGCGGCTGCTCGGCCTGCTGAGCGACCTCGGGGTGCTGGTCGTGGCTGCCGCGGGCAACGACGCCACGATGCGCCCGTTCTTCCCGGCCGCGCTCGCCCTGTCCCCGCCCGATGGCGGCGGGCAGCCGGTACTCAGCGTCGGCGCGCTCAACCCCAACGGCACCAAGGCGTTCTTCAGCAACCAGGCGCCGTGGGTGCACGCGTGGGCGACGGGCGCGGCGGTCGTGAGCACGTTCCCGAAGCTGCGGGGCAGCACGGGGCCCGCGAACGCGATCCGCGAGCTCGACCGCGAGTCGCTGGACCCGGACGACTTCACGAGCGGCTTCGCGATGTGGCACGGCACGTCGTTCGCCGGGCCGCACGCCGCGGCGGTCCTCGCCAACAAGCTCGTCGACCACGCCGACGCCGACCCCGGCCAGGTCCGGATGGGACTCGTCAGCCAGGAGGCGATGCGGGAACGCGCACGTCGCGCGGTTGACGATTGCACGGAGTGCTGACCAGGTGGAGACCACGATCCGGAAGGAGGTCGACGCACTGTTGCTCGCCATGGTGCGCTGGCCGCTGATGGCCCGCAGGACGGGGAACCGGCCGTGAGCCAGGACGACGCCGGGACACGGGACGCGACGGCTTCCGACGAGGACGCCGGGCTCCTGGCCGCCTTGTGGACGGTGTTGGAGACCGCCGACCCGATGCCACCCGGCCTCGTCGACCGCGTCCGGTTCGCGATCGAACTGGACGACGTCGACGCCGAGCTGCTGCGGCTCGTCGAGCTGTCGTCGCTGGTGGCCGCCCGCTCCGACGAGTTCACCCGGCTCGTCACGTTCCAGGGCGACAGCCTGACGATCATGATCACGCTGGAACAGGGCGCCGACGGGACCACGAGGATCGACGGGTGGCTCACGCCCGCCGCGTGCAGGCGGGTCGAGGCGCGCTGCGCGGCGGGGCCGCTGTCGACCGAGTCCGACGACACCGGCCGGTTCTCGCTCGACGCGGTTCCCTCGGGCACCGTGCGGCTCGTCGTGCACGACGCCGCGAGCACCCGCCGGGTCATCACGCCCACGATCGAGGTGTGAATCAGGACGGGATCAACGCCATAAACCACTGTTCCGGCGGCCGGGTGGAACCGATACTGACCTGATGTCCGGTGTCGTGGCCGACGAGGCCCGTGGTGCTCGCGCACGCGAGCTGCACGGCCGCGGCCTCGAGGCGCTCAACCGGGGGCGGCCGCTGCTCGCCGCCCGGTCGCTGCGGGCAGGCCTGCGGCTGCTCGGCTGGCCGGGAGCCGTCGGCGCGTGGCGGTCGCACCGCGAGCTGACGTTCCGCCTCCTCGGCACACTCGCCGCCGCCGAGGTCGCCCGAGGCAACAGCGACCGGGGCTTCGGGCTGCTCGACAGCATGGACACGCTCATCACCGACGACAACCGGGGCGTCCTGCTGCTCCAGCGGGGTCTGCTGCTGACCATGATCGGCCGCGTCGACGACGCGGTCCGCAGCTTCGACGCCGCCGTGCCGCTGCTGGAACGCGCGGACGAGCGGGTCGCGCTGGCGCGCACGCTGCTGAACCGGGCGTTCATCCACCAGATCGCGGGTCAGGTGCGCCCCGCGCTCGCCGACCTGGCCCGCAGCGAGGAGATCAGCCGCGAGCTCGGCATGGCCGTCCAGCTGGCGAAGTCGTTCCACGGCAGGGGATCCTGCCTGCTGCTCGCCGGTGACATCCCCGGCGCGCTGCGGGCCTTCGACCAGGCGGAGCTGGGGTACGCGGCGGACGCGGACGGGATGCTGGTCGTGCTCGCCGTTGAGAAGGCCCGCGCCATGCTCGCGGCGGGTCTCGGCGCGGACGCGGCGGGTGTGCTCGACGCCGCCCTGCCCCGGTTCGCCGGCCTCGGCATGAACCAGGAACACGCCGAGGCCGAGCTGACCCGTGCGCAGATCGCGCTGGCGGTCGGTGACCACGAGGCCGCCAGGTGGTGGGCGGGCCAGGCGGAGCGCCGCTTCCGCCGCAGGCGCAACGAGACGTGGGCGGCGGTCGCCGCGTTGACGAGGCTGCGGGCCGAGTTCGCCGGGGGCCGGGGGCCGGTCAAGGTCGCCACCACCGCCGCCGGTCTCGCGGCCCGGCTCCGTGAGCTGGGGCTGGACAACGATGCGGAGGCCGCCGAGCTGCTGGCCGCCCGCGCGCAGCTGCGCCGGGGCGTGGTCGACGATGCGCACCGGTGGGTCCGCGCCCAGCCGGGCCGACGCTCCACCTTGGATACCCGGCTGCAGCGCCAGGTCGTCCTGGCCCGGATCGCGGGGGCGCGCGGCGACCACGCCGCCACCTTCCGGCACGCGCGGGCTGGACTTGCCAGGCTCGCTGCGCACCGCGGCCTGTTCGGCAGCATCGACCTGCAGACCGGGGTGGCCGGGCTCGGCGCCGAACTCGCGCGGGCCGGACTCGACGCGGCACTCGCGGATGGCAGGCCCGCCACCGTGTTCCGCTGGCTGGAGCACTCGCGGGCACAGGCGTTCCGCTCACGGGCGGTGCACCCCCTCGACGATCCCGTCACCGCGGACGCACTGGCCGAGCTGCGGCAGCGGTCCCGCGTGGCACGGGTGAGCGAACTCGAGGGCCACCGCGACACGGCGGCCGCGCGCCGCTGCGCGGAACTGGAGCGGCAGATCCGCGCGCACAGCTGGCGGACCAGCGGCACCGGTGAACACCACGCCCAGGCCTCGCTGGCGGAGGTCCGAGCCGAGCTGCGCGCCGAGGGCGCCGCGCTGGCGAGCTACTTCACCGTCGGCACCCGGATCCACGCGTTCCTGGTCACCGGCCGCACGGCCCGCATCGTCGCGCTTGGTGACCTGGCGACGGCCAGGGAGACGACCACCCGGCTGCGCGGCGACATGGACGTCCTGTCCGGGCGGGCGCTGCCCGCCCCGCTCGACACCGCGGTGCGCACCTCGGCGCGGCGCCAGCTGGAGGTCCTGACCGAGCACCTCATCACCCCGATGCGCCCGTACCTCGGCGACGAGGACCTCGTCGTGGTGCCGACCGGACCGCTGTCCGGCGTGCCGTGGGGACTGCTGCCGGACCTGCGTGGCCGCCCGGTGACGGTGTCCCCGTCGGCGACGGTCTGGCTGTCCGCCAGACGTGTCCCGCGCCAGGCCGCCGCGGGCACGCTCCTCGTCGCAGGGCCGAACCTGGAGTACGCCGCGGACGAGGTAGAGCAGCTGGCCGCCATCTACCCGGACAGCGAGACACTGTCCGGCGCGGACGCCACCGTCGAGTCGACGATGAAGGCCCTCGACGGCTGCGGTGTGGCGCACTTCGCCGCCCACGGCCACCACGAACAGGACAGCGTGCTGTTCTCCCGGCTCGACCTCGCCGACGGGCCGTTGATGGCCTACGACATCCACCGGCTCGGCGCGGCACCCGAGCACGTGATCCTCGCGTCCTGCGACGTCGGCAAGGTGGTCGTGCGGACGGGCGACGAGATCCTCGGCTTCACCGCCGCCCTGCTCTACAGCGGCACGCGGACCGTCGTGTCGAGCGTGGCACGCATGGACGACCACGCGGCGGTGGGCGTCATGACCGCCTACCACGACGGCCTGTCCCGGGGTGTCGCCCCGGCGCGGGCGCTGGCCGACGCCGCGGTCACCCAGCCCCTGACACCGCTGGTGTGCTTCGGAAGCGGATAGAGGGCGCGCGAATAGGGCATGGCGGCGCCCGCCGCGCCTCGATCACGACGAGCATCCACCGACCCTATTCGCGCGCCCTCCAAGCAAGCCCGCGAGCACCAGCGCGGCACCCAGTGCCGACACGGCGACGGGCAGCCCGGCCGGGATCTCCAGGTACACGGTGATGCCGAGGATCCTGGACAGCCCCCACGGCAGGAGCGCCAGCTGGTCGTTCCACATCGTCAGCGCGCGTTCGAGCCCGATCACGGCGACCAGCCCTCCGAGCACCAGCAGTGGCGTGCCTGCCGCGATCAGCACCCGGCCGGTGGCCGCCCGCCTGCCCATGCCGGTGCGGAGTGCGTGGTAGGCGACCACGAACACGCCGAGGAACGCCGCGAACGCGACCGTCACGTACCCGCTCCTGGCCACCGGGTCGGTCCAGAAGCCGAACCAGTAGTGGCCCGGTCCGCGCAGCGCGAGTGCCGCCAGCAGCAGGACCGTGCGCAGCAGCGCGAGCCCGCCGACCGCGGCCGCCAGCACGAACGGGTCGGCCGGGCGCACGAGCAACCACAGGACGACACCGAACAGCAGCCACGCGCCGAGCACCGGCACCAGGTGCGCCGGCGCGGCGAACCACGTGAGCACCGCGCGGCTGAGCACGACCGCGGCCGCCGGGATCGCGACCACGAGCACGCGGTCAAGGCG